>NZ_LLZG01000347.1 GCF_001509475.1 Streptomyces regalis
GCGGCAGCTGGACTTCGCCGAGTTCCGGCGGATCGCCGACGAGGTCGAGGCGTACCTGTGGGTCGACATGGCGCACTTCGCGGGTCTGGTCGCGGCGGGTCTGCACCCCAATCCCGTCGAGTACGCGGACGTCGTCACGTCCACGACCCACAAGACCCTCGGCGGCCCGCGCGGCGGCATCATCCTCGCCAGGCAGGCCTTCGCGAAGAAGCTGAAC
>NZ_LLZG01000348.1 GCF_001509475.1 Streptomyces regalis
CAGCGCCGGTCCGTGCATTTCAGCCCGTCCGGCGTTCGAGGACGAGACGCCCCCATCCCTAGCCCCCACCCACCCGCAGGGGCCTTCGCCTCACTACGCCGACGGTCACTTCTCAGCGCCGGTCCGTGCATTTCAGCCCGTCCGGCGTTCGAGGACGAGACGCCCCCATCCCTAGCCCCCACCCACCCGCAGGGGCCTTCGCCTCACTACGC
>NZ_LLZG01000349.1 GCF_001509475.1 Streptomyces regalis
GTGTAGTCGGAGACGTCGTAGCCGCCGTCGCGCAGGGGTGATTTGAAGAAGGGCGGCAGCCACAGGCAGTCGACGCCGAGCCATTGCAGGTAGTCGAGTTTGGCGGTGAGGCCTTTGAGGTCGCCGACGCCGTCGCCGTTGCTGTCCTGGAAGGAGCGGACCAGGACCTCGTAGAAGACGGCGCGCTTGAACCAATCCGGGTCACG
>NZ_LLZG01000350.1 GCF_001509475.1 Streptomyces regalis
CAGGGCTGATCGGCCGACGGACACCAACAGGACGTGGAGCCGGGCACGACTGGTCGAACAGCAGACACCACCGGACGCGGAATCGAGCACAACTGATCGGGCAGCAGCCACCACAAGGGCGCGGGGCCGGGCACGACAGATCCGGTGGCAGACACCAACAGGACGCGGAGCCAAGCAGGGCTGATCGGCCGACGGACACCAACAG
>NZ_LLZG01000351.1 GCF_001509475.1 Streptomyces regalis
GAGAGGGCTCGCTCGGGAGAGGCGCCTGAGGAGGGACTGGCCGCGGGAGAGCCGCCCACGGGAAGACCGGCCTCGGAGAGGCCGTGCGAGGGTAAGCCGCCCATGCAGGAGCTGACTGCGAGCGAGCCATCCACGGAAGGTGCAGCTGCGGGAGAACCGTCCGGGAGGAAGTCATCCACAGAGAGGGCTCGCTCGGGAGAGGCG
>NZ_LLZG01000352.1 GCF_001509475.1 Streptomyces regalis
CGTCCTGCGAGCGGTTCTCGGGGCGGAGCGGCGGCGGAGTGGCTTCGCGCACGGCATCCGCGCTGCCGGACTTCGAGTCGGCCGCGAGCCCATGTGCCATTGAACGACCCGCAGGGCCGCTCCCACTGTTCTCGCCCGCGCCCTCACCGCCTGCATCACCCGGGTCGGCCGCGCCCCGTGAAGGACGCGGGGCCCCGTCCTGC
>NZ_LLZG01000353.1 GCF_001509475.1 Streptomyces regalis
GCGAGGTTGTTCGAGCGTGGGGGAGCGTGCGATCGCAAGGCGCCGGAGCCGCCCTCGATGGGGGTGCCCCCGCGCGAGCCGAGCGAAGCCGGTTCGCGCCGGGGGGGGGAGGAGCCACGTGGGCGGTTCGGCAACGCGGCTGGGGGTCCCCCCTCTGGGGGAGTGCGTGCCAGGCGTCGCGGGGCAGGCGGGAATTGTCAGAC
>NZ_LLZG01000354.1 GCF_001509475.1 Streptomyces regalis
GTGCGGCGGGGGCGCGGCGTGGGGCTGCGTGCTCGGTGATTGTGGGGAAGTCGGTGGCGGGACCGAAGGGCTTGCTGAGTCTGCCGCTCGCCCATTCCCGGGCGGCCTCGGGGTCTGCGAGGGCGGCGCGCAGGGTGCTTTCGACTTCGTGTCGGGCGGCGTCGCTGATGGGGTGGCCCGCCTGTGCGGCCAGTTGTCCGGCTTGGCGGGACAGCGCATTGATCAGGGTCCGTTGCCTGCGGCTGAGCTCGCGCAGCTGGGCGCCGTCCAGGTCGCGATGTGCCTGCCTCAGTCCCTCTCCGAGGCGGAGCAGGGGTTCGACCTCGCTGCGGTGTTCCCGGACGAGGATGTTGCTGGCCCAGGCCGACAGGCTCGGGCGGCGCAGCTTGGTGATCCGGTCTGCCAGGGCGCGGTCGCCGGCCGTGCGGGCTGCGGCCGCACGTGCGGCGCGGGCGGGGATGAATTCCTCCGGCCGCAGGCCGTACAGCTCGTCGGCGACAGTGTCCAGATCCATCGGCGTCCCTCCCCGCGCCACATGTATCGATTTTTGCATCTTTGACTCATATGTGATGCATGCATGATGCATGTGTGATGCATGTGCCACCTTGACGGGGCGATGAGCGGCCGTGCGCCACCGGCAGCGGCGGGGACGGACGTGACGTCCCCGCCCTACCCGGCACCGGCTCCGCTTCACTCGGACGCGCTAGAGGAGCTGGCCCATGATGCGCGGAAGGATTCCCTGCGGGAGGTCGCTGTCCGCGCTCTCGTCGACGTTGATCCTCATGGGGATGTTGTTTTCGGGGGTGACCACAGAGTTGGTCGAGCCCTTCAGGCCGGCTTGGCGAGTCTCGCGGTCCCCGTCTGCCGAGGCGGGGACGGCGGCGGTCAGGATGAGGGTCGCGGCGGCAAGCGCGGCGGTAGCGATGATCTTCATGGCGATCCTAACGACGCGCCTGGCGTCAGGGTGCGCCGGACTGCGGCAATGGTGGAGCGGGCCACCAGACGCGTACGGGCGCACACTGGAAGCAGCAGGTCATGCTCTATGAGCCGGACGTGGAGGTGGGCCATGAGCACCCTCGAAGAACACGTCGATGTGGGAGTTCCGATCGACACGGCCTGGGAGAGGCTTCACCGGGTGGGTGACTATCCGCGCTTCCTGGCGGGAGTGCGCGACGCCCGTACGGAGGCCGGAGGCCGGGCGCATCTGGACGTGGAGACCGGGGGGCGGGCTCGGGAGTTCGAGGCCGTGGTTTCCGATCGGGCGGGGGAACGTGTGCTGGAGTGGCGTACCACGGGCGGTCCCGACCTCGCGGGTTCGTTCTCGCTGCTGCCGATCGACCGGAACCGCACCCGGGTGCAGGCACGGCTCGAGTACGACCCCGGCACCGTCCGGGAGGCCTTCGGCGGGCCGAAAGGGTTCGCCCAGGCCAACGCCATCGAGCGGGTCGTCCGTAGTGATCTCGAGCAGTTCAAGGAGTACGTGGAACAAGGCCGGTGAGCAAGCCGTCAAGCCGTCCTTCGCGGGCTCGGGCCGGGGACCGTCACACCGTCACTGATCCAGATACGCCAGCACCGCCAGCACCCGCCGGTTGTCCGCATCGCCCGGCAGCAGCCCCAGCTTGGTGAAGATGTTGCTGATGTGCTTGGCGACGGCCTTCTCCGAGATGAACAGGCCTTGTGCGATGCCCGCGTTGGAGCGGCCCTGGGCCACCCACTCCAGAACCTCGCGCTCGCGCCCGGAGAGGCTGCCCACAGCCTCGTCGCGTTCCTTGCGGACGAGGAGCTGGGAGATCACCTCGGGGTCCATCGCGGTGCCGCCCTCGGCCACGCGGCGGATGGAGTCGAGGAACTGGGTGCCGTTGGTGACGCGGTCCTTCAGCATGTAGCCGACGCCCCGGCCCCCGCTGGACAGCAACTCCCGTGCGTAGAGCGGCTCCACGTACTGGGAGAGGAGCAGGACCGGCAGGTCCGGCATCCGTTCGCGGGCCGCCAGCACCGCGCGCAGGCCCTCGTCGGTGAACGTCGGCGGCAGCCGGACGTCGACGACCGCGACGTCCGGCTGCTCCTTGATGAGCGCGTCCAGCAGTTCCGTACCGTTGTCCACGGCGGCCACGACCTCGTGGCCGTAGGCGCCGAGGAGGCGGATGAGCCCGTCCCTCAGGAGGAAGTGGTCTTCGGCGAGGGCAATACGCACGGAAGCTCCATCGTCACCATGGTCGGGCCGTTCAGGGGGCTGTTCACGGCGAGCACCCCGTCGAACGTGGCGAGCCGTCGCTCGATACCCCGCAGGCCGCTGCCGCGCGAGGCGTCCGCGCCACCGTGGCCGTCGTCGGTGACGGTGATGCGCAGCATTCCGCGATCGTAACGGATGTCGATCCACGCCCGGTCGGCGCCGGAGTGCTTGGCGACGTTGGTGAGGATCTCCGAGATCGCGAAGTACGCGGCCGACTCGACCGGCATCTCGGGGCGGCCCGGCAGGTCGACCTGGACCTCGGTGCGGACCGGGCAGACCATGGCCAACGCCCGTACCGCGTCGGCGAGTCCACGGTCGGCGAGGACCGGCGGGTGGATGCCGCGAACCAGGTTGCGCAGTTCCTCCAGCGCCTTGGAGGAGGACTCGCGCGCCTCGATGAGGAGGGCGCGGACGGCCTCGGGGTTGGTCTCCAGCAGGTGCTCGGCGGCGTCCAGGGTCATGCCCATCGCCACCAGGCGGGCCTGGGCTCCGTCGTGCAGGTCGCGTTCGATACGGCGGATCTCGGCCATCTGCGTGTCGACGGCGTCGGAGCGGGTGGCAGCCAGGTGCTGGATGCGGCCGGCCATCAGCTCGCTCTCGCTCGGGGCGAGCATCGCCCGGGTGTACAGGGCGTGCCGGCGCACGGCGCGCGGCGCCGACCACAGGGCCAGCGGCAGCTGCAGGACGCCGAGGACACCGGCGAGTACGGCGGTGGCCCGGCCCTCGACCGGGATGAACTGGTACCACAGGCCGTCCCACTCGACGGCCAGCGGGGCGCCGGAGAAGGCGAGGAAGATGCCCCACACCCCGCTGAGGACCAGCGCGATCGGGAAGAAGGCGAAGAACGCGCCGGCCAGCGGGTCGGCCAGCACCCAGACGTACTCCCGCCGGGTCTGCGGGTCGGTCATGATCCACCGGTAGCGGGCGACCGCCCCGGAGGCGCCCGCGGGTGCGGGCGGCAGCGGGCCGGGCGGGCCCGGGATCTCCACGCCCGACCAGCGCAGCGCCAGCTCGCGCTGACGGGCCGCCAGATTGCGTACGCCCTCCATGGCGCGCGGCACCATGCCGAGGCCGGGTCCCACCAGGCTGATCGCCCCGGAGACCGCCAGGGACCGGCCGAGGGCCGCCGACGCCATCCAGCACAGGGCCATTGCCCTGCGCAGCCCCACCAATCCGGCTGCGACGGAGAATCCCCTGATCTCGTCCGGCGTGCGATTCACCCCGAGCTGCATCGTGCGGTCCATACGGCTCGCTCCTCTCTGCTGCCTGTGCGGTACGTGGGCCGAAGCGCCCGTGCACTCATTCTTGCGAGGGTCGGGGTGGTGACGCGGTGGGAAAAACTCCCCTCTACGCACGCCGAATGCGGCTGTCCGTCGACCTCCACCTCGCCGGCCGGCTTGGCGCCGCGGACGCGGGCGCCCACCGGTATCGGGCGGGGAAAACGCACCTTGTCCAGGCCGAAGTTGACGCCCCTCTCGATCTTCTCGATGTCGAAGACCGCGCGCATCACCTCGGGCAGCAGGGCCAGGGTCATCCGGCCGGCGGCGACACCGCCGACTCCGCTGCCGTAGCGGACGTCGTACCCACCAACAATCGCGTCCCCCGCTGACGCTGGGCTGACCGGCACCGCGGTGCCGGCCGGCTGTCAGCCCCGGCCCGTCGCCACCAGCCCGCCCTCCTCCGCGTGCCGCAGGCTCGCCACCGTCAGCGACAGGGTCACCGCGAGGGACGCCACGGCCATCACCGTCATCGCCGTCGCCGGGGACGTCAGCTGGGCCACCGACCCCGCGAGCGCCGCGCTCACTCCCTGCATCGTGAGCATCCCGGCGCCGTGCAACCCCAGGGCGTGGCCGCTGAGTTCGTCCGGGGTCAGGGCCATCAGGCGCTCCTGCTGAACGAGACTCGCACCGAAGCCGACCGAGGCCACGGCCACGGCGACGGCCGCCACCGGCACCCCCGGGCGCAGCGCGAAGAACACGTACGGCACGGCCAGCAGCGCCAGCAGCGGGATGCCGAGGCGCGGGCGCAACCGGGGCGGCACCAGGCGGCCCACCGTCACGTCGCCGACGAACATCCCCAGCGCCGCGCAGGCGAACAACGTGCCCGCGGCGTCGGGGGCGTAGGAGACGTAGAGGGACTCACAGCCGACGACGAGGCCGTTGGGGATCCACAGGGCGAGGAAGACGAGGCGGCGGGGGCGGGAGGACCACAGCAGGGCGTTGCTGCGCCAGGTCGCCGCGACCGACGGGCGGCCCTGGGCGCGGGGCGGGCGCGGGGTCAGGCCGAGCCGGAGCACGGCGGCCGCCGCGACGTACAGCGCCGCCGACAGCAGGAGCGACAGGCGTGGCGACAGGACCGCCACCAGCAGGCCGCCCGTCGCGTACCCGACGATCTGGGCGATCCCGGCCATCATGTTGAAGACCGAACGCCCCAGCATGAAGCCGTCCTTGGAGAGGATCTCGTTCACCAGCCCCCAGCGGACTCCCCCGCCCAGCGAGGCGACCAGGCCCTGTCCGAGGATCACGGCGAAGACCGCCCAGAGGGGAAGGGCGGGCAGCGCGAGGACGGCCGTGGCGGCGGCGAAGACGAGGGAGATGCCGGTCAGCGCGGACCGCGGGGGCAGCCGGTCGGCACCGGACAGCAGGAAGGTCGCCCCGAGCATCTGCGCCAGCGACGGACCGAACATGCTCACCGCCGACAGCAGCGGAGATTCCGTCGCCCGGAACACCAGCGTGCCGAGGGCCAGACCGCTGATCGTCTGGGCCAGGACGTTGGCGGAGGAGGCGAGGAAGAGAGGCGTGAACTCCGGGGTGCGGAAGAGCTGTCGGTAGCTGCGCATGAGCGGAGTCTGAAAGAGCCGGTGACAGGTCGTTATTGTTTCGCGCGGGAGCGAAAGGTCGGCGTGGACCGGCGTGGACCGGGGGGCGGGGCGGCATGGGCTGGTGGCAGATCAATGCCGACACGCTCGCCGGCAGCCGTTTCGTCCTCTCGCCGCTCGCCGAGACCTTCGCCGCGCTGAAGCTGCTGCACCTGGGAAGCGCCGCCCACCCCGGCGAACGCGCCTGGCTGAACCGGCACCGCCCCGCCTACCGGACCCGCCTGGCCGCCGACCCGGTCACCGCGCACCTCGTCCGCGCCGGGCTCGGCAAGGACTGGATCGCCGACTTCCTCACCCCGACCCCGAGGGACCGCGAGCCCTTCGAGGAGGGCGTGGCACGGGTGCGCGCGGCCGACCCCGGCCGGGCCCGCGCCCACCTCACCGTCGCCCTCGCCGGCCCCCTCCCCGCCGTACTGGACCGGGACGACCTCCCCGAACGGGCCGCGGCACTCCTCGAATACGTCTGGACCGAGGCCGTACGTCCGGACTGGGACCGGCGCCGACGTGTCCTGGAGGCCGATGTGGTCGCGCGCACCGCGCAGGTGAGCCGGGGCGGCTGGGCGGCCGTACTGGACTCGCTACGGCCCGGGCGGACCCGCTGGCTCGGCGACAACCGGCTCCAGGTGAACCTGCACGAGTACCCGCCCCGCGAGATCTCCGGCGCCGAACTCGTCTTCGTCCCGATCACCCCGAAGGGCGGCTGGGTCTCCTGGGAGGAGCCCGACCGCTACGCCGTCATCTACCCGTGCGCGGGCGCCCTCACCGACCCCGGCGCGCGGGCGGTTCCGGCGAGCCTGGGCGCGCTGCTCGGGAGCGGGCGAGCTGCGGTGCTGGTACTCCTCGACTCCCCGCTGAGCACGACCCAGCTGGTCGCCGTGACCGGGCAGGGGCTGGGCTCGGTCGGGCGGCATCTGCGGGTGCTGCTGGACGCGGGGCTGGTGGAGCGACGGCGGGCGGGGCGCTCGGTGCTGTATTCGCGTACGGCGGCCGGGGAGGTGCTCGTGAAGGCGGCCGGACCTGCCCCCGGACCCGGCACCTACCGGAGCTAGCATCCGCTTATGACTGCTGACATCAACGCATCCCCCCTCGACGTCGAGATCGGCGCCCTGAAGGGCGGTTCCGCGGACCTCTCCCAGTACGCCGGCAAGGCCGTGCTCGTCGTGAACGTGGCCTCCAAGTGCGGCCTGACCCCGCAGTACACGGGCCTGGAGAAGCTCCAGGAGCAGTACGCGGAGCGCGGCTTCACCGTGCTCGGCGTGCCCTGCAACCAGTTCCTCGGCCAGGAGCCCGGCAGCGCCGAGGAGATCGCCGAGTTCTGCTCGGCGACGTACGGCGTGACCTTCCCGATGACGGAGAAGGTCGAGGTGAACGGCGAGGGCCGGCACCCGCTCTACGACCGCCTGGTCGGCTTCGCCGACGCCGAGGGGCACAGCGGGGACATCCGCTGGAACTTCGAGAAGTTCCTGATCGGCCGGGACGGCAAGGTCGTGGCCCGCTTCTCGCCGCAGACCGAGCCGGAGGCCGCGGAGATCGTGGCCGCGGTGGAGGGCACCCTCGCCTAGCCGGTGTTGACCTTGCCCCTGGGGCAGGGCGGAACGTCCTTCGCACCGGGCGCAAGAGCCGCCCGGTGACGGAGGATGAGGCCGTGGACGACGAACTGCTCACCATCGGTGCGTTCGCCGCGCGGGCGAGACTGTCGGCCAAGGCGCTGCGCCTGTACGACCGCCTCGGGCTGCTGCCACCCGCGCACGTCGACGAGGTCAGCGGCTACCGCTACTACCGCGTCGGCCAGGTCGAGCGCGCCCGCCTGGTGGCGCGCCTGCGCCAACTCGACATGCCGCTCGCGCGGGTCGCGGAGGTCGTCGAGGCGCCGGACGGGGCCGCGGCGGCGGACCGGCTCACCGCCTACTGGGCGGACGTCGAGGCGCGGGTGGCCGGGCAGCGGACACTCGCCGAGTACCTCCGTGGACGACTGTCGGGGAGGAGCTCCGAGATGTACGGGAAGTTCGTGGTCGAGACGGTGGATGTGCCCGAACAGGTGCTGATCACCGAGACACGGCATGTGCTGGCGGGCGAGTTGCCCGCGTGGATCGGCGCGTCGCTGGGGCGCCTTGAGGAAGGCGCGCGGGAGTGCGGCGGCATCACCGCGGCGCCGTTCGTCGTGTACCACTCCGACGTGTCGGAGGAGAGCGACGGTCCGGCCGAGGCGTGCGTGCCGGTGGCCGACGAGGCGGCGGCCCGGGCGTGGGTCGAGCGGCAGGGCCGTGCGCGGGAGATGAAGGTACGGGTGGAGCCGGCCCAGCGGCTCGCCTATACCCGGATCAGCAAGGCGCAGGTGGCCCATCCGCAGATCCTGGCCGCCTTCGAGGCGGTGGAGGAGTGGATCCCGAAGCAGGGGCTGTGGCAGGCGGGCCCGTGCCGGGAGGTGTACTTCGCGGACTGGGACGCGGCGGGGGCTGAGGACCCGGCGTGCGATGTGGCGTTCCCCGTGAGGTGATCCGGGGCACGGCCGAGCCCTCTCGGCAAGGACGGCGGGCTGGTCGAGAGGGCTCTTGCTGTAGTGCTTGTGCAGTTGTTGATCGTGCGGTTGGCCGGGGGGTGAGGATCAGACAGCCTCGCCCCTCACGCCTTGACCGACGCCACGAAGGTGTTCCACGCGTTCGCGGGGAACGCCAGGATCGGGCCCTCGGGAACTTTGGAGTCCCGTACCGCCATGGCCGCTGTGAGCGGCGACTTGACCTCGACGCACGCGCCGTTCCCTGTGGAGTACGAGGACTTGGTCCACGTGTCCGTGGCACCCTGACGAATTGCCATGTTTGCTCCGAACTGCCAGATGGTGAGTTGCTGTCACCGCGCTGCCCGTCCGGACTGAACCGGACCTCGCCGCGCGATTCACGCCAACGTTGTTGCTGGGTGGCGTGATCGACGCTACTAGCCAACATCGGCTTACGAAGCGACTATTCACTCGACTGGATGGCATATTCCAGTGGAGCCTTCCATCCCGGCCTGGAGAAGGTGTACCGTACCGCGCCTCTCCGGCCGGGATGGTCCCCCGGACGAGTGATCGGCGCGGTGCTCGGCGCGGTGATCAGCGCGCGTACTCCTTCGCGATGTCCGCGATGAACTGCCGTGACTGCTCCACGTTCAGGGCCTGCGCCCGCAGGTGCTCGTACATCACGCTGTACTTCTGGACGTCGTTCGCCTTCTCCAGGTACAGATCGCTGGTCACGCCCTCGATGTAGACGACGCTGGAATCGGCCGCGTCCGGGAACTCGAGGATCGCGTACTGCCCGTTGAGGCCCGGGTGCGCGCCCATCTCGAAGGGGATCACCTGCACGGTGACGTGCGGCAGTTGGGACTGCTCGACGAGCTGCTCCAACTGGTCACGCATGAGGGAGCGGTTGCCGACGACGCGGCGCAGGGCGGCCTCGTCCAAGACGGTCCACAGGCGCAGCGGGTTCTCCTCAGTGGAGATTCGTTCCTGTCGGCGCATACGCACCTGGACCCGCTTCTCGACCTCGGCGGGCGGCGTCTCCGGCAACGCCCCGGCGATCAGGGCCTCCGCGTACTGCTTGGTCTGCAACAGCCCGGGGACGACCTGCGGGTCGTACACCCGAAGGCTCGCCGCGTCCGTCTCCAGCCCGATGTAGACGCTGTACGGGATGTCGCCGAAGGAATGCCACCACCCTTGCTGCCGCGAATCCTTGGCCATCTGCATGAGCGAGTCGACGATGCGGTGGTCCTCCACCTCGTAGACCCCGCACAGATCGCGGACGTCGCGCTGGCTGATGCTGCGCCGCCCGTTCTCCAGCCGGCTGATCTTCGACTGCGAGACCAGCAGCCGCTCCGCCACCTCTTCGGCCGTCATGCCCTTGAGTTCGCGGAGCCGGCGCAACTCCTGGCCCAGCCGGCGTCGCCTGACGGTGGGATTGACATTGGACGCCACGGGACGTGCACCTCCGGCTGCGTGACTGCTGATTGCCACTTTGCGTATCTGCTGCTGAGCAGACTGCCACCAAGGTGCTTACTACCGCTGGGAAACGGTGGATATGCGCTGGATACACGCCAGTTCGGGGACACCCCCGGCAAATACGGCCGCGCGGGGCGGCGGGACCTGTCGTCGTCCGGACGTACGGTCCCGTCGCCCCGCGCGGACCAGCGGCTCCCGTACCGGGTCTTGGGGACTGCGGTGCGGCGCTGCACGTGGCGTGCGTGTGAAGCAGCTTGCGGAACGGGTGGATCAGGTGGAACGGGTGGAACGGGTGGACCAGATGGTGCATGCGCTGGACCTGTTGGTGCGGGTCGTGGGACTGCGGCTCAGTGGGCCACGACACGCGCCATGGATCCGCGGCGCGGTTGCACCGGAACGCCTCGGGCGGGTTCCGCTGCGGCCCTGCCTCCGGGGGCGGCCTGACGGCCGGCCGGGGCCGGGCTGCGGCGCGGCTGTGCCGCCACGCCGTTCTGGACGTCCATCACCGCGTGCGCGACGAGACCGCCCATGGGGTCATGCCTGATCAGGTCCCGCAGCCGAGAACGAGAGGATCGCCCCTCATTCCCCGGATACAGGTGCTTGCCGAGGCCGACCGCGTGTGCCAGGGCGGCGAGCGCCGCGGTCCGCGGGTCCGGCGGTACGCCGGTGCGGATCGCTGAATCCAGCCGGGCCCTGATCTCCCGGCTGATCTCGTTGTCCGTCGCCTGATAGCGAGTCGTCGGCAACACCCCGCACATCTGGCCCGCCACGGCATGCACCATGCCGCACCGCTCCAGATGCGAGAGGTAGGTCTGGCGGAGCCCCAAGCGTGGCCCGCCAATCCAGTGGACGGCACGCACGGGAGCGCCACGCCTTCGCAGCAACTCCAATGCGCAGTCCAATGTCGGATCTCCAGTCGGCCGTGGTGCCACCACGGCGATACGATCCCCGTCTGGGGCTATCCGTCCGGCCAGCGCCAGCTCCACTAGCTGCGCTCCGGCCAGACCGAGGTCGAGCGACTGCGGCTGCGCGGTGGTACCCGTGGCCGGGTCCAACGCCAGCAGCAGAAGCTCTTCCGGAAGTGTTCTGCGGCTCCTGCCCATCCATGCCTCCCCGCGTGGATGAAAGACAGGGTGACCCCTCTCACATTCATCTGTCGAGGGTGCGTGACCGGTTCGTGAGGGAACCAGTAGGTATGTCGTTCTCGTCTACCGCAGAAGTTGAGGGCCGCGCACAGGACACTGGTACATGGTTCAAGCGGCGGCACGGGGGGTCGTGCGGGCACGGTGTCCGGGCGACGGCTCACGGTTCGGCAGACGCACGGAGGGCGTGCGGCGGCACATGGAGGAGGCATCGGTGGCGGGCGAGTCCCCCGACAGGTCGAAGCAGCGCGAGTCGTCGGCAGAACCGACGTCGGGGAGCACGGGTCCGGTTCCCGAATCCGACGGCACGCGCGCAGCCGACACCCGTGAGAAGCGCGACCCTCGACTGGCGGTGGCACGCGACAGCGCCACACCGCGCGGCGGCGTCGACACAGCAACCAGGATCCTGTCCCGGCGCGAGCTGGAGGCCGTGAGGGCAAAGCTGGAGGAGACCGACGGGGCCGAGACGGGGGCCCGGGAGGGCGAGGACGTGAGCGTGGGGGGCGGGGGCGCCAGCGACGCCGACAGCTCGAACACGACCGCCAGGAACACCGACGCTGCGAACACAGACACCGACGACACCAAGGCTGCGAACACGGCCGCCGGGAACGCCCAGGCTGTGAGTGAGAGCACCGCGGGCAGCGCGGCTGGGAGCCCTGACGCTGAGGCCGACGACGCCGAGAGCGCGCGGGCCGAGACCAACGACGCCGCCGACGCCGACGCGGACGCGGACGCGGAAGGCTCGAACGCCGGGAGCGCGGAGGCCGAAGTCGCCAACGCCGAGGACGCGCAAGCCGAGACCGAGGACGCCGAAGACTCCAACGCCGGCAGCGCCGAGGCCGAAGCCGACAACGCCGAGGACGCGCAAGCCGACCGAAGCCGACAACGCCGAGGACGCGCAAGCCGAGACCGAGGACGCCGAAGACTCCAACGCCGGCAGCGCCGAGGCCGAAGCCGACAACGCCGAGGGCGCGCAGGCCAAGACCGAGGACGCCGAAGACTCCAACGCCGGCAGCGCCGAGGCCGAAGCCGACAACGCCGAGGACGCGCAGGCCAAGACCGAGGACGCCGAAGACTCCAACGCCGGCAGCGCCGAGGCCGAAGTCGCCAACGCCGAGGACAGCGCGGCCGAAGGCCGGGATACCGAGGCCGACAACGCCGAGGACGCGCAAGCCGAGACCGGTAACGCCGCTGGCGCAAACGCCGAAAACTCAGACACCGCGAGCACGCAGGCCGAGACCTACAACGCCGAAGGCAGCGCGGCCGAAGGCCCCGACGCCGAAGCCAAGGACACGCAAGCCAAGGCTGACAACGCCGAGGACAGCGCGGGCGAGGGCTCGCAGGGTGCCGAGGGCAAGGCTGCCGCGCCGGGTGATAATCGGCTGAGGGTGGCTGTGGCGGCTTGGGTGGCTTCCGAGGACACCACCGAAGAGGGCACCAAGGACGCCGACGCGCGCGACGAGGCCGACGGAGCCGGGGACGGCGCGGTTGCCGGGTCGGCATCGAAGGCCGAGACCGCTGCGAGCCGCACCGACAAGCCCACCGACGCCGAGGACGACGCGCCGGCAGCCGCCGACGGCGAGGACGCCCCTCAAGGGCCACCCGCACCCGACGACGAGAGCCGCACGGGCGGTGCGGGTGGGAACACCGGGGCCGAAGGCGAAGCCGAGGCCGGACAGGACGCCGCCGCGCCCCCGGCCAAGCCCGTCGATCAGCCGACCGCCGTCTTCAAGGCCGTACGCCCCGCCAAGCCCCCCGTCGACCAGCCCACCACCACCCTCAAGGCCCCCAGGCAGCCCGAGGCCCCCGCCGAGCGCACCAGCAAATTCGTCGCGCTCAAGCCGGACATCCGCCAGGACACCCCCAAGGCCCCGAACCCCCGGAAGGCCCCGGCCGACGTCACCGCCGCCGTCCCCCAGGTCGGCCCCGAGCGCACCACCCAGCAGCCGCTGCCGCCCAAGCCGCCGCTCGACCTGCTCGCCGAGCTGACGAACACGCCTCGGCCCCCGGACACCCCCGTCCGCACGATCATCCGGCGGGTCAAGATCTGGACCCCCCTGGTCCTCCTGCTCGTGATCATCCTCGGGGTCGTCCAGTCCGTACGCCCGCTCCCGGCCCCCACCCTCGACCTCACCGCCGAGGACACCTACACGTTCGACGGCAGCAAGGTCGACATCCCGTGGCCCGCCGAAGGCCAGGCCGCGCTCGACGTGGACGGCCTCGGCACGTTCGGCTCTTCCGGCGACCAGAAGCCCGTCCCGATCGCCAGCGTCGCCAAGGTCATGACCGCGTACCTCATCCTGCGCGAGCACCCCCTCGAGAGCGGTGCCGAGGGCCCGGACATCGAGATCGACCAGGCCGCCGAGGACCAGTCGGACGCGGGCCAGGAGTCGACCGTCGACGTGACCGCAGGCGACAAGATCACCCAGCGCGAGGCCCTGGAGAGCGTACTGATCGCATCCGCGAACAACATCGCCCGCCGGCTCGCCCGCTGGGACGCCGGTTCCGAGAAGGCGTTCGTGACGAAGATGAACGCCACCGCCAAGGAACTCGGCATGACGAACACGACGTACACCGACCCCTCCGGTCTGAACAACACCACCGTGAGCACGGCTGTGGACCAGGTGAAGCTGGCCAAGGCGGCGATGAAGGAGCCCGCGTTCCGCGAGGTCGCCGCGATGATGTCGTACGACGACTACAAGGGCAGGAACCACGGCAACTGGAACCAGCTGGTCGGCAAGAACAATGTCGTCGGCATCAAGACCGGCACCACCACCTCCGCCCTCGGCAACCTCGTGTTCGCCGCGAAGAAGGAGGTCGGCGGCGAGACCCGGACCATCATCGGCGCCGTGGTGCGCCAGCCGGACGCCGGCGGCGGCATCCTCGCTGCCGCTCTCGACTCCGGCGACCAGCTGATCCGGGCCGCGCAGGACGCCCTGAAGTCGGCGACGCTGCTGAAGAAGGGCGACGTCGTCGGATACGTCGACGACGGCCTCGGCGGCCGCACCCCGGTCGTCGCCACCAAGGACGTCACGGCGGTCGGCTGGCCCGGCCTGAAGGTCGAGCTGACCTTCGCCTCCGACGCCGTACCGAACACCGCGAAGGCCGGCACCAAGGTGGGCACGCTCACCGTGGGTGACGGCACGAGCGGCGCCGTCAAGATCCCGGTCGCCCTCCAGACGGAGCTCACCGAACCGGGCTTCACGGACAAGCTGACCCGCATCGCCTGAGGCGGGACGGCACAGCGGCATCGCACCGCAGCCCGCCGACGGCGCTCGTCGGCGGGCTGCGTGCTAGCGTCACGAAACGGGCAGGTCGTCGCTCACAAGGCGCGGCCGGAGAACCTTCCGGGACAGGGCCGAGAACACGCGGTAAACGGGACGCGGCCGGAACAGAAGGCAGCCAGAAGAGCAGACGGGACAGCACGGGGAGTGCCTCAAAGGTGGCCACTGCGGAGCCGACACGCGCCGACGACGCCGATCCGGGACGGGGAGCCGGTCCGCGAATACGCGTGCCCGCGCCACGCCGGGAAGACCGTCAAAGCCCTACGGAGAACAGACCGCCCTCGCGTCTGAGCACCGTCCTCCTCACCCTGCGTGAGCGCCTTCTGCGCCATCCGGTGCTGTCGATCACGGCTCTGGCCGGGCTCCTCCACGTCATCTGGTTCTTCACATTCGCAAGCAGCGGCGGCGATCTCGCGGCCCAGGACGCCTGGGCCGAGTTCGTCGGCCGGCATCCGGACTCGGCGTACAACCTGGCCTGGTTCGGCGGCCTGCACCCGGTGTCGTACAGCATCGTGTCGCCGTACCTGATGTCGGTCCTCGGTGTCCGTACGACGATGATGATCGCCGGGACGATCACGGCCGGCCTGCTGACGCTCGTCCTCATCCGCAGCCTCCCCCACTCCCGGCCTCGCGCCGACGGGGGGACGCCCACGGTGAAGACCGCACTGTGGGCGGCGCTCGCCGGGGTCTTCGGGCTGGTGTGCAACGCGATCTCCGGGCGGGTGACCTTCGGGCTCGGCATGATGTTCGCGCTGGGCGCGGTCGCCGTGGTGTTCTGCTGGCCCCACCGCTGGCGCTACAAACGCTGGGCGAAGGCGCTGTGCGCGGCGCCACTGGCCGCGCTGGCGACCATGTCGTCGCCGGTGGCGGGGCTGTTCGTGGGGCTCGTGGCGGTGGCGCTGTTCCTGCAGAAGCGGCGTCCGGGCGCCTGGGCGCTGGGCATCGCGCCGACCGCCGTGGTGGCCGTGTCGGCGTTGCTGTTCCCCTTCTCCGGCACCCAGCCGATGGTGATCGGCTCGATGCTGCTGCCGCTGCTGCTCGCGGCCGTGACCTTCCTGACCGTCCCCGAGGAGTGGAAGACGGTCCGGCTGGTGTCCGCGGTCTACGGTCTGTCCGTCGTCCTGGTCTGGGTGTTCAGCTCGCAGATCGGCTCGAACATCACGCGGCTGGCGATGCTGTTCGCCGGGACGGCCCTGGTGGCGGCGCTGCCGTTCACGGTGCCTCGCTCACGCAAGTGGTACACGGCTGTGCTGGCGCTGGTCACCTTCGGCGGGTGGATCGGCTTCAAGACGGTCGACGACATCATCCATGCCGCCCCCGAGGCCTCATGGGCGCGTGAGCTCACTCCGCTGGTGAACGAGTTGCAGGAGGTCGGCGCGGAGAAGGGCCGTGTCGAGGTGGTGCCGGCCCGCTCCCATCGCGAGGCCTCCGCGCTCGCGCCGTACGTCAATCTGGCCCGGGGCTGGCTCCGCCAGGCCGACATGAAGCGCAACCCGCTCTTCTACGACGGCACGCTCAACTCGGCGAACTACCACGTGTGGCTCAAGCGGTGGGCCGTGCACTTCGTGGTGCTGCCGAAGGACGAGCCGGACCCCACCGGTGCCGAGCGCGAGCGGGAGCTGGTGCAGCGCGGGATGCCGTATCTCAAGCAGGTCTGGGGCGACGCGAACTGGCAGCTGTTCGAAGTGACCAACCCGACGCCGCTCGCTGAGCCGAACGCCGTCGTGGAGCGGGCCGAGCAGGGCGAGATGACGATGCGGGTGAGCAAGCCGGGCCGCATCCTCATCCGCATCCCGTACTCGCCGTGGCTGAGCCTCGTCGACGAAGAGGGCACGAAGTTCGATCCTCCGCAGGAGACGGAGGCCTCCAAGAACCGGCCCGAGGGCGAGCCCAAGTCGTACGACAACGTCAACGGCTGCCTGAGGGAGACGGAGGAGGACGCGATGGGTGACCGGTGGACGATGCTGGTGGCCCCGAAGGCGGGCACGTATCGCCTGGCGGCGCCTTACGCCGTGTCGCGGGGCACTCCGTGTCCGGAGGAGATGCCCTGACCGGCGTTGATCAGCGCAAGTCGGCGACATACCGGTCCGTCCCCGGCGCCGTCGGGATGAACGGCGCCACCAGCTCCACCCGCCCGAGCCCCGACTCCTCGACCACCGTGTCCAGGCCGGCGAAGTGCCCCTGCCAGCACTCCCTCGGATCCGCCTCCAGGAACCACAGGAGCGTCAGGCGGGTGTCGACCCCCTCGACCTGCTTGACGTACGACATGCGGTCCAGCGGCAGCGGCGTGGGCCGGAAGATTGTCACCATCGCGGCCGGGGAACCCGCCAGGCGCTTCGGCAGGTGCCGCGTGCGCAGCCACTCCAGCAGCTCGGTGCGCTGCTGCGGTGAGTCCGCGTCGATGACCTCCACCACCAGGCCCGCGTACGGGTGGTCCAGGGCGTGGAAGTCACGCGGGCCCGCCGCGCCGTCGCGGTACACCGTCGCCTCGTGGTCCTGGAACGCCGTGAAGACGTGGGTGCGGTCCTGGTAGACGCGGGCGTCGCGGTTGAGGCGCTTGTTGATGGCGACCGTCCAGCGCATGTGGTCGTCGTAGCGGCCCGCGGTGATCCAGTACGTCGAGATGTAGCAGCCGGCGGTGACGGGCTGGGCGATCGCCGACTTCTCGGGGTAGCGCAGGAGCTGGAGGTCCCTGGTCGCCACCCACCTTCGGCCCGCGTACATCCAGGGCATGGCCATCGCGCCGGCGTAGTAGTGGTCGTCCTCGTACCAGCGGTTGTAGGCGTACTCGTGGCCCGGGTGCGGTTCGACCATGGTGATCAGGGCGTGGCCCGGGTGGACTCCGTACGGGCCGACGGCGGCCAGTTCGGCGTACGCCTCGCTGCGGGTGTCCTCGCTCATGCGGTTCCCCTTTCCTGCGGTCACCCATACTCTGACGGGCCGTCAGATAGTGCGTCCAGAGTCGGGAGGCAGCGGAATGTCACTGCTCGCGGGCAAGACCGTCGTCGTGTCGGGGGTGGGCGCCGGGCTCGGTCACCAGGTCGCCGCCACGGTGGTGCGCGACGGCGGGAACGCGGTCCTCGGGGCGCGCACGGAGGCCAACCTCGCCAAGAGCGCCGCCGAGATCGATCCGCACGGGGCGCACACGGCGTACCGGGCGACCGACATCACCGACGAGCGGCAGTGCGAGGCGCTGGCGGCGCTCGCGCGGGAGCGGTTCGGGGGGATCGACGGGGTGGTCCATGTGGCGGCCCGGGACTCCTACTTCGGCGGGCTGGAGGACGCCGACTTCACCACCTGGCAGTCGGTGATCGACGTGAACCTGCTGGGGTCGCTGCGGATGACACGGGCCTGTCTGCCGGCCCTCAAGGAGCGCGGGGGCTCGGTCGTGTTCATCGGGACCCAGTCCTCGGTCGCCGCCCCTTCGCAGGTGCGGCAGGCGGCGTACGCGGCGTCGAAGGGGGCGCTGACGAGTGCGATGTACTCGCTGGCCCGGGAGTTGGGCCGGTACCGGATCCGGGTGAACACCGTACTGCCGGGCTGGATGTGGGGGCCTCCGGTGCGGGCGTACGTCCAGTTCACGGCCCAGACCGAGGGCGTACCTGAGGCCGACGTGCTGAAACGGCTGACCGGACGGATGGCGCTGCCCGATCTCGCCACGGACGGCGATGTGGCGGACACCGTGGTGTTCCTGACGTCGGACAGGGCACGCTCCCTCACGGGGCAGTCGTTGCTGGTCAACGCGGGGGAGCTGATGCGATGAGTTCACATGGATGAACGCAGACCCTCATGACGAACACTTTTACCTCCCCTTGACCTTACGCTCACTTGTCGTGTTCACGCGACAGCGCCCAGGATGAGCGCCGGGCTGAACCCTGGGAGGGCGCACATGAACGGTCTCGACTGGGCCGTGCTCATCGGCTACTTCGGCGTGATGGTGGCGATCGGCGTCTGGTCGCACAAGCGGGTGGACAACGTCAGCGACTTCTTCACCGCGGGCGGCAAGATGCCGTGGTGGCTGTCCGGCATCTCGCACCACATGTCCGGATACAGCGCGGTGATGTTCACCGGGTACGCGGGCATCGCCTACACCTACGGCGTCACGTCCTTCGTCACCTGGTCCTTCCCCATCGCGCTCGGCATCGCCATCGGCTCCAAGCTGTTCGCGCCGCGCATCAACCGGCTCCGCTCACGGCTTCATGTGGCCTCCCCGCTGGAGTACCTGAAGAACCGTTACGACCTGAAGACCCAGCAGGCGCTGGCCTGGTCCGGGATGCTGCTGAAGATCGTGGACGTGGGCGCGAAGTGGGCGGCCATCGCGACGCTGCTGTCCGTGTTCACCGGCATCTCGCTGAACCAGGGCATCCTCATCACCGGCTCCATCACGGCCGTCTACTGCACCATCGGCGGCCTGTGGGCGGACGCGCTGACCGAACTCGGCCAGTTCGTCATCCAGTTGCTGGCCGGTGTCGCGATGTTCGTCGCCGTGGTCATGAAGCTGGACGACAAGGGCATCGGCTTCTTCGACGCCTGGGACCGGCCGGAGCTGCAGGGCCACGGTGAGCCGCTGGTCGGCCCCTACGGCACGGTCTTCCTCCTCGCCTTCCTCTTCATCAAGCTCTTCGAGTACAACGGCGGCATGCTCAACCAGGCCCAGCGCTACATGGCCACGGCCAGCGCGTACGAGGCCGAGCGCTCGGCACGCCTGTCGGCGATCCTCTGGCTGGTCTGGCCGGTGGTCCTCTTCTTCCCCATGTGGATGTCGCCGCTGCTGGTCACGTCGGAGAAGGGGGACGGCTCGGACTCGTACGGCCTGATGACCGAACAGCTGCTCCCGCACGGCCTGTTGGGCCTCGTCATCGTCGGCTTCTTCTCGCACACGATGGCCATGTGCTCCTCCGACGCCAACGCGATCGCCGCCGTCTTCACCCGGGACTGCGCGCCGGTGGTGTGGCGCAGGGCGCGGGCCTGGAGCGAGGGGCAGGGCCTGCGGGTCGCACGCATCACGACCGTCGTCTTCCTCGGCCTGTCCATGGCCGCCGCGACGCAGGTCAACTCCCCGACCTTCGGCGACATCATCACCGTCGTCATCAAGTGGGTCGCCGGCCTCATGGGCCCGATGGCCATCCCGATGATGCTGGGCCTGCTGCGCCCGTTCCGCCGCTCCGGCCCGACCGCCGCGCTCACCAGCTGGTCGATGGGTCTGCTCGCCTTCTGGCTGGTCAACTACCCGATCAGCTGGCAGATCGAGGGCGGCGTCCCGCTCCAGTACCAGGTCTCGATCCCGCTGGCGGTGTCGCTGGTCCTGTACATCCTCGTCGGCTTCATCAAGCCGGAGGACACCCCGGAGCGGCTCGCGATCATCGAGAAGATCAACACCGACGGGGACGGCGCGGCTGCGGCAGCGGTGCCGGCACCGGCGGGCCCGATGGAGGACGTGGTCCGCGCGAAGGACTGAGGAACGGCAAGGGCATGCGGACAAGGGCGGCCACTCCCACCCCGGGGTGGCCGCCTTTGCCGTTGCCCACTGCCGGGGCCTCCGGCCGACGAACCCGCTCGAAGGCCCGGTGTCGTGGTCGTCGCGGCACCTGGAGTGAGGCCGCCGACCTCGCACCCGGGGGGCCCTCGGTACCTGAGGAGTGGCAGCGCGGATAGGTGAGCTGTTCACCGAGAGGCCCGGGTGCCCGTGTCAGCGGCTGCGGCCCCGAGCTGAACCTCGCGGGTACCGGTCGGCCAACCCGAGCAGAGGGGGCACGGCCACGCAAGACCTGATCAGCTCAGCCGCGCAGGTACCAGTCGGCCAACCCGGACGAAGCCCACACGGCCACGTGGCCGGATCTGCTCAGGCGCGCGGGTACCGGGCCAGCCAGCCCGGCGCCGATCCGGCGGGGCCGTGCAGGGCCGGGCCCTGGGTCATCTCCATGGCGAAGTCGTCGGCGAGTTCGAGGATGGTGGGGCGGCCCTCCAGTTCGGCGAGCCAGGCCGGGGGCAGGGCCGTCTCGCCGTGCAGGGCGCCCAGCAGGCCGCCGGTGAGGGAGCCCGCGGCGGCGGACGGGCCGTCGTGGTTCACGGCGAGGCACAGCCCGTGGCGGACGTCCTCGCCGACCAGGGCGCAGTACACGGCGGCTGCGAGCAGCCCGTCGGCCGAGCCGTCGGCCGCGAGCTCCTCCACCCGCGCCGGGGTGGGCATGCCCTGCCGTACGGCGCCCAGCGCGTGCTGCAGCGCGTCCGACACGGGTTCGTGCCCGGGCCGCAGGGCGAGCAGCGCGAGCGCCCGCTGCACGGCCCCGTCGAGGCTCTCCCCGCAGGCGAGACCGTGCACGATGACGGCGTACGCGCCTGCCGCCAGGTAAGCGATGGGATGGCCGTGGGTCTGCGTCGCGCACTCCACGGCGAGCTGGACGACGAGCTGCGGCTCCCAGCCGACGAGCAGTCCGAAGGGCGCGGAACGGGCGACGGCCTCGGGCCCGAGCTCGGCCGCGTTCTTGGGCGACTCCAGCGTGCCCATGGTCTCGTCACCGAGGCCGAGCAGGAGCGCGCGGGTGGGATCCCGGCGGGCGTACAGCCACTCCTCCCGCGCCAGCCACCCGTCGTCCTTACGGCGCTCGTCGGGACCCCAGTCCCGCTGTGTGGCGGCCCAGCGCAGATACGCCCGGTGCAGATCGGTGGGCGGATGCCAGGCGCCGGTGTCCCGCCGGACCTGCGCTCTTATCAACCCGTCCACGCTGAACAGCGTGAGCTGCGTGAGGTGAGTCACGGCACCGCGCCGGCCATACCCGACCCCGAGATCGACGAGCCCCTCAAGGCCGTACTGCTCCTTGATCTCGTCCAGCCCCAGCCCGTCCACCGGCGCACCGAGGGCATCCCCCACGGCCGCGCCCAGAAGCGTGCCGCGCACCCGGCTGCGGAAGTCCTGCTGTTCGGTACGGCCCCAGACGGCGCCGACTGTCGCACCCACCAAGACCTCCCCGTGACAGCGTCCGTCTGTACGACGATTCGCCACTGTAATCGACCGGGGACGGTCAGTTCAGGGGGCGGAATGGTATGCGAGGTGTGACCGAAATGGTCATGAGTGATCCTGAGTGGCCAGCTATCACCCGTACCGAGTGACATTGCTGCGCCATGCCCAATCCGTCACAGCCCGGCCTCCGCCTCGGCGGCCTCCCTGATCGCGCGGATCTCGTTGATGGCCTGCGTCGGGTCCTGCTCCCCCGCGTCCACGAGCTGCTCCAGTTCACGCAACCGGGCGGCCCGGTCCGGGTGCCGTTCGATCGCCACGAAGACGGCCCAGGAGTGCACGAAGGCCCGGAGCGGTGCGAGGCTCTGCGTCTGCTGGGCGTTCGTCGTGGCCTCGAAGAGGTGGTGCGTCAGGGCCGGGATCCTGCTCGGCGCGATACGCGCCACTGCGGCCCGCAGCGCGTCCGGGGTCAGCTCGGGCATGGGGATCAGCGGTCCGTACGGGCCGTCGGTCTGGGCGCTCACGGTGACCTCCGGTGCGGGTGACTCGGTCCTCGTACGGTACCGGCGGAGTCGGTGGAGCGGTGCGTGGGCAACGCTTGTCACGGGGCTCACTTCCGGGTCTCTACGCCGCCGTCACGCCGGCCGGGCGGCAGTCCCGGCACCGGCCTGGCTGCAAGGACCGGAAGGCCCGGTCGCAGCCGTCGCAGTTCTGGAGGGGGTCGGGGCGGGCGGCCTCCGGCCCGGGGGCGGGCTCGTACGGTGGAGGCAGGAGGGCGGCGAGGCGGTGAGCCAGGAAGCGCGCCGGATGACGTACGCCTTCCCGCGGCAGCCCCGCCGAGAGCGTTCGCTGTACGTCGTCGGGGGCGACGCCTCGCTCCAGCCAGGTCGCTACAGCAGGCGCGAGGCGGCGCACATCGTGCTCGGCGAGATGGAGGCGGGGGTCGCGGACGCGGAGACCTACGAGCACGTTGCGAGCCGTGCGGTGGGCGGGCAGGTCGGGTGCGGACGGGATGTGCGCCTGTGCGGTCGGGGCCGGTTGTTCCGGCTCCTTGAGGTCCGGGGCCGGTTCGCGGCGAGGTGCGGGGGTCGCGCGGGTCGTACGCGCCTGGGGCTTGTTGTACGAGGTCGTGCGCGTCACGATCCGCCCCGACGGCAGGCGCTCCTTCGTGCGGGACAGATACCCGTGCCTCTCCAGCTCCCGCAGGGCCGAGGCGACGCGCGTCTCCCCCTCGGGGAACTTCGCCGCGAGGGCCTTGATTCCGACGAGGCTTCCGGTCGGGAGTGACTGAATGTGGACCGCCAGCCCGATGGCCGTCAGGGACAGCTCGGCGTGCTGGGCCAGATGGTTTCCGACGACGGTGAACTCTTGGTCATGGCTTTCGTCCACGTGGGCAACTCCGAGGGAGGAACGGGCGGGCCGGAGGCGTGCGTGCGCGCTAAGGTGCTGCTCAGTCATCGGGAAGGTCTCTTCTTCCTGGGTGATCAGGCCCTCGCTCGGGATTGCAGTCCCGGCGGGGGCCGTTTGCTGTGTGCGGTTGTTCGTCGAGTTGGTGTGCGGCTGTTTTCGCCGAGATCGACGCTGCCTGACCAATTCGCCGACACGCCAGCGGAATTCGACGCGATCACTCGACCGGGTGACCAGGGGTGCGGTGGTCGACGGGCTGGGTGGGGCGGGTTTGGTTCTTTCCCCGGTTCTTTGTCTTTGGCGTCGGGCACGTCCGGGTCACTGGTCCACGCGATCCGGCGCCAATTCCGCCCACACGGTCTTGCAGTTGGCCGGCGCCTCGTCGACGCCCCAACGGTCCGCGTACGCCGCCACGATCAGCAGACCCCGGCCCGATTCCGCGTCGTCGGCGATCGGACCGGGGATCCGCGGGATCCGGTCGCCTCGGGCGTCGGTGACCTCAATGCGGAGGGTGCCGTCGGGGTGGAGCTTCAGCCCGAGCCGGAAGTCCCGCCCCGGGACGCGACCGTGGAGGACGGCGTTCGACGCCAGCTCGGCCACGACATGCGTCCCGCCTTCGAAACGCCATCCCCAGTCGGCGAGTTGGCGCTCGGTGAGGAGGCGAGCGAGTCGAGCACCTCTTCGAGTCGCGGACAGCTGAACCGCGAAGTGGTGCGTGAAAGAGGTGACTTGGGGGAGGGATTTCGGACTCATGTCACTTAGCGTGGCGAGCCGTTCCTACGCTGAACAGCAACGACCCGGGTACGGACCGTGACTGTCCGGGTACAGGTCCGGGTCGTACTGCTCGTACGTCGGGAGGGACGAGGGTGGAGGACGAGGAGGCCGAGGCCGTACTCAGGGCGGTCGGACGGCAGATCAAGATGTGGCGCGAGGCCGCCGGAATGAAGCAGGGAGAACTGGGCGCCGCCATCGGGTACGGCGAGGAGATGGTCTCGTCGGTGGAGCGTGGGCGGCGCATCCCGAAGCCTGACTTCCTGGACAAGGCCGATGAGGCAGTGGGGGCGGGCGGGAAGATCTCCGCGATGAAGGAGGACGTGGAGAGGGCTCGGTATCCGAAGAAGGTGCGGGATCTGGCGAAGTTGGAGGACGAGTCCGTCGAGATGGGCGCCTATACCGCCCTTCACATCCACGGTCTGCTCCAGACCCCGGAGTACACACGGGCGTTGTACGAGACTCGGCGGCCCGCGCACACGGAGGAGGACATCGACCGGGTCGTCGCCGCACGCATGGCGCGCAAGGTCGTCTTTGAGCGAGTTCCCCGGCCGTTCATCACCTTCGTCCAGGAAGAGGCCACGCTGCGGCGGCCGGTCGGAGGCAGGATGGTGCTACGACAACAGCTCGAACACCTTTTGGAGGTCGGCAGGTTGCGGCACGTCGAGATCCAGGTGATGCCAACAAGCCGAGCGGACCACGCGTACGTGAGCGGTTCGTTCCGCGTGCTGAAACTTCGGGACGGCAAAGCACTGGGTTACCTGGCGGCAGAGCTGCACGGCCGAGTGATCAGTGATCCCCGGGAAGTCCAGGTCATGGAGATGCGCTATGGAATGATCCGGGCGCAGGCCCTCTCCCCCCGGGAGTCACTGGCCTTCATCGAGAAACTTCTGGGAGAAGAGACATGACCACCACCGCACTGACGTGGTTCAAGAGCAGCTACAGCGGCACCGACGAACCGGACTGCGTCGAGGTCGCCATAGCCCCCACCGCCCCCACCGTCCACGTCCGCGACTCCAAGAACCGGGACGGCGCACGGCTCGCGTTCACCAACGGCTCGTGGGTCGAGTTCGTGGCATTCGCGGGAAGGCGCTGACCGTCACTCCGCCACCCGGGATCGAACGGCGTCCCGCGTCTCGGTGAGTTGGGTGAGGATCGGGGTGATGCGGGCTCGTTCGGTGTCCGGGGCGCCGCGCAGTGCCTGGATCGCCTCGTCCATCAGAGCGAGATCCGCCTTGGCCCAGGACTTGGACCGCATCAGCTCGACTTGGCGGTTGACGTCCGCCAGCGCTTCGTTCCAGAGACCGAGACGACTCAGAACCCGCACTCGCCAGGTATGGGCCCACACGTAGTCCGGGTTCAGTTCGAGAGCGCGGTCCAACTCCTCGCGCGCCTCGTCCAGTCGGTCCAGGCCGATCAATGCCCAACCCCGCTGGGCGAGAACCCACGCATCACCCGGACGTAGGTCCTTTGCGCGATCCGCATCGGCCAGGGCCCGTTCATGGGCACCAAGTTGACTATGAAGTCTCGACCTCTGCCCCAGCGCCCAAACATAGGTGGGGTTGAGCTCGATGGCTCGGTCGAGGTCCGCAATAGCGTCACCATGACGCCAAAGCAGCCCTAGGCAGACGCCGCGGCTCGCGTACCCTGACGCGTACTCCCCATCGAGCTCAATGGCCCGGTCGTAATCGGCGAGGCCCGCCGCGTGACGGCTCGCGCTGACCAACGCGTCGCCCCGCTCGCACAGCACCCAGGGCTCATCGGGTGCCAGCGCGACCGCACGATCCAGGTCGGCCAGGCGTCGCATCCCGTCATCGCGCGAGCGCCATACACGGGCCCTGCGCACCAAGGCCCAGACATACCCCGAATCCAGCTCCAGAGCGCGGTCCAAGTCCTCCATCGCCTCGTCGAGCTGTCCGAGTTGGTGACGTGTGACCCCGCGAGCCGCCCAGGCGGACCAGTTGGTCGGATCGAGTTCAATCGCGCGGTCCAGGTCCCTGATGGCCGCTTCACTGTTTCCGGTCACACGGTGGTAGTCGCCACGCAGGCTGAGGCCCACTGCGCTGCCGGGCGCAATCTCGTCGGCGCGATCCAGATCGGCAATGGCGGCGACAAGGTCACCCGCTCGTGCCCGCACGGCCGCCCTGGCGACGTACGCCGATGCCAGCTCCGGATCGAGCGTGACAGCACGGTCGAACTCGACCAGCGCGCCGGCGGTTTCGCCCTGGTTTCCCAGTGCTACACCCCGCAGCCGATGGGCCTGCGCCTTTCCTCGCGCATCAAAGCCACCCCGCGCGAGCAACAAGCCCAGGGCGTCGAGCGTTCCTCCTCGCCCAAGCGCCTCCGGCAAGTCGCTGCCCCACGTGCCAAGTACCTGCGCATCCGTGTCCGCGCCTGCCTGCGCCAGGGTCCGCGCCCACCGCCGGGCCACCGCCTCACCCTCTCCACAGGCGATCACCACGTCCTTCAGCACGTCCGGCAACGCACCGCGTGCTCCGGCACACAACAGGTGATACGACTCAGCGAGCCGCAACTCCAGCCAGTCCTCGTCCGCCCACAGCTCGCGGGCTTCACGGCCGGCCTCGGCTTCGGTGCGCCACTCCCCGAACACCTCCGCCAGTCGCGCCTGCTGCCGGGCCCAGCCACGCGGTGAGAGCCGCCGCTGCAACCGAAGCATCGGCTCCCGCACCAGATCGTGGTACCGCAGCCGATCACCGTGGTCGTCCACGAACGCCAGCCCTCGCAACCAGCCGAAGAGCGCGTCGGCCTCCTCGTCCTGGCAGTCCACGACGGCCCTGAACACATCCATGTCCAGACTCCGGGGCAACGCGCAGGTAAGTGCCACCGCCCGCCGTGCCGGATCCTGTTCCCACTTCAGGAAGCGTTCCACGGCCGTGGCGCCGGGGTCGCCGATGTCGCCCGGGTCTGCAGGGCGCTGCTCGGCAAGGGTCGAGACCAGGAGGGGCAGTCCACCCGTGAGGCGCAGCACCTCCTCCACCACTGGTTCGGCGACGACCCCTCTGTCCGCCAACAGCGCGCGTGCCTCCGCCTCGGTGAACGGGTCGAGCGGTACGTCCGTCATGAAGTCGGCGAAGGCGCCCCAGCGAGCGGTGTCAAATGGGTGTTGCCCCGCCGTCACCACGACGACCGTGGCGGGCAGGGCGCCGTGCCGGTCGCTCGTCATCAGCTCGTGCAGCCATCCGTCGAGGAACGGCCTTGTGCGCTCGTACGTGTCGAAGAACAAGACTGTCCAAGGCGCCGTGGTCGCCGCGTCGCACAGTGCGCTCAACAGCACCGGTGTGAGGACCCGCTCCGGGGACAGGACCAGTTGCACGTCCTCCTGGCTCCGGAAGCGCGCGCTCAGTCCCGCTCGTAACCGGTCGGTACTCTGGGCGAGTTGAGAGGCGTCGATAGCGCCTGCGAAAGAGCCCACCCCGGGGACCATCCCCAGCCCGACCAGCCCGGCCCGTGCCACCGCCATGCTGCCCGCGGACGGCCCGGCCGACCCCGGTTCCAGCGTGGCGAGTTCAGCCGCCTCAGCCTCGTGACGCCGCTCCCGGTGCGCGGCGAGCAGCCGCTCCAGTTCCTTGAACCTGTATCCCTGACGCGCGAATTGGCGACTGATCGCCGACATCGCCTCCGGCACGCTGCTCACGCTCTCGTCGACGTACGCGGTGAGCGCGCCCCTTTCGCGGGCGAGTTGCTCCAGCTCCCGCACGAGGAAAGTCTTCCCGACCCCTGCGTTCCCGTGCACATGGAACAGGAACCGATGCCGTTCGTCCTCCGGCGGAAGCTCGAAGTTCCTCCGGAACGCGGCCCGCTCGTCGGCCCGCCCCACGAAGCCGGCCCGCCTGCGCTGCCGGATCAGTTCCTGCATCGACGGCCGCGCCTGCGCCACCCGCGTGTCCCCTCGTTTGCTCGCCCAGACCCCGTGCCGTCACCATTCTGGTTCAAGGAGTACGTGAAGGCAGGGTCCTTCAGGACCTCGGCTGAACTCCCGTCGCCGCAACCAGCTCGCGGACACCGCTCACTCTCGGGTGCCGTACCGACAGGTCACTGACAATCTGCCGAATGGCCGGGCGGTCGCGCACCTCTCCGGGAGAAACGCGGAGCGCGGAGAGCAATTCTGTCGCTGTCTGTTCCGCTTTACCCCACTGCCACCACGCGCGGCCGAGGTCGGTGTGCATCCGACCCTTGCGTTCGGCGGTTGGAAACTGATCCGGGTGCAGTGCCCGCCCTGCCTGAATGGCGGTTCCGGCGTCTCCCAGCGCCCAGTGGACGCCGACGGCGTAGAGGTCGACGGCTGCCGGGGTGAGCGAGAACACCCGGCTGGCCGGAGCTTGCCGTGGGAGTCCGCTCGCAGCTCGGGACGCCTCGCGGATCATGGTCAGTGCCTGCTCTCGGTCACCGGCCCGTGCCGCGGTGTAGGAGGCAGTGCACAGCATTTGAGCGTATGCCGCCGACTTGGCAGCGGTCGTCAGCCCTGTGGCCTCGACCTTCACTGCAGCATCCACGATCAGGCGTCGTGCGGCGTCGGGCTGGTCCTGGTGGCGCAGGACGATGCTCAGTTCCCGGGCTGCGGCTGCAGCCGCCAGCGGTGAGCTGGAGAGTTCCGCATAAACGGTGGCCCGGTCCGCAGTGAGGCGAGCCCTCTCATATCGGCCGATCTTGATGAGGAGACGGGCTGCGAGACAGTAGCAGGACGCAAGCCGCGCGTGCGCGAGGTCGCTCCTGGACCTTGCCGCATCGTGGGCGTCAGCGAGGAGCCCGGGAAACGCGTCGAGAAGGTCGGCGTGCCGGCCCGCGTCGAACAAGGCTCGCGCTCGGGCGAGGCGTGTGTCGAGTGGCACGGTCGAGCCGGTCGGGTCAGGGGTGATCGCCAGGGCATCGTCCACGTTGGCGAGCAGTTGGGCGGGGGCCACCAGGCCGGCGGCCGCGAGCAGTGTCCGGCGGCGCATGGGGTCCTCCTTGACGCGGCGTGGACCATCGGCGGCCACTTTAGTGGCTTGCATCATGTTCAATCCGAGTGCCGCACCAAGAACGTGCGGTGGCACACCGACCTCCTGAGCAGCCCGGCGCAGGAGGCACAGGTCCGCGGGTCGGCTACCGCGCTGCTCCATGCGGGAGACGGTGGACGCCGAGCAGCCGAGCCTCACCCCGAGGTCGGCCTGCCGCCAGCCCCTACTGACCCGACCCATGCGGATGAGCGCGCCAGGGTCCTGGCACTCGACAAGTGTTCGGACCTGGGTGGAATTCCACAGCGGGTCCATGGTGCGCATCGCGCCTCCCACTGGCCGAGGGCCGGGCCAATCCACGGTAGCCAGCGCACACCCGGACCGTCGACGGCGTGTGCAGCATCTGCAAACGGTGCGCTGAACAAGGCAGTTGACCACTGAACGCCCATGTCCGGTGGTGTCGTTCGAGTATCGGCCCGGCTCTGGGCCGAGGGCGGACGACACCGTGGAGGAGACAATGACGGCAGCAGAGGAGACCCAGGTCCGCGATCCCCGGAATTACGTGAAGCGCGACGTGTGGGACCGGGAGATCCAGCTCCTGATGCGGGATCACCCGGTCGACGAGATAATGGCCAATCGACTGTTCGGCGCTGCGGTCTCGTACTTGATCACAGCGATGGAGAAGTGGGGCCAGGGCTTGGAGATGTGCTGTGGCCGCCTGGTCGATCTGGCGGTGCACGTCTTCATCCTGGACACCAAGAACTACCGCGAGTTCTGTGCCGAGAACTTCGACGGGAGGTTCCTGGAGCACATTCCGGAAATCGAATTCAAGTACGACGGCTCGGTCGAGCGCACCGCGCACATCATCGCCGACACCGGCTTCGACGTGGACTGGAAACTCTGGGAACGGGACTTCGGCAAATGTGGGCCGTGCAGTCCCGGGGCGAACTGCCACTGATCGGAAGCCTGATCGGGCCCGGGGGCGTTCAGGTGCCTCCGGGCCCCTTCGCATGCCCATCCAGGGGGAGGCAGGGTCGTCCGCCCGCAGGCCGGACTGCACGGGCCATCAGCGTGCCAAGGTTCCCCGGCTCCGGGGCCTCGAGAACCTGGACCTGGATCTCGGTGAAGCCGTGCCGCTTGAGGATGTCGGCCCACAGATCCGGGTCGTATTGCCAGCGCAGCACTGTGAGATCACGCTCCCGCCCTTCGAGCCACTTTCCCCGCATCTGCTGGGGGCCGTAGGAGCCTGAGGCGGGCTCGGCCTGTGAGAAGGCGAAGACGCCACCGGGGGCCAGGCGTTCGAGGACGAGGGGAAACAGGTCTTCGGGGTCGGTGAACCATACGGCCCCCCAGACCGAGTAGATGGCGTCGTAAACCACGGAGGTCGAGGAGAGGTGGGCGCAGGCCTCGGCGTGGACGAAGGACAGCCCGGCGATGTCCTTCCACCAGGCTCGTGCCCGCTCGACCTGAACCGGGGAGAAGTCGACACCGGTCACCTCCACGCCGTGCCGGGCCAGGTAGGCGGCTTCTTTGCCCTCCGCCGGTCCGAGCTCCAGCGCGCGGCGGGGGTGGCCGAGGAAGTCGGAGCCTGGCCCGTGCCCCGGGTACTGGGCCCAGTCGAACCGGTCCACCTCTGGAGCCCGTTGGGATCCCTGGCCTTTATGGGGCTTGTACTTGTCCCAGTACTCGGCCGGCGTCATGGGCGCGTGGGGCATGAAGGTCCTCGGCAGGGTGAGCGCGTGACTGGTGTCCGTTGAGCTGAACACCGTATCGCCGCTCACTGGCCGAATGGGTACCGAACACAGCGGCCGCACAGGGAAGATGACCACCATGCCTAAGACACCCCCACGCGGCGCCCTCCACCTGGCCGCCACCCTCCTCACCGCGACGGTCGCCCTCTACATCACCCTCGTCGCCTTCGGTAACATCACCGACTTCGGCACGAACCAGCAGTTCGTGCAGCACGTCCTGGCGATGGATACGACCTTCAAGGACGACGACCTGATGTGGAGAGCCGTCACCAGCAAGGGACTTCAGGACGCGGCGTACATCGCGATCATCGTCTGGGAGACCGTCGCTGCCCTCGTCCTCATATACGGCACCTGGCTCTGGTTCCGCCGCGACGACCGGCGCGCCCGCCGCTTCTCCACCTACGGCCTGCTGATGCTGATGCTGCTGTTCGGCGGCGGGTTCATCGCCATCGGTGGTGAGTGGTTCTCGATGTGGCAGTCGGGGGACTGGAACGGGCTGGACGCGGCGACCCGGGTGTTCCTGTTCAGCGGGGTCGTGCTGATCGTCAACCATCTGCCGTTCGGGCAGGGCGAGCGGACCGACGCCGGCTGACCACCGCTCCTGACAACCACCGCTCCTGACGACCGACGGCCCGGATGAGTGGGAATCCTGTGAACCCGGCAGCCACATCCGCCCCTCTCCGGGCCGCCGTCGGTTCGAATGGCAGGCATGACCAGTGGCATACCGCGAGCAGGGGCACGGAGCAGACAGCTGCGGCGGATCGCAGAACGCCGGGCACAGACGGGCCGGTCCGCCGGCCGGCGCGCCAGAGCCCCGCTGGGAGCGCATCGCCCGGGACACCGCCGCGGAGCACCGGAGCGCCGCGGGACCGGCGCCGCCTCCCGCCCGGCGCAGGGGCCGCCCGCGGAAGGGGCCCTGTGGGGACAGCGAGCGGGTCTCGTCGCGCTGATGCTCCCCGGGGTCGCGGCGGTCGCCACACTGGCTTTCACCTGGGTGTCCGTGACGCAGGCCGCCGAAGAGCTGACCATTTCGGAGCAGGGACAGATCGCGGACCGGTACGACAAGGCCATGGAACGGCTGGACAACGGCTCCGCCAACATCCGCAGAGGCGCGATCTTCTCCCTGCAGGGCATCATGGAGGACTCCCCGCGACAGCAGCCGGCGGTGCTCTACGCCCTGTCCGAGTACATCCGCACTCGCGCCGCCAAGAAGTCGTCCACGACCGGCAAGGCTCCCGACATCCAGGCGGCCCTCTCTGTGCTCGGTCAGCGCGACCCCGCGCACGACGGTGATCGCCCCATCGACCTCAGAGGCGTCCAACTGACCGGCGTCGATCTTCACCGGGCCGATCTGAGCGGGGCGAACCTCGCCGGAGCGGTCCTCTCCCACGGCAACCTGGAAGGCACGAAACTGTCCGGCACGGACCTGCGTGGCGCCACGCTGACAGGAACGAACCTCAAGGGCGCCGATCTGGCCGGGGCGAACCTGAGCAAAAGCGTCCTCAACGACGCCGTGCTCACCGAGGCGAACCTGTCCCAAGCCCGCCTCGACTCCGCCCAGTTGAAAGCCGCCGACCTGGAGAAGGCGAACCTGCGTGGCGCCTCGCTCCACCACACCGATCTGCGGGAGGCGGATCTGATGGACGTGCAGCTGGACGGAGCCGATCTGACCCGCGTGCGTCGCCCGGAGGGGGATCTGCCGACGCCGAGCCCGGCCGCCTCCGCTCCCACTCCCACTCCCACCACGGGCTCCCCGCGCCCCACCGATCTTCAGAACGCGGCGCGATGACCACCCCGACGCCCCTCACGTATCAGTGGCGCAGGGCCCATTTCTGGACCGCCTCCAGGGGCCCAGTCGAGAAGCGCCGCAGCCACAGCGTGGAGCCCACCATCAGGACCGCGCAGACCGCGGCCCACAGTCCCACCACCCACCATGGGCCCGTGTCGCCGAGCCGTTCGGCGAGGCCCAGTCCGATGCCGTAGGAGACGAGCACGCACAGCACGTTCTGGAGGACGTAGCCGGACAGGGCCGTCCGGCCGACGGAGGTCAGGCCCGTCATCAGCGGGCCCGGCCGCCGTACCCGGTCCATCAGCGCGCCGATCAGGCCGATGTAGCCGAGGGCCAGCAGCGGGGCGGTGCCGTACCGGGCCATCAGGAACAGGTCGGGGCCGGCCAGTGTCGCCGCCACGTTGAGGGGCAGTCCGAGGCCCAGGCCCCACAGCAGGAGGCGGGAGCGCAGCCTCCGCCCCGTCTCGTCCGCGCCGAACGCCCCCGCCCGGAACAGTCGTACGCCCAGGAGGAAGAGGAAGATCAGGAGGAAGAAGGTCAGTACCGGCTCCATGCGGAGCGCGACCGCGTTCTCCAGGCGGAAGGCGATCTGGTCCGGGTAGCTGCCGTGCGCGTACAGGTCGACGACCTCGCGGGAGACGCCGCCGCCGGTGTCGCCGCCTGTATCACTGTCGTCGGTGCCGGCCAGGGTCAGGGCCGCCGTCAGCAGGCCGATCACCGTCAGGTGTATCCCCGCCGCCCACCACATCACCCGCCGCTGTGCCCGTTCCGAGCGGGTCAGCAGCCAGGCGACGAGCAGCGCGGTGACCGCGTACCCCATCAGCACGTCCCACGCGAAGACCAGCACGAAGTGCACCGTGCCCTCGCCGAACAGGAACAGCGCCCGCCACCGGTAGCGCCCCGGCCACGGCTGCCCGCGGCGCGCCGCCGAGGCGTACTGGATGGCCAGCCCGACTCCGAACAGGATCGTCAGCAGCGACAGGAACTTGCCGTTCGCCAGCACACTGAAGGTGCCTTCCACGGCTCCCGCGAGTGATCCGAACGACAGCTCGCTCGAACCGGACTCCAGGGCTCCCCACTCCCCGCCCGGACCGGTGAAGATCCATACGTTCGTCATGAGCGTGCCCAGGATGGCCGCTCCGCGCAGTACGTCGAGGAGGGGCAGTCGCCGTCCGGTGGGCGAGGAATCCAGTGCCGGTGTCTGCGGGGCTCGCGCGTCCGTGTGCGTCATGGATTCATCGTCACGGCGGCAACGGCCCGAATCGTCATGAGCAAAGTCGACCCCGCAGTACATCGAAGGATGCAGAGGGACGCGGCGGACTGCTACTTGACGACGGCCACCGTCGTGCCCGTCTCCCCGAACGTCCACAGCGCCGCCCCGTCCGCCGCGCGCATCCGGACCCCGCCGGTCTGCTTGCCGTCGGCGGGCGGGGGCGAGGAGCCGTCCACGGCGTTGGAGAAGCCGATGGAGACGCCGGACTTCGCGGCGAAGTAGATGATGTTCTCGATCTGCACGCCGTCCGAACCCGTGGTGGCCATGGTGCGCGACGACACCGCGTAGGTGCCGACGTCCGGGCTCACCGTGCCCGGCCAGACGGTGAAGGTACGGCGGGACGCGTCGCTCGCGTCGACCAGCCAGACCCGCTTCTGCCCGAGGCTGTAGACGATCCGGCGTCCCGTGCCCGAGCCCTCCGGTACGGCGACGGGTGCGGTGGACTTCGACGGTGCGGGGCTCGCGCCCGCCGACGCCGACGCGCTCGGGCGGGCCGCCGTGGCCGTCGGGTGCGGCCCCTTGTCGGCCTGCACGGCGAGGACGGTGACGGCGGCTATCGCTCCCACCGTCAGACCGGTCACCCAGACCTTGGGAGCAGGCACGGCACGCATCTCCTCAGCTACGGAAGCCGCGGAACCCCACGGAACCCCTCCAGCGGGGGTCGGATCATCGTACCGACCCCCGCGAGGCGGTCCTCCTCAGTCCGGCACCGGCATCAGTCGAGCATGGGCATCAGTCGAGCACCGGCAGCAGCTCCGGCAGATGCCCGTCCGAGGCCGCCGCCGCCCGCTGTCGTTCCTCCGACACCTCGCCGTACAGCGTCGTCCGCGGCTTCGCCGGACGGCCGGCCGCCGCGGCGACGGCCACCAGGTCGCGTACCGACTTGTAGGAGCCGTACGACGAACCCGCCATCCGCGAGATCGTCTCCTCCATCAGCGTCCCGCCCAGGTCGTTGGCGCCGGAGCGGAGCATCTCCGCCGCGCCCTCGGTGCCAAGCTTCACCCAGCTGGTCTGGATGTTGGGGATGTGCGGGTGCAGGAGGAGGCGGGCCATGGCGGTGACCGCACGGTTGTCGCGGATGGTCGGGCCGGGACGCGCGATCCCCGCCAGGTACACCGGCGCGTTGGTGTGGATGAACGGCAGTGTCACGAACTCTGTGAAGCCGCCCGTGCGTTGCTGGATCCCGGCCAGGGTGCGCAGGTGCCCGAGCCAGTGGCGGGGCTGGTCGACGTGGCCGTACATCATCGTCGACGAGGACCGGATGCCGAGCTCGTGCGCGGTCGTGATCACCTCGATCCACGTCGCCGTCGGCAGCTTGCCCTTGGTCAGGACCCAGCGGACCTCGTCGTCGAGGATCTCGGCTGCGGTGCCGGGGATGGAGTCCAGGCCCGCCTCCTTCGCCGCCGTGAGCCATTCCCTGATCGACATGCCTGTGCGGGTGGCGCCGTTCACGACCTCCATCGGGGAGAAGGCGTGCACGTGCATGCCGGGGACGCGGGATTTCACGGCCCGTGCGATGTCGAAGTACGCCGTTCCCGGCAGGTCGGGGTGGATGCCGCCCTGCATGCAGACCTCCACCGCGCCCACGTCCCAGGCCTGTTGGGCGCGGTCGGCGACCTGGTCCAGGGAGAGCGTGTAGGCGTCGGCGTCGGTCCTGCGTTGCGCGAAGGCGCAGAAGCGGCAGCCGGTGTAGCAGACGTTGGTGAAGTTGATGTTCCGCGTGACGATGTACGTCACGTCGTCGCCGACCGCCGATTTACGCACGTCGTCGGCGATGCGGGTGAGCGCGTCCAGCGCCGGGCCGTCCGCGTGCAGCAGCGCCAGCGCCTCCTCGTCGGTCAGCCGGGTCGGGTCGTCGGCGGCGACCCGCAGCGCCTGGCGGACGTCGGTGTCGATGCGCTCCGGCACCATGCCGGGCGCGGCCGCCTCGCGTAGGGCGCCCCAGTCGCCGTACACCTCGTCGAAGTCGTCGCGGCGGTCGGACGTACGGCCCTCGGTGTCGATGGTGGTGTGGAGGTCCGTACGGCCGGACGCGACGAACGCCTCCTCGGGCTCCTGCCACGGGTGCCCCTCGACGACGGCATCCGGGCGCGCCAGGCCGGTCTCCGGGTCGGCGAGCGCCCGGACGTGCGGGAGCAGCCGCGGGTCCATCCAGGGTTCGCCGCGCTGGACGAACTCCGGGTAGACGCAGAGCCGTTCACGCAGTTCGAAGCCGACGGCGGCCGACCGGTCGGCCAGTTCCTCGATCTGCGGCCAGGGGCGCTCGGGGTTGACGTGGTCGATGGTCAGCGGGGAGACCCCGCCCCAGTCGTCGATGCCGGCGCGGATGAGGCGCTCGTATTCGTCGTCGACCAGGTTGGGCGGGGCCTGCAGGCAGGCGCTCGGGCCCATGATGTGCCGGGCGACGGCCACCGTGGCGACGAGTTCGTCGAGTTCCGCGTCCGGCATGCCGCGCATCGCGGTGTCCGGCTTGGCGCGGAAGTTCTGGATGATCAGTTCCTGGATGCCGTGGTAGGCGCGGGAGATCTTCCGGAGCGCGAAGAGGGACTCGGCGCGCTCCTCGTACGTCTCCCCGATCCCGATGAGGAGCCCGGAGGTGAAGGGGACGGAGGAACGCCCCGCGTCCTCCAGCACCCGCAGCCGTACGGCGGGTTCCTTGTCCGGGGAGCCGTAGTGCGGGCCGCCCGGCTCGGACCACAGGCGGGTCGCGGTCGTCTCCAGCATCATGCCCATCGACGGGGCGACGGGCTTCAGCCGCTGGAAGTCGGTCCAGGTCATGACGCCCGGGTTGAGGTGGGGCAGCAGGCCCGTCTCCTCCAGGATGCGGATGGAGATGGCCCGGACGTAGGCGATGGTGTCGTCGTACCCGTGCGCGTCCAGCCACTCCCTGGCCTCCGGCCACCGCTCCTCCGGCTTGTCGCCGAGGGTGATGAGGGCTTCCTTGCAGCCGAGGGCCGCGCCCTTGCGGGCGATGTCGAGGACCTCGTCCGGCGACATGAACATCCCGTGCCCGGCGCGGCGCAGCTTGCCGGGCACGGTGACGAAGGTGCAGTAGTGGCACTTGTCGCGGCACAGCCGGGTGAGGGGGATGAAGACGCTCTTCGAGTACGTGATGACGCCGGGCCGGCCTGCCGCCTCCAGGCCCGCGTCCCGCACCCGGCCGGCCGACGCGACGAGATCGTCGAGGGCCTCGCCGCGGGCCTGGAGCAGTACGGCCGCCTCGGAGACGTCGAGGGCGACGCCGTCCCGGGCGCGTTTGAGGGCGCGACGCATGGAGTTCTCGGTCGGGCCGGTTCCGGAGGTCGCGGGAATCGTCATCCTTCGAGCATACGGAGGGGCTCCGCCGGTTCAGCGGGGTCGGGGGTGGTCTGGGGGGGCTGACGGTGCGTTGCCGGGTGCGGGTGTGTTGTGGCTGGTCGTGCCCACGCGGCGGAGCCGCATATCGACACGGTCCCGCGCCCCTGGGGTGGCTGCCCGCCCCCTCGGCTACAAGTACTCGGCGTATTCGTCCAGCACCCGAAGCACCTCCCCCTCCCCCGCCGGAGGCAGTTGCACCACAACCTCCTCGATCCCCAGCTCCGCATAATGCGCAAGCTTGCCGGGGCTGGGGAAAACGGCGTACGGCACGACCTGAAGGGCATTCGGATCACGTCCGGCGTCGACCCAGGCGGCCCGCAACACAGGCAAGGTTTCGGACAATCCGCGGCCACCGATCGGCAGCCACCCGTCGGCGTACTCGCTGATGTGCGCGAACAGCTTCGGCCCGGCGGCTCCGCCGATGAGGGTGCGAGGCCCGACGACCTTCGGCGCACGCGGCTTCTGTACGGGTTTGGGATAAGCGAAACTGGCCTGCACCGCACCGAACTCCCCCTCGTACGCGGTGGGTTCGTCCGCCCACAGGGCCCGCATCAGGGCCATCCGGTCCCGGACGAGTTCGCGGCGCGTGGCCCACTCGACCCCATGATCAGTGGCCTCCTCCACATTCCAGCCAAAGCCGAGACCGAGGGTGAACCGCCCCCCGGAGAGGTGGTCCACGGTCGCGATCTGCTTGGCGAGGTCGATCGGGTCGTGCTGGGCGACCAGCGTGATGCCGGTGCCGAGGCCGAGCCGTTCGGTGACAGCGGCGGCCTGGCCGAGGGCGACGAAGGGGTCGAGGGTACGGCCGTACTCGGGCGGCAGATCACCGCCGGCGGGGTACGGGGTGACCCGCTCGACCGGGATGTGGGTGTGCTCGGGCAGGTGCAGCCCGGCGAACCCGCGCTGCTCCAGCTCACGGGCGAGCCGGGTCGGGGTGATGGTCTCGTCGGTGAGGAAGATCGTCACGGAGATGCGCATGACCGCATCTGTACCGCGCGGACGCCCCGATGTCCATACCGACCGGTCGGCACATACTTCACGCCGACTGCCGGCCGGCTGCCGATTGTCTGCCGATTCCCTTCCCTTGCACGGCAGTTCACGGCTGAATACGAGAGTTGCACGCACCACCACTGCACCACCCACGCCCTGTCACTACACGACACCCTGGGGAGCAGCAGCATGTGCGAGGACAATCAGGCGGGCCACGCGGGTCACGCGGGTTACGCGGGCCTGGGAAGACGCGCACTGTTCGTGACGGGCGCCGCCGCCGCGCTTACGTTGGGAAGCGTGACCTTCGCGAGAGGCGCCGACGCCGACGACACCCGGGACGCGGAGACCCGCACCGTGCGGGGCACCCTGCCGCCCGGGTCCCCCGACTTCGTGTACGTGCCGGTCGAGGTGCCGTCCGGCGTCCGGGAGATCAAGGTCTCCTACACCTACGAGAAACCGTCCGTCCCGGCCGGCACCCCGGGCAACGCCCTCGACATCGGCATCTTCGACTGGCGCGGCACGGAGCTCGGCGGCCGTGGCTTCCGGGGCTGGTCGGGCGGGGCGCGCACGGAGTTCTTCATCCGGGCGGACGACGCGACGCCGGGGTACATCCCGGGCCCGGTGCGGGAGGGCACCTGGCACATCGCCCTCGGCCCCTACACGGTGGCGCCGCAGGGACTGCCGTACGAGCTCACGATCACCCTCACCTACGGCGAGCCCGGCGAGGTGGCCGAACCGGCGTACCCGCCGGACCGGGCGAAGGGCCGGGGGCGGGCCTGGTACCGGGGGGACTGCCACCTGCACTCCTGGTACTCCGACGGCCGCCGCACACCCGCCGAGATCGCGGCTCTCGCCCGTGCCGCGGGCCTGGACTTCATCAACAGCTCGGAGCACAACACGCACTCGGCGCACGCGCACTGGGCGGACGTGGCAGGCGATGACCTCCTGGTGATGCTCGGCGAGGAGGTCACGACCCGCAACGGCCACGTGGTGGCGCTCGGCACCGAGCCCGGCACCTTCGTCGACTGGCGCTACCGGGCCCGCGACAACCGCTTCGGCAAGTTCGCCCGCCAGATCCGCCGCTCCGGCGGCCTCGTCGTCCCCGCGCATCCGCACGCCACCTGCGTCGGCTGCAACTGGAAGTTCGGCTTCGGCGACGCGGACGCGGTCGAGGTCTGGAACGGCCCCTACACCCCCGACGACGAGGTGGCGCTGGCCGACTGGGACAGCATGCTGGTCGCGTCCGCGCGCTCGAACTCCCGCTCCTGGATCCCGGCGATGGGCAACAGCGACGCCCACCGCGACCCGGACCCGGTCGGCTCACCTCAGACGGTGGTCCTGGCCGACGACCTGACGCGGGAGGCGATCCAGGAGGGGATCAGGGCGGGGCGGTCGTACGTGGCCGAGTCCAAGAACGTCTCCCTGGCTTTCACGGTGTCGGGCGGCCGGGGTGAACAGGCGGGCATCGGTGAGCGGTTGGAGGTCGACCGCGACACCCCGGTCACCGTCCGCCTGGAGGCCTCGGGCGCCCCTCGCTGCACGGTCCGCTTCGTCACCGACCAGGGCGTGCTGTTCACGAGCGCGCCGCTGCCGGTGGCGGGGTCCGGGGTCGTGGAGTGGCGTACGACGCCTTCGTACGCGGCCTATGTGCGGGCGGAGTTGCGGCATGAGGCGGCGGTGGGGCCGTTGCCGGGGGCGTTGGCGGCGTTCACGAATCCCATCTTCCTGGGGCGTTCGTAGCGCCTCACCCTCGGCTGAAAATGGTCACACGCTGGTAAAGCAAGAGCAAGATCATCGCAAAGGCTGCGCCACCCAAGGGCCCGACAGAAACGTCAAGTCCCCCCCATTCACGCCCATTCTCCCCGTTTCTCTGATGTTAGTTTCACGTCGGCTTTGACATGACCACCGAAGCCGCACAACAGAAAACAAACGGGAGGAAACATGCGTAAGTTGGCAGCAGGCGCTCTCGCCGCGGGCCTCTTCGCACTGGGGGCCGGCACGGCAGTCGCCGCTTCGTGGCACACCATTCCGACGATGTCGACGTCGGGTGCGCAGTTCAACAGCGGCCAGTACAAGTGGTGGCCCTCGGGCCAGAACCACGGTGCCTTCGAGTGGAAGGGCAACCTCAAGGACACCAACAATGGTGACGGCCACAACGTGTACATGCAGGTGAAGGTCGAGGGCTACGACTGGAGCCGTTACAACGGGAAGCAGAAGCAGAGCGTTCCGCTGGACTACCTCAACTGGGCGCCCTCGCAGCAGTACACCGACGACGCGTACATCCGCGTCTGCCGTGACAAGGGTTCGCTGAACCCCGACAACTGCTCGCCGACCAAGCACTACCAGAGGTAAGCGACAGCACACCGGCACGTCCCGGGCCCAGGTTGACCCCCTGGGCCCGGTCGCTTCTTTGGGGGAAGCCATCAGTACGTCAGAAGTCCTTTCGGCCCAGGGAGTAGACCTCTCCTACGGCACGCAACTGGCTGTCAGCGAAGCCCACCTCTCGATCTCCCGAGGGGAGGTCGCGGCCATCACCGGGCAGAGCGGTTCGGGGAAGTCCTCGCTGCTGTACTGCCTCGCGGGAGTGCTGCCTCCCGCGCGCGGACAGGTGCGGTTCGAAGGGCAGACGCTCGGCGACCTCACCGACGACGAGATCAGCACGCTGCGCCGGGAACGCTTCGGTTTCGTCTTCCAGTACGGCGAACTGCTCCCCGAGCTGACCATCGAGGAGAACACCGCCCTGCCGCTGCGCCTGGCCGGGCAGCGCAAGAAGCCCGCGCTCGCGGCCGCCGGCGAGGTCCTCGCCCGGCTCGGACTCGGCGAACTGCGCGAGCGGCGTCCCTCACAGGTGTCGGGAGGACAGGGCCAGCGCGTCGCCGTCGCACGAGCCCTGGTCCACCGCCCGGCCGTCGTCTTCGCCGACGAGCCGACGGGCTCCCTCGACAGCGCCAACGCGGCCGCCGTACTGAAGGAGTTCCTCGGTCTGGCACGCTCGCAGGGCACCGCCGTCATCCTGGTCACCCATGACCCCGCCGTCGCCGCGCAGGCCGACAGCCACTACACGATGTCCGACGGGGTCCTCACTCCCCGGGGGGCGGCGTGAGGGAGTTCCTGCTCGGTCTGCGCCTGCTCTTCGGCTCCGGCCGCGGCAACCGCATCCGCTTCTTCCTCATGGCCGCCGGCGGTTCCCTCGGGGTGTGCTGCCTCGCCCTGGTCCTCACCATCCCGCAGATCCTCGACGCACACGACGGCCGGGCCGCCGCACGGCAGCCACAGTCCAGTTCCGCACAGCCCGCGGGTTCCACGCTGGTCCTCCAGCGCACCGACCCGTACGGCTCCAAGGCGTTCACCCGGGTGTTCGTCGCCAAGGGGACCAAGGACGCGGACAAGATCCCGCCGGGGCTGAACAGGCTCCCGGACCCGGGCGAGGTGTTCGTCTCCCCCCGCGTGCATGACCTGCTCCGCGACCGGCCCGCGGTCAAGGGACTCCTGCCAGGGCACGAGGAGGGCCTGATCAGCGCGGCAGGACTCGCCCATCCCGACGAGCTGTTCGCCTACGTCGGCACGACACACGGCAAGATCGCCGGCGACGGACGCGCCCTGAAGGGCTGGGGATACAGCTACGCCCCCTTCCCGGCCGTCGAGCCCTCGACCCTCACCTACCTGCGCTTCGCCCTGGGCTCCCTCGTCCTGCTCCCCCTCGGCATCTTCCTCTCCGTCTGCGCCCGGCTCTCCGCCGCCAGCCGCAACCGCCGCCTCGCCTCCCTGCGCCTGCTGGGCCTGAGCACCAGGGGCACCCAGCGGGTCAACGCCGCCGAAACCGTCGTAGCGGCCCTGCTCGGCGCGATTCTCGGCCTCGGCGAGTACTGGGTCCTCAACCAGGTGATGACGCGGACCGGACTGCCGAGCCTGAGGTGGTACCCGGACGACGGCACGCCCTCCGCGACCACCATCGCCGTCTGTCTGATCGGCTGCCCGGTTCTCGCCTGGTTCGTCGGACGGGCAAGCGCCCGCGACGCCGCCGCCAATCCGCTGGCGGTACGCCGCACCGCTGTCTCCAAGCGCCCCGCCAAGTGGGGCGTCCTGCTGCTGGTGACCGGCCTCGGCATCGTCATCGGTTACTGCGCCACCGGCTTCACGGACCATCCCGCCAACAGCATCGGCCCCAACGTGCTGCTGATCCCGGCGGGCATCCTGCTGACGGGCCTGGGGCTGGTGCTGACCCTGCCCCTGATCTCCTACGTCCTCGCCCGCCGACTGGCACGGACCACGCAGTCCCTGACACTGAACCTGGCGATGCGCCGCAACGAGGTCGAACCGGGAAGCACGATGCGGGTCGTCACCGGTCTCGTCCTGCTCGTGTTCGCCGCCTCCCTCGCCCAGGGCGTACTCATCCAGCTGGACCAGGTCTCACGGCCGTCCGCTCCGGTGCAGGACTACTCCATCTCCCGGTCCGACCTCACCGCCGAGCAGCAGCGTCGGCTCGCCGAGGTGCCAGGCGTACGTGCCCACGCCCTGACGATGGACTCCTGGACGGACCTGAACAACCCCAGCTCCGCAGTCCAGCCGCAGGCCACCGCGCTGGTGGCCACCTGCGCCCAGCTGGCGAAGATGGTGCAGCGCGCGGAAGGGTGCGTGGACGGCAAGGTGCTGATGCTCAACAACCCGAACGCGGGTGTGGACCCGGGCATACGGCCGGGAGCCGGCTTCACCTACCGCCTGCGGGAAGGGACTCAGCGCAGGACTCTGCACGTCACCCTCACCTCCGACAGCGTGCTGTACGCGCCGTACGACCCGTCCGTGGCCGGCAGCGCGACCATCCTCGTCCCGCCGTCCGAACTCCCCGCGGGCGCCCGTCCCGAGTCAGGGCAGTACGTCCTCACCAGCGACTCCGATCCCGATCAGGTCCGCCAGGTCCTCGACGGTATCGCCGCGGTCGCACCGATCGCCGAGATCGAGCTGGTCGGCGTGAACATCGAGGGCCTCGAACAGATCGCCGTCCTCGAGACCCTGCTCGCCGTCGGCATGATCATGGGCCTGGTCATCGGGACCGCGGCCTTCGTCGTCTCGGCGACCGACCGGGCGGTGGAGCGGCGCCCGCAGGTCACCGCCGTCACGCTGATCGGCGCACGGGCACGGACGATGCGGGCGGCGCAGTGCGTACAGGTCGTGCTGCCGCTGAGCATCGGCCTCGCCCTGGCGCTCGTGGCCGGCAAGCTCGCCGAGTCCAGCTACCTGATCACCGGAGGCAGCGCGATCTACTGGGACTTCGCCGGCCTCCCGGTGCTCGCGCTCGCGGCACTGGGTGTGGCGGCCGTGTCCGCCATCGGAACACTGCCGCTCGTCGGGCGCCGCATCGACCCGGAGCTGATCCGGCGCGACTGAGTACGACACTCGACCGCCTGCGATTCCCCGGCTCGGCTTGCTCCGCCACACGCAAGCCGAGCCGACTCACGATTCGCCCCGGCAGTCCGCGGCTGGGCTCCCCGGCGCCATGCGGTGGGCTCAGCACACCACCTGTGGATCACGGAAGTAGTAGACGACGGTCACTCCCATCCCCGGAGTGTGCGTGTACACGACCGTGATCGCCTCGGCCGAGTCTCGGGCCAAGGGCGTCGTGTACGTGTACTCCACGGACGGAGGACGCCAACCGGGGATCTCGCGCCCCACCGCCGGATCGCGGCCGATGGCCAGGAGCGCCTTCTGTACGACTTCCCGCTCCCCCTCCGTCAGGTCGCCGAACGCCTTCCTGGCGGGCTCGGCCTCCTCCAACGGGACTTCGTTCACGTGCCGCCGCCTCCAGTGCGGGCATCTTCCAGAGCCGACATGATCTCGGGCGAGTTCCTGATCAGGACCCGGTGCCGGTAAGCCCGGACCACCGCCGCAGCGCCGGCGAAGTCATTGGTCGGCGATGCTCCTATGGCCGCCGCCAGCTCCTCCTCGAACCGCTCCCGGTCGCCCGGGAAGCCGTAGCGGCTGAGCGCACTGCGCAGGTCGTCCACGGTCCGGATCTCCGGGAGGGGCATCGTTCCCCAGCCGCCGTGCTCGGGCTGTGCGCTCATGGTCTGCTCCTGGTGAAAGGGCATCGCTCCACTTCCCAGTATGGCGCCGCCGGGCAGAGCCGGACATCGCGTGCTCACCACGTCACCCTTCCCCCGCACTCGGCCCACAGCAGCTTGCCGCCCTTCGACGCGCCCAGTTCGTCGAACACCGAGGCACCCCATGCCTCGGAACACGCCTGCACGAGGTGCAGTCCGCGACCGCCCTCGGCGTCCAGTGGGGGTGGAGCGCCCGGATGGGAGAAGCCGGGTGGGACGCGCGGGTCCGTGTCCCATACGGCGACTCGGAGGCGGCCGGGGTCGGCCGAGCGGACGCGTAGGGCGTACGGGCCCTTGGTATGGCGGTGCGAGTTGGTGAGCAGCTCCGCCGCCACCAGTTCCGCGGTGGGGGCGAGTTCCTGCATCTCGTGCGCGGCCAGGATCAGTCTGAGGGCGCCCCTCGCGATGCCCGGTGCGCGTGGATCGTGCGGGAGGTGCAGGGTGTAGTTCCAGGACGGGGATACGGTGGTCATCGGAAGTCTCCGGTCACTGAGGGGAGTTGGGATCTTGCCTACGGTGCCTGGTGTCTCTGCCGTGGCGTCCCACGGTGCGCTTCCAGGCGGGGCGCCTGACAAGCAGAGTAGAACCAACGCAAGGAATGTTTTCACCCAACGACAAGATTCCTTTAGAGTTCCACTCGTGTGAGTGATGCACCAACTCGGCTCATTTCAGGGAGTGTTCCGATATGGCAGGCAGAGCTGCCCCGACCGCCCGCCGCATGCGGCTCGGCACCGAGCTGCGCAAGCTGCGCGAGCGCGCTGGGATGACCACCACACAGGCGGCCGGACTGCTGGGCACCAGCTCGGGGCAGTTGAGCAACATCGAAGTGGCCCGGTTCGGGGTGAGCCCGGAACGGGTTCGCGTCATGGCCCGCATGTACTCATGCACAGACCCCGCCCTCGTCGAAGCCCTTGTCGAGATGGCCGGAGAGCGCAGGCGCGGGTGGTGGGAGGAGTACCGCGAGATCCTCCCGCCCAGACTGCTCGACCTTGCCGAGATCGAGCACCATGGCACCCATCTGCATGCCGCGCACGGCATGCATGTGCCCGGACTGCTCCAGACCATCGACTACGCCCGGGCGATTTTCCGTCAGGCCGTCCCCGAACTGTCACCACCGGAGATCGAGCACCGTCTTTCGTTCCGTATCAAGCGACAGGCCGTGCTGTACCAAGCCGACCCGATCCCCTACCGGGCGGTGATCCATGAAGCGGCCCTCCGGATGAGGTTCGGCGGCCCGGACGTGACCCGCACCCAGCTGCAACACCTGCTCAAGGTGAGCGACCACTCCCATGTGACGATCGGCGTGATTCCGTTCCGCGCCGGCTCTTACCCAGGATCCGGCCAGTCGGTGTACTTCGTGAAGGGCCCGGTTCCAGCACTCGACACGGCTCAGTTGGACCAGTCCCACGGCCCGGTCTTCATCGACTCCGAAGCTCAACTGGCGCAGTACCGGCTGCTTCTGGACCGTCTGGAGGCCGTCGCGCTCAGCCCCGTCGAATCGCGAGACCTCATCCACGAGCTCGCTCAGAACCTGTAAAGGACTCCACGATGCTCCCCTTCACCTGGCAGAAGTCGTCTTACTGCGCCCAGGGCGAAGCCTGCGTCCACATATCCGAAACCCCCACCGCCATCCACCTCACCGAAAGCGCCGACCCCACCAAAACCATCCTCAGCACCACCCCCTCCACCTTCGAAGCCCTCCTCAACGCCCTGAAGTCCTCCCGCACATGACCCTCACCACCGGCCCTGCGTCCCACGATCCCGTCCGGGCCTTCCCCGAGTTGGCGCCATACGCCCGCACGACCATACGGCTGCACCCCCGCCGGGGAGCGCCGGGCCCCCGCGACAGCCACATCGGAGGGCCGCTGTGGTGGCCGGCCGACGAGCCGTGGCCGTACTGCGCCGAGCACCCGGACGTGAACGGTCGGCAGCAGGGCCCGTACCCGCTCGTCGCCGTGGCGCAGTTGACGGCCGTGGACTTCCCGGAGATCCGGTTCCCGGAGAGCACCGACCTGGTGCAACTGCTGTGGTGCCCGGAGTGGCACGACCAGCCGCATCCGGAGGGCTGGGGGCAGGCGTGCCGGCTCTTCTGGCGGCGGGCCGGCGATGTCACCGAGCCGCTCGTCGCGCAGCCGGATCCCGACGAGCACTGGGAACGGGACCTGGACATGATCCCGACCGCGTGTGTGCTGTATCCGGAACGGCTCACGGAGTACCCCTGGAGGGACGAGCTCCCGGCCGGTCTCGCCGATCGGTACGAGGCCTGGCTAGAAGAGTGCGGCCTCGTCGACGACGTGTCGACCGTCCCCGGCTACAAGTTGGGCGGCAGCATGCGCTGGGGCGTGACCGACATGCCGGAGACGATGGCGTGCGGTGAGTGCCGGGCGCCGCTGGAGCTGTTCCTGCAGTTCGATACGTACGAGTACGAACTGGACGGCTGCGACGGCCGGGCCCCGGAGCGCTTCCGCCCCCTGGAGGAACGCGCTCTGGAGCCGAAGAGCGAGGAGTGGCGGGCGGCATGCGAGCCGGTGGGCATGACGGTCGGCCGGGGCGGGCATGCGGGGCTGTTCGTCTGCTCGGCGGACCCTCGGCATCCGGCGTCGTTCTTCACGCAGTGACCGCAGTGACGGCAGTGATGGTGCGCTGAGGCCGTCTTGCGAACGTCAGAGCACCGGCCCGTCTCCCAGCTCGGCCACCACCGCCGCATGGTCCGACGGCCACACCCCGTCGACCGGCCCGTCCCCCGCCCGCCGGACGCCCCGCACATGGCCCAGTGCGCCCGTGCCGGGCGGCCCGACGTGGATGTAGTCGATCCGCACGCCCGGTTCCAGGCCGGTCGCGACGTACGGGTTCGCGGGGTCCCAGGTGGCGGAGGGGGTGTCCGGGGCGGCGTGCTGCCAGGCATCGGAGAAGAGCTGGCGGGGCACGGCCGGCGCGGGCCGGCGGCCGCCGAAGAGGCGGATCTCGTCGGAGTCGGGCACGGCGTTGAAGTCGCCGGTGACGACCGTCGGGAGGGGTGTGTCGCCCCGGTTCTCGGCGATGAACCCGGCGAGCGCGGTGACCTGACGGCAGCGTAGGGCCGAGCCGTTCGGAGCGGAGGTGAGGTGGGTGGTGAAGAAGGGGATGTCGTACGCGGGGGCCGCCAGGCTGGCGTAGAGGGCGAGGCGGCCGTCGTCCATGTCGGCGGGGGCGGGCAGGCGCAGCGTCCGCCGGGCGACGACCGGCCAACGGCTCAGTACGGCGTTCCCGATGTCGACCGTGGGGTCCCCGATCCGCCGGCGCCAGCGCTCGGGGGACGGTGAGGGGGCCCAGGCCCAGTGCATGCCGAGTTCGGCGGCGAGCCACTCGGCCTGGTTCTCGCCGTCGGCGGCCCACACCTCCTGGAGGCCGACGATGTCGGGGCGCAGTTCGCGCAGCTCGGTGAGTATCGCCTTCTGCCGGGCCTCCCAGGGCCCGAAGCGCCACCAAAGGTTCCAGGTCACGACCCGCATCCGCAGCCACCCGCTCTCGTCCTGCCGCGTCGGGGACCATTGAAGCAACAGTTCGACCATCGCGCGTGACGCAGTGCCCTCTTCAGCACCACCCAAGAGGATCCTTTTAACAGTCCCTGACCTGCTGACTGAGGAGCCCCACCGACGATGTCCCGCCTCGCCGATCTCCGGTTCCGTGCCGCCACAGCCTTCCAGCGCCGCGTCGGCAACCCGATTCTCCGCCGCCTTCCCTTCCAGACGGTCCTGGAGACCACGGGCCGCGTCTCGGGGCAGCCCCGGCAGACGCCGGTGGGCGGCCGCCGGGTGGGTGACTCCTTCTGGCTGGTCTCGGAGTTCGGTGACAAGTCCCAGTACGTCCGCAACATCAAGGCCGATCCTCGGGTGCGGGTGCGGCTCGGGGGGCGGTGGCACACCGGCACGGCCCACCTGCTGCCGGACGACGACCCGATCGCCCGCCTGCGCGGCCTCCCCCGCCTCAACAGCGCGGGAGTCAGGGCCTTCGGCACGAACCTGCTGACGGTCCGCGTGGACCTCACCGACTGACCTCCGGCGCCCGCACCGTCGGGAAGTGGTCGCAGCCCGGGTGCCGGACCAGCCGGCAGCCGGGGATGCGGGCGGCCATCTCCTCGTTGCAGCGGACCACCTCGGGCTGGTCCTTCTCGCCGAGCAGGAGCGTGCAGGGGAGGTCGAGCTCGCCCAGCCGGTTCAAGGCCGGGGCAGTCAGGTCAGGCCGGCGTCCAGCCGCGGCCGATTCATCGTACGCCGGGACATTGAGGCTGATATGATGGCGGCATGACGGTGAACATGACGATGAGCCTGCCCGATGAGGTGGCCGCCTTCGTGAAGGCGAAGGGCAACGCCTCGGCCTACACGGCTCGCATACTGCGCCGGCAGATGCTCTCCGAGGAACTGGAGCGGTCCGCGCGACTGCGCGCCGAGGCCGGGATCGTGACGACGGTCGGCGAGCCGGACGAGAGCGAGGAGGACACCTTGGAGCGGTGGGGCCGGGTGGCGGGCCGGTGAAGCGCGGGCACATCTACGAGGTGAACTTCGCCGGGGGCCCCGCGCACGTCCTGGTCATCTCGTCCGACGCGCTGAACGGGCAGAACAAGTGCGCCACTTGCGTACTGCTCTACCCCCAGCAACTACGTGAGGCCACGCTTGTCGACATCCCCGTCGCCTCGCCCTCGACCGGCACCATCGTGCTCGGCGAGTTCCGCACACTGTCCGAGCCGCGCTTCACCCAGGACCTGGGGCCCGTGGACGAGCGCGTCATGGAAGCCGTCGAGATGGGCCTCCGTGCCGTGTTCGACCTGTAGCCCCCCGGCTCATCCCGGCCACACGATCGCCTGCACCTCGCTGTACGCGTGCAGCGCGTACGACCCGACGTCCCGGCCCACCCCACTCATCTTGAACCCCCCGAACGGCGCCTCCATGTTTCGCCCGACCGTGTTGATCCCGACCCCGCCCGCCCGCAGCCGCCGTGCGACCCGGAAGGCGCGGGCCACGTCGCCGGACCAGACGTAGTCGATGAGCCCGTAGTCGGTGTCGTTGGCGAGGGCGATGCCCTCTTCCTCCTCGTCGAAGGGGATCACGCAGACGACCGGTCCGAAGATCTCCTCGCGGGCGACGCGCATGTCGTTGGCGCAGTCCGCGAGGAGGGTGGGGGCGACGTAGAAGCCCTTCTCGTACGGCGGCCGTTCACCACCCGCCACCACCACCGCGCCTTCCTTGCGGCCCGTCTCCACGTACGACTCCACCCGGTCCCGGTGCTCCGCCGAGATCACCGGCCCGACGACCGTGGACGCCTCGCGCGGATCCCCGACCTTCAACCGACCGGCATACACGGCCAGTTGCTCGACCAGCCGGTCGTACACGCCCCGCTGGGCCAGCACCCGCGTCGGCGCCGTGCAGATCTGCCCGCTGTAGAAGGAGAACGTCGTCCCGATCCCGGCCACCGCCGACCCGAGGTCCGCGTCGTCGAAGACGACCGCCGCGCCCTTCCCGCCGAGCTCCATCAACTGGCGTTTCATGTCCCGCCCGCACGCCTCGGCGATGCGCTGCCCGACCGCCGTGGAGCCGGTGAAGCTCACCATGTCGACGTCCGGGGACGAGACGGCCGCCTCGCCGACCTCCACCGCCCGCCCGGAGACGACGTTCACGACACCCGCCGGCGCCCCGGCCGCCTCCAGCGCCTCCGCCATCCGGTAGACGGACAGCGGATCCTGCGGCGCCGGTTTCACGACGACCGTGTTGCCCATGGCCAGCGCGGGGGCGATCTTGCCGGCCGGGTTGGCCCACGGGTTGTTGTAGGAGGTGATGCAGGTGACGACCCCGACGGGCTGCCGTACGGCAAGGGCCCCCATCACCCCCGCCTTGCCCATCGGCCCGGCCTCGTTGATCTGCGGCGGGATCGCCCACTCGGCGTCCTCCACGCGCGCGTACCGCCGGAAACGGGCCGCCCCGACACCCACCTGCATGCCCCGGGCCGTCCCCGTGGTCGCGCCGGTCTCGGCCTGGGCGAGTGCGGCGTATGGCGCGAAACGCTCGCCGATGATCTCCGCCGTACGCGCGAGCACCGCCGCCCGCTCCTGAGGCGTCGTACGCGACCACGGCCCGAAGGCCTCGCGGGCCGCGGCACAGGCCGCGTGCACCTGATCCCGCGAGGCTTCCGGTGCCCAGCCGACGGTCTCCTCGGTCGCCGGGTCGACGACCTCGTAGTGACCGCCGTCCGGCTCCACCCAGGCGCCACCGACGAACAGACGCTGCCCCTCAGCAGTCACCTGAGCAGTCACCTTGTCGCCACCGTCCGCGTGTCCCGCCCGGAGCGCAGCACCTTGCCCGGCACCGCCCCGCTCACCTCGTCGTCCCGGATAGCCTCGACCCCGTTGACCCACACGGCCCGCACACCGATCGCCTTGGAGTCCAGCCGCGGACTGTCACCCGGCAGGTCGTACACCAGGGTCGCCGTACCGGCGTCGATCCGCTCCGGGTCGAAGAGCACCAGGTCGGCATGGAAGCCCTCCTCCACCCGGCCCCGCTCACGCAGCCCGAACAGCCGCGCCGGATCATCGGTGAGCATCTTCACCGCCTGCTCGAGGCCGACCAGCTTCCGCCCGCGCAGACAGTCCCCGATGAACCGCGTCGTGTACGGCGCCCCGCACATCCGGTCCAGATGCGCCCCGGCATCGGATCCACCGAGCATCACGTCCTCGTGCTGCCAGGTCTCGGCGCGCAGGGACCAGGACGCGGGGTCGTTGTCGGTGGGCATGGGCCACAGGACCGTCCGCAGATCGTCGGCGGCGCAGATCTCGACCAGGCACTGGAAGGGTTCCTGACCGCGTTCGCGCGCGATGTCCTCTACGATCCGGCCGGTCAGCCCGGCGTTCGCCTCGCTGTACGTGTCGCCGATGACATACCGCGCGAAGTTCGTCAGCCGCCGGAAGACACCCGCCTCCTTGGAGGTGGCGTGCCGGAGCAACTCGGCCTGCACGTCCGGCTCGCGCAGCCTGGCGATCCGCTCGGGCACGGGCAGCCCGAGGACCGGCCCCCACCCGGGGATGAGGTTCAGGGCGCAGAAGGTGCCCAGGGACATGTTCATCGGCGTGAGGATCGGCATGGTGAGGGCCACCACCCGGCCGCCCGCCTTCCGGGCCTGTTCGCTCGCGAGGAGTTGCCGCGGCACCCGCTCCGGAACGGCCGAGTCGATGGTCAGGACGTTCCAGTTGAGCGGCCGTCCGGCGGAGGCGCTCATCTCCACGAACAGTTCGATCTCGGCGTCGCTGAACTGGTCCAGGCACCCCGCGACGATCGCCTCGATCTGGGTCCCCTCGTGCTCGCCGACCGCCCGCGACATCGCCAGCAGCTCGTCCGGCCCGGCATGCCGGGAGGCCACCGGCCTGCCGTCCCCGTCGGAGTGGCTCGACGACTGGGTGGTGGAGAACCCCCAGGCACCGGCGTCCATGGCGTCGTGCAACAGCCGTACGATCTCGCTCAGTTGCTCCGCACTCGGCTGCCCGCCCACCGCATCCGGCCCCATCACATGCCGCCGCAACGCACAATGCCCCACCATGAACCCCGCATTGACGGCGATCCGCCCCTCAAGGGCATCCAGGTACTCCCCGAACGTCCGCCAACTCCAGGGCGCCCCCTCCTCCAACGCGACCAGCGACATCCCCTCGACCTTGGACATCATGCGGCGCGTGTAGTCGGCGTCGTCCGGACGGGCGGGATTGAGCGGCGCGAGCGTGAACCCACAGTTCCCTGCGGCGACGGTGGTGACGCCGTGGTTGAGGGAGGGGGTGGCGTACGGGTCCCAGAAGAGCTGGGCGTCGTAGTGGGTGTGGGGGTCGACGAATCCGGGGGCGAGGACGAGTCCGTGCGCGTCCTCGGTGGTACGGGCCTCTTCGGTGACGATGCCGATGACGGCGATACGACCGTCGCGTATGCCGACATCGGCGGTGTAGGCGGGCGCGCCGGTCCCGTCGACGACGGTCGCGCCCTTGATCAGGTGGTCGAGCATGACGTCGTTGCCTCCTCAACTCCGGTGCGGACTACGCCCTTCAGGGGGCGCGGGGCTGTGTCGATTTGCGGCTCCGCCGCGTGGGCGCGACCAGCCCCCACGAACCCGCACCCGCCAACGGCGATCAGACACCCCTCCGGAACCGCGTAGTCCGATGAACCGGATCCGTATCGATCTTCGGAATCACGTGCTCCCCGATGAGACGGATGGTCTGCAGCGTCTCCTCCTTGGGCACCCCGACCGGCAACCCGAAGCTCAACTGATCCGCCCCCGCCTGCTCCCACCGCTTGCACTGCCGGAACACCTCATCCGGATCCCCGCAGATCAACAGCTCCTCCTCGATGAGAAGCTCCACGAACTCGGCCGTGTACTCCGGCAACGTCTCCGGCCACACCGGAAACCCCTCGGGACGGGGAAACGTGTCGTGGTACCGGAACACCAGCGACGGCAGGTAGTGCAGCTCACCCCGCACCGCGATCTCGATCGCCTCGGCGTGCGTGGGCGCACAGATCGCCGTCGTCGTCACCATCACGTTGTCGTTGACGAAGTCACCGATGGGCTCGGCGTTCACCACCGCCGTCTTGTACTGCTCCAGCACCCACTCCATGTCGGCGACCTTCTGCACACTGAAGCCCAGCACCCCGAGCCCCTTCTTCGCGGCCATGGCGTACGAGGGCGGCGACCCGGCGGCGTACCACATGGCGGGGTGGGACTTCCCGTACGGCTTCGGCAGAACCTTCCGCGGCGGGAGCTGCCAGTGCTTGCCCTGGAAGCCGGCGTACTCGTCCTGAAGCCACATCTTCGGGAACTCGGCGATGGTCTCTTCCCAGATCTCCTTGGTGTGGTTCATGTCGGTGATCCCCGGCAGGAACCCGAGGATCTCGTGCGACCCCGCGCCCCGGCCCGACCCGAACTCGAAGCGGTTCTCGGTGAGATGGTCGAGCATGGCTACCTTCTCGGCGACCTTCACGGGGTGGTTCACCTGGGCGAGGGGATTGAAGATCCCGGAACCCAGATGGATCCGTTCCGTCGCGTGCGCGAGGTACCCGAGGAAGACGTCGTTGGCGGAGAGGTGCGAGTACTCCTCCAGGAAGTGGTGCTCGGACGCCCAGGCGTACTTGAAGCCGGACCGGTCCGCCTGGATGACGTACTCGGTCTCCTCCATCAGTGCCTTGTGCTCGGCGAGCGGGTCGGTCTCGGCGCGCTTGCCCACGTATCCCTGTACAAAGAGCCCGAATTCCAAGGAGGTTCACCGTCCCCAGTAGTTTCTGACGCATCGTCAGATCGGCGGGTATGCCGCCGACTGTGGCACCGGGCGCAAGGATGGTCAATAGTTGACGGGCAGTCAGATAGGCGTCAGGCGGCAGTCAGATGACCGAGACCCCCGCCAGCCAGCCCCCGTCGATCACAAACGGCTGCCCGGTGATGTACGAGGAGTCCTCCGAGGTCAGGAACAGCGCAAGCCGCGCCACCTCCTCCGGCTTCCCGATCCGGCCGAGCGGCACGAGCTTGCGGTAGAGCCCGTCGAGCGCCCTCGACGTTTCTTCGGCGTCCGCTTCGGGATCCAGCAGCGACGGGTTGGACATCGCGGTGTCGATGGCGCCGGGGCACATGGCGTTGATCCGGATGCCACGGGGTGCCAGCTCCAGGGCGGCGACCCGGGTGAGACCGAGGATGGCGTGCTTGGTGGCGGAGTACGTTCCTACGGCCGCCATGCCGGTCACCGCGGTGTACGAGGCGGTGTTGACGATGGTGCCGCCGTCGGCCATCTCCGGCGCGACGGTCTTGATGCCGAGGAAGCAGCCAACCTGGTTGACCCGGACGACCTGCATGAACTCGTCGAGGGGCGTGTCGACGAGGGAGTTGAAGCGCAGGATGCCGGCGTTGTTGACCAGCCCGTCGATGTGGCCGTGGGCCCTGCGTGCGGCGGCGACGGCGGCCTGCCAGTCGGCCTCCAGGCCCACGTCGAGGTGGACGTACAGCGCGCCTATCTCCTCGGCGAGGGCCTCGCCCTGGTCGTCGAGCACATCGGCCACGACGACTCTCGCACCCTCCGCGGCGAACAGCCGCGCCTCCTGCTCGCCCTGCCCGCGCGCCGCCCCGGTGACGATGACGACCCGTCCGTCGAGCTTGCCCATTACGGCCCCCTTCACACGGTGGACACCGTGGACACGGTGGATTCCGCATCGTAGCGCCATACCTGACGATGCGTCAGATGCAAGTCCTGGACGTTGCTGAGGCGAATCTCACGTGACTCACAAGTAGGGATGTTTGACCCTGTCGGCGTCCGTCAAGAGAATCCAAAATCTTCGCCATGCCCAAGCGGAGACTGAAGAACAAGAAGATCAGGATCGTGGCGGTCGGAGCGGCCCTGGTGACCGGCGGGGCCATTGCCACCGTACTGCTGCCGTCGGCGAACGCCGCCGACGAGAAGACGCCCGAGCAGATCATGACGATGTGCCAGCGGGCCAAGGTGCTCAATGGCAAGCAGCAGTCCATTTTCGATTTCGGCGGCCACCCCGTCGCCGGACCGAGTTTCGCCTCCGACAACTGCGATTTCGTCGAGACGAAGTTCGAGACCTTCGACGGGCCGACCGAAAAGGCCTCCATCGACTTCCCGAACTGCGAACCGAACGCCACCGAACCCTCGAAGGTGTCGATCACCTGGTCGGCGACGGCGGCCCAGGGACAGGGCAAGTACACCGTCACCCAACAGGGCGGCGGTGGCGGGCTCTTCGGAGCACTGACCGGGTCCTGGCTCAAGCACAAGGGAACCCTCGACATGACCGTGAAGTCGGCGACCGCCGGCGACACGGAACAGCGTGAAGTGCCGGTCGGCAAGGTGCTCCACATGGAGTTCACGCCGAAGATGCAGCGCATGACCGGCGAATGGCGGGTGCGGATCGACGCCCGTGAGGCGACGACCGTCACCAACCCCTCCCCCGAGCAGAACTTCGTGGCGCCGGACGTCGTCGAGGGCCCCGTCGTCCTGCCGGGTGCGGCGGGTGCTCCGGGTGTCGTGGACGGCACCTCCAAGGCCGTACTGACCGACTGCTGAGCCTCGACCACTACCCCCCCGATCCCCCACGTTCCATAGGAGAACCCCCATGACACGCGCCGGCCGCAGCAGAAGCCACCGGAGCAAGAAGAAGCGCATCGTCCTCGCCCTGTCCCCGCTGGTGGCCGTCGCGGTGGCCGTCCCGCTGATGAACCCGGCGGGTGCTGCCACCCCCTCCGAAGTGACCGCCGACTGCTCGGCGGACTCCGACAAGCTGGAGAACTGCGAGTTCGTCGACGTCCAGTTCAAGCGGGACAGCCTCGGACCCAACCAACGGGTCTCCCCGGTGAGCGACAACTGCGGATCGACGGGCACCGCCTCGAAGACCTTCAACGTGAGCGCGTCCGTCACCAGGATCATCCAGCTCGAGGACGGATTCACCGCGGACGGCGGCACGAAGCTCGGCAATTCCTTCTTCGAGATCGGCGTGAAGTTCAACACGTCGGAAATCAACATCACGCGCGACGACAAGACGACGACGCTGGCGTTCAGCAGGACGGACACCGTGCAGGCGGACAGCCTCGGCTTCTTCATGTGGTCCGCCAAGCGCACCGATGTGAGCGGATTCCTGAAGGCCACGTACAAGGAGGCACAGGACGGCCAGAAGGTGTTCTTCTCGCCGAGCGAGGGCGCCGCGGACGTACACGTCTTCTATCCGCAGATCCTGAAGAACGGCACTCCCGACGGCCGCCTCTGGCTGCGCAATGTGAAGTGCGGAAGTCCTGAAGCCTCCGGCATTCAGAATTCGACCCGCGCCCTGAGGTCGGAACCCGGATTCGGTGCGGGCGGCGAGAACGTCACCGACGTCGAGATCCCGCTGTCGGAGGTGTCGGGGGCTGCGGCACCTTAGCCACATTCCCTGATGCGAAGCACGGGCGCGGCTCCCAGCCACCGCAGGACCGCGTCCGTGCTGCCGCGTGCGTCCAGCTTGGCGTAGATGTTGCTGAGGTTGTTGCGGACGGTCTTCTCGCTGAGCCGTAATCGCAGGCCGATCTCCTGCGCGCCCAGGCCGGTCGACAGCAGCTCCATGATCTGCCGCTCGCGCGGCGAGAGCAGCGACCGCAGCCGCTCCATGGCCTCCCCGCCGGTGGGCATCCGCCGCGCCCCTTCGCGCAGGGCGGCACAGGCCGCCGGGGAGAGGTAGGTGTGCCCGACGGTGGCACCGACGACGGCCGAGGAAAGCATGCAGGTGCAGTAGTCGCCCTCGACCAGATAGCCCGCCCCGCCGCGGAACACCTCGACGATGGTCTCGGTGTCCCGGCGCGGGCTGATGACGATCACCGGGACGTCGGCGGCCCACGGTTGCCGCAGGGGCGCCGAGGGGTCCTCGCAGCACAGGATCACGACGTCCGCGGTCGCCTCCGGCGGTTTGAACGGGGCTTCCAGCTGGACCACCTGACCGACGTACGGGTCGTCCGGGGCCGGCCAGTCGGGGTGCGGCCAGGTGCCCTCGGGGCAGGCGAGGGCGACGGTGAGTTTCCGGGAAGTGCGCACGCCATTGTGTCCTTCCGCCGAAGCCGTGTCAGCCGTACGTCAGTACGTCCATACATACGGGGGTCGGCGTGGACATGTTCAAGCTTTCAAGGAGAGCGGGAAGGTGCCGCCCCGCGGCCCCTTGAGGGGCGCTTACAGCAACCGTGCCACCTGCGTCCCGAACGCCTCCATCTGGTCGGTGAGTTCGGTCCGGCTTCGGCTGCGGAAGCGGACCTGGAGCTGGTGTACGCCCATGGCCTGGTACGCCCGGAGTGACTCGGCCAGTTGCTCGGGCTCGCCCGTGAGGGTCCGGCGGCCGACGGCCCAGCCGGGGTTTCCGATGTACAGGGGCTCGGCGATGGCGCCGATGGTGAATGGCCCCTGACCGCATCCATCGGCGGCTCCGCCGCGGGCCGCCTCTTCCCTCAGCCGCCGTATCCGGGCGATCTGCGCGGGCAGCCGGTCGCGCGGATCCCCCTGTGGCAGCCACCCGTCCCCCCTGAGGGCGGCCCGGCGTACGGCGGCCGGGGACGACCCGCCGACCCACACCGGGACGTGCTCCTGGGTCGGCCGTGGTCGCTGGCCCAGGCCCCCGAAGTCGTAGAGCTTGCCGTGGTGTTCGGGGTACTCGTCAGGGCCGAGGGCGGCGCGCAGGGCGTCGATGCACTCGTCGAGCACGGGGCCGCGCTGCTCGAAGTCGACGCCCAGCGCCTCGAACTCCTCCCGCACATGCCCGGCCCCGACCCCGAGGATCAGCCGCCCGCCGCTGAGGTGATCGAGGGTGGCGAACTGCTTGGCGGTCAGGAGCGGATGGCGCAGGCCCACGACCGCGACATGGCTGAGCAGCCGTATGCGCTCGGTGGCGGCCGCGAGGAAGGCGAGGGTGGCGACGGGGTCGTACCAGACCGTGCTCATCGCGGACGCGAGGCGGCGTGGGATGGCGACGTGGTCGCAGCTCGCGAGGTAGGCGAACCCGGCGCGCTCGGCGGCGCGGGCGATGGCGAGCAGGTCGTCGGGGCCGGCGGCGGCCTCCCAGGGTTCGGCGTAGATCGTGCTCTGCGACTGGACGGGGAGCTGGATGCCGTACTGGAGACTCACCGGGCACCGCCGCCCGGCCACAGCCCGTCGTCCGTCAGGCCCAGCAGGTCGATGGCGTTGCGTCGTACGATCCGCTCGACCACGTCCGCGTCCAGGTGCCCCATCTGTGCCTCGCCGACCTCGCGGGACTTCGGCCAGGTGGAGTCGGAGTGGGGGTAGTCGGTCTCGTACAGGACGTTTCCGACGCCGATCGCGTCCAGGTTCCGCAGCCCGAAGGCGTCGTCGAAGAAGCAGCCGTAGACGTGGTCGGCGAAGAGTTCGGACGGCGGACGGTGCACCTTGTCGGCGACCCCGCCCCAGCCCCGGTTCTCCTGCCACACGACGTCGGCGCGCTCCAGGATGTACGGGATCCAGCCGATCTGGCCCTCGGCGTACATGACCTTGAGGTGGGGGAAGCGCTCGAACTTGCCGCTCATCAGCCAGTCGACCATCGAGAAGCAGCAGTTGGCGAAGGTGATGGTGGAGCCGACGGCGGGCGGGGCGTCGGCGGAGGTGGAGGGCATACGGCTCGACGAACCGATGTGCATGGCCACCACCGTGCCGGTCTCGTCGCAGGCGGCGAGGAAGGGGTCCCAGTCGTCGGTGTGGACGGAGGGGAGTCCGAGGTGCGGGGGTATCTCGGAGAAGGCGACGGCGCGGACGCCGCGGGCGGCATTGCGGCGGACCTCGGCGGCGGCGAGTTCGGCGTCCCAGAGGGGGATGAGGGTGAGCGGTATGAGCCGTCCCTGGGCCGCCGGTCCGCACCACTCCTCCACCATCCAGTCGTTGTAGGCCTGGACGCACAGCAGGCCCAGCTCGTGGTCCGCGGCTTCGGTGAAGGTCTGGCCGCAGAAGCGGGGGAAGGTCGGGAAGCAGAGGGCGGACTGGACGTGGTTGACGTCCATGTCGGCGAGGCGGGCGGGGACGTCGTAGGAACCCGGGCGCATCTGTTCGTAGGTGATGACCTCGAGTTTGATCTCGTCCCTGCTGTAGCCGACGGCCGTGTCGAGGCGGGTGATCGGCCGGTGCAGGTCCTCGTAGACCCACCAGTCGCCGGTGGGACCGTCGTCGCCGGGCCGGCCCATGACGGGCTTGAACCGGCCGCCGAGGAAGGTCATTTCCTTCAGAGGCGCGCGGACGATGCGCGGACCGGTGTCGAGGTACTTCTTCGGAAGCCGGTCCTGCCAGACGGTGGGCGGCTCCACCGTGTGGTCGTCGACGGAGATGATCAGCGGAAACGTCGTCTCGGTGTCCATGTCCGTCACGGTAGCGCCGATCTGACGGTCCGTCAGCTATCCGGGAGCGGGCACCACCGTGCGGAGACCACGTGAGGGCCTTGTGATATCCCGCGCGCCTGCCTGTGATCACCCTCTCCACAGCTGACGCATCTGCCATGAACAAGGCAAACTGGCGGGGATGTAAACGGGTCCTAGGGGGACTGCGATGGACGGGGTACCGCGAGTGCCGGAGCAGAGGCGTCCCGGCTCCTCGACAGATACGGCGGAGCCGGCGGAGCCGCTGCGCTTCGGCGTGCTCGGCCCGGTGCGCGCCTGGCGCGGCGAGGAGCAGCTCCCCACCGGTTCCCCCCAGCAACGCGCCCTGCTCGCGGCCCTGCTGCTGCGCGAGGGCCGCACCGCGACCGCGGCGGAGCTGATCGACGCCCTGTGGGGCGAGGAGCCGCCCTCGCAGGCGCTGGCCGCGGTACGGACGTATGCCTCCCGGCTGCGCAAGGTGCTGGACCCCGGGGTCCTGGCGAGCGAGTCGGGCGGCTACGCGGTGCGGGGCCTGGCCGAGGGCGCGCTGGACCTGGCGGTGGCGCAGGAGCTGGCCGCGGAGGGGGAGAAGGCCAGGAACGCCGGGGATCTGGGCCAGGCGCGCAAGGCGCTGGGGCGGGCGCTGGCGCTGTGGGACGGGGAGGTGCTGGCGGGGGTACCGGGGCCGTACGCGGAGGCTCAGCGGGTGCGGTTGGAGGAGTGGCGGCTGCAGCTCCTGGAGTCCCGCCTCGACATGGACCTGGAGCAGGGCTGCCACGCGGAGGCGGTGTCGGAGCTGACGGCCCTGACGGCGGCGCACCCTCTGCGGGAGCGGCTGCGGGAGCTGCTGATGCTCGCGCTGTACCGCAGCGGCCGTCAGGCGGAGGCGCTGGCGGTGTACGCGGACACGCGGCGCCTGCTGGCGGACGAGCTGGGCGTGGACCCGCGCCCGGGGCTGAAGGAGCTCCAGCAGCGGATCCTGCAGGCGGACCCGGCGCTGGCGGAACCGTCGGCGCCGGTGACCGAGCCGCCGGCAGCCCCGGTGCGCCCGGCCCAGCTCCCGGCGACCGTGCCCGACTTCACGGGCCGTTCCGCTTTCGTCTCGGAGTTGAGCGAGGTGCTCGCCTCGGCCGAGGGCCGGGTGATGGCGGTGTCGGCGCTGGCGGGCATCGGCGGGGTGGGGAAGACGACGCTGGCGGTGCACGTGGCGCACCAGGCGCGGACCGCCTTCCCTGACGGGCAGCTGTACGTCGACCTGCAGGGCGCGGGCCCGCGGGCGTCGGAGCCGGAGACGGTGCTGGGGTCCTTCCTGCGCGCCCTGGGCACGGCGGACTCGGCGATCCCGGACTCGCTGGAGGAGCGGGCGGCGCTGTACCGCTCGGTCCTGGACGGCCGCCGGGTCCTGGTCCTGCTGGACAACGCGAAGGACGCCGCCCAGGTCCGCCCGCTGCTGCCGGGCACGGAGGGCTGCGCGGCCCTGGTGACCTCCCGGGTACGGATGGTGGACCTGGCAGGTGCCCATCTGGTCGACCTGGACGTGATGTCCCCGGACGAGGCGCTGCAGCTCTTCACGAAGATCGTGGGCGAGGAGCGGGTGGCGTCCGAGCGGGAGGCCGCGCTGGACGTGGTCGCGGCGTGCGGCTTCCTGCCGCTGGCGATCCGCATCGCGGCGTCGCGGCTGGCGGCGCGCAGGACGTGGACGGTCTCCGTCCTGGCCGCCAAGCTCGCGGACGAGCGGCGCCGGCTCGACGAGCTGCAGGCCGGGGACCTCGCCGTGAAGGCGACCTTCGAACTGGGCTACGGCGCCCTGGAGCCCGCCCAGGCACGGGCGTTCCGGCTGCTGGGGCTGGCGGACGGGCCGGACATCTCCCTGGCGGCGGCCGCGGCGGTGCTGGATCTGCCGATGGAGGAGACGGAGGACCTGCTGGAGGCCCTCGTCGACACGTCCTTGCTGGAGTCGGCGGCTCCCGGGCGGTACCGGTACCACGATCTGGTGCGGCTCTACGCGCGTGCGTGTGCGGAGCGGGACGAGTGGCCGCCGAGTGAGCGGGATGCGGCGATCTCGCGGTTGCTGGACTTCTATCTGGCCACGGCGGCGGGGGTCTATGCGATCGAGCGGCCGGGGGACCGGCTGGTGGATCACCTGGAGCACGGAGAGTTCCCGGGCCTGCGCTTCAGCACGCGCCACAAGGCTCAGGACTGGCTGTACTCCGAGGCGAACTGCCTGCTGGCCTGCGCGAGTCAGTCCGTGCGAAGCGGCGACCTGCGCAGGGCCGTCGACCTTCTCTGGGCGGCGAAGGACCTGGCCGAGTCCGGCGCCAACTCCCGTGACTACGAGGCGGCGGCAACCGCCGCTCGCGATGCCGCTCAGGCAGCGGGCGACGTCCAGGCGGAAGGGCGGGCTCGGACGACGTTGACGGACGCCCACCTGGCGGCAGGGCGATTCGCCCAGGCCGACGAGGAAGTGAGCCAGGCCGCGACTCTGGCACGACGGATCAGCGACCCGGCCCTCAACAGCTGGGTGCCGAATCATCGCGGCGTGATCGCGGTCTACCGAAGCCGGCATGCCGAAGGGGCCGCCTTTCTGCAGGAGGCCATCACCAACTTCCGGTCGGACGGCAACCTGGCCGGTGAGGCCAGCGCGCTGTGCAACCTCTCCCGTTCCCACCTCGCCATGGGGCAGACGAAGAGCGCGATCGAGCTCGCGCGACAGGGCGTCGACATCTACGACCGCCTGGGCCATACCCTGCGGGGTGCCAACGGCCGCTACGCCCTGGGCCTTGCCCTTGCCCAGGCCGGGGAACTCACCCATGCCGTCGAGCAGTTGAACGAGGCGCTCGAGGTTTTCCGGGACAGCCGCCAGCGTCTGTGGGAGGGCATGACGATCTTCCGGATCGCCGAGATACTGCTCACCGAGCGAAAGCCGGCCCAGGCTGCCGCTCTCGCCGAACAGTCGCTCGCCGTACTCCGTGGCATCGGCGGGGACTGGCGGCGAGGGAACGTACTCACCGTCCTGGGGCGTGCCCTGTACGGCATCGGGCAGCTCGACCGCGCGCAGGCCTGTTGGCGTGAAGCCCTGTCCATCTACGACGACCTGGGCTCCCCGGAGGCCACGGAAGTGCGGGGCCTGCTCACCCCCGTGGCCGCCGCGTAGCCGGCCACGGCCTGCGTTCATCGTTCGTTTATCGCCTCCCGGCACTCTGAATTCCGTCGATCCGTCGCGTCGGGGGGCAGACGGTTCGTCATGGAGGCCCACCGTTAAGGTGAACGGCCCTGACCAGCCCGTCCGGCGACCCTCGGGGGAGTCGCCGGACGGGCCTCGTCACTCAGCCACAGGAGTTGAACAGCATGGCCGAAGAGAAGAAGACCGACGGCACCGTCAAGCCGCTCGGGGACACCCACATCACCGACGCCGACGCGGGCACCGTCAAGCCGCTCGGGGACACCCACATCACCGACGCCGACGCGGGCACCGTCAAGCCGCTCGGGGACACCCACATCACGGGCGAAGAGGTCTGACAGACCAGCACCCCACGGGGATCGACCGCGGCGGCTCGGAGGGGGAGCCGCCGCGGTCGACGTGCGTCGTGCCGAGGTGCGTCCTGCGGTGAGCTGCACGCGATGCCGCGTCCCGTCCCCACACCTTCCGCGCCCTGTTCCCCCTCCCGACACCCACCCGTCGCACCCGCCCGCCACGCTCGGGTGCCATGGCATCCGAGCAGAGTTCCGGGCAGAAGGCGGTGGCGGGGCCCGGGCGGCCGTCGGTGACAGTCAGGTTCGTCCAGTTCGTTCCGCTCGGCGCGGTGGTCGTCATGCTGCTCGACTGCGCCACCGACTTCTTCCCCGACGACCCCGTCGAGTCGGTCGTCGGGATCGTGACGCCCGCCCGACTCGCCCTGATCCTCGGACTGTTGGCCCTCATCGCCCCCGTGCCGGGACGGGCGCGGGCGCTGCTGCGGGACTTCCGGACGCGGCTGGATCTGCCCATCGGGCTGCTGGTCGCGGCCGGGGCCGTGGCGACGTACGGCGGCGGGCATGCCACGGCGCCGTTGCGCGGGCTGCTGACCGTCATCGGCTGCTACTACCTGGTCGTCGGGTTGCGCCGCACGCAGCCCGAATCATGGCGGGCCATCGGCATCATCGCACTGGCCGGAGTCACCGCGGCCGCCACGAGTGCCTTCTCCCAGGTGACCAACGAGACCCCGACCGGCTTCTGCCGGACCGGGCTGCTCACCGACGTCGCCTGCGACGCGGCCGGTGACGGCGTCCTCATCCGCGCCACCGGCACCTTCGCCAACCCCAACCTGCTGGCCGCCTTCCTCGTCCTGCTGCTGCCGTTCGCGCTGCTCGCCGCCGTGTGTGTGGACGAGCGGACGGCCCGTACGGCGATCGTCGTGCTCGTGGTCGTCGGATACGGGGCCCTGCTGACCACCTTCTCGCGTGCCGGGTACGTCGCCGGTGCCGCCGGGCTGCTCCTGCTCGGCGGTGCCTACTGGCTCGCGCCCCGGCTCGCCGACCGGGCGCAGCGCCGGCTGTTCGCCGGGCTGGGTGCGCTGGCCCTGCTCGCCGCGGCCGGCGTCATCTGGGCCGTGTCCCGGGCGGGGAACTCGCTGGGGGTACGGGGCCAGGCCTGGGAGGCGGCGCTCTCGCTGTCCGCCGACAACCCCCTGGGCGTCGGGCTCGGCCGCTCCGGCGCCGTCATATCCGCCACCGCGCCCGGCGACCGCACCTTCGTCCACGCCCACAACCTCTGGCTCAACTGGCTGGTCGAGGCCGGCCCGCTCGGACTCCTCGCCATGACCGCGGTGGCCGTGATCGCCTGGTTCTCCGCGGCCCGCGCCGCCCGTGCGAAGTCGGTCATCGGCACGGTCGGGCTCGCTGCGCTGAGCGGGTTCTTCCTGATGAGCATGCTGGACCATCCAGCAAACCTGGACCGGATCGATGTGCTGTTCTGGTGCGTGCTCGCGGTGGTCATGGCCGAGGCTCCGGCCACGTGGCGGCGCCGCCCGGGCGCCGCCCCCGCCCCTGTCCCGGCCCAGCTCAAGCGCCCGCGGCACGGGCCACAACGCGTCGGCGTAACCACAGCGCAGGTCCCCGCCGGCCCTTCATTCAGGCAACTCTCCGGACACCCTGCGTAATCGGCCACCGCTGCCGTACCGTTGGCCCTGCACGGCCCACGGAAGGATCACGGACGATGACCGCACAGCCCTTCGAGCCCGACGGGCCGCTTGTCCCCCGGCCGGAGCGGACACCCGCCGCCCTGCGGATCGCGCTGGCGCAGGTCGCCCCCCATCGGCTTGCCGAGATGGAGCGACAGAAGGACGAGGCCATCGCCGTGGCCGCGCGGACAGCCAGCCTCGGTCCGATCGTGCAGTTCCTGGAGGCATGGGCCGTCGTAGTGGAGGTCGCCAGGAACCCGGCCACAGCCGCCCGGCTCCGGGCCGCCGAGTACACGGCACAGATCGTCGACCGTGAGGACCCCGCCTGGCGGGCGGCCATGGACGAGATCCGTATCCTCCACACCGATGCCCGGGAGTCCCTGAACCGTGACTGACTGGCGCTGGGAATACGACCCGGACGAAAGCCACGTCATTGGTGGTCCCACACCGGCACCGCCCGCATTCGTGGCGGAGGTCGAAAAGCGAGCCGACGAGATCGTCCGGGCAGCCGAAGTGCTCTACCTGACTGGATCGGCGTACCAAGGCGTGGGTGAAGGCGTTCAGACCGCTTACGTGCCCGGCGGCATGTTCCTCTACCTGACCGTCCCCCGGCACGAGAGCGTCTACATCCTCCAAGTCACCGCCTGGCCCAGCTGAATCTTCATCGCCGCCCCCGCAACTCCCCCTTCACCACCTTCCCGCTCGCGTTCCGCGGCAGCTCCCCCAAGAACTCCACCGCGCGCGGCACCTTGTAGTTCGCCATCTCCCGCCGCGCCCAGGCGATCAGGTCGTCCCCGGTCAGTACCGCACCCGGCCGCCGCACCACGTACGCCTTGCCGACCTCGCCCAACCGCGCATCCGGTACGCCGATCACCGCCACGTCCGCCACATCGGGATGCAGGCCGAGCAACTGCTCTATCTCCGCCGGGTACGCGTTGAAGCCGCCGACGATGAACATGTCCTTGATGCGGTCGGTGATGCGCAGGTTGCCCGCCTCGTCCAGGACGCCCACATCGCCGGTCCGGAGCCAACCGTCCTGAGTCAGTACCTCCGCCGTCGCCGCCTCGTCCTCGTAGTAGCCGCGCATGACGTTGAAACCCCGCACCAGGACCTCGCCGGGCTCGCCGGGCGGGGCCTCGACGCGGACCTCCGTGCCCGGTATCGCCCGCCCGGACGTCGACGCGATCACCGTCGGATCGTCGCCGCGGCGGCACATCGTCACGATGCCGCTGGCCTCCGAGAGGCCGTACGCCGTCAGGACCGTCTCCACGCCCAGTTCCCCGCGCAGACGTTCCACCAGCCGCAACGGCACCACCGCCGCGCCGGTCACCACCAGCCGCAGCGCGGAGAGGTCGTACGACGTCCTGGCCGGGTGGTCGAGGAGGGACTGGTGGAGGGTGGGCGGGCCCGGCAGTACCGACACCCGTTCCGCCGCGATGTTCGCCAGGGCCGTGCCGACGTTGAACACCGGCTGGGGGATCATCGTCGCGCCCCGCATCAGGCAGGCGATCACCCCGGCCTTGTAGCCGAAGGTGTGGAAGAAGGGGTTGACGATGAGGTAGCGGTCGCCCTGCCGCAGGCCCGCCAGGTCGCTCCACACCTCGTAGGCGCGCAGCGTCTGCGCATGCGTGATCACCGCGCCCTTCGGGCGGCCCGTCGTACCGGACGTGAAGACGATGTCCGACGGCCAGGCCGGCTCCACCGCCTCCGCCCTCGCCCGGACCTCCGCCTCCCCCACCCCGTCCCCGCTCGCCAGGAAGTCCTTCCAGGTACGGAATTCCGCCGGGGCGTCGTCCGACAGCACGACCACCTGCTGCAGCTCCGGCAGCCCCGGCCCCTCCGCGACGGCCCTGCGCAGCGACGCCACGTACGAGGTGCCCAGGAAGGTGCCGGTCACGAAGAGCAGTCGGGCCCCGCTGCGGCGCAGTACGTCCGCGGTCTCCGTGCCCTTGAACCGCGTGTTCACCGGCACCAGCACCGCCCCCGCCGACACCGCGCCGAGCGCCGCGACGATCCAGTCGAGCGTGTTCGGGGCCCAGATGGCGACCCGGTCGCCCGGCTCGATGCCGTTCGCCAGGCAGGCCGCCGTGGACCGTCCGACGCGGGCGCCGAGTTCGCCGTACGAGATCCGGTTCCGGCCCTCCACCACCGCCTCGGTGTCCGCGTACCGCTCGGCCGCCCGACGGACCAGCTCCGGGATGCTCTGCCATTCCACGATCGGCCTCCCCGAACCCAGGACGCATTAGCTGACTACCCGTCAGATTAGCTGTACCCTGACGCCCTGTCAGCAGCCCGTCCGCAGCGCGGAGGTGTGCACATGGCCGGACTCAAGGACGCGACCGCCATCGTCGGCATCGGGCAGACGCCGTTCGCCAGACACCTCCCCGAGGACGAGAAGACCCTCGCCTGCCGTGCCGTCCTCGCCGCACTCGACGACGCCGGAATCGCCCCGGGTGAGGTCGACGCGCTCGCCAGCTACACCATGGAGGAGACGGACGAGGTGGAGCTGGCGAAAGCCGTCGGCTTCGGGGACCTCACCTTCTTCAGCAAGGTGGGATACGGGGGTGGTGGTTCGTGTGCCACCGTCGCGCACCTCGCCTCCGCCATCGCCACCGGGCAGGCGACGGTCGGCGTCGCCTGGCGGTCACGCAAGCGCGGCAGCGGGCCCCGGCCCTGGCGGAACACCGCCGCCCAACTGCCCACCCCCGCCCAGTGGACACGGCCGTACGGCCTCCTGCGCCCCGTCGACGAGATCGCCATGCTCGCCCGCCGCTACATGCACGAGTACGGCGCGACGCGCGACCACCTGTTCAACGTCGCCCTCGCCTGCCGGAACAGGGCCAACCAGAATCCCGCCGCGGTGATGTACGAACGGCCCCTGACCCGCGAGATGTACATGACCTCCCGCTGGATCAGCGAACCCCTCTGCCTCTTCGACAACTGCCTGGAGACGGACGGGGCGTTGGCGTGCGTGGTCGTCAGCCGGGAGCGGGCGCGCGACTGCCGCCACACTCCCGTCTATGTCCACTCCGCCGCCCAGGGCCTGCCCGCCCAGCACCACGGCATGATCAACTACTGGAACGACGACCCGCTCACCGGCCCCGCCTGGACCGCCGCCCGGCATCTGTGGAAGCACGCCGACTTCACCGCACAGGATGTGGACGTCGCCCAGATCTACGACGCCTTCACGGCTCTCATACCGCTCTCGCTGGAGGGGTACGGGTTCTGCGAGAGGGGTGAGGGCGGGGCGTTCACCGAGCAGGGGGCCCTGGAGATCGGCGGGCGGCTGCCCCTCAACACCGGGGGCGGTGGGCTCAGTGAGGCCTACGTCCACGGGTTCAACCTCATCAACGAGGGCGTCAAGCAGCTCCGCGGCACCAGCACCGCCCAAGTTCCCGGCGCCGCCACCTGCCTCGTCACCGCCGGCGAAGGCGTCCCCACCTCCGCGCTGCTTCTGAGGAGTTGACCAAGGATGCTCTCCCCCGTCACCGACCCCGACGGCGCCCCCTTCTGGCAGTACGCCGCCCAGGGCGAGCTCCGCGTCCAGGCCTGCGCCGCCTGCGGTGAGCCACGGTTCCCGCCCCGACCCTGCTGTCCGCACTGCCAGTCGTTCGCGAGCGAGTGGCGGCGGGTCAGCGGGCACGGCCGCATCTGGTCGTACGTCGTCCCTCACCCGCCCCTCCTGCCCGACTACGCGGAGCAGGCGCCGTACAACGTCGTCGTAGTCGAACTCACCGACGCCCCCCGCATACGCCTGGTCGGCAACCTCGTCACGGGCCCGGACGCTCCCCTCAACTCCCTCCCCCCGGACCGGATCCGCATCGGCGCCAAGGTCCACGCCGTCTTCAGCGGCACCGGCCTGCCCCAGTGGGTCCTGGAGCGCCCATGAGCCTCACCGTCACGACCGACAAGGACACCGGCGTCACCGTGGTCACCCTCGACCGGCCCGAACACCTCAATGCCATCGATCTCGCCATGCGGGACGAACTCGTCGCGGGATGGCGGGAGTTGCGGTTCGACGACACCGTACGGGCCGTCGTCCTCACCGGTGCCGGGGAACGGGCCTTCTGCACGGGGCTGGACCGGGATGTCGTGGTTCCGCAGCCCGACTCGCCGTACATGATGGACGACCCGCTGCTCCGGGTCGGGCCGAAGTCCAACGACCTGTGGAAGCCGGTCGTCGCCGCCGTGCGGGGCATGGCCTGCGGGGGCGCCTTCTACCTTCTCGGGGAGGCGGACTTCGTCGTCGCCGACACGACCGCCACCTTCTTCGACCCGCACACCACCTACGGCATGGTCAGCGCCTACGAGTCGATGCTCATGGCGCTGCGCATGCCGCCCGGGGAGGCCGCGCGGATGGCGCTCATGGGGAGCGCGGAGCGGCTGTCGGCGCGGCGGGCCCATGAGGTCGGGCTGGTCTCGGAACTCACCGAGCCCGGCGGGGCGTTGGCGGCCGCGGTCGACTGTGCCACCGTCATCGCCGGGTATCCGACGGAGGGTGTCCAGGGGACGGTACGGGCGCTGTGGGCGGCCAGGGAGGCCGCCCTCGCCCACGCCTTCGCGCAGGCACCGCACCTGATCACGCTCGGGAACCTGCCGGACGAGCGGCAGGGCGAGCTGTTCCGGGCACGGCGCCGCGCGTTCAGGACGCGGTGACGTAGGGCCTAGTAGGAGTCGGCCATGCGCAGCGCGCCGCCCAGCTCGCAGCTGCCGCCGCTGGAGGCGCTCTGCCGGGAGACGGCGTCGACGGTCTCGGTGGCGCCGGCGTCGACGGTGAGGATCCCGGAGGTGACGGTGTCCAGCGTCGTGCCGGTCGAGTCCTTGAAGGTGACGTCGAACGTGTAGGAGTACGTCGTGGTCGCGCTGCTGTTGGTGGCGCGGACGCGCGCGACGAGCCCCCTGGCCGCGTCGTACTCGCACGTCTCGATCTTCACGTCCCTGGTGCTCTGCGCGGACGGCCCCTCGCTCGCCTCCACACCGCCGCCCGAGGACGACCCCGTGTCGTAGTCGTCATCGTCGTCGTCGTAATAGGTGCTGCCGCCCGACGTGCCGCCCGAACTGCTCGACGAGCCGTGGGAGCTCGAGCTGTCGTCGCATCCACCACCGTGGGAGCGCCGGGCTCCGGTCAGGGCGACCACCACGCAGACGGTAACGGCCACAGCGCGCACATGGCGAAGCTTCACGTTGTTCAACCCCCGAAAAATGTTGCGCAACCCCGTTGTGCCGATCGTGAGCACGTCACGTTAGCAGTGGCCGCATGGCGGCAATCACTTACCCGGCGTAACGTCTCGTGTAAGAGCGGTGAAGATGGTCGCTCTCAACGGGACGGCCGCCGTCCGGACCCCTTCCGTGCGCCGGTACGACGGCCGTCACAGGCCCGCGCGCCTACGCGCCCCGGGCCGTGCCCGTGCCCTTCTCCGCGTCCAGCGCGTACACGCAGCGGTCCTTGCTGCACGCGTACACGACGCCGTCCTTCACCACGGGCGAGCCGGTGATCTCGCCGCCGGTGGCGAGCTTCCATCGCAGGCGGCCGTCGTCGGCCTTCAGGGTGTAGAGCAGGTGGTCCGTGGAGCCGAAATGGATTCGGCCCTCCGCCACCGCCGGTGCGCCCACGATGTCGCCGCCCGCCTGGAAGCGCCACTTCGGCGTTCCGGTGACCGCGTCCAGCGTGTACAGGCCCTTGCCGCTGCCGACGTGGACATGGCCCGCGGCCACCAGGACCGGCTCGATCGAGGAACGGGCCTCGGTGGCGATGCGCCAGCGGTCGCGGCCGTCGGTGGCGTCCAGGGCGTAGACCGTGCCGAGATAGTCGGCCAGGTACACGCCGCCGCCCGTCACCGCCGGGCCCGGCACGAAGGCCGGCGGGCACAGGAACACCGCCGGGGCCTCGAAGTGCCAGCGGACGTGACCGCTCGCCACGTCGAGCGCGAGCACGCGCGTGCCGGCCGAGACGTACACATAGCCGTCCGGGGCCTGCGCCACCCGTACCGGCACTCCGCCGCAGGAGGCGGCGTCGCCGATGGGGTACGACCAGCGCTCGTCGCCCGTGCGGGCGTCCAGGGCCCGCAGGCGGGCGTCCTTCCAGACGTACACCGTGCCGTCGTACAGCGCCGGGCCCGCCTCCGGGGACTCGAAGTCGGTCTGCGCCCCGGTGATCTCCCACAGTTTCTGGCCGTTCGAGGCCTCCCAGGACTGGACGCCGCCGCCACGGGTGCCGGTGACGACCGTGCCCCGGTCGGCCTTGAGCGAGTAGACCCAGGCGTCCGTCTGCAGGCGCCAGAGGTCCGCGCCCTCGCGGCACTCCAGGGCGAACAGGGTCGGGCCGTCGGAGGCGTGGATACGGCCGTCCGCGACCGCCATCGACCAGGCCACGTCCCGCGTCTTGAAGCGGCGGCGGCCGGTGGCCACGTCGAGCGCGTGGACCTCGAAGGAGGTGACGTAGACGAGGTCGTCGGCGACGGAGGGGGTCCCCCAGACGTCGTTCGACATGCGGAAACGCCAGGGGCGCCAGCCGGCCGCCGTCTCGAGGGCCACCGGCGGCGATACGGGTACGGCAGGGCCTACGGCCGGGCCCGCGCCGTTGAGGCCGGGGTTGGGCCGGGCCCAGGAGGCGACGAGGCCGGCCTCCGGAGGGGGTGCCTTGACGGCGGCGGCGCGGGCGTCGGCGACGCGGGGGCCGGGGCCGATGGGCACCGCGGCGCCGGCCAGGCGTACCGGGCCGGTGTCGGGGGCGCCGACCGGGACCGGTGCCGGCTGCGGGCCCGGGACCACCGGGTCGTGCGCGGGCGGCGGCGGGACGGGTGCGGGGGCGATGCGGCCCCCGCTGCGGCCGGAGGACGACGAGGGCTTCGCCGCCGGGCGTCCGCCGCGCCGCGACTCGATCAGGCTCACCGCCCGCTCGGGCAGCCACGCCGACGCCGTACCGCTGTCGTCGGAGCCGGAGCCGAAGAGGTGGGGGGCCAGCTGGGCCTGGAGGTCGGCGGGGTTGGGGCGGGCCGTCGCCTCCATCTGCATACAGGACTCGATGAGCGGGCGCAGCTCGTCCGGGAGGCCCTCGAGGTCCGGGCCCTCCCGGAGCAGCATGAAGACGGTCTCGACCGGGTTGGCGCCGTGGAAGGGCGGGTGTCCGGTGGCGGCGAACACCAGCATCGAGCCGAGCGAGAAGACGTCGCTCGCGCCGGTCACGCTGCGTGAGTCCTTCGCCTGCTCCGGCGACATGTAGGCGGGCGTGCCGACCGCGACGTTCGTCATCGTCAAACGCGTGTTCGAAACGCCGGATGCGATACCGAAGTCGATGACTCGGGGACCGTCCTCGACGACGAGCACGTTCGACGGCTTGAGGTCGCGGTGGACGAGACCGGCGCCATGGATGGACTGCAGGGCTTCCGCCACGCCCGCCGCCAGCCAGCGCACCGCCTGGGCCGGGAGCGGCCCGCACTCGTTCACTATCTCTTCGAGGGAGGGCGCGGGGACGTACGCGGTGGCCAGCCACGGCACGGCCGCGCGCGGGTCGGCGTCGACGACGGCCGCCGTGTAGAAGCCGGAGACCGCCCGGGCCGCCTCCACCTCACGCGTGAAGCGGACGCGGAACAGCTGGTCCTCGGCGAGCTCCGTACGGACCGTCTTGATCGCCACACGCCGGCCGGACGCCGAGCGCGCGAGATAGACCAGCCCCATGCCGCCGGCACCCAGCCGTCCGAGCACCTCGAACGGCCCGATCCTGCGCGGATCGTGCTGCGTCAGCTGATCCACCACTCTGCCTGCCACCTCCCCGTACGAGCCGCGCCACCGACATGTTTACGCGACCCCGTGCAGCGTCTCACCACCGCACCGCCTTGGCGGCACGCACCCTGATTCTTCCTGTCCTGGGGCGTGGTTGCGAACCCAAGGGCGGAACGGGGTGTCTTGGGACAAAACCACACTCCGACGCCCGACGGAAAGCGCCGGTTCGCATGTTGGGACGCCGGAGGTAAGAGTGAAGTCAGACTTCCCGGGTTCCCCGGCGTTCCGGCAGCGCGCGTTCCAGCAGCGCGAAGGACGCCCCCTGATTGTCGATGACCACGGCGACCGTCCCGTACGACGTCTCGAAGGGCGGCACCTGCACCCGCCCGCCGAGCCCGGTCACCGTGCCGAGGACGGCCTCGCAGTTCTCCACCCGGAAGTGGACGACGAAGTGGGGCGGCATCATCGCCGGAAAGACCTCCTCGACGGCCGCCCGCCCGAAGTCCGGCTTGGCATCCGGCCCGAACAGGGCATCGGCGAAGAGCTCGCCGTAGAAGTCGTTGGCGACCTCGGTGTCCCGGGCGTACAGCTCGGCCCAGCCGAAGCTGCCGACCTCGTGCCGCCGCCCGAAGCCCGTGTGCTCGCCGGCCTGCCACAGCCCGAAAACGGCACCCTCGGCGTCGGTGACCAGCGCGATCGTCCCGAGGCCCGCCCCGACCTCCACGGGCGCGGTGACGACCTGTCCCCCGGCCTCGCGGACCCGCCGGACCAGCGCTCGGGCGTCCGGGGTCGCGAAATACACCGTCCACACGGTGGGCATCCGCCCGTCCGTCTTGCGCGAGAGCGAGGCGACGGGCTCGCCGTCCAGCCGGGCGAGCACGGTGGAGTCGAACGCCTCCTCGAATTCCCACCCGAAGAGCTCACCGTAGAACCGCTTGCCCGCCTCCACATCGGGAAGCTGCGCGTCCACCCAGCACGGAACGCCCTCCGAGTATCCCGTTCCGCCCGCGGACGCCCTGTTTTCGGCCATGCGCCCAAAGTAACGGCGTCTTACGCACCGCGCAGACCAGGCACACCAGCCCCGGCATCCCCGTGCACCCCATTTGCAGTCGGCCGAATCGCGCCCCGATCACGCCTCGGTAAGCTGACGACATGACAGGACAAGTGCGTACCGTCGACGGCCGCGTGGCCGGTCGGCGTGGGCAGGCGACCCGGCAGAAGCTGCTCGACTGCCTCAGCGAGATGCTCAGCTCCTCCCCCTACCGGGACGTCAAAGTCATCGATGTCGCCCGGAAAGCGGGTACTTCGCCCGCGACCTTCTACCAGTACTTCCCGGACGTCGAGGGCGCCGTCCTGGAGATCGCCGAGCAAATGGCCGCCGAGGGCGCCGGGTTGACCGAACTCGTGGAGGGCCGCAGCTGGGTCGGCAAGGCCGGCTGGCAGACGGCCCAGGAACTCGTCGACGGATTCCTGGAGTTCTGGCGCAGGAACGACGCGATCCTCCGCGTCGTCGACCTCGGCGCATCCGAAGGCGACAAACGCTTCTACAAGCTCCGTATGAAGATCCTGAACTCCGTCAACAACTCCCTGGCGGAAGCGGTCACTCAGCTGCAGTCCAAGGGCAAGGTCGACAAGGACGTCAACCCGGCCGCGGTCGCGGGTTCGATCGTCGCGATGCTCGCGGCGGTGGCCTCGCACCAGAAGGGCTTCCAGACATGGGGCGTCAAACAGGCTGAACTCAAGCCGAACCTCGCCCTGTTGGTGCATCTGGGCGTGACCGGCAGGAAGCCGACCAAGTAACGCCGGGCCGCCCAGCTCTTTCCTCGGTTCCAAGTCCTGTCTCGCAGGCGGTGGTTCACACAGGTGGACCACCGCCTGCTGCACTTTCCGGCGTCCGGCGCCCTGCGTCCTGCGTCAGGCCGGTAGCGGCCGGTCCCTCACCACGTGCTTCATCACCAGCGTCGACGTCAGCCGCTGCACCCCCGGCAGCGTGGCCAGCCGCTCGTCGTACAGCCGTTGGTAGGCGGCGAGGTCGGCGGCGACGATCCGCAGCAGATAGTCCGGCTCCCCGAACAGCCGCTGCGCCTCCAGCACCTCCTCCACCTCACCGATGGCCCGCTCGAACTCGGCGACGGTGTCCCGGTCCTCCTGGCGCATGGAGACGAAGACCAGCGCCTCGAAGTTCAGCCCGACGGCGGACGGGTCCACGACGGCCCGGTATCCGCTGATGGCGCCGGCCCGCTCCAGCTCCCGCAGCCGCCGGTGGCACGGCGAGACGCTGAGCCGCACCCGAGCGGCCAGCTCGGTCACGGTCAGCCGCCCGTCCTGCTGGAGCTCGGCAAGAATCTTTCTGTCCACGTCGTCCATGAGGCAGATCTTCCCTCATAACCGCTGGTTACGGGAAAACTTCGACAACACTTTCGAGCCATTCCCGCCTAATGTCGCCACCATGGACTCCGGACTGCTCATTTCCTTCCTCGCCATCGACCTGCTGCTCGTCTGCGTACCGGGCGCCGACTGGGCGTACGCGATCTCCGCCGGGCTGCGCGACCGCTCGCCGGTGATGGCAGTGACGGGCCTGGTCACCGGGTACGCGCTGCACACGGTGCTCGCGGTGGCCGGTCTGGCGGTGCTGGTGGCGGGCGAGCCGGGGCTGCTGACCGCGCTGACGGCCGCCGGGGCCGCGTACCTGGTGTGGCTGGGGTGGGGCGTGCTCCGGCGGCCGGGCACGCCGGGGGCGGCCGAGGAGACCGTGGCCACGAGCCCGGCCCGGGTCTTTCTGCGCGGCGCCACGATCAGCGGCCTGAACCCCAAGGGGCTGCTGCTCTACCTGTCCGTGCTGCCGCAGTTCCTGGTGACCAAGGGCGACCACCTGCCGGTCCCCGCCCAGACCGCCGTACTGGGCCTGCTCCACATGGCGTGCTGCGCCGCCGTCTATCTGACGGTGGGCCTCGCGGCCCGCGCGGTCCTCGGCGCCCGCCCGGCGGCGGCCCGCGCGGTCACCCGCACGTCCGGGGCGGCGATGCTCGGAATCGGCGCGTTCCTCCTCGTACAGCGCCTGGCGACGCTCTGACCTGCGCCGCTATGACCTGCGCCGCTATGACCTGCGGACGACTCTGAAGAGCCGGATCTCCCGCTCCACCCGAGCCTGATACGTCGCATACGGCGGCCAGAACGCCAGCACCGCCTTCCAGGCGGCCGCCCGCTCCTCCCCCTCCAGCAACCGGGCCGTGACGGGGATGTCCCGGCCCTTCCAGCTGACCTCGGCGTCCGGATGGGCCAGCAGGTTCGCGGTCCAGGCGGGGTGGCCGGTGCGGCCGAAGTTGGAACCGATGAGGATCCAGCTGCGGCCGCTCTCCTCGGGCATGCAGGCGAGCGGCGTACGGCGGGGCAGTCCGCTGCGGGCGCCGGTCGAGGTCAGGATCACCCCCGGCAGCATCTGCGCGCTGAGCAGCACCTTTCCGCGCGTGAGGCGGTGCACGGCACGGTCGAGGGCGGGGATGACATGGGGGGCGACCTTGGCGAAGCCCCGCGTCGAGGACACCTTCTGCACCATGCGGGCGCCGATCACACCGTCACCTCCTGGGCCTCGGAGGTCTCGAAGAGCCGCGCTACCTCGGCGGCGTGCGCCCGCAGCCGGTGCACGGGCCCGAACAGCAGCTCGTCACCGGCGGCCCGCTTGAAGTACAGGTGGGCCTCGTGTTCCCAGGTGAAACCGATGCCGCCGTGGAGCTGGATGCCTTCGGCGGAGGCGGTGCGTAGCGCTTCCAGCGTCTGTGCGAGGGCGAGGCGCGCCTCTGAGGGTGCCGCGATGTGTTGTCGGGCGTCTGCGGGTCCGCTGTGGCTGGTCGCGCCCCGCGGCGGAGCCGCATATCGACGCTGTCCCGCGCCCCTTGAGGGCGTTGCAGCCCAGGCCGCGTAGTACGCCGCCGATCTTGCCGCCTGCACCGCCACGTATACGTCCGCCAGCCGATGCTTCACCGCCTGGAAGGACCCGATCGCCCGCCCGAACTGTTCCCGCTGCCCGACGTACTCCACCGTCCGCTCCAGCGCCCGGTCGGCGGCCCCCACGGCCTCGCAGGCGAGGACGGCGGCGACCGTGTCCCCCGCCCCGGCGAGGGCACCCAGCACATCCGCACCCTCTTCCCCCAGCAACTCCGCCGCCACGTCCCGCAGTTGCACCCGACCCTGCGGCCGTGTGGCATCCAGCGCGGTCTGCCGTACCCGTACGACCCCGGCCGCGTCCCCCGGCACCAGGAACAGCAGCGTCCGCGAGCGGGCGAACCCCCCGGCGTGCGCGGCGACGATCAGGAGCCCCGCGCTGTGGCCGTCCAGCACCTGGTCGACCTGCCCGTACAGCCGCCAGCCGCCCTCCGCCCGCCGCGCCTGCACGCCCCCGGCGCGTCCGCCACCGGCCCAGTCACCGTGGTTGTCGCCGGTGAGGGCGAGGGCGGTGGCGAGTGCGGTGCCGGGGACGGCGAGGGTGGCGGTGAGGGTGCCGGCGGCGATGCGGGGCAGCAGGTCGGCGCGCTGGGCGTCGGTGCCGAGGGCGGCGATCAGCGGTGCGGCGAGGACGGCGGTGGCGAGCAGCGGGGAGGGCGCCAGCGCCCGGCCCGTCTCCTCGCCGGCCAGGGCGAGTTCGGCCGCCGAGCAGCCGACACCGCCGTACGCCTCGGAAAGGGCTAGCCCGGGCAGGCCGAGCTGTTCGGCGAGGGCCGTCCACAGGGCGGGGTCGTGTCCGGCGGGGGTGTCGAGGGCCGCGCGCAGCTCCCGGGGGCCGCAGCGGCTGTGGAGCAGCTCGCGGAGGGTGCGGCGGATCTCGTCCTGTTCGGGGGTGAAGCTGGCGTCCATGGCTCTTCCCTCCGTATCTGACGGGCCGTCATATTAGGAGGGCCGAAACGAGATGCACAGAGGTTGGAGGCCTCGCATGACTCCCGGGAGCCGGAAAGTCGCCGTCGTCGGCGTGTCCCTCGCCGACTGCGGACGCGTGGACGACGCGACCCCGTACACCCTGCACGCCCAGGCCGCTCGCCGCGCGCTGGCCGACGCGGGGCTCGGCCGGGAGGTGGTGGACGGCTTCGCGTCCGCCGGGCTCGGCACCCTCGCCCCCGTGGAGGTGGCCGAGTACCTGGGCCTGCGCCCCACCTGGGTCGACTCCACCTCCGTCGGCGGATCGACCTGGGAGGTCATGGCGGCCCACGCGGCGGACGCGATAGCCATGGGGCACGCCAACGCCGTCCTGCTGGTCTACGGCTCCACGGCCCGCGCGGACATCAAGGCCGGGCGGCGGACGGGGAACCTCTCCTTCGGCGCCCGGGGTCCCCTGCAGTTCGAGGTCCCCTACGGCCACACGCTCATCGCCAAGTACGCCATGGCCGCCCGCCGCCACATGATCGAACACGGCACGACGATCGAGCAGTTGGCACAGGTGGCGGTCCAGGCGAGGGCGAACGCCACCCTGAACCCCGAGGCCATGTTCCGCGACCCGATCACGGTCGACGACGTGCTCAGCGGCCCGATGATCGCCGACCCCTTCACCAAGCTGCACTGCTGCATCCGCTCCGACGGCGGGGCGGCCGTGCTGCTGGCCGCCGAGGAGTTCGTCCGGGACTGCCGTACGCCACCGGTGTGGGTGCTCGGCGCCGGGGAGCACGTCTCGCACGCCGCGATGTCCGAGTGGCCGGACTTCACGGTCGGCCCGGCGGCGGTGAGCGGGCGGCTCGCCTTCGAGCGGGCCGGGGTGCGGCCGGAGGAGATCGACTTCGCCGAGATCTACGACGCCTTCACCTACATGACCCTCGTGACCCTGGAGGACCTCGGCTTCTGCGGGAAGGGCGAGGGCGGGGCGTTCGTGGAGAAGGGGCGGCTGCGGGTGCGGGGCGGGGAGCTGCCGGTCAACACGGACGGGGGTGGGC
>NZ_LLZG01000355.1 GCF_001509475.1 Streptomyces regalis
GCCTGGGCGCGGGACCGGGGCCGTTGGCCCCGGTGGTGAACGGGCGGGTGGCGGGGGCGGGTTGTCCGTGCGGGGGGGGGTGCCTCTATGTCCTTCGTCTAGGCACCCCCCGCAACCCGCATCCCCAATCCCAATCCCCGCGGGGAGAATGCGCCGCGGACCGGCCGTCCAGGCCAGGGACGCGGCGGACGAGGCGCATCAGCCCGCCGGGCGTACGGCGATCCCCGGGCGGGCCGTCCGGGGCGCAGCTGAACGGCCCGCGGGTGAGGCGAGACAGCGTGCGAGGGTGACACTGAGCGATGCTCTTGGAAGAGCAGATTCTGAACGATGTACGGGATTTTCCGATGGCACCAGACGGCCCCGAACACCGCACTGAACACCACCGAACAACGCCGGACGCTGCCGAACACCACCGACCAGCCGGACCGTCATCACCAGCAACGTCGGCCACAACGACGCTCCCCGCGCCAACGCCCTCCTCCTCGACACCCGCCCGCGCTGGCCGGTCGAGCAGCTGAGCAACGGCCTCGCCGCAGGCCCGGGACGCGCGGGAAGTCACCGCCGTCGCCCTGGACGCACGTCAGGCCGTCACCGAGGGCGGTGCCGGCCTGACGTGGCGGCGGGCGCGGGCCAACGCGCCTGCCGGGAGTCCTGAAGCGGTTCGGGCTTGCGACCAGTAGCCGTCAGGAGGACACCGGCGAACTCGCCGCCGGTGTCGTGCTGAGACCACCGTCTTGCTGATACGGCCTAGGCCGCAAGTCAGCCGGAACAAACGGTGGGCCGCCAGAGGCGCCGCAGGCGCGCAACCCGTCGTCACCGGGCCGGTTTTGGCGGGCCGGCCGGGCGGCGGATTTCACGGGGAGACGGGGAACACCGGCGGGGCCGGCAAGCCGCATACCGGACAAAAGCTGTACCGGGGCGGGGCGGCGGGATACCGGAGCGTGGAAGGCTGTGTGCCGCGCAGCCCGACCAACGGCAGGGCCAACTGCCTTGAGGACTGCGTCACTTTGCGACCACAGCCCGGGCCCCGGCATACCGCCGGCGGCCCCCGTCAGGATGGAGTCCTGCGCACCATGAGCATTCCCCCTCTCCCCCACCCGGCCGGTCCCGCCCCGGCCTGCACCTGCGCACCCGCCGCCGAGGCACCGGCGCCAGCGGACGGCGGTGAACCGGACGGCGCCGCCGGGCGGTTCGGGCCCACTCACGCGCTGATCCTGCTGATCGCCGTCCTCGGGCTCGGCAGCGGCCTGTTCCTCGCTGGCACCAAGCTGGAGACCGTCTTCGCCCTCCTGGGCGGCTGCGGGGCGATCGGCGCGGCCACCCTCACCGCCGCCGGCGGAGGCCGCCGCCTGATGAGCATCCTCGTCGAGGCCGCCGTACGCTCCGGCACGGGCAAGTAGGCACCGGCCATGACCCGTTCCCCCGCCGGCGCCGCCGCTCAGCGCCACTACGCCCGTCTCGCCGAGCACCTCACCGCCCTGCGCGACACCGCCCGGCTGACCCAGCGCGCCCTGGCCGACGCCGCCAACATCTCCCGCGGCGCCGTCCAGCGCGCCGAGTCCGGCACCGCCCCGCCCACCCCGGCCGTCCTCGACGCCTACCTCCGCGCCTGCGGCGCCGGCCCGGCCGACCAGGACAAGGCCCGCCGCCTGCACACCCTCGGCCGCACCGCCCAGCGCGGCAAGCTCCGCGTCCTCAAGGCGCCCGCCCCCCACCTCGTCTGCGACGCGCGCGACTTCAGCCTCGTCCTGGCCACGGCGTACGAACGGGCCGGCGCCCCGCCCCTGCGCGACCTCGACCGGCCGGGCCGGGCACGGGTACCGCTCGCCACCGCGTCGCGGATCGTCAACCGCAAGGCCCTACCCACCAGCCGCGAGCAGCTGATCACGTTCCTCACCGTGTGCGGCATCTGCCACCCGGCCGCACAGCGCCCGTACCTCGACGCCTACAGCCACGTCACCTCCCGGTGCGGCACCCGCCCCGCACCCCCGCGCAAGCAGCTCACGCAACTGATCCGCCGCACCCACCCGCTCCCTCTGGCGTACGGCGGACCGGACATCGGCGCCCGCTACGACGCCGAGCGGCTGGCCGCGGGCATCAGACCGGTCATCGAAGCCCTCACCGCACACCGCGCCCGCTACGACATCGAACGGCTGGCCGCGGGCATCAGGCCGGCGGTCGAAGCCCTCGCCGCGGACCCCGGCATCCGCAACGCCCCCGCCGTCATGGCCGCGGGCGTCCAAGTGTTCGCGGACGCCTTCGCCGTCATGTTCCGGTCGGCCAGCCGGGAGGCACACCGCAACGGCACCACCCCACCCGACTGGATCACCGCCACCAACCTCCTCACCCACGGCACCGGCCCCACCCGACCCGGCACCGCCGCCCACACCACCCCCACCGACGACGACCACGGCATCGACCTCATCGCGCACACCGACGACGGCGGCACAGTCCTCTACCAGACCAAGACCCACCAGCAACGGCCCGGCCCTCCCCCGGCGTTGACGGGCACCCGCGTCCCGGAACCACCACCGCCACCGGTCCGCTCAGCTCAGGCGCCGAGGCCGACGTAGGAGACGTAGGTATAGGCGCCCCAGTCGGAGTCGAGCTCGGTGATGATGTCGTCCCAGATTTCCTCGAGTTTGCCTTCGTCGCTGGCTTCCATGGCGTCGACCGCGTCGTCCCAGATGTAGCGGACCGCGGGCAGGGTGCGGTGGGCCTGCTCGCCTTCGAGGTTGGGGCGGCGGGCGTGCTCGTCGACCAGGGACTGGTCGATGGGGTGGATCTCGACCGCGGTGCCCTTTCCCTGGTTGTTGAGGTGCTGCTTGAAGGCGCCGAGGTTGTCCAGGATGCGCCGGGTGCGCAGGTTCCAGTACGCGGTGTCGACGAGCTCGAGGTTCGCGACGCTGGGCTTCTGCTTGCCGGCGAACCAGTTCTTCAGGGCACGGGACTTGACGGTGATCCCGGCCTCCCGCATGGCCTCGACGCCGGCGTCGCTGTTGAGGTACTTCAGGCGCGCCTTCAGGCCGCGGGGGGAGGTGACGGGGGACTTGATGCCGCCCTCGATGATCTGACGTTCCAGGGCCTCTTCCAGGGCTCGGCCGAGCGCGACGCCGCCGCGGACGTTCTCGAGGGAGCGGTTCGCGCCGTAGGTCCCGAAGTTTTTCCAGCCGCTGTCGTCGTACGGCATCGGTTAATTCCCCCCGAGGGTGTAAAGGCGCTTCACCTTCATCTGGGTGGGCTTACGGCCCTCTTCCCAGACTGTTTTCCAGTCGCCTCCGGCGACGTGGAGTTCGTCGACGCCGGAGGCCTGGACCAGGATAAGGCCCCCCTTGTGGGCTTTCCATCCTTTCAGCCAGAGGCTCGCGAAGGCCTGGGAGCGGATGGTGTGGACCCACTCGGGTCGGCGGAGTTCGCGGTTCTTTCCTGATTCGCCGATCGTGGAGGTGAAACGGGAGTACATGGCCTTGACGTATTCCTCGGTGGCCGAGTCCTCGTTTTCGATCGCGGTCTGACGGGCCTGCTGCAGGACGCGGCGGAATTTCTCCAGGAGTGCTTCTGAGGCGCCGGAGGTCCACGATTCCAGGATCCGGGGCGGCTCGCTGAGTTCGAGTTCATGGCAGCGGATCAGGAGGCGGACGGTGGCCTCGTCCAGGAGGTAGGGGCCGGGCTCCTTGCGGTTGCCGATCGGGTTGGGCAAGTGGTCGTGGGGCCATACGAAGTGGTCGACGCGGTGGATCCCGGCGCGGCGGCGGTCGTAGCCCCCGTTGGGATCGTGCTTGAGTGCGCCGATGGGCAGGTGCGTCTTGAAGGCGGACAGGTAGGCCGCGTTGGTGTCCAGGCCGACCACGTCCAGCGGGTGGTGATCCCCCTTCTTGATGGCCTCGTAGAGGGGGGCGTTGCGCCATTTATGGCGGCCTTCCCAGATTCCGTCGGCCTCGCCCTGTCCGGGTTTCGAGAGGAAATCCAGAGCGGGCGGATAAACGGTGTGGACGTAATTGGCGCCGACCCGGGTGAGTTTGAACAGGGCCATGGAGTCCGGCACGGCTTTCTTCTGCAGCATCTTGACCGCGGCCTCGATGTCGCCGTGCGTCTCGTCGAGGGCCTGATCGACCGCGGCGCTGATCTTGTTGAGGAAGTAGGTGTAGTTCCGGCCGCCGGTGCCGGGAGTGTCCTCAGGCGGAGGCGTGTCGTCGCTGAACGAGGCCGAGGGCGCCTCCATGACCAGCCCCTCGACCACCTTCGGGGCCGGGTCGGCCGTACCGGGCGCGGCGCCGGTGTCCTCGGCGGCCGTGGCGGGCTCGGCGGCGGGGGCGGGCTCGGTGACCGTCAGGGACGCCGTGGCCGGGGCACCCGGGCGCGCGGGGGCGGGGAGGACGGACGGGGTGATCCCGGCCGCCGTCACGGCCGCGTGATAGGCGCTCAGGGCCGTGCGCAGCCGGTCAGCCTCGGCGGTGGCGGGCAGGCGCAGCCGGCGCGCGCCGAGCTCGGTGGCACGGGCCCGGGCGGCCGGCAGCACCGGGAGGAGGTGGTCGTTGCCGGGAGCGAGCGCATCGCGCAGGGCGGTCAGGACGTGCTGGCCATGGACCGACAGCTCAGAGCGCTGCTCGTTGCCGGTGAGGAATGGCGCGGCGGCGGCCAGGAGTTCGGCCTCCGCGGTGGCGAGGTCCGGCGCCTGGGCGAGGGTGGGGCCCGCCTCCGGCGTGCCGACGGCGGAGACCGGTGACGGCGCGGCCGACGTCGCCGGGGCCGGCCGCGCGGACGGGATGGTGGTGGGGGTGCTGCGGTGAGCGGCGGTGAACGCGGCCAGGGCCGTACCGAGGCGCTCGCCCTCCACTGTGGACGGCACCGGCGGGCGACGGGCAGCGAGGTCGGCCACGGCCTGGCGCAGCCCGGGCAGTTCGTCCGCGCGGCCGGGCATGGCAGAGGCCTCGCGCATGGCCGAGAGCGCGCCGGCCAGGCGGGCGGACAGGCCGTGGCGGGCGCCGGAGGTGAACGGCAGCGCGGCGTCGAGGAGTTCGGCCTCCGCGGCCGCGAACCCCTCCCCCGCGGTCACCGGGACGGCCGGCGCCGCGGCGGGCGCGGGAGAGGGCTGCAGGGCGACGCCAGGAGCGGCCGGGGTGGCCCCGGCGGCCGTGGACGCCGACATCGTCGCAGCCGGGCCGGCGGTGGTGCCGGGCGTCATACCGGCGCCGGGATCCGCCGCCGGCTCTACCGGCCCCGCCGAGGTCGCGTCCTGGGCGACCGGGAGCACCTCGCCGGGGACGGGGGCGTGCGGCGCGGCGGACGGACGGAAGCCGTGGGCGGTGGCGTACGCGTAGAAGGCCTCCAGGGCCTGCTGAAGACGCCGACCGGGGGCGGTGTCGGGCAGACGCGGGCGGCGGGCGGCAGCGGCGCACACCGCCCTCTGGGAGGAGGACAGCTCCGAGACGGTCCACTCGTCCCCGGCCCGCTCCTCGTCGAGGTGGTGGACCAGGGCGGCCAGCACACCCCGCAGGTCGTCCGGGAGCTGCTCGAGCGCGCCGGCTTCCATGTAGGGGCGGACCGCGTCGGCGAGGCCGGCCGTGACCTTCTCGCCCTCCGCACCGCGGAACGCGCGTGCGGCGTCGAACCGGCGGACCGGCTCGGGCGGGTCGGTGAAGCGGGCGCACGCGAGATCGGCGCGCAGCGGCACGGTCGTCAGCTCGCCGAAATCACGCTCAACCACCGACACCTGGGCGTCGTTGCCAGTGCGGGTCAGGGTCAGGGTGAGGTGCGCGGCGTCCAGCGCGGCCAGGACGTCGGGGTCGGCGGTGTCGAGCACGGCCACCACCGGCACGTTCCGGCTGCGGGCCAGGTGCGCCAGCACCCGGGCCGCCTCGGGCAGCGCGGGGCCGGACAGCGGGATGAACGGATCGGCCGCGTGCTGGAAGCGGTCGACGACGACCAGGGCCAGGCCCTCAACGTACGGGGCGGTCTCGGCGATCGCCTGGGCGGTCAGGCCGGTGCCGTCGTCGACGTGCAGGTCGGCGGCCGTCAGCCGGGCCTGAACCTGGGCCGCGGCCTGTTGCTCGTCCGGAGTGAGGGCGCCGGTGCGCAGCCGCCGGTAGTCGAGCTCGGCCTCGGCGGCGATCACCCGCAGCGCCACAGCCGTCCGCGACGGGCCCGACGCCGCGTACAGCACGGGGAGTTGGTGGGTGAGGGCGGTGTGCCGGGCGGCGTGCACGGCCAGGAGCGAGCCGCCCGCGTGCGGCTCGGCCGCCACCACCGTCAACACCCCCGACGGCAGGCTCCCCAGCGCGGCATCCAGGGCGTGCAGGCCGAACCCGAACCGCGGCACAGCCGGCGGCGCGACGGCCTCGGTCAGGGCCAGACCGGCGACCTCCCCCAGACCATGCAGCCGGCGCTGTCCACCACCCCCGGCCGACGGGGCCGCCTCAGCCGCCGTCCCGGGCGTCGTACCGCCCACGCCCTGGCCGACGGTGGTGTCCTGGCCGACGGTGGTGTCCTCAGCAGCGGCGTCGCCGACCGGCTCCGCCTCGGCGGCCCTGTCGGCCTCGACGGCAGCGTGACCGGCCTCGACGACGTCCTGAGCAGCGGTGTCGCCGGTCGGCGACACCGGGGCATTCCCGGCGGGGACCGCCGGCGCTGCAGGGACGGGCGCTGCAGGGTCCGAGACGGCGCCGGCGTCCTCACGGACCGCGGCCGCCACAGCAGTAGAGGCCATCTCGGACGGCTCCGTAGTGACGGCCGGTCCGGCAGCGGCCCCGCCAGCATCCGCGGAGCGGCTCAGCACGTCGGCGACCCGCGTGAAGCTCATCGGCCAGGGGCCCGCCCACCGAGGCCCGGACTGCTCCGACTCCACACCGGCATCCGGCCCGCTCCGCACACCCGAGATCTCGGCCAAGGCCTCGGGCGCCACGTCGGAGGCGGTCAGGCGAAAACGCACGGACACACCGGACTTCAGGCCCGCCAGATCAGGGTGCTCAAGGACACCGTCGAGACGGCTGTCACCGGTCAGGACCACGGGGAAGCGGCCCTCGCGCCGCATCTCGTGCAGCACCTCCAGCGCCCCGGTATCCAACCGGTGCGCATCGAGCACCACCAACAGACGGGCACTGCACTGCAGTTCGGCGGCGACCACGTCCTCTACGCCGCGAGCCAGAGCGCGGCGCCCTGGCCGGCGCAGGTCCAGGCGCAGCTGCCCGTGCAGGGCACTCAGCAAGGAGCCGCGGTCCATGCCCTGTTCCGACGTCACCCACACCGCGGCCGTACCCAGCGTCTTCCGGCATGCCTCAAGAGCCGTCCGGGCAGTGCCGTCCGGACCGGTGACACACACCACCGCCCCGGACTCCATCGCCTCCCGCAACCCCTCGAGAAGACTCACGACCTGAGACCCCGGCACCGGCTCCGGCACCTCGGTGGCCTCCCCCACCGCAGCCGGGACACCGACACCCGCTCCGGGAACCGTGCCGCTCCTGCGCACGACGGCGGGCGCCTCCTCCCCGGCGGCCGCGGCCGCCGGGGAGGGCGTGAACAACGCCTCCGCGGACACAACGGAAGCGGGAGCGGCCGCGGGGGCCTCGGCCGCCGCGGACAACGGAGCGGCGGGGCCGGTGGAGTCGGTGGAGTCGGTGGAGTCGGTGGAGTCGGGCACGGTCACCAGGGCGTCGCCGGGCGGCACCAACGCGGCGTCCACCAGCACCGCGACCGCCTTCGTACGGTCCAGCAGCACCTGCGGCACACCCCGCCGCACCGGCGAATCCCCCGCCTCCACCACAAGATCACCCAGCTTCGGACGCGCCGCCGTCCGCGCCCACGACGGCCACCCCGAAAGCCGGCCCCGCGACCCAGCATCCAGCCGCCCCACCGGAATCAGCGCCGCGCGATAGGTATGACGGGCCTTCGCATCCCGCTTCTCGACCACCACCACCTGGCCGTCGTCCCGCGCCGCGTCCACCAGCTGATACAGCCGGTTCCGCGCCTGAGACACCCCCAACACCACAACAGCCGTCGGACCGGCGACCTCCTCGGAGAGCGCGGCAGCGACGGCACCGTCGGACGGCGCAGCACCGGGCACGGCCGCCCTGGCAGAACCCGCAGGGACAGCCAACTCCCCGCCGCCGGCCCGGCCGTCGGCACCCGGGGCACCGGCGGACGCCTCGGCCGGCGCGGAGGTACTGCCGGACACGGCGATCCCGGCGGCAGGCTCGGAAGCGGGGTGGGCACGGTCGGCCATGACAGCTCAGCACTCCTTCGAAAAACAGCGAAACAGCCCGCCCGGAACGGCGAGACGGGACAAACACACAGGCCGCAACAGCCGGTTGAACCGCCCCTTACGAACCGGACGAACCGGCCACAGCACCGGCCCGGACACGGGCACGTTCAAGGCGCGCGGGGTCGGCAACCGCCACGAACGCGGGGTCCGCCAGCAACGGGGCCAGCAGCCCGCACGACGCGGCGTGGGAAGCGAGGTGGTCACGGATGTAGGGGTCGGCACGCCCCAGTCCCGCCCGCCCTGCGAGGTCAGCCGCCAGGGCTTGTCCATCCAGGCCAGCAGCGCCAGCGTGACGGCCTCACGCATGGAGGGCGGGGCCTGGCGGCGCAGCTCCTCGGCCAGGTCCTCATGGACCAGCCGGTACACCGACCGCTCCTCGGCATCGAGGCCTTCGACAACGAACTGCCCGTCAGCGCTCAGCAGCCACGCGACACCGTCGTCCACACCGCCCGGCGTACCCCCGTCGGCGCCGGTCAGGGACTACGGACCGCCAGACCGGCCCCGGCATGCCCTCCCCCTCGCTGAACGCCAGCACCGTCAGCAGCACGCGCCCGTACGCCTCACGATCCCCCAGAGCCTCACCCAGCGCCCACCGCACCGAACCCCCCGACCAAGGACCGTCAGAAAGCGGCTCAGGAAAACCGGGATGACTCCTCCACCGCTCCGCGAAACTCCTCAGCTCCCCCCACGCCGCCCGGGCGGCGTCCAGGTCGCCTCGGTACACGGCATCGACGAAGCCCTGGTGTGCCGCCTGCGCCTCCCCCAGCCGCACCCGGTAGACGTCCACCGCCGGCTCACTGTCCGCCGTCGGATACTCCGCACGCAGCTCCTCATCCAGACGCGCATCGACGAACTCATACACGGCCCGAGCCACGGCCTCGGACGGCACATCAGTCGGCGCAGGAGACACAACAACCCCTCCAAACGATCAACACGGCAACGACCAGCACGAGCACCGGACAGCCACGGGAGGCGGGACAACGAGACAGCGAGACACCCGCTGCCGCACCCCGACCGGGCACAACACGCCCACCCGACAGCCGAGTTCACACCCAGCCCGCCCGCAGCACCCCCACCCTACCCAACCCGTAACACCATCCGCCACACAATACGTAACGTGAAGGGGGGAGGGTCGGGAAGGAAGGGGACACGTAACACCGAGAGAGGGGCGGGCACGACCGGGTGAGGGACGGCGGGGAGGCCGGGCACCGACACCGCACAGACAGACCCACCCGCCCACAGACGCACGAGCCAGACGCACCCATCCCGCCACAGCACCCATGACAGCCCACGACGGCCCACCCCACCGCCACGGCCCACCGCCACGGCCCACCAGGCCGACGCACCCACCAACCATTACCTCCGTTCGGGCGTACTGCGGTCCCGTGCAATCGCGGGCCGCACGAGGAGCTGCAATCGTCGCAACCGGGGGAGGGCGGCGAACCAACCAAGGAGCATCGCGTGGGCCACGACGTCAGGCCGGGAGAAAGAGTGGCGAGGCAGCCATCATGAGGTTCCTCCCACTCCGCTGCACGCCAGCCACGGACGAGATGGATCGTGTGCAGGTTGCTGACGCTCAAACAACCGAAGTCCGGCTCGCCCTGGTAATGAACGGCGGAGTCAGCCTCGCAGTTTGGATGGGAGGTGTCGCCCATGAGCTCGACCTACTGCGTCGCGCGTCCCGTGGTGACGACGCAGAAGACGTGGCGGTTGAAGACAGGCAGGTCTTCGAACTCTGGAAGCGACTGGCAAACGATGCTCGCAAGAAAGTACGGATTGACGTCATCTCAGGAACGTCGGCCGGCGGTCTCAACGGCATGCTGCTGGCCACCGCGATCGGTCGTGGATCGGCCTTGCCAGACCTTCGGGAGATGTGGAGGTCGGCCTCGCTCGAATCCCTACTGCCACAGGCCTCAGACTCCGATGAGAGCGTCCTCAGCGGGCAGTCACTCGAGAACAAAATCCGCGAGGCCCTCGCGGCCGTCCCGGAAATGCCAGAGCCCGACACCGAGACGATCACCTTGTTCCTCACGGCGACGGCACTAGACGGCCAGAGTCGCGCCTTCAAGGACAGCTTCGAACAGCACTTCGACGTTCGCGACCACCGGCGTGTGTACCGCTTCAAGAACCAGCGGCCTGGAGGGGGTGCCCAGAGGTACAGGAAAGAGAATGGTACGTGGAAGTTCGGGCCGGATGAACCCAAGCATTTCGCCTCCATCAACGAGTTCGCCTTGCTACGGGCCGCGCGCGCCACCGCTAGCTTCCCGATCGCTTTTCAACCCGTCAGCGAGCTCCCCCTGCTGGACCATCGCGTGCGCCCCGACCCAACATACGGAGACCCAGCAAGTTGCGTCATGGACGGCGGCGTACTCAACAACGCGCCGTTCAGTCCTGTCCTCGACGAAATCACGAAGCGCCGCGTCACTAGGCGGCCGGTGGAACGCGCCCTCGTCTTCGTCGTCCCCTCCGCCGCGCGGCTGGAAGATGAGAAGGTCACGCAGCAGCGTTGCCACGAAATTCGCCCCGGCGTCGTGGGCTTGAGCGCTCTGAATTACCCACAGGAGGTGGATCTCCGCTCCGGCACTGAGGACATCGGCCAGCGGGTTCAGACCAGCGTACGCGGCACCCGCGAGAATCTGTTCGAACGCCTCGTCACTGATACCGGCACGCAGCACCGAAAACAGATGCAGGAGGCCGCCCAGAGTCTACTCGACGAGTACCGGCGAAGCCGCGTCAACGCCGTCCTGCTGGACCCAGTGGTCGGGTACACGAGCACAGGAGCGGTGACCTCTCTCGCGCCTCTGCCTGAAGTGGACGACGACGCAATCGCTGACATCCTCGATCGGCCGCTCTCCTGGTTTCCCCCAGGGGACGAGCAGCTCAGCGATCCCAACATCGACCACTGGCCGTGGGGAATCATCACTGCCGAGCGGCTCCTGCAGACCCTTGGTCATTACCTGCATGAACTCCTTAGGCCCACGCACGGTCGCGCGCCGAATCTCTCACCGGAGAAGCAGGCGGTGCTCGTCGAAGGGACTGCCAACATCAGCACCCGGCTCCGTGAGGCACTTGCTGTCAGGGATGCAGTCAGGACTGAGTTGGGTAGTCGACATCTCCTGGACGGCGGACTGGGCGAGATGCAGGCGGCCCTACTGGCCGATCAGGTATTCAACGAGCTGAACGTGCCGGAGGTGGTCGGCCGACTCGTTAACGAGGCGGCCACGTGCTTCCTCCGCACTCTCAAACAGACCACACCGGGCCCACACTGTCGGAAGCAAGAGGACGTGATTTCCGCCTATCTGACGGTAGAAGTGCTCACCCAAGCGTTCGCGCCGCCTGCGAAGGTCATCGACAACCTGACGCCGAAGTTCAAGTTCCTACGGCTGGGGCCTGACGACATGGGGCCGCTCTTCCACGAGGACTGGTCGGCGCGCCTTGGCGACAAGAAGCTCTACGGCATCCGGTTCCGCCACTTCGGTGCCTTCATCAACAAGGAGTGGCGGCAGTCAGACTTTGTCTGGGGTCGTCTAGACGCAGCCCACTACTTGCTGCCCCTGCTGCTTCCGGACGAGGCTGACAGGCAAGAGGAGAGGACCCTTCACGAAGCGATCCTTGCTGCCGAGGAACTGCCTGGCGAAGAAGGGGATAGCCCCACTGAACGGATGCGAAAGCGCCTGGCGGATCTGGCGACGAAAAGCGATGCCCAACTGCTGGCCGACCAAGACGCCAAGCCGGTGAAGAAAACCGGCGACAAGCTGATCGGCGTGATGGTGAAAAAGCAGCCGCTTTGCTTCATCGCTGGCCTGGTGTGGCACCGGACTTGGGTAATCTGGCGTAAAGGGCACGAGCAGGGAGAGCAGGTGTCCCTGAGGGATGCGGCAAAGTCCGCTCTGGCACAGATCGTGATCGCTCCACTCATGCTGGGGAGTGCCTTCATCGGGGCCGTGATCGTGGCCCTAATCCGCCATCTCTAGCAGCCGCCCGCTGCACCCCCGAGTCGGTGGGGCCGACGGCGCCAGAGACCAACCAGACCCCGCGCGCCCTCCAATGCACAGCACACCGGACACCCCACACGCCACACCCACAAGACCGGCCCATACCCCCTCATGCTCGGCTGTTGCGCCGATACTTCGTCTCGCCATTGATGGACGTGTCCTCACCCGCGAACCAGCGAGTCACGGCCGCGGGGCCCGGGACGTGCGGTCTCCGTGGGCTATCAGCAGTGTGTCGCGCTGGGGTGCGGGCCGGCTGAAGTCTCCGCGAGGGAATCCTTCGATCCACAGGGGCCGGTGTTCGTCGACGCTGGCGTAGTACTGGTTGCGCCAGTGGCCTCGGACCCAGTGTCCGGCGGGTGTGCGGCCTTCGGCGGCGGCCCGGGCGGCTGCGACTTCGTGAGCGCGGTTTCCGGGCGGCGTAGGAGTCTGTCGGGATCTTGGTGCCGCCGAGGTCAGCGGGTCTGTCCTGGCCGCCGACGTGATCAGCCAAGTGCCCGCGGGGTGTCACAGAGGCCAACCGGGAGGGGCAGCCGGCCCGAGGAACCGCGCGGGCGGGCACGGACGCCACCGCACGGCGGGCAGCCGCAGCAGTCTCCTGTGGCATGTACCGTGTTTCGGCTCGGCTGGGCAAGCCTTGGGCGCAACGACGTTCGGACGTCAGCGAACGGTGTCGAGGAGGGCGAGCCTGATCGGCCTTGGTGTCATGAGGGGGTTGTCGTGCAGGACGCTGTCGCTGTGCGCGAGCGGTGCCAGGGTCGCTGCGACGTCGGTGGGCAGTCCGGTGGCGGTGGCCAGACCGGAAACGGTGCGTGCCGGACGTACCTGCGGGCAGCAGCTCGGCCGAGGACGCCGACGCACGTCTCCCCGGTGGATGTCGCGGCCCTTGGCGCGCCGGTCCATCATCCTGCTGTGACGTACGCCGCGTTAAGGAGAAGGAATGGGCCGCTGGCTTGATGACTTGAGGGACGCGCGCAACTCCACCAAGATCGCCGCAGGGGCGTCCTTTGCCCTGGGTTTCCTCCTGCTCGCATGGTCCACGAGGAAAGATCTTACGTCTGGCTGGGGTCTGGCGTATCTACCGAGCCTGCTCTCTGGACTCACGGGCTTCCTGATCGGCGCGCCTATCGCACTCTTCTTCCTCAACGCGCTCAACAGAGACCAGGTGGAGCGCTCGGAGCGGCGAGCAGTGCTCGCCCTGGCTCGCAATGTGGCGGAGGATTTTCACCTGACGGTGCGGAGTTGCCTCCGGGTGGGCGACTCCGAGGCAGATGCTGAGGCGAGGCTCAACAGCCTTGTAACCAAGGCCGAGAACTTCTACAGATACGCCGTCACCGACACGAGAGACCTGCGCAAACCGAACCGGGGCATGCGCTCACGGGTGATCGGTGTTTCCGTGTCCAGGAGCGTGTGGGATCGGGCTGCAACTGCCGCGCGGGATTTCCTGGATGAGGTCGGTGCGGCGACGACGCTTTCGCAGAGTAGACAGGCCCTGGAATGGGCGGGGAAGGCCGAAGCGGAGTGGCGCTTCTTGGAACGCGACATCCGAGCTCGGCTGGTTGCAGCCGGTCGGATGTGGTTGGACCCCGACCTCGCCCAGTCGATGCACAGAGATATGGACCTCCTCACCGGCGACGACGCCCAGTGCCTACGCAGAACTCGCCAGCTGATCCAGTCCATGCCCAAGGCCAAGGGGGCGCCGACACTCCGAGACGTCCTTGATCTCTCAGACTGCGCAAGCAGCGCGTGGAGGTGGGCACATGCGCTGAGGAATGTGCAGACGGCATCGCACCGCCCCGCCGACTTTTGGGCCGAGACAGCGTCTCTGCCCACGAAGTGACGACGGGCATCGCGCGTGAGCCAGGGTCGGCAGCCCGTGCCGAGATCAACAGCCTCTCCAGCTATGAGCCACCGAGGACCAGGCCAACGACATCCGCCGTCAGAAGGACATCATCGAAGCACTCGCCGCACAGCAGGCGCCCGCCGGTGTTCGTCGGCCGGAGTGTGGTGGACGGTCGGCGTTCGGTCACGGGGACGAGGTCGCTGCGGCACTCGCCCGGCTCAGGGATGTCCTCACGGTGGCCAACCAGGACCGCAATCGGCACTGTGTCGGACTCGATGCCCAGGTCAGCAGTGTCTGGGGTGCTTCCCACGTGGGTGGTTCAGAGTCCTCGGGCCATCTCTTGAAGGACCGCGGCGGCCGTGTCCGGGCTGGTGTGCTGCTGGAGGGCGGTGGTGAAGAGTGTGCTGCCCAGCGCATTCTGGCAGGCGGCAAGGCTTCGCAGGCATTTGCTGGTATCCGGCGACTGCAGCCGGGTGAACATGACCAGTGCGTTCGCGTACAGCGGTACCGCTTGTTCCCAGGCTTCTTGCTGCCGTGCCAGGTTGCCAAGTTGGTGGTAGACCGTGGCAGTTGCGCCCTGATCGCCGAGCTGCTGGAAGGCGTCGAGGGCCTGGGCGTAGAACACGTGGGCCTCGTCTGGTGCGTCTTCGGTTTCCGCGATCACACCCAGTAGGTGGTGAATGCGGGCGGCGGCGGCCCGGTCACGCACACGCTCGAATGTCGCGAGGGCGTCGGTGCAGAGCTGTCGGGCTTCGCCCAGGTCTCCTCGCAGGTAGGCGAGGTTGCCGAGCTGGTGGCGGACGCGGGCGATACCGACTGGATCGCCGAGTTGCTCGAAGGCGTCAAGGGCCTGGGCGTAGAACGCGTGGGCTTCGTCCGGGTGGCCTTGGGTTTGGGCGAGGTTGCCGAGTTGGCCGTGGACTCGGGCGGCGCCAGCGAGGTTGCCGAGGTCCTGGAAGGTCTCGAGGGCTTCCAGGGCCAGACGGCGGGCCTCGTCCGGATCGCCTTGCGCATGGGCGATCATGCCGAGCTGGTGCAGGGTGTGGGCAATGCCGTCGCGGTTGCCCAGGCGCTCGTTTATGTCGAGTGCCTGCCGGAAGATCTGGCGGGCCTGGTCGAACCTGCCCTGGCCTTGGAGGATCACGCCGATTTGGTGGAGGGTCGCGGTGGCGCCGGGCTCGTCGCCGACCTGCCTCTTGATCTGGAGAGACTGGCCGTACAGCTGGAGGGCTTGGTCGAGGTCGCCCTGGGCCTGCGCGAGAATGCCGAGCTGGTTGATCGTGCGGGCGGTGTTGGCGTCGTCGCGCGCCCGCCGGAAGGTCTCAAGTGCGTCGGTATAGAGCCGGCGGGCCTCGTCCGGATCACCTTGCTCGTGGGCGATCATGCCCAGCTGGCAGTGGGTGAGGGCCGCGCCGACCTGGTCGCCGAGCCGTTGTTTGATCTCGAGCGAGCACTGGTAGAAGTGGCGGGCTTGGCCGATCTCGCCCTGGCTTTGGGAGGTCATGCCGAGCTGGTGCAGTGCGCGGGCGGTGCCGGCGTCGTCGCCTAGCTGTTGGAAGGACTCCAGCGCCTGGGCGTACAGGCGCCGCGCTCCGGCCGGGTCTCCCTGCCCCTTTGTGACGATGCCGAGGTGGAGTATCCAAGCGGCTCGTCGGCGCGAGTGATCGGGGAGCTGGTCCAACGTGGTGGTGATGAGGGTGCGGGCCCGGTCCCACGCTCCGCGGTTTTGCAGATCGAGACAGGCCCTCTCGGCGGCATCGGCGGCGTGTTCAACGTCGCCGGCCTGAAGCAGGTGGTGACGGGCCTCGAGGCGGTCGTGGATATCCGCCAGCCGGTCCTGGGGCCATGTTTCGGCGCGCCATTGCCAGTAGGCGGCGGCATCACGGTGGGTCTGGCGTAGCTCGTGCTCCCGGCCGGCCTGGGACATCTGGCGGTGGAGTTCGGTGGCGGTCCACCGGTGGACGAAGACCTGGCTGTGGTGCGGGTCGGTGTGCAGCAGGCCCGTGCGGGCGCACTCGCTGATGAGCTGGTCGAGGTCGGCGGGGCGGGTCCGAGGCGGCGCGGGTTTCTGCTGGTACTGGGCAAGCAGCGGGGCGAGTTCGTCGCGCAGTGCGGAAGGCAGCGCATCGAGGTCGACGGGCTGGTCCAGGGGAATCCCGGCCGTGGTGAGCACGTCGTGGATGCGCTGGCCGGTGGCGGCGATGGCTGCGTTGGCGTTTTCGTCGGGGGCGCCGAGGTGGAACGGCAGGGCGTTGGTGTCGACGGGTTCGCGGTAGACCGCGGCGGCGTGCAGCAGTTCGTACGCGGCCGGTGACAGGCAGGCGGTGAGTTCGGGCAGCATGACGTCGTCGGCGGCCAGGGCAGCGGTCTCGGCGAGACGGGCGTCGAGCCGCCCGCTGCCGTGTGGGGGGCTGCTTGTGCCGGCGGGTGCGGGAGCCGGCGGCTGTCGGCGGCGGAGGGCTTGGGCGAGGCGGTGGGTGATGTCGGGGTAGCGGGCGGTGTTGTTGTTCAGGAGTGCGTCGAGGTATTCCAGGGCGCGGGGGTGGCCGCCGACCAGGTGCCAGACGCGGGTGAGTTCGGGTTCGGTCAATCGGTCCAGGGCGGACAGGGACCAGGCGAGTTTGAGGGTCTCGGCGTGGCTGAGGGGGCCGAGGTGTTCGAAGACGAGTGCGTCGTGGGCGTGGCCGGGCAGCGGGAAGGGGAACCGGGAGGTGATCAGGAGTCGGGTGTCGCCGGGATCCAGGACCCAGGCTGCCAGGAGACTGGCGAGATTCGGGTCGCTGATCTGGCTCGCGCCGGGTACGTCGCCTTCCTCAAGTGCTGCCGTAGCGGGGGTGGGTGAGGTCCCGGAGTCCGTGGTGCTGGCTGTGGGGGTGGCGCCGCCGGTTGTGGTGAGGTTGTCGTCGAAGTTGTCGAGGCTGACCAGGACCGGGGTGTCGGCGATGGCGTTGCGCAGGTACCTCAGGCGCTGCTGCCAGGGCAGATCGCTGCGGCGGGCCTGGAGCAGGTGCGTGTGCTGCTGCCGGGTCAGGATCACCCCCGACTCTCCGGCGCGCTGCGCTGTCTGTCCGTGTACCTGTCCCGGTCCAGGTGTTGCCGGGAGGGGAAGGAAGGGGTCGGTGATGGCGGTGAAGAAGTCGTCGACGCAGATGTCACCGGTGAGTCCGGTATGGATCCATGCGGGGCGCAAGTGCTGCATGCGCAGGACGAGTTCGGCGGCGAGCGTGGTCTTGCCGATGCCGCCGATGCCGTGGAGGACGAGCCCGGCGGTGGCGGCGGAATCGACGGTGCGGGGCCAGGCGCGTTGTTCGCGGCGTCGTCCGACGAACTCGCCTTCCGGCCGGGTTACAAGACCGTCCAGTCTGCGCCGGTGCGGGACCGTGGGGTTCTCGCTGTCGGCTCCGCTGTCCTGGCTGGAGTCGGCGTTGGCGGTGGGCAGCAGAGGCAGGGTTCCGGTGGCGGCGAGGACGGTGAGGGCGGACCATTCCTCCAGCGCGGCGATCTTGCGTTCGCGCGCGTTCGGGGAGCGGGCAAGGTCGGTCTGGACGATGCGGCGGGCCTGGGCGACGGCGTCGATGACGTCGGCGGTGGCGTGGCTGGCCAGGGCGCCGTAGATGCGGGCGAAGACGCGGGTGGCGTAGAGGTCGGTGATGGAGGTCTCGGTGGCGATCACGGCCGTGACACCGCGGGCGGCCAGGCCCGCCGCGAACGTGGGTCGTTCACCGTCGTCGGCAGCGGTGTGACAGGCCGCCAGTGCCACGACGGGGGGCGTCCGTCCTGCTGGGACAGCCTCGGTGATGAAGGTGTCGGCATCCACCAGCCGCGGTTGGCCGTCCTCGTCCTCCAGTTCCATTTGTCCAAGATCGCCGTGGCAGGACAGGTGCAGGATGTGGAATCGCTCGCGTTCCAGCGCGGTGCGGATTGCGCTGGTGGTGGCGAAGGGCACGATCCGCACCCGGGCCTTGTCCTGGCGCGCGGAGCGTACGGAGGCCAGGACATTACGCAGTTCGCGTTCGTAGTCCAGGACTTCGCCGCCGCTGCCCTCGGGCCCGGCGACCGCAACCAGGATGCGCAGCGGCCCCGGCAAGGCGGGGGGAACGTGGGCCGGGGTTCTCCGGTAGAGGGTGACGTGCGGACAAAGAGCCAGTGGCAGACCGGTTTCGGGGTGGGTGAGCGTCTCCCACGGCAACCGCCCGGCCTGCCCGTCAGCCTGCACGGCCAGCCGGACCGGTGCGTGCTCACGTTCGGCCTGCCGCAGCACAGCGGCCAGCGCATCGGCCACCTCCCCGGTGACGAACGCCTCGGCCAGCAGCCGGCCCGCCCGGTGCACGGCGGCCGCCACCGGCGCCCGGTGCGCCATCTCGCTCCCCCGGTGCACCAACCCGCCGCCAACTGCTGCGGGTGTATCTGCCGGGTCCGGCCGTGCTGCTGCGGCCCGGGCCCGGTGGGCCTCCTCCAACGCGGTGGCCAGGGCGGGCCGCACCCCGCGGTGTGCGGCCACGGCCGGCTGCGGGCCTGCTCCGGTCAGGCGCACCTGATCCGGGCCGATGTGCAGGACCAGATCGACACCGCCGGCGGGCAGCGCGGCTGCGGGCAGGGCAATGGGGGTCATGTCCTGCAAGAGAGGAACGAGGTTTTCCGTCCGGGCGATCCAGATACTGTGCTGGAGCCACCCGTCCGCACTGTTGTAGCGGGCGGACAGCACACCGATGACGTGGCCGTCGCGGGCGCGGCGGACCGGCGCACCGCTCATCCCGGGAACGACGTCCTGGGCCTTCGCACGGCCCAGGGGGACTGCGCCGTCCCGCACCGTTCCGCCTTCGCACGTGCCCCGCGCGTCCAGGAACCGGTACTCGTGTACGTCCTCGACCTCCGGTACACCGGTGATCACTACTTCGGCGCCGGGCCGCTGATCATCGGTACGGTCCCAGCCCGGCACCGACGCCGCCAGTGCCTGCTGCGCTCGGATCACCGCCAGGTCATGCACATCGTCAACCTTCACGACGGTGCCCTCGAAAGCACTCCCGCCCGCCAGCGGGTCGACCGAAACACCCGCTCCTCGTTCACCTGCTCCTATACCGTCCAAGACGTGCCAGGCGGTGACCAGTAGCCCGGGCGCGGCCTGGAAACAAGTCCCAGCCGGAGCACCTCCACGGTCCAGAACCCTCCCCAGATACCCCGGCACCACCGGGGCCGCGGCGAGGGTGCTCATCTCATGCCCCCGCAGGTCCTGAGACAGCGCCGGTGCCCGGGACGGCCGGTGCTGCGGGGTCGGCGGCCGAACCGGCAGCGCCACGGTTGTAGGTGAGCTTGACCCGCAAGGTGGCCTCACCGGCCGAGCCCGCCACAATGACGTTTCCCTGAGCGGAGAACTTCAGCCCGAACTCCACCTCCATCGCGTCCGGACGGGCCGCCCGCTGCCCCGCCCTGTCGAGCACCGCGATTGTCGAGGTAGCCACCTCAACGATCGCATTCTGAGCCCGTGCGAAGGCCTCCCGCACACTCTCCGCCGCATCACCGACCCGTGAGGTGGCCTGCGTGCCACCAGCCTGCACCGTTTCCACGAGGAGTTCCGTCTCCCCGACCTGAACCGTGATCGGCCCGCTGGCCATACGTCCCCCCACAAGCAGTACTCACCTGATGCAACAGCCCCAGCCTAGTGACACCCGAAGTGCCCAGGTCTCAGTCTGGCAGCGCGGCAGCGGGGCGAGCCCGGCAACCGGCACGTGGGACTGCTGTAGTCGTTGATGCGTTCATGCCTGGCTCACTCGCGGGCGGTCGTCTCTCCAGTACCGGCCTCTTCCGCGCTTGTGTCCTTCTCAGGCTGCATGGCCGCGCGTACATCGCCGAACAGGTTGATCGTAGTGATCCGGGGTCGCTGTCCGACACCGTTCAGCGCGATGATCGACACCAGCCCCCAGATGACGGCCACCAGGCCGGCCGCGGTGCCCCGGGCGGCCTGTCCGGTCCCAAACCACGTCATCGCGACGGTGCCCACCCCCCACAGCATCCACGTCAGCCTGGCCGCGAAGGCCCGAACGACGGTGGAGAGCACCAGCGCCAGGATGCCGAGGCCGATCCACAGGGCGTGCGCGGCCCCGGGGGTGAGCGGCAGACCGGCGGTATGGGCGTGAAGGAACCGGCTGACCGGTTCGTCGACGGTGCGCACCGCCAGACGGGCGTGGTGGCCGAGGTCGAGAGCTCCGACGGCCTGGGCAAGGCCAACCCCGATGCCGTACAGGCCGGGTAAGACGATCGGGGTCAGGCAGATCCACATCCATGCGGGCGCCTCGCGCCATTTGCCGGACAGTACGGTGTGGAGTTCGTCGGCGCGGCGGTCGATCCACTGCGCGTCCATCACGCGCAACCAGGGCTGCTTCTTGGCGAGTTCGGCGGCATGGTTCGGGGACAGGTTCGGTGCACGCAGGTCGGCGGCGAGGTCGGCCAGGGCTGCACGGGTGGTGCGCCGCAGAGCCGGGTCGTAGCCCACGACGGTGATCGAGAAGAACAGCATCGTCCAGGGGGCGGTGAACAGCCACCACCACGGGCCCCAGGAGAGGCTGGCCTGCACGCTTGCCGCGGCGCCGGCGGCGGCGAGGGCGGCGGTCAGGCAGCGCAGCGCGCGGGGGGCGAGCGTGGCGTAGGTGATGGGCAGCGGTCGGGGCAGCGTTTCGCGGCGTGCCGCCGCGCGCAGCCACGGCCACAGGCCCGCGACCAGGTGCCAGGGTTCGGCGGCCAGGACGAGCCCGGAAAGGGCGACCGGGTCGGTGATCACGATCCAGCCGGGAGCGTGCGCGGCAAGGGCTACCAGGTGGAGCGAGGCGCCGGCGGCGGCGATCAGGCAGCCGAGCGTGCGGCCGAGCAGCGTCGTGGCGGCGTGCCAGCGCTCGCTGCGCCGCACCGTGATGTCGGTGGCGGCGGTGGAGGCCGCCAGGCCCATTTGGCCGGCCACTTCGGTGCGCAGCGCGTGGCCTTGGTCGAGGAGGATGCGGGCGGTGCGCAGGGCCTGGGCCGGGTCGGCCAGGAATGCCGCCTGGTCCAAGTCCGGGGCAGGCTGCTCCGGTTGTGGTGCGGCGGCCTCTTCCTTGATGGGGCCGGCCAGGCGGAGGAGGGCGAGTTCTTCTTCCAGTTCCAGGCAGCGGCGGCGGGCGGTGGCGGCGAGTTTCTCCGCCTCGTTGCGGGCTTGGCGGGATTCGGCGAGGTCCTGTTCGGTCTGCTTGAGCTGCTCGATGGCGCTAGCGAGTTCCTCCTGGGCCTGATCGGCGTTCTCGCTCTCCGGCGAGACGGCGGCGAGCTGTTCGATCTGGACCCTCAGCTGGGCGTTGAGAGTGGTCAGCAGAACCACGAGTTCCTGAGCGGTGGCCAGGTCCTGTGCCAGGCGGTGGCTGTGGGCGTCGGCCTGGGCCAGGCGTCCGCGGCCCTCGGCGATGAACCGTGCGGCGGCCGGCGCGGCACCCGGCGGCGGCCGTCGCACGGCCAGGTCTCCGGCGGGCGGGTTGGTCGCCCGTTCCCACAGCCGGACCGCCCGCGTCTTCACCGCCTCAAGCTGGCCGGCTGGGGCGGTGGCCTCGACCAGTTTCAGCACCACGTCCATCGTCGGGACCGTGCCGGACAGGTGGTTGCCGATGCTTGAGCGGGACCAGTTGAGTTCCTTGGCCAGGTCGTCGTAGGTCTTGCCGGACTTCTCGCGCAGTTCCCTAAGGAACTCGGCTAACGCCCGCGCCTGGGGCGTCTCCGCCCGGATCGGGGCCGGTTTACGGCCCCGCTTTCCCCCACCCGCCATCCACGCCCCCATCAGCGCATTCATTTGTCCTGGACATACCCAGCAATGTCCAGAGTCGACCTGCGTGAACCCTCCGTGGGCGGTGTGGACAATTCCCGGCCGCCGCACGCTCAAGGCGTACCGCTCAACCCCAACCGCCGTTACCGGGAGCTGACCCATGCGCACCGCCGCTACTGCGAGCCACCGTTCCTCCGCCGTCCGCCACCCTGCCCGCGCCGTGCCCAGTGCCCGCCGCCCGCGCCCCAGGCACGGGGACATAGCCGTGGACACCGCCACAGCCCTGCTCGTCGACCTTCGCCAGGCGCCGGACAGCGTCCGCGGTTTGCCGCGCGGGCGCGCTTCCGGCCGCTACAGCTGCCTGGCGTGCGGGCAGGCGCTGGAGCTGTGCGGGCCCCGCGACCACGCCGACTTCACCGCCCGCTTCCGTCACACCCGCAACGAGATCGACCGCTGCCCGGCCGGCCCCGAGCACCTGGCCCGTGTGCGTGCCGCCGTCGCCGACGCCCAGTCGCTCGCCGAGCACCTCGTGGCCGCCGCGCCCGGAGTGCGCATCCAGGCGGCGGTGACCGCCACCGGCGCGCCGGAGGTGATACCGGTGCTGGCGCTACGGCTGGAGGCCCCCTCCGGCGTCGGCGTCATCCACCTCCCCCACGGCGACCTGAGCGACGACCAGGCCGACCGGATCCTGGCCGGCGGAGACACCGTGACGCGGCAGTGGGTCCTGTTCGACCGCCATGACGGCGCCCACTACCGCGCGGCCGGCCAAGTCCAGGTCCGGACCCGCCGACAGGACCAGCGCATCGACAAGATCAGCCCCACCTCCGGCCAGCGGCGTCTGGCCCAGGCCCAGCTCGCCGTGGCCTGGCGCGACAACGGCACGCTGCTGCTGCCCTTCGGCGGCCACCCGATCACCTACCCGCCCCGGGCCGGAGAGGACTGGAGCGGATCGGCAGCCTCCTGGCAGCGGGACTGGAAGATCAGCCAGCCCAGGCCCGCCGACGGCGCCGCCTGGTGGGGCCTGCTGCCCCTGCCCCTGCGCGCCCTGGCCGCCCCCGCCCTGCTGGGCGCCGCGGTCACCGCGATGGCCGACCTGGAAGCAGCGCAGTCCGGCCGCGAGGCATACCGGCGCGGCAAGGCCCGCGAACGCTACGCCCAGCAGCAGACCCGGCTCGTCCCCGCCCGGCCGCAGCAGCTCGCCCTCCCGCTTCCCGCCGACACCGCCACCTCCCCCGACAGCACCATCTCCGCCGCGGACCAGATTCCCCAGCTCTCCACCCAGACCCCGGCAGCTGCCGGTCTGGCGCCCGATCCCGGACCCGCCGCCGCCCCGGAAAGCCGACCGCGCCGGTGGCGGCGCTGGCGCAGGCTCCTGGCCCGGCTGCGCCTCCGCTGAAGCGCCGAGCCGGCATCCCGGCCCCCGGCGCAGTGCCGGGGGCCGGGATGCCGGCACACGTCCGGCCGCTCACGCGCGGTGATGTCCGGCGCCATCGCCACCTGGACCGTGGCGGGCCGTACGGGAACAGCGGATCGAAGACCCTCGGCCGGTACACCGAGGCGCCATGACCTGACCGGGCGGCTGACGCAGCCCGCGCGCGGCACGAGCGCGCCGTAGGCCGCCCCGCACAGTCCGTGCGGCGGCATGGGCAGGCGTCCCACCGTAGATACGCCAATCGGCTTGCACCACACGGGATATGGGCCTCATTCTGGCCAGTTCGCCAGAATGAGGCCGGAGAGGCAGGCACGAACCCGCATGGACATCAAGACGCTCGAGGAGCTGCAGGCCGCCGACGAGCGCGCCCTGATCTTCACTCCCCTCGGGCTCGGCCTGATGACACCCAAGGACGCCGCCGACTTCCAACAGCGGGTGATCGCCGGGCTGCAACTGGCCGACGACGTCGCCGAGACGACGCGGCAGAAGTTCGAGCAGCTGCGTGCCGCCTTCAGCCACGGCGTGCTGTGCTACGAACTGTTCACGCTCGTCGCGGACGCGGCGCAGCTCGCGCTGGAGCAGGCGCTCCGTGACCGGTTCTGCGCCCACCACCGCGGGCAGGTCGTCGCTGTCCGGGACCGCAGGAGGCGTGAACACCGGATCACCATGACCAGCCCGACCGACTTCTTCGAGAAGATCAGGGACATCCGCGGCCCGGAGATCCGCATGGGCGCCGCCCGCGACTGGATGCCGTTCAATGGCATGCTCACCGGCCTGCTGACCTGGGCACGCCGGGAGGGACTGCTGCGCGGGCAGCGCAACCGGAATCTCGAGCCGGTCCGCAAAGCGCTGCGGAACATCGTCGCGCACGGGACGTACCACCTGGACACCCCGGTGGAAGCCGCCAGAGCGCTGTCCGACCTCGCGGAGATCATCAACCACCTGTGGGGACATCCGACACCAGGAGGCCGGCTGTATCCCGCGCCGCTCAGTCGAAACGTGGTCGCCATCGGCTGGAGCGACAACGGTGAGAAGACCACGGTCGGCTACGCCGACCAACTGGCCGAGGCCCGCGCCGAAGAGGGGTTCACCTACATCCTGGTCCGCGCCGTGTTCTGCCCGGGCGAAGTCACCGACCCCAATCTGCTGGAGTTCGACGCACGCAGCGCGACCACCGCCTTCCCCTCGCAGTACCTGTGGGGCCCCGGGTCTGGTGAGGAAGCCATCGTCTGGCTGGCCCGCCATCAGCCCGAGTCCGATCTGTGCGACTACCTCGACCAAGTCGTCCTCGTCCGAGTTCATGACAGCCACATCAGCCTGCCTCTGTATCCGGGCGTCGCAGCCGGACTCCCGGCAGCCGAGCAGCGCGGCACCTGGCACGCGTTGCGCGTCGACCGCGGCCTCGACGCCCTCGCCCACCTCCGGGCCCTCACCGACGCCGCGGCGGCACACACAAAGGAAGGGGAATGCCAGGCGTGCCCCGTGGATACGCTCGCGACCGGGGACCTCACGGCAGCAGTGAAGGCAGCGCGCGGCGCAGGCGCAGACACAACGCCACTGCACGTCCCGGACGTACGCACGCCCTTCGCACACTGGCTTGCGGGTTCGGCGACCTGACAAGGCGTCCGGCTACAGACGATGTCCCCTCCACACGCTGGGCCCTTGCGCGCGGGCTTAGCCTCGGACGGGCCGGGGCCCGCCCGAGACGGCAGATCAGCGCGTTGGCCAGGAAGCCGCGCCGACGGCGAGCGCGCACAACGGCAGCAGCGCGGCTACCGCTCGCCGCAGCGTCCGCCCGGTGGGGCGGTCCTGCAGCGAGCACTCGAACCCGCCCACCCGCAGCCGCAAGTACGGCCGCGCCGGTGTACCGCTCACCGGTACGCCTCCGCCACCCGGACGCCGGCCGCGTGACCGGTGGCCTGGGCAGCGCGGCGGCGCACAGCCTCCTGGCCGAACCGCTTAAGCCGTCGCCGCACCCGTTCCCCGAGCGCGAAGGCATCCGCTCCCGGCACCGCCGCAGCTGCGGCCTCGGCCCACGTGCCCTCACCCTCCAGGGCCAGGTAGGCGCGAAGCACCTCGCGGTCCTGTGCAGACAGCAACGCCTCCACGCGCCGCTGAAGCTCGCCGGGCTCCGCGCCCAGCACCGCCTCCTCGGGGTCCAACCCCGACGGCGACCAGGCCGGCAAGGTGCGTGCGCGGTCGTGGACGTACGGGTCGGCGGGGTCGATCAGCACGATCCGGCGGCCGGCGACCTGGCGCCGCGTGAGCAGACCCGCCTCCGGGCCCGGTCCGGCGACCGCTTCCCACAGCCGGGAGCGCAGCTCGCCGTCCCCGTATGGCCGGTCCTCCAGCTCGCTGCGGGCCGTGACAGCGTTCGCAAGCTCGGCGAGCAACTCGGGGTGGCCGACCGGCCCGGACGGCCTCGTGCCGTCGGCGTCGGTGATCCAGTCGACCAGCCAGTGGCGGCGCAGCGCCTCCAGATGTGCCTCCCGGTCGGGCAGGCCGATGGCGGCGCGGGAGGTGAGCACCGCGGCGGACAGCGAGCGCATCGCCGCGTAGATGAAGCCGGTGCCGAACTGAGCGACGTGCTCCCACAGTTCCAGCGCGTCCTGGCCGGGCACCGGCTCGGTGACCTTGCGGGCGTAGAGATTGACCCCGGGCGCGGGCAGTTCGCCGACCGCTGCCGCGTCGGAGGCTGCCGCCGTCGCGGGGTGCCGGGCCCCAGCCTGGTCATTGAGCCGTTCCCGCCTGCGGCTGACGTCGGGTGTGGCGAAGACCGGGAGGTAGGCCGGCAGGTCGGCGACGGGAAGCCACCACGGCTCCGCTCCCCGCGCGCTGCGGGTGAGCAGGCTGCCGGTCGTCCGCGCCGCGCGATGGGCCAGACGCGCCGCCGGGAGCAGGCCCCGGCCAGGCTCGGCATCGGCGGGAAGAGGCTGGGGAGTTGGAGAAGCGGTCGCCACGGGATTCCTCCTGCTGTGCGGTGCGGCACTTTTCACTGGTAGGCGACGAGCCGCACCGCGAACGGCAAAAAATCTTCCGCGGCTTCGCGCCCGTGGAATGAGTATGTTGATGAAGGGCATCAACGACTGTCGATGAGTTCCAGCAACGGTCGGGCGGTTTCGGAGCTGGAAATGTCGATGAGTTTCAGCAACACCTCAGGAGGGCCGCCGATCCCGTGACGCAGTGCGCTTGCTCTCGGGCTTCGGGCGGGTCACACCTCCACCCCACGACCTACGGTATGCACATGAAGGAACGTTCAAGCGAAGTGCCGACCGACCTCTATCCAGAGTTGGCTGAGCCGGGCGGCTTGGGAGAAGCGTTGGCTCGCGAAGCGGCTCGCCGCGGGCGCGCTGTCGGCCCCATGGAACCCGTTGAGGGGTTCGCCCCAGCAGTCGCCGCATGCCGTGTTCGGGGAAAGTCGCGGTTCGCGGTATATGCGACCAACGACGACGAACGCGAGTTCCGCATCGAGATCTCCGCGGACTCCGGATGGCTCTGGGGCGCCTTCGGCAGCACCGATAGCCTCGCGGTGGTGGCCGCCATCCTGCACGAATGGTGTGAGGGCGCATCGATCGGTCAGCTGCGCCGCGAGTGGACGCTCCTCGCGGATGACCCGCTGAAGGCGGCACCGCCTGGAAGGGTCGTGTCGACCGCCTGGCGACTGACCTTGGAACGCTCGCGGGTGATCAGGCTTGGCGACGCCGAACTTGCCGAGGCTCTTTATGCCCAGCCAGCCCTGCGTGTCTTCTTCCCGTGGCCGTCGCACGGCCAGTTCAGCCTGCTCAGCAGCACCGCGGATCCGTTCCACAACGAGCTTCCGCGTGTGATTCCGACAATAGACGGGCTGTGGGATGTGGTCGCAGAGGGATCTACGCAGACACCGTCACGTGTGCTCGGTGCCCGCCTCAGCGCCAGCGAGGCCGCAGCGCTGGTGGCGGCGAACATTCCCGCAGGCAGCGGCCCGGCCATCGAGGGAGGTTGGCCGGAGCGCGAGAGCACCGCCTGACCTTCGATCGTACGAACCTGTACCATCGACGGATTTCGCCGCCTGGTTGGCCGCCATCTCGTCGGTGGCCCGACAGGCCGTGGCGTTCTGTCAGGTAGCGGCGTACTTCCCGGCTTTGCTCCGGGTGTGAGCGAGTCGGTAGGAGTCGGTGCCGGTCTCGATGATCGTGCCGTTGAAGGTGAGCCGGTCGACGATCGCGGTGCAGAGCCTGGGGTCGGTGAAGGTTTTGGTCCAGCCGCCGAAGGATTCGTTGGAAGCGATGGCGATGGCCTTGTTTTCCTCCCGTTCCGTCAACACCTGGAACATCAACTCGGCGCCGTGCCGGTCGAGTTCCATGTAGCCCAGCTCGTCGATGCATAAAAGATCGACGCGCCCGTAGCGGGCGATGGTCTTGCTCAGCTGTTTGTCGTCCGCGGCCTCGACCAGCTCGTTCACGAGCTTCGTCGCCAGGATGTACTTCACCCGGAACCCGGCCATCGCCGCTTCGGTGCCCAACGCGATCAGCAGGTGCGACTTGCCGGTGCCGGAGTCACCGATGAGGCAGAGCGGCTGTGCCTTCTTCACCCACTCGCAGGTGGCCAGGGTGTGGATCACGGCGGGGTCGATGTTGGGGTTGGCGTCGAAGTCGAACTCCCGCAGCGACTTCTGCCTCGGGAACGCGGCGGCTTTGATCCGGCGCTCGGAGCGGCGTCGTGCCCGGTCATCGCACTCGGCCAGCAGCAGCTCGGCGAGGAAGGTGAGGTAGGACATCTGCTCGCGGGAAGCCTGCTCGGCCAGGTCGGGGAACTTTGCGCGGATGGTGGGCAGCCTCAGCATGCGGCAGGCGCCGACCACGGCGGTCTCCGCTGCCTGCTCGCTCATCCGGTGACGGCTGGGGGTACTCACGGCATCGACTCCTTCGGAGCGGCGGGACGATGGTGCAGCAGCTGGTCGTAGGCGGCGGGCGAGGGCAGCGGCCGACGATCGGGCGGCAGATGAGCGAGGCGGCGTCGGGTCAGGGATGCGACGGACGACGGCTCTTCGTGCTGCTGCGTGGCCGCGGATTCGTCCTCGGACTCAGCGGCCTTGCGGGCCTCCAGGGCCACCGCGTCCGCGGTCAGCGCGCCCACCCGCAAGGACGCGGCGAGCCCGGCCACCAGGTGCTCGTGCGGAATGCGCCGGTGCAGCAACAGCACCTCGATCAGGGCCTTCGTGCCGTCCTTGTCCCCGCGTGCCTTGCGGGCCGCGGCCCACCACGCGTCGTGGATCGGGGTGAACTTGCCCGCCTGACGAGCCTGCTCCAGCGCGGTCGCGCCGGGAAGCGCGCCCGGTTTGCGCAGCAGCGTCTCCAGATAGTGGTCGAGTTCGAGGCGCTCGCCGGCCTTGGCGACCAGCCGCTCGTGCCGGGCGATCTCGGTGGCACCGTCGTAGACGGCCAGCTCGTTGGCGTGCAGCACGATACGGACCCGGCGCTCGATGTAGCGGGTGGGCACCGAGTAGAACCCGGTGCGGGCCCAGATCCGGCTGTGCCGGTCCACCCGGGTCTCAATGACATGTCCGGCGTCGAACACCTCGATGGGCAGCGGCGCCAGCAGCGGCTGCTCGACGGCGAAGTACTCACCGACCGTGCGCGGCCGCATCCGAATGCGCCGGGCGTCGTCCTCCTGGTCCCGCTGCTCCACCAGCAGGTTCAGCTCGGCCAGCGAACCGACCTCGGGAACGGGCACGAAGTGGTTGCGGCGGAAGCGGCCGATGTCACCCTCCACTCCGCCCTTCTCATGGGCGCCAGCCAGGCCGGGGCGGCAGTAGAAACTGTCGACACTGTAATGCTCACGAAAGGCGAGCCAGCGTGCACTCTCCTTGCGTTCCCGCGCGAACCCGATCACCTTGGCGACCGCGGCCTTCAAGTTGTCGTAGCGCACCTTGCCCCGCGGCACCCCTCTAATATGCGGGTCTCACTTGTCAATCCGTCGGTTGTGGAGAGCGCGGACATCCCATCCGAAGCTGATCCGATGCCAGTGAAGGCGCCTCCTTCCTGTCTGAGTACCAGCGTTCTTCTTGCCTCTGACGCAAACTGCCTCAATGCTGGAGCGCACTACTTTGGGGGCGGGAGACGCTGTGGCGGGGGAATTGACTCGGCGGGCAAAGATCCTGGTGGGAGACGTTGGTGCGGATGGCGTGTTCTTCGGAGCGGCAGCGTTGGCCAACCCGGTCGGCGCCCTGGTTGGCCAATCCATCGCCGCCATCGGTAAAGCAGTGCAGGGTGGTTTGTATGTTGACGGACGGATATCGCTCGATGACGCTGAACTGAGCTTCCTGGGGAACCGATCCAACGTGATCTTCTTTGGTCGGCGAGTTGAGCTGACTCTCAGACTCGATGCAATTGAAGAGGTCAGCGCACGGCGATTGCTCGGCAGTAACACGATCACGATCTCCAAGCAGGACGGCCAAATGAAGATCGTCGTGTTCGACCCCAATGACCAGTTCGTAATTGCCCTCAGAGCGGCAGTTCGTCACGCACGGAGGCCGCCACCTGCCGCGACTGATTGAGAGCGCATCATGATCAAGAAGCTTCTCCGTCGAGGCGGTCGAGGAGGCCGTCGAAGATCCGCTCGCGTGCCACCTGCCCCTTGGCTGCTGCGTCGTCCCGCTGGCGTTCGAGGGTGGGCCTGAACTCGATCGTGGTGACGAAGAACGTGCAGGACTCGCAGATCGACTCGAAGTGGCAGTCCATCTCGACTGGCCGGGCGCAATAGCCGTTGCCGAGCATGCGACGGTGCACTTCGCGACGGAGCTTGGCCATCTCCGAGCCCTCGGCCTCGGCCGGCAGTTGACGCGGGGCGTCGTAGAGCGCCTCGACCTTCTCCGAAACGGCGAAGTACTCGTCGGCGACGGTCCGGTCGGCGATCCGCGCGTAAACACGCGTCATGGACAACGAACGGTGCCCGAGCAGGGCGGCGATCGCCTCCAGGGACATGCCCCTGTTGATCGCCTGGGTGGCCAGGGTATGCCGGAGCTGGTGCGGCGTGACCCGGCCCAGCCCCGCCCGCTCGCCGGCCTTGCGGACCGCGGCCTCGATGCGGGAGGCATTGACCGGACGGCCATGATCGGTGAACAGCAGATTCGAGCGCAGGCCCTCAGGCCGGTGCAGCAGCCAGTCGTCCAGCAGCGCCTTGAGCTGCGGGTGCAGAGGGACGTAGCGGTCGGTGTGCATCTTGCCGACCGGGACGCGGAGCCAGTAGGCGGAGCCTATCTGGACGACCGCGTCGATGGTGAGGCCGAGCATCTCGCTGCGTCGCATCCCGGTGCGGGCGAGGATCTCGATGGCGAGTCGGGCGAACGGATCAGGATCTTGGCGGGCGGCGACCAACAGCTTGGCGGCCGCGGCATCGTCGAGGAAGCGGGGCAGCGGCTCGTCCGCGATCGGGAAATCGCTGTCGAAGACCAGCTGGCGGGGCGGCCGATCGGCGGCGTCCCACTCGTCCAGGCGGCGGAGGAAGCCGCGGAGTTTGCTCAGCCGGTCGCGGACGGTGTGCCGGTGCAGCGGCCCGCCGCGGGCAGCCGGACGCTCCAGCAGCCACTGCCGGTAGCGTTCGATGTGCCGCCTCCGGAGCCCGGCGACGCTCGTCACGGAGGTGTCCTCGGTGGCCACCAGCAGGGCGAACTCCCGCAGCGTCAGCTCGGCGTTCTTCACCGTGCCTGCCCGCAGTGTCCCGGTGATCTGCTGCAGGTAGTGCTGCATCGTGTCCGCCATCGGGGCCGGGACACGGGCCCACTCCCGAGCCCGCATATCGGCCCGGTCCGGGGTGCGACGGCGTGGGAGCTGGTCGGTCAACTCGCAGTGGAAGAGCGTCGCTTCGAGGTTGAACAGGGCCGTCGACAGGGCCTTCACCCCGCGGTTGGGGATGCGGCGGGCCGCCTCCAACAGCATGCGACGTCCCTCGTCCCAGTCGCTCTGCTGCAGCTCCTCGGGCTGCTTGCCGAACAGCGCCACGAAGTGGCCGAGCAGGTTGAACTGGGTCATGGCGACGGTGTCGCGAAATCCGAGGGAACGGGCGGTCTCCATGAAGCGCAGGTGCAGTTCCGGCTCGGTCCGCGCGAGCACGATGCCTAGCCGCGGGCGGCGGGCGACCAGGTAATCCCCACCCGGCTGCAGCCGTCCGGTGACCGAGAGCCAGCTGATGAACCGGTGGGTCTCGTGGTTGAAGGCGAGTTGGCGCTCCAACGGCAGACGATGGAAGTCCGCCAGGTCCGGGACGGTGGCGAGCAGGACGCGGGCGCCCCAGCGGACCTTGTGGTCGGTGTTCATGCCCTGCGCTGCCCGGTGGGCAAGGTAGAACTCGACGAGATCCGGGCGCACGATCGGCAAGGCCGCGGCTCGGGCCCGGCGCATCAGATGTCCGCCTGGTCGGCGTCGATGGCGGCACTCGCCGTCAGGTACTGCTCGACGAGCCAGCTGTTCGCCAAGTGGATATAGATCCGGGTTGACTCGATGGAACGGTGTCCGGCCTGGGCCTGTACCGCTTCCAGGGCCATGCCCGCCTCCCGCAGCCGGGTCAGGCAGGTGTGACGGAGCTGATGACACGTCAACTTCGGCAATCCGGTCCGCCTCCGGACGCCGGCGAGGATCTCGTCCAGGCCGTCGGCGGACAGCGGACGCCCCCGAGTCGGCCCGCGCAGCACCACGAACAGCCGGTCGTGGTCCACCGTCGGCCGCTCGCGGTCCAGGTAGTCGCCGACCGCAGCGAAGAACTGCGCGGAGACCGGTATCAGGCGCTGGTGCCCGCCCTTGCCCTCACTGATGAAAACCCGACGCTCGCCCGGCGAAAGGTCACCCAGCCGCAGGCCGAGCACCTCGCACCGGCGCAGGCCGCCCAGCAGCATCGCGAGCACCATGGCCCGATCCCGTGCCGTGTTCACCGCGCCGAGCACCGCCTCGACCTCTCCCGGCCCAAGGACCCGTGGAAGGGTGCGGGGCGTGCGCAGCAGCGGTGCCCCGCGGTTTCCGCCGCGGCGGCGGGTGGCCAGCCCCGTCGGCACCGGATTGCGATCGATGGCGAGGTCGTCGCGGGTCATCAGGTAGCCGAACAGTCCGGAGATACTGGCGAGTCGCCGCTTGATGGTCCGTGCCGAGAGCCCGGCTTCCCCGTCTTCGAGCCGGACGACCTTCGGCCCTCGTCTCGGCTTCTTCTGCGCGGTGATGAACGCGAAGAGGTCTGCGGTGACGACGTCGGCCGGCTCCTTGGGCACCGTCGAGAAGAAGACCTTCAGGTCATAGGCGGTGGCGAGCAGGGTGTTCGGCCGGCAGCGTGCCGCCACGAACTCGAGGTAGTCGTCGACCAGGGCGTGTCCGAGCGATGCCGCGGGGTTCCCCGCAGCATCGACGCGTCGTACCAACTGCGGCTGCCAGGCCATCCGAGCTCCTCGACGGGAGCGACCATCCTGACCGGGAACACGAGATCGCGGAAGAGTTGTCACCCACATAACCGCCCAGCACGCTGAAGGCGTGGACGTGCCCCTCCAAGAACGCCTCCTGCCCGCTGGAGGCGAAGACGCGGTGCACCGCCTTGCCGGAGTAGGACAGGCGCAGGCTGAACAGACTGCAGACCAGCGTCTGCCCGGCCAGGCGTACTGTGACGTCCCCGAAGTCGACCTCGGCCTCCTGACCGGGACGGTGAGACTGCGGCACGAACACCTCCGCGCTACTGCGGCCGGCCTCGGCACGGATCTCGCCTCGCCGCACCGCCACATGAGCGCGGACCATGCCGTAGGAGATGCCGTCCGCGTGATGCTCATCAACCAGCCGGTCGAAGATCCGCTTGGCCGTGTGCCGCTGCTTGCGCGGCGCGTCCAGGTCCGCCCGCAGCATGTCGTCCACCAGCGGCTTGAACGGATCGAGCCGGGTCGGGCGGGGCGGGAGCTTCTTCCGCGGCTGCGGCCACGCGGACTCCAACGCCTTCTGCACCGTGGGGTGACCGACCCCGTACTTGCGCATCAGGGCGCGCTTGCCCAGCCCGGCACGGTGGTCACGGCGGATCGCCGCGTACAGATCAGTCCTCGACTTCGGCGTCATCGGCGGCCCCCAGCAAGATGGAGCAGTCTCATGCTCCCACTGCAAGCCCCCAGGTGTTGCCGGAACTCATCAACACCGTTCCCCGCGAACTCCCGCTGTTGTCCGCACTGAACGACGAACGTTGCTGGAACTCGTCCACATACTCACCGTGGAAGCAAGCCGCTCAACAGGTCAGTTCCGTTTGACCTGCCGCCGTCGACAGGAGCGCAGCCCGCAGACGTAGAGGTGGGGTCGCTCGATAGCATGCAGCACCCGCACGACCCATACGCGCTGCTGATCATGTTTGAGGAGCCTCTGTGTCCAGCCGTATCCAGCCGGTGCACCCGGGCGATCCTCGCCGCATCGGCCCCTACCGCGTCATCGGGCGGCTCGGGACGGGCGGCATGGGCTCCGTCTATGCCGCGCTCCATTCCTCAGGAATGCAGGTAGCAGTCAAGGTCGTCCACCCCGCACAGGTGGCAGACGAGGAGTTCCGGTCCCGCTTCCGCCGGGAGGTACGACTCTCCCAGCGGGTGACAGGCCCCTGTCTGGTGCCCGTCCATGATGCCGACACCGACGGCCCCGTTCCGTGGCTGGCCACTGCCTTTGTGCCCGGCCCTACCCTCGACCAGCATCTCGCCTCGAGCGGCCCCCTGGGCGGGGCCCGTCTGTACGCGCTGGCCGCCGGAACAGCAGCCGCGCTCGCCGCGGTGCACGAGGCGGGCGTCATCCACCGCGATGTGAAACCCCAGAACGTCATCCTCGCCCCGGCCGGCCCCCAGTTGCTGGACTTCGGCATCGCCCACCTCCTGGACGGCACCTCGGTGACCCGCACCGGGGAGATGACCGGAACCCCCGGCTGGATCAGTCCGGAGCACTACCGCGCAGCTGAAGTGAGTCCTGCGGGGGACATATTCGCCTGGGGTGCCTTGATCGCCTACGCCGCCACCGGCCGCCTGCCCTTCGGCACCGGCGCCCCCGATGCCGTGGCCTTCCGCGTTCTCTCCGCCGAGCCGGACCTGCAGGGCACTCCCGAGGCCCTGCTGCCGCTGATTGTGCAGGCACTCGCCAAAAAACCCGACGCCCGGCCGACCGCCGCCGAACTCCGCGACGCCTGCACTGTGCTGCTCGCCGCGCAGGCCACAGCCGCCACCCCGCGCGCTCAGGAGCAGCCGACACTGGTTGCCGATCTGGTGAGCGCCCACTGGGACCTGCCACCCGAGGACGACACCGCCTGGCCCACCACTGCCCGCAGCCGCCGCGTCAAGCCACTGGCCACGATCGTTGCCGTCGCGGCCGTTGTGGGCGGCGTCGGCGGAGCAATCGCCGCATCATCAGCGTCCACACCCGCGCAGGGCCGGGAAACGGCGACGTCCAGCAGCCCGACAAGGGCCGTCAGCGCCCCGCCCGCGGCGGAGCCGGCCCGCAACAGCGAGGGGGACACCGCGTCGCCGACGCCCTCCCCCGCTACGCCCTCGGTCATCTCGACGGAAACCCGCACGCCGTCGCCGACGTCCCCCTCGCCGCTGCAACCCCCGCCCTTCACTTACCTGCCGGACCAGCTCGACTGCGTGCCCCGGAAAGGAGCAGAAGTCGACGGGGCCTGGCAGTACTTCGCCGCCGGTGACGTCCGGGCCGGAGACGCGGTGGAACTCAGCCTGCGCAACAAGTACGGCAACATCGACCCCGTACAGATCGAAATGCCCGTTCTGGCCCGCGTCTACATGCCCGACGGCATCTCACGCCTGGCGCGCACCACCGTGTACTCCGACACGGCGGCCACCGTGGTCTGGCCCGGAGACTTCCCAGGAGCTGTCGCTCACTACCCACCGGGCACATACACCGTGGTCTGGTCCGTCGGCGACGGCTCACAGCGCTTCATCACCTGCACCGGGTTCACCGCACAGTGACCGCCTGCTCCCCGGCAGCGGCCGCGTCCTGGTGACCGTTGGCATCACCCCCTACCCACCGCGACCGCGCTGATCACAGCTGCTCGGGCCCACCGGTCGGGGCCGAGCCCGAGGACGAGAGAGCCTCGCCCAGCAGACCGTCGGTGATCCAGAACCGGTGTGCGGACAGGATCGTGCGCAAGGCCTGGTTCGTCGCGGCCCGCTGGGCATCACACAGCTCGGTTGCGGGGATGTCGACCGCGACGGCCGTGGTCACGAGCACCGCCCCGTAGGCCCGATGAAGTGGCCCCCTCGGTCAGGGCGCCAACATGAGCGCGGATTACCGCGCCGCGGCCTTCGGCGCCGCGCACCAACTCGCCGATCTCAACCTCGGAGACGAGCTTGAGAGTGAGGGAGACACTCTGTGAAGCGTGGCGAGGTCTGGGCCCTCCCCCGACGAGCGCAACGTTCTGATCATCTCTCTGATCTCTGACCTGCCTAGAAGACCGGTGGCATGAAGTGCGCCCCACCCAGTCCGCGCCCAGGCGAGAACCCGCTCCTCGTCGGGCCCCGTCTTCGCACCAGCCCGGGCCAGCACCGTGTGGCCGTCCGCGCCCGGCCCGCTGCCCGGTGAGACCACCGTCTCGCCTGACTCGCCAGCGCCGCTACCGCGCGAGTTCCTGTAGGCCGCTGGCCAGATCGGCTTGCACCAGGTCGTCGCGTTCGGCTGACGTCAGCCAGTGTGCGGAGGACCCGGCAGGGGTCCGCTCCACCCACAGGACATCGTCGACCGCTTCGGCGACGGCATGCAGATGGCTGATCACCATGACGAGGCGGTTGCCTCCGGCCTGGGCGCGCAGCACGTCGAGGGCCGAGTCGAGTGTGGTGGTGTCGAGGGCTGCGAAGCCCTCGTCGAGGAACAGCGAGCCGAGGCTCGACCCGTTACGGGAGTGCAGTTCGGCGAGCGCCAGGGCCAGGGCGAGCGATGCCAGGAACTTCTCACCGCCGGACAGCCGATTCGGGTGGTGGTTGACTCCGGAGCTGCGGCTGACGATGTCGAAGGTGTCGGCGAAGCCGAATCGTCCCTCGGTCATGTGCTGGAGCAGGTCGCTGGCCACGCCGAGCAGTGCGTGGGTGCGCAGGGTGGTGAGATGGCCCAGGAACTTGGCGTCGACCAGTTCGGTGCGTAGCACCTCCAGTGCCTCGTAGCGGGCTTTGCCGGCGGCTATGGCGAAGTCCAGGTCGGCGGCCGGTTTGATCGTGTCCAGCGCCTTCTGCTGTTTCTGGAGCTGCTCTTCGGTCTCTCTGTTGGCGTGTGCGGCCGCGGTGACGAGGGGATGCAGTGCCGATGGAGCTGTCAGGTCGGCTGCGGAGGCGAAGTCCTCGACATCGCAGAGCGCGGCGGCATGCTCGCCGAGGCTAGTTGCCGCGGTGTTCGCGCGTTCGGTGGCGGTGGTGGCGCGTTCGGTGAGTTGGTCGTCCAGCATCTGGGTGACCGCGGACAGTTCCACGACGAATTGCCGGACTTCGGCGATTCCCGGCTCGGTGGGGGCCTGGGGCATCCGGTGGTTGCTGGCGTCGTCGAGGTGGGCAACCGCCTGGGTTGCGGCATGGGCCCAGGCGTCCAGGTTGCCTCGCAGTTCGTTCAGGGGGCGTTCCAGGTCGGTGCGGGCCTCCTGGTCGAGGGCGCGCTGCTGGGCGAGTACAGAGGTCTTCTCCGCTCGGGCCTCTTCTCTCCGGTCGAGCAGTTCTTGGGTTTCGGCCTGCCGGATGGTGACCGCAGCGGCGGCAGCGGATGCCTCGTCGGCGGTGACGTCGATGGCCTCGTCCGGCAGTATCGCCCGGATGCGGGTGGGAAGCGCGTGGAGGTCGGCGGTGGTCCTGGCCGCGGCACGGGCGTGCCTCTTGGAGGCTGTCGCCGCGTCGTCGACGGCGCGGCGGTGGGCTTCCTTGCGCCCTTCCAGCGTTGTGTGTTCTGCCTCAATGCGGGCGGTGAGGCGGTGCTCTTCGGTTTTCAGGTTCTCGGCGTGGTCGTCGGCTGTCTGTTCGCACGCGGCGATGGCGTCGGTGATGGGTGCGGTGTTCTGCTCGGGGCGCTCCTGCGGTTGTGCGGCACCGTCGGTGGTCGGGGTCGCCAGGGCTGTGGTGGCCGCGGTCAGTGTCGCCGAAGCTGATTCCGCCTCGAAGCCTCGGCCGGTTCCGGCGGCCAGGGCCTCGAGGTCTTCGAACGCGCTCACTGCTTCCGCGATGGCCTTGCGTGCCTTTTGCTGTGTGTCCCGGTGGTCTTTCTCGCGTGCGAGGACCGTCTTCTCGGCCTCGGTTACGGTGGCGCGGGCTTCGGCGAGCCGATCCGCTGCCGCCTCTCGTGCGGTCTTCGCCTCGTCGAGCTGTGTTTTCGCCGTAGTCAGCTCGGCGGTATCGGTGGTGGAGCCGGGTGCGAAGTCGGCCGGGAGTTGGCGGTGGCATACGAGGCAGTCGTCGCCCGGCTGCAGTTCGGCAGCGATCGCGGCGGCCCTGTTGCGCAGTCGGTGCGCTTCCAGATGCCTCTCGGCGGCGGCTAGGGCTTTGTCGGCGGCGGCTGTTGCCGTTTCCAGCGGGCCGAGGCCGTCCCGAGCGGACCGGTGTTCGCTCACTGCGGTGGCCTCGGCGCTCGCGGTGTCGGCGACGCGGCGGGCCGTCGAGAGGGCTGCGGTCAGCGCGGTGCGGGCGGTGGCGGCGCGGATGCGGATCTCTCTGCTCGCCTGCGAAGCGGCGCGGGCTGCCTCTGCGAGCGGTTTCGTGTGTGCGACGCGCTCGGCCAGGTCCGCTTCGGTCGTGGCGATGTCCTCGCGTTCGCCTGCGAGTTGTCCGGTGAGCTCGGCGAGCCGGTCGCGCTCGCTGCGGTGTTCCGTGGCGTGCTCCGCGAGGGTCTGGAGGATCACTGCGGCTTTGGTGAGGGCGCTTGGGCCTTCTCCTTCCGCCTCTGCCGCGGTGATCTCGTCGGTCAGTTCGCTTTCCTGGGCTCGGGCTTGGGCGTCGCGGTCGTCCAGGGCGTCGCGTCGTGCGGCGATGTCGGCGGCAACGGCTTCGAGTGCGTCGAGGGAGGTGCCTGCGCCGGTCACCGTGCGCGCCGACAGAGTCGTTCTGGCGGCGGCCGCCTTTTCGGCGGCGGTCCGGGCTTCGGAGATTTCTTTCTGCAGCCCGGTGATGCGGTCTACGGCGGTGCTGAGGCGTTCGGCGCGTGCTTCGGCCGCGTCGGCGGCGGCGCCGGCTTCCTCGGCGGCCCGCTCGGGGTCGGCCGGCATGGAATCGCGTTTGGCCCGCGCGTCGACCAGCAGGTCCTTGAGCGCCTCGCGACGGCGGGCGGCCATCTGTTGGACCGACTCCAGGGACTCGGCACCGAAGAGTTCTCTCAGCCGCGCGCTCCGTTCCTTGGGGGCGGCGACAAGGAGACGGTCGAACTTGCCTTGCGGGAGCAGCCCGACACGCAGGAACGTGTCGTAGCCCATCTGCAGGATCGCCTTGATGCGGGGGTCGACGTCGTTGGCGCCGTCGATCTCCTCTCCGGTGTCGAGGTTCTTCAGATGGTGCCGGGCCGCGTTCGGGTTGGTGGCGTGCATGGTGCGATGTATGTGCCAGCGTTGTCCGTTATGCAGGAAGGTGAGTTCGACGCTCATGGCCTGCGCACCGTCGGCGATGAGCTGCCGGGGTTCCTTGGCGTCCCAGGAGCTTTTGCGGAACAGGGCGAAGACGATGGCGTCGAGCATGCTGCTCTTGCCGGCGCCGGTGTTGCCGAGCGCGGCGACCAGGCTCTTGCCGGTGAAGTCGACGGTGACCGGGGTGGGGTAGCTGCGGAGTCCGATGATGGACAGTGTCAGGGGTTTCATCGCGTTGTCTTCGCTCCGGAAGTGTCGATGCCGGGCAGCAGGCCTGAGCGGTCGATGGTGTCGAGGGGCTGGCCGGCGATGGCCGCGGTCAGCAGGTTCTCCTCGCAGCACGGGGCGGGATCGTCGGGGTCGGGTTCGGCCTGCAGATGGGCGAGGGCGGCCATGGCACGGTCCAGGGCCAGGCCGGTGGTGCCGCGGCCGGGCAGGTAGTCGCGCAACAGGTCTTCGACATCGGGGAGTTCTCCGGTGGAGGTCTCCCGGTCCAGTACGCGGTCGGCTGCCCCGGTGCGGCGTTCGTCGATGTCGACGAGCGTCGCCTGCGGCATCATCTTGGCGAGGGTGTCCGGCAGGAAGGGGTTGGAGACCTCCACGTTCACCACCGCCTTCACCCAGGCGTCTCCGACACGGCCGGCGCGTTGCGTGATCTCCTCCAAGGTGCCTTCCAGCCGGATCAGACGGCGGCCGGCGGTCAGCGGCACGAAGTCGATGCGGGGCTCGGTGTCCGGGCCGACCTCGGCCAGCACCACGCCCTTGGTGTCGCCCCTCTCGCCGAAGTCCATCTGCAGCGGGCTGCCCGCGTAATGGGCCGGGAATCCGGCACGGCCGACGGACTGCTGCTTGTGGATGTGGCCGAGGGCGCCGTAGGCGACCTCGGGCAGGTCGGCGGCGGCTGCTGCGTACTCGGCGGCGAGGGAGATCTTCCGCTCCGAGTGGGAAGGGGTGGCCCCTTCGACGAACAGGTGGGCGGCGAAGATCAGGACGTCCCGTGCGCCGCGGCCCGCGGCCAAGCGGCGGTACACGTCGGCCTGGACGATGCGTATCCGCTCGGTGTAGGCCGCGGTTGTCATGCCGGGGTCGGCGAAGTCGTAGGTGAACCGGTTGGGGTGCAGGTACGGCAGCGCGCCGATACGCAGTGTCAACTCCTCGCCTTTGGTGGGGTATTCGGCCACGAGCAGCCCGTCGGGGCGGGCGTCGGTGGCGAAGCGGACCCGGACCTCGTCCCCTTCGCGGGTTCCCATGTCGCTCATCATGAACTTCAGGAACGCCAGGACGTAGGTGGTGTCGTGGTTGCCAGCGACGACGACCACGGGCGCGATCTCGCCGAGGCGGCGCAGTGCCTGCGCCGCACGGCGCAGGTCGTCCAGGCTCGGCCGGGAGCTGTCGAACAGGTCGCCGCTGTGCACGATCAGGTCGGGGGCGAAGTCGGCGGCGATGTCGATGACCTCGTCCAGGACGGCGTCGACTTCGGTGTCACGCCGGTAGCGGCCGATCTGGCGGCCCAGGTGCCAGTCGGAGGTGTGGAACACGCGTCCCGTCACGGGGTGCCTCCAGAGGAACGGTCTGCGGGACGGCGCGGGCTGCGCCGCTGCGGCCGGAGGTTCGGTGGCGCCGACTGTACACCGGATCTCGGGAAGAAGTCTGGAAAGCTCTGGAACTCTGGTAGCGTCTGGGGCATGAGTGATCCGCTGGACGCCTTGGAGAAGAGCATCAGCACCCTGCGCCGCGCGATCCGCGACGCTTCCGCCGCCGGTGACACCGAGCGCGCCGGCGAGCTGCGGATGCAACTGCGCCGCGCCGAGCGGGCCTGGGACGCCCTCGTCGACGCCGACGAACCGGCCACCGCCCCGCCTCACCCCGTACCGGCAGCGGCTCCGGCCGCGCAGGGGTCACAGCTCCCGGCGCGCGAGCACGTCCACCGTGCCCTGATGCTGCTCGGGACCCCGGCCGCCCCCAAACTGATCGTCGGCGTGCACGAGGCGTTCTTCCCGGGCGAGCTGTCCGCGTCCAAGCTCTCCAGCCTGCGCCGGGACGAGGAGCGCTCCTACCGGTCCAGCCCCGGCGCCCGGCCGTACTACCTGTGCCCGGCACTGGCGCACGACCTGCTGACGCCGGTGCGGGCGCTCATCACCATCAGCACCTGGACGCTGGACCAGCGGGTGATCGGCCCGCTGTCGCCGCGCGTGGACTTCCTCACCAGCGCGATCCGCATCGCCGAGGCCGTGCGCACCTCGGCCGAGTCCACAGCCGGCGGGCCCGGTCCGGAGGCGCTGCGGCTGCTGTGGCGCTTCGCGGTGAACATCCCCGACGCCCTGCCGAGGAGCGTGGCCGGTCACGAGGGCGCGATGGACCCGCAGCAGGTGATCGACGCCGCCGGGGCCGAGCTGGACGTGCACGCCGACGCCGACCGCGCCGCCCGGGCGGAGGCCGCACGGCGGGCACGCAAGTCGCTCAAGGACGACCAGCAGTTGTTCGGCGCGCCCGCGCAGGGCGTGACGTACCTGCGGACGGCCCGGGCCTGACTCCTGACGCTCAGCAGTCCCTTCTCCCCCGCAAGGATCTACGAGACCGTGAATGCACCAGTCGACGAACGCCTCGCCGCGCTTCGCGGATCCGCGAAGCGCCTGGACTACAACGCCCGGTCGCTGGCGGCCCTGCAGAACAACCCGCGCTGCACGCTGCGGGCGCTGCTCGACGCCTCCGGCTCCGACAAGGCCGCGATCGCCGCGCACGCCGGCCACCCCTCGCCCTTCGGCCAGTCCGTCTTCGCCCTCGCGCGCGGAAACGCCTTCGAGACGATGGTGAAGGACAACGGCTGCGCGGAGCTGGTACGGGTCCTGCGCGAGACCCTGCAGCTGACGCTGCCGGAGGTGGGGTACGAGGACCTGAACAACGTCGGCGGCGACGGCCGCGCCGCGGTGCGCCACGACCGCACCGCACAGGTCCTGCTGCAGGCTGCCCGGGGTGACGGTGACGGCACCTTGTTCGACCATCCGATGCTGCGCCTGCGGGTCGGCGGGCACGAGGCGTTCCTGGAGCCGGACCTGGTGGCCTTCCGTATCGACGGGCGCTTTCACATCGTGGAGATCAAGAGCTTCCCAATCCTCGACGGGCAGGCCGATCCCACGCAGGTGCGGGCGGCGACCACCCAGGCGTGCGCGTACATCATCGCGCTGCGCGACCTGCTCGCGCGGGCCGGTATCGACGGGCAGGCCGTGTCCGACACGGTCGTGCTGGTCGCGCCGAAGGACTTCACCAACCGGCCGACCGCGGCGTTCGTCGATGCCCGCAAGCAGGTGGCCGCGCTGAGCCGCCAACTGTCGCGCATCGAGCGCATCGGCGACCTGGTGGACCTGGTGCCCGAGGGCCTCACCTTCGATCTCGACCTGGATGAGGAGCAACGGCCCCGGCGCCCGGCCGGGGAACTGACCGCATCGCTGGATCGGGTCCTCGTGACCTACCGTCCGGACTGCCTGAACCACTGCGAGATGGCGTTCTACTGCCGCAGCCGTGCCCGCGCGGAGGCCTCGCTGGATGTCCTCGGGCCGGTGGTGCGCGAGCAGTTCGGCGGTATCGACACCACGACCATGGTGATGGGACTGGCCCACGGCGAACTGCAGCCCAGCGAGGCCCAGTCCGAGATGGCCGACGCCCTGCGGCACGCAGCACGGCTGCGCGCCGAACTGGAAGGTCTCGGAGGTGCGGCGTGAGCATACTGTCGGCGTTGGCGCATGTGCAGGCGATGGAGTCGATGCGGGCGGTGCCGCTGACCGAGTACCGGCACCGGCGTCTGTCAGGCCGGCCGCTGGTGATCGTCCCGCTGGCCATGGCCGGAGAGGCCGGGGCGCCCTTGGCCGCGATGGTCGGCTCCTCCAGGAGGACCGGGACGCTGCTGGTCGTGCCGCAGCCCCGCAACCGGGACCAGCGGTTCGCGTTCGCCGCCGGTCTCGGCCGGATCGTGGTGGACTACATCGATTCCTTCCGTCACAACCGCCGCGGTGAAGACGAGCGTTCCCTGTACACCGACGCTCCGCAGGTCCTGGTGCCCAACCCTGGCGGCGTCAAGGCCCTGGCCGATCTGGGACGCATGTGCCGCTTCCGCTCGACGTCCGGTCCTCACGCGGTGCCGGATGTCGTCCCCGAGTTCGGCATGTGGCTGACGTTCCTGGTCGACAGGGCCGAGCAGGCAGGCACCTCCCTTCTGCTGCCCGTCACCAGGATGCTCGCCGAGCACTGGGCGACCGGCCAGAGCACGCTGGAGGACCAGAACCTCGCCTCCCTGATGGCCTGGATCTCTCCCCCGGCGGGCTTGAGCGTCGAGCAGGCCATGGCCGAGGCGGAGAACCCGGACGTGTGCCCGCCGGCGGGCCCGACGACCTCCCCCGAGTTCGACAACCGCGACCTGGCGCCGGCGATCAGACGGTTCGACACAGCCCGCGCCCTCGGTGACCCGCGTGCGCTGGCCACCGCCGAGTCCGACCTGCGGGAGCTGATCGCGGGGCAGATCCAGCCCACCTGGCGCATGGTGTGGGAGGCCATATCGCTTCTGCGGTCCGTGCGCGAGGCGCCGCAGACCGCCAGGCGCTTCGAACGCGATTGCGCGGCCTTCACCCGCTACTCCGACGACCGGGACGCCGGGGGCCTTCCGCAGCGCAAGCGGGACACCGCGATCAGCGCGGCCCGGAGGCTGAGCCGACTGGAACGCGCGCTGGCCGACTTCGAGTCCGAGACGGCGTTCGACGACCGGTTCGTGCGGGCGGACCGGCGCAGCGCCGGGGAGGCGTTCGCCGGGACGGTCGTGGAGACCGAATCCGGCCGGACGGTCACCACGGCAAAGAACAGGCGGGTGCCACGGCCGCGGGTCACCGTCCGCACCGAGGATCCCGTGCGGCTGGTCGCCGACACGAGGCTGATCAGCCCGTCCATGCCGGCCGGTCACAAGGCCGTGATCGTCTCCGTCCTCCCCGACGGGGACGCCACGCTGGTCGTGGTGGAGGTCACGGGCGGAATGGGGCGCTCTGTCGCCCCGAAGCCGGGCACGGTGCCGGAGCTCGGCCAGAGCATCGACTACTTGCCCGACCCGGGGTGGCGCCCGGAGCCACGATTCCCGGCGTCCGATCACACCCCGTGGACGCACAGTGCCGGCCCGGACGGGCCGGACATCGAATCCGCCGTACCCGAGGACGCCGCCGCAGAGGAGTGGGGCAATGACGACTGACGACACCACCGCGTTCGACGCGTCCGCGGCTGCGGGCGCCGCCACCGCAGCGATCCTGGCCGACCTGGCCGACTCCCGGCACAGGGCCGTCGTCGTCGACTCCCCTCCGGGCGCCGGCAAGAGCACCCTGGTGATCGACGCCGCCCAGGAACTCACGGCGGGCGGCGAACGCCCGATCATCGTCGCCCAGACCAACAACCAGGTCGACGACCTGATCGAGCGGCTCGCCGAGAAGCATCCCGACCTTCCCCTCGGCCGTCTGAGCGCAAGCACCTACAGCCCGCCGCAGTCCCTGAGCGAGCTGACGAACACCACGATCGGGCGCACCCTGACCGATCTGGCCGGCTGCCGGATCGTCATCGGCACCGCCGCCAAGTGGGCCACCGTCCACGACGCCACCACGTTCGGCTGGGCGATCCTGGACGAGGCCTACCAGATGCGCTCGGACATGCTGCTGCAGATCGTCGAACACTTCGACCGCGGTCTGTTCGTCGGCGACCCCGGCCAGCTGGACCCCTTCACGATCGTCGGCACCGAACGCTGGATCGGGCTCCCGCACGACCCGACGCAGAACGGCGTCAGCGTGATGCTGGAACACAACCCCGGCATCCCCGTGCACCGGCTTCCGGTGTCCTGGCGCCTGCCCGCCTCGGCCGCACCGACCATCGCCCAGGCGTTCTACCCCTTCAACCACTTCACCGCCGGAACCGAAGAGGCCACCCGCGCCCTGGAGTTCAGCACCACCGGGTTCGCCCGCACCGACCTGGACGAGACCCTCACCAAGGCGTTCACCACCGGCTGGGCCCTGCACGAACTGCCCCGCCGACACGTACCGCGCACCGACACCGAGACCCTCCGGACCGCCGCCGATCTCGCCGCCCGGCTGCTGATCCGCGGAGCGATCGCCACCTGCGAGCGCCACCCGGACGGACGGCCCTTGGACGCCCGTGACATCGCCATCGGCGTCGCCCACCGCGACCAGGCCGACCTGGTCCGGGCCGCGCTCGCCCGGACCGGAAACCCCCGCGCGCGGGGCGTGGCGGTGGACACCGCGAACCGGTTGCAGGGCCGCGAGTTCGAAGTCGTCATCGTCGTGCACCCCTTGTCCGGCCGCCGGGACGCCACCGCCTTCCATCTGGAGGCCGGGCGGCTGTGCGTCCTCGCCTCCCGCCACCGGCAGGCATGCATCGTCGTCGCCCGCGAAGGAATCACCAACCTCCTCGACAGCCACCCGTCCACCGACCCGGTGCACCTTTCCGTGCGCGCGAAGTTCCCTGACGGGTGGGAGGCCAACCAGGTCATGCTGGACAAGCTCGCCCGACACCGCGTCGCCGCATGATGCCCGTGCAACGTCAACGCCCGAGTACGGGGCTTTCCCGCCGAATTCGCAAATTCATTCGGTTTCCCGGGTTTTGTCAGTGCCGGTTTCTAGAGTGACGTCACCTGCTTTGCCGGGGGCAGGACAGACTTTGCATGCGATCGGGGGGTTGTGTGGATTTCGACCAGGTCACAGAGCTCATGCGTCATCCGGCGTGGGTGCTGCTGCGCGCGGACAATGCCGCTTTGGTGCTGTCGTTCTGCGGCACGGTGTTCGTCGACGAGAACGCGCGCGGTGTGCCGGAGACCGTGCTGGAGTCCCGGCTGGACGACCGGCTCTACGTCCTCAACGAGGAAAAGCCCGGCTCGTTTCCCCGGCCTGCCGACGCCTATCTGGCGGAGTGGACGAAGAACGGCTGGCTGCGTAAGTACTACCCGCCTGGGGAGGACGAGGCGCACTTCGACGCGACTGCGGCACTCGAGAAGGCCGTGGCCTGGGTACGGGAGCTGCCCGCACGTTCGTTCATCGGAACCGAGTCCCGCCTGAACACCATCGTCGCGCTCCTGCGGCAGATGGCGTTCGGAACGGAGACCGATCCGCAGACACGCATCGACGAACTGCGCCGGGAGCGTGACGCGATCGACGCCCAGATCGCCCGGCTGCGCGCCGGTGAGGTCGACATGCTGTCCCCGCTCGCTCTGCTGGACCGCTACCAGCAGGTGGAGAGCACCGCGGTCGAACTCCTGCGGGACTTCCGCGAAGTGGAGGCGAATCTTCGGGAACTGGACGTACGGCTGCGCCACCAGGTCGCCACCGCCGAGGGCGGGAAGGGAGAGCAACTGGCCGCGTTCCTGCTGGACCGCGACGAGATCGCCCGGTCCGATCAGGGACAGAGCTTCCAGGCGTTCTTCGATTACCTCCTCTCCCCCCGCCGCCAGCAGGAACTGCGGGAGCTGCTGCAACAGGTCAACCAGCTGCCGCAGTTGGAAGGCAGGGCCAACCAGAGCCTGCTGAAAGTCCCCTTCGCCTGGCTTGAGGCAGCCGAGAACACCCAGGACACGGTCCGGCAGCTGACCGAGCAACTGCGCCGCTTCCTGGTCGACCGCAGCCGAGCGGAGGACCGCCGCGTACTGGCGCTGGTGCGCTCCACCCAGCGTCACGTCACCGCCCTGGAAGGCCAAGCCGACCTGCCCGGCATGACGCTGGACATCCCTCAGGCACATCTGACGCTGCCGATGGAGCGACGGCTGTACATGCCCGTCGAACGCATCGAGCTGGACACGATTGCGGTGGAGGAATCCGACGACGCGGAGGTGGACATCTCCGAGCTTTTCTCCGGCGTCCACGTCGACACCGAGGCGCTGGCCGGTCATGTCCTGGAGGCGGTCGCCGCAAGCCCGAGCGGCCAGGCGAACCTGGCCGCCATCGTCGACGACCACCCGCTGACCCTGGGGCTGGCGGAACTGCTCGCCTACTTCCAGGTGGAGCACCCCGGCCTGGACATGATCGTGGACCCGGACCGCACCGACCTCCTGGTCTACCCGCGCGTCCACGTGCCCGGACACACGCAGGCGAGAGTGCCGCACGTGACGTTCGTACGCGACGAAGGCGGCAACGCCGCCGGAAAGGCGGAGCAGGAGTGAGCGACGCCCTGACCGTCCCCGTGGTCCACCTGCTGAAAGGGGGCGTGCTCTATCAGAGCGACGCCCCTGCCGTCTGGGAGCAGATCGTCAGCCAGCAGGCGGCGATCGGCGACTACCTCAGCGTGATCGGCCTCGACGTCGTCATCGACCGCGCCGAGGGCTACGCCTACGTCCGGCAGCAGGATCTCGATTCCCGTGACGACGGCGCCCCGGTGCCGCGGCTGGTCACCCGCCACCGGCTCTCGTTCCCCGTCAGCCTGATGCTCGTCCTGCTGCGCGGACGGCTCGCGGACAGCGACGCCGACTCCGCCGACCCGCGCCTGGTACTCACCCGCGACGACCTGGTCGAGATGGTCCGCGGCTTCCTCCCACCACGCAGTAACGAAGCCCAGCTCGTCGACCAGATCGACGCCCACATCAAGAAGCTTGTCGACCTCAAGGCACTGCGCCAGACGAAACAGACCGGCGCCTACGAGGTCCGCCGCCACATCAAGGCCCTGGTCGACGCCCAGGCCCTCAACGACTTCAACGACCTCCTCGCCACCTACCGCGACGCTGCCTCCACCACGGCCAAGGACGACACATGACCCTCACCACCGACCCGGCAGCGCTCATCCCCCGGCAGGCGACGCCCGCAGAGTCGGCCGGCACGTTCGGCGTCGGCCCCGGTTACCGGCTCGCCCGCCTGGAGGTGCTCAACTGGGGCACCTTCCACCGCACCACCTGCACCTTCACCATCGACGGGCACTGCGCCCTGCTCACCGGGGGCGTGGGATCGGGCAAGTCCACCCTCGTCGACGCCCTCACCACGCTGCTTCTGCCCGCCCACAAAATCGCCTACAACAAAGCGGCGGGCGCCGACGCCAAGGAGCGCGACCTGCGGTCCTACGTCCTCGGCCATCACAAGAACGAGCGCGTCGAGGCATCGGACACCACCCGCCCCGTGGGGCTGCGCGACCACACGTCCTACAGCGTGATCCTGGGCGTCTTCGCCAACTACGCCCTCGGCGCCCACCTCACGCTCGCCCAGGTCTTCTACTGGACATCCCCGACCAGCACCGGGCAGCCCGAGCGGTTCTACCTCACCGCCGAGGCACCGCTGTCCATCGACACCGACTTCACCGGCTTCGGCACCGACATCACCGACCTGCGCCGGCAGCTGAAACAGCGCGGGGCCACCATCCACGGCAGCACATACACCCAGTACGGCAAGGCATTGCTGAGAGGTCTGGGCATCCCCAGCCTGCAGGCCCTGGACCTGTTCCACCAGACGGTGTCGATGAAGGCCGTGGGCAGCCTGGACGAGTTCGTCCGCGAGCGGATGCTGGAGCCGTTCGACGCGAAGACGGCCGTCGACAAGATCGTCGCCCACTTCGACGCGCTCACCGCCAGCCACAACGAAGTCGTCCGGGCCCGTCGGATGATCGAGGACCTGACGCCGATAGTGGTGGCATGCGACCGGTACGACACCGTCCAGGGGGAGATCACCGCCCTGGACAAGCGCCGCAGTGCCGTCCCCGCGTTCTTCGCCCAGCACCGCCACCGGCTCCTCACGACTCGTCACACGGCGCTCATGTCTGGTGCGGCGGAACTGGAGGAACTGCAGTCCACTCGCGGGCGGCAGCTGGAACAGCTGCGCGGGACGGCCGACGGCCTGCGGCGCCGTATCGACGGCGTCGGCGGGGAGAAGCTCATCTCCCTGACCGGCCGCATCGAAGAGCTCGGCCGTGAACGCGAACGGCGCCGCAAGCGCGCCACCGAGTACGGCACCTGGCTCGCGCAGGCCGGCATGGATCCCGTCCCCGACGCCGCCTCCTTCCGTGAGCGGACCGACCAGATCTCCACCGCCCGTTCCCGGGCCGAGGAGCAAGAGCAGCAGGCCCGCGGGAAACTCGACGATCTCGCCATCGCGCGCCACGGCAACACCATCGCGACCGACGCGCTGCGGCTCGAGATCAGCAGCCTGCAGCAGCAGCGCTCCAGCATCCCCGCCCAGTTGCTGGTCCTGCGCCACGAACTCGCCACCGCCGCAGGCGTCTCCGACGAGGTCCTGCCGTTCGCCGGCGAGCTGATCCAGGTCCGCGACGACGAAGCCGAGTGGGCCGGCGCCGCCGAGCGCGTACTGCACGGGTTCGCCTTGTCCCTGCTGGTCCCACACGCCCACTACGACACCGTCTCGGCCTGGGTCAACGGCCGTCACCTGGGCCTCAGACTGGTCTACTACCACGTCCCCGCCCACACACCCATCACCACGCTGCCGGACGACCCCGCCCTGCTGAGCGGAAAACTCCAGCTCAAGTCCGACAGCTGGGCCTGCGACTGGCTCGCCGCGCGGCTGCGCTCGCGTGCCGACTACCTGTGCGCCGAAGACCTGGACGCGTTCACCCGCGCCACCCGGCCCGCCGTCACGCGGCAGGGCCTTGTCAAGGGCGGCGGAGGCCGCCACGAGAAGAACGACGCCTACCGCATCGACGACCGGCGTAACTGGGTGCTGGGCTGGAGCAACCAGGCCAAGCTCGACGCCCTCCTCGCCGAGGCGACCCGCCTCACCCGCGAAAGCGCCGACATCACCACGGCCACCCGGGAGCTCGAGAAGCAGCAGCGGGCCCGCGCCGGAACCAGTGCCGCCCTCACCCTGCTGGCCAGCGTCGACACCTACGCGGAACTCGACTGGCCAAGCACCGTCGCGGATATCGAGCAGTTCGAGCAGCAGAAGAAAGCCCTGGAAGCAGAAGCCGGCCTGGACAAGCTCACCGCGCAGCTCCAGTGGACCGAGGACGAGATCGTACAGAGCAGCAAGACGTTCACCACGGGGCAGGAGGAACTGGGCGGTCTGCGCCGCGACGTCCAGAACATCGCCGACCTGCTGGGCAGGACCACCACGTTCCTCGCGCAGTGCGACCTCGACGGCATGGCGGAGCACGAGGAAGCCCTGAGGAAGTTCCTGCCCGCAGCCGACAGCGACGAGCACAGACTCCTGGAGATGCTGGACGACGCCGAGCGCCATGCCGAAGCACGTCTGCTGCGCAGCAGCGGCAGCCGCCACGACGCCCTGCGCCACGCCAGCAGCCAGGCAGCGGGGCTGATGACCGCCTTCCGCGGCAGGTACCCGGTCCACACCGCCGAGCTGGACAACACCATCGAATCCGCCGACGGCTACCGCGCGTTGCACAGCCGGCTCACCGATGAGGACCTGCCCCGGTTCGAGGAGCAGTTCCTCCAATACCTGCGCACCAACGTCATCCGCGACATCGCTTCCTTCCAGGCCCGCCTCGGCGCTCAGGAGCAGCAGATCCGCGAGCGCATCGACGTGATCAACACCTCGCTGGCCGGCATCGACTACAACCCGGGCCGCTACATCCGGCTCAACGCCGCCCCCACTCCGAACAAGGAGGTCCGCGAGTTCCAGCACGACCTGCGCGCCTGCACCAGCGAAGCACTCTCGAACGACGCCGACGACACCTATACCGAGGAAAAGTTCCTCCAGGTCAAGGTGCTCCTCGACCGCTTCAAGGGCCGCCCGGAGCACACCCGTCTCGACAAGGAGTGGACCGCCCGGGTCACCGACGTGCGGCGCTGGTTCGTCTTCTCCGCCAGCGAACTCAACCGCGAGGACGACGCCGAGTACGAGGTCCACTCCGACTCCGGCGGCAAGTCCGGCGGCCAGAAGGAGAAACTCGCCTACACCATCCTCGCCGCTTCCCTCGCCTACCAGTTCCGCATCGACCCCACCGCCCCCAAACCCAAGACCTTCCACTTCGTCACCATCGACGAAGCCTTCGGACGCGGTGACGACCCCTCCGCCCACTTCGCCCTCGACCTGTTCCAGCGCCTGGGTCTGCAACTCCTCGTCGTCACCCCGCTCCAGAAACTCCACGTCATCGAGCCCCACGTCACCCGCGTCGGCTACGTCGACCGCCCCGACAAGACCCGCTCCCGCCTGAACAACCTCACCATCGAGGAGTTCCGTGCGCGCAAGCAGGTAGCAGCCCAGCAGGCGAACCAGCCCTCGAAGGAGCAGTCGTGACCCCGGCAGAATGGACCCGCCCCGAGCATGTGGTGGAAACCCTGCGCCGCAAGTGGACCAGCGGCCGCTACCTCACCGCCGCCGCGGGCGGTCACCCCTTCGAAGCCATCGGAGTGCCGCTGAAGGGACCGACCGCGGCCGATGCCCTGCAGCACTACGAGCAGGCACTCGCCTGGGCCCAGTGCTGGGCCCCCGACCGGAACCCCCATCTGCGTATCCAGACCAAATCCATCGGCGGCCGCAACGGCACCCCGTCGAATACCGTTCCGGCCCGAGTCTGGGTCGACACCCGCGACCGCCTCTGGACGCTGCTCCGCGTCACCACCCAGGTCGACCGCTTCCACACCCTGCACGAGCAGACCGCACGCCAGGACCCCGGCATCGCACGGTGGATGGCCGACCATCCCATGAAGGTCCTCGCCCACGCTGCAGACTGGCACCGGCTCGTGCGCACCACGTGTTGGATCCGCGACCACGACACCGAGGCGGTCTACCTGCGCGAGATCGACATCCCAGGTGTGGACACCAAGTTCATCGAGACCAACAAAGGAATCCTCGCCGAACTCCTCGACTGTGTGCTCCCTGAAAGCCGCGTCAACACCAGCGCGCCGAAGAGTGATCTTGTTGCACGCTACGGCTTCCGGGCCAAGCCCATGTACATCCGCTTCCGGTACCTCGGGACCTCTCCCCTGCCCTTCAGCGAACTCACCGTTCGCGCCGAAGAACTCAACGCGCACCCGCCCAACGCACGCACCGTCTTCATCCTCGAGAACGAGACCACCTACCTCTCGCTCCCACCGGTCCCCGACGCCGTCGCCGTCCTCGGCTCCGGATACGCCGCTACCCTGCTGCGCCACCTGGCCTGGCTCAAAGACGTCGACCTCTACTACTGGGGCGACATCGACACACACGGCTTCGCCATCCTCAACCAGGTCCGAGGACTGTTCCCCCACACAAAGTCACTGCTCATGGACCGCGCCACCCTCCTCGGCCACGAGCCCCACTGGGGCGAGGAGAAGACGCAGGCCCCGGACGTCCTGTCCCATCTCACCCCCGAAGAGGCCCAGCTCGCACAGGACCTCCGCAACGGCACCTACCGGCCACACCTGCGCCTGGAACAAGAACGCATCAGCATCGCTGCCATCCGAGTCGCCCTGACACAGAGTCAGCGTGAGCCATGACGAGCCCGATTATCCGCCCAGCCGAGCCAAGCGACGCGCCCTCTGCGAGGTAGTGGTTGTGTCAGCCGAGAGACGAACGCCGAAGACATGCCGAGGGCGGGATGCCGATCAGATCCGCCAGCCGCCTACCCGCCAGATCGCCGGGAACCCGCGGGCAGGAGCCGTGAACACGGCGTGACCACGAACCACCACAGCCAGGACACACGGCGCTGTCGGCGCTGCGGGCCTCGACAAGTAGCACCTCACCATTCATATCGACCGACGTGACCAACCTGTCGGCGAGCGACTTGAACGGGAGCCGGTTGAAGCAGCGTTCGACGACATCGCGGCGCCAGTAGGCCGCCCGGCCGAGTCGGCAGCGGCTTTAGCCTCGCCGGATACGGCCGTTGCTCTGGTCGATCCGTTCCGGATCGCTGCTTTGATGCCGCAAGCACAGCAAGGCTCACCGCCTGTCTCACCGCACCCTCGGCTCACCCTCGCTGCGGAGCCCAAGGATCCAGTGGAGATCTTCCGTATCGGAGGCGATTCGCCATGAGTCCAACAGTCCTGCCGTGGCCAACTGCTCAAGCGCGTGGGGCAGTTCGGCTGGTTGGATACCGCACTCGTGCGCTGTCCGATCGGCCTCATTGAGTCCGTGGCCGGTTTCGGATTGGCTGTGTGCCGCGAGGTAGACACTCATCAGCTGCGGAAGCGGACCGAGCACCCCGGCCCGGCTCGGGCAGCTGCCGCGCAGCGCCCAGTCCGCCGCGCGGCGGCGGTCGGTGCGGGCGGGTGCCTGGCCGAGCAGCGCGGCGTCCAGCAGTACGGCGGCCACCTCGTCAGCCGCGCGGTCAGGAATCCTTCGCAGCCACCGCGCTTGCTCCAGTTCCCGCCACGGGTTCAGGGTGGCGCCCAGGCGGAGGCCGCGCAGCAGGCCCAGGGGAAGCCTGACCTGCATGCTGGCGTTCATACGCAAGGCGCACTGCAGGGCGATCAGCCGGGCGGCGGCCGAGGCTCCGGCTGGGAGCGCGGCGGCCAGATAGCTGAGCATTTCCCGGACCCTGGCCCGCCCGTCCGGCTCGCTGGGCCGCCGTCTGCGGCGGGAGGTTGCCGGCGGAGACGGCCGGGGGGCGAGAAGGGCGGTGTCGGGTACGACGGCGGCGTGGGCTGTCGCTGCGGCGCAGGCGGTGCAGGTGTCGGCGAGTCGCCAGACCCGGCCGCCATGTTCACCGGCGAGGAGCAGGCGGACAGGGCCGGCGCAGCCGCGGTGGCGGCCGTGCCAGCGGCAGCCACGCTCGCGGCACTGACAGATCCTCAGGTGGAGCGGGAGGGTGTCGCTGCGGGCGTGCCGGGCGAGATGGGTGAGGGCGGCCGCGCGGGCGGATGACGCTGTGACCGGGCCGCCGCCGTGGGGGCATCGCTGGCAGACGAGAACGAGTCCGCCGGTGTGTGAACGCAGTTCCACGGTCCAGGCACGCGGTGTCGCGGGCCATGGTGCGCGCAGCCTCATGGGCGGGTGGCCCTCCTCTCGGTGCCTCTGCTGGTGTCCGTCCGGGAAGGAGCGGCGGCGGACCACCGTAGTGCAGACGTCTGCCCTTCAGCGGTTGCCTCCACCTGGGCAAATAGGGCAGAGGTCTGCACTGACAGGGCAGGGGTCTGCACCGTCGGATGGACAGGTGACGATCTTGCCGCCCGATCCGGACCTCAACGCGCTGCGGCTGGAGCTCGCGCGTCTGCGGGCCGTGCGCGGGTGGACGTACGACGAGCTCGCCGCCCGCAGCGGCCTGGCCAGGCGCACGGTCATCGAGATCGAGCAGGGCCGCACCATCGGCACCCTGAAGACCTGGCACGCTCTCGCCCACGCCCTGGGGACTCCGTTCGAGCAACTCTTCGGCACGCTGTGCCACGGCCACGACCTGCCCGGCACCGCCGACGGCTGACGGCTGACGGCTGACGGCTGACGGCTGACGGCTGACGGCTGACGGCTGACGGCTGACGGCCGGAGCAGGGCTGCCACAGATCACCTGAAACAGCGACGTCGCACCGAACATTCAGACGCCCCTTCGCACATCAGTCGCCCCGCACAGGGCCGACCGGGCGACGTGGCGGTGCCGCTCCCGCAGGTGCGGCGTGTCGGCTGGCAGGTTCACTCGCATGCGCTCCACGCCTTCATCTTCTGCGCGGCACTGGGACGGCAGCCCTGTCGCGGCCCCGGTGCGTCGTTCCCTGCGGGTCAGTCATGGTGGTACCAGCCGGCTGATGCGCTGCGGCCAGCACAGCCGTTGCCATGAGTGCGGCAACCGGATCGAGTGGTATCACCGCAGCGACCCGCAGATGGCCATGGTCCCTCTCCATCCGCATGAACTCCCGGCCGCCCGGGTTCCTGCCGACTGCCGCTGGCACGTCAGTTCCGGCATCGCCCACCCGGCCGGGGACGGCAGCGGCTGGTGCCGCATCCCGCACGCCCTGCTGTGCCCCGCACGGAACGTCCCCACGGCAGCCGGGCTGGGCACGCTGCGCAGGGCGCTCGCTGTGCACACCCGCCGCCTGATCGACGCCGGGGCCTTCATTCCGCCGACCGCCCGGCCGGACGAGGCAGCAGCAGAGTCAGCCGTGTGCCGCCCGGCCCGCCCCGTTGTGCAACTGCTGTACGTCCGCTACCTCGCCGCTTGCCCGGTGGAGGAGATCCGGTGCGTTGCCCAGACCCGGCGCCGCAGCCGCTGTGCACAACCGCTGCTCGCTCCCGACGCCTCGGCCGGCACCTGGACCCTGATGCCCGCCACCGCGGCCACTGGCCAACTGGCGCTGCCCGCGGATGTCATGACCGTCTACGACCTCAGCGCCCTTCCCTACGCCGAGCAGTTGCGCTGGCGTGCCCAGCGCTGTCCCCAGCACGCGGCCACCCCCTCGGCCCCCGACCTGACGGTGCCGGACTGGGAACCCTTCGACCCTCTCCTCCACCGGGAACACATCCACACCCGGCTGCCCACTCGCAGCCGCACCCGGGCCTCGGGCCGCTCGCGGAAGGCAGCCCAGCCGTGACGCGACACCATGCCGTCGAAATCCTCCTGACTCGGCCCCTCTCCCCCGGTGAACTCAAGCGCGCCCGGCGGCGCGGTGTACCGCTCGCCGTGAACGCCGACCACACCCGCCTGATGGCCGTGCAGTACGCCCAGGGCCCGGGCCACGCCCTGCGCAAGCTGCGGCGCCGCCTGGGCCCAGGGCTGCCCATTGACGTCCTGAGCACGCACTACCCGGACCGCAAGGGGCAGGTGCGGCTCAATGTCGCGTTCAGCCGCAGTGACGAGGCGGCCATCCGCCAGGCTGCGGCTTCTTGGGGCCAGCGGCCGGCAGAGTTCCTCAGCTGGCGCGTGACCACGGCCCTCGCTGAGCGGGAGCAGGGGCGCCTTCGCGCTCTGGAGGACCGGCTTCAGGTCCTGCTCGCCAACCACACGCTCGAAGAGGTGCTGACTTGCGCGGCCCGAGCGCGCGGCCGACGCCGCCGCTCACCAACGGCACCCTGACCCTCAAGCCCGTGAGACGTCCCTCGCCCGAAAGACAGCGGACGTTCTCTTCTTCTGCCCTTCGCGGAGCCTTTGTTGTCTACCCCCACGGATGAACAGGTCCACGCCGCCGACGCCTTCCGCGCCGGCCACCACCTCGTTCTTCAAGCCGGTGCCGGCACGGGAAAGACCACCACCCTTGCCCTGCTCGCCGCCGCCACCCAGCGCCGCGGCCGCTACCTCGCCTTCAACAAGAGCATCGCCCGCGATGCCGCGGCCCGCTTCCCTCGTACCGTGCAGTGCAAGACCGCCCACGCCGCCGCCTACGCGGCCCTCGGCCACCGCTACGCCCACCGGCTCAACAGCCCCCGCCAGCCCGCCTGGAAAACCGGCCAGGCGCTCGGCATCACCCGCCCCGTCCGCATCAGCGAACACGAGATCGGCGCCAGGTCTCTGTCCAACACCGTGCTGCGCACCGTCACCCGCTTCTGCTACTCAGCCGACCGCTCCCTCGACAGCCACCACGTCCCGCCCCTGCGCCGTCTGGGAACACCTGCCGAGCAGGCGCAGCTCGCCGAAGCGGTCCTGCCGTTCGCCAACCGTGCCTGGGCCGACCTGCACAACCCCGACCATGGGGTGGTGCGCTTCGAGCACGACCACTACCTGAAAATGTGGGCCCTGACCCAACCACGCATCGACGCGGACTTCCTGCTCCTCGACGAGGCCCAGGACACCAACCCCGTCCTGGAACAAGTCTTCTCCGCCCAGCGCGACCGTGCGCAGCTCGTCATGGTCGGTGACTCCGCCCAGGCCATCTACGGCTGGCGCGGTGCCCGCGATGTGATGACCGGCTTCGACGCCACGCACCTAACCCTTACCCGTTCCTTCCGCTTCGGTCCTCTGATCGCCGACCAGGCCAACCGGTGGCTCGAAATCGCCCAGGCCCCCATCCGCCTGACCGGCACCGAGACCATCCCCACCACGGTCGGGGACCTCGACCGTCCGGACGCGGTGCTGTGCCGTACCAACATCGGTGCGATGACCGAGGTGATGGGTCTGCTCGCCAGCGGTCGGCGCGTCGCCCTGGCCCGCGGCGGACAGGCTCTGGCCGCGCTGGCACTTGCCGCCCGCGACCTCAAAGAGGGCCGCCCCACGGCCCATCCCGAGCTCGTTCTTTTCAGGTCCTGGGGCGAAGTGCAGGAATACGCCGAACACGACCCGGCCGGACGCGACCTGCAGCCCTTCATCAACCTCGTCGACACACACGGACCCGACGCCATCCTCGCCGCGATCAACCAGCTCACCGACGAGAAAAACGCCGACGTCACCGTCTCCACCGCGCACACCGCCAAAGGCCGCGAATGGCCCACCGTGAAAATCGCCGACGACTTCCCCCCTCCCAAAGACACCGACGAACACGACGCCCAGGGCCGCCCCATCCCCGAACCCGTCAGCGACACCGACGCCCGCCTCGCCTACGTCGCCGTCACCCGCAGCCGCCACCACCTCGACCTCGGCGGCCTGTCCTGGATCGACACCCACCTCCCCCCGCCTCCTGCCGCCTGACACAAGGCCTGGGTCGATCCGCCTCATTGTGGTTGCAATGGCCTGATCATCACGGCGGCACCGCGCTGCGCCAACACGTGCAGCTCGCGGTGCTGGAAGGCACCGAGCGGTACTCGTCGAACGCCTGTCGGCGGACAACGCGGTGGACGTCATGTCGGGGCCCGGCGGGAGGTTGCCGCTGCACAGCTCCGGGGTGGGCAAGGTGCTGCTCGCCCACGCCGACCCCGAGCTGACCGAGCAGGTCATCGCGCAGGGCCTGCCCGCGTGCACCGAACGCACCGTGACCGATCCCGCACGGTTGCTGGAACAGTTGGACGAGTGTCGCCAAACCGGCGTAGCCGTCGTCCGTCAGGAAAAGACACTCGGCGCCGACTCTGTCGCCACCCGTGTCCTCAACGACGAGGGCAAGGTCGTCGCGGCCCTGTCGGTCGGCGTGGGCGCCGGATCGGTCGATCTACGGACGGTGCGGCTGGCGCTCATCGCCTCCGGTCTGGCCGTGTCCCGCAGACTTGGCTGGCGTCCCTCGGCGGGAGCTGCGCAAGCACAGTCGTACAGGTCTGGATGATGAACGGGCGCACCAGGGATCGTGGGCGTCAGGCCTGGACGCTGGGGTGGTGGCGGACGGTGCTGTCGAGGTAGCTGAGGATCATGCGGACTGTGTCTCGGCTGAACCAGGCGGTGGCGGGGTCGTCTTCGAGTGCTTCCTGGATGTGGAAGGTGACTTTGGCCCAGTTGCGGAAGTTGCCGTGGCATGCGACGTCGTTGACCCAGAGCAGGTCGGGTGCGCAGACGTCCTTCCACAGGTCGTGGTAATGCGGGAGGGTGGCCAGGACCTCGTCGGGGGTGAGCGGCTGGTACTGCTGGAAGACGGCGATCCGGGAGAACAGGGCGGGTCGGCTGCTGATGCGCTGCAGGCAGTTTTCTCCGCCGACGAAGACGATGGTGGGCCGGATTTTCTTGTCGTCCCACAGGGTGCGCAGGTATTCCAGGGCCTGCTTGGACAGGCCTTGGGCTTCGTCGCACACCAGCACGCGGTGCTGGGCTGCCAGGGCCTGTCGGATCAGTGGGTCGCAGTCGTCGACCTGGGCGGGGGGTTCGCGGGGCAGGTCCAGTGCGCGGAACAGGGCGGTGCACAGGCTGGTGAGGGTGGCTCCTTTGCGGCATTCGAGCCAGAGGGTCTTGTCCGGGGCGAGGTCGCGCAGGTTGGTGTTGACGGCGAGGGTCTTGCCGAGGCCGACGTCGCCGTGGATGCAGAGCATGGCCTGGGCCTTGAGGGCGGTTTTCAGGTGGCGTTGGGTGAGGCGGGCGGCGGTGGTGGGCATGAGGCGGGCGCCGGTCAGGCCGAGGTAGTGGTCATCGGCCGGCGCGGTGGTGTCAATCGTGCTGCTCATCGGAGGGCTCCTCGGTGAGGGCTGCTGGGTGGTCCGGTTGGTGCCAGGAGGGTGAGGGGTCGGGCAGCGGCGGGAGCGCGGGGGCTGCGGATGCGGGGTTTTCGCCGGCAGGAGCGGGCTCGCTGGGGGCGGGGGCGCTGGGGTTCTGCCAGGAGGGTGTGGGTTCGGGCAGCGGGGCGAGGTCGGGGCGTGCTTGGCGGGCGAGTTCGTCCTGGCGCCGGCCGTCGAGGAGTTCGGCGGCCTGTTCCTGGGTCAGGTCGCTGACCGGGCGGGGAGTGGTGGGGACGATGTCGGCTTCGAAGCGTTCCCGGCGCTGGCGTTCTGCCCGTTTCAGGGCGGTGCGCAGTCGGCTGGCTTCGCGTTCGGCGGCGCGTTTGACGTCACGTCGTTGCTCTGGGCTGGCTTCGTTCTGCAGGGTGGCCGGGCCCAGGTAGGTCTCGTCCTTGGCGTCGTAGAGCTCGACGGTGCGTTCTTGATGGGGCATGTAGCGCAGGAGCACCTTGGTGCCGCCCCGGCCTTGCATGTAGGGGGCCAGGTAGCGGCGTTTTTTCCAGTGGACGCCGTCGGAGTTGATCGTCAGGGACTGGTGGTGGGTCTGGAGGGTGAAGGCGTTGAGTTCGTCGGGGTCGGGGTCGTAGACGGGTGTGAGGTCGGCGTGCCAGAGCTCGTAGGGGGTGCGGTTTCCTCTGGTGCGGATGCGGTGCTCGTGGTTCCAGTCGTGGACCCACTCAAGGACGATGCGGACGAAGGCCTCGTAGGTCAGGAGGTGCTCGTCGGGGTCGATGCGGGTGCGGGTGCTGGTGTGTGGAGCGTGGGTGAAGCCCGGGAGGCTGGGGAAGAGCGTCTTCTTGACGGCGTTGTTGAGGGCTTCGACGGTGCCTTTGAGTTCGGGATGTCTGGGGGGCAGGTCGACGCGGCGGACACCGAAGACGCCGAAGGCGAGGGCGACGGTCTCGCACAGGAAGTCTTTGCCTCCGTCGACGCGGACCAGGCCGGGGAGACCTCCGAAGGGGCCGTGGTCTCCTCCGCGTTGCAGGGCCGCGCGGGCGGCGATGAGGATGTTCTCCCGGCTGGGGGTCTGTGCGGAGATGGACAGTCCGCAGACGGCGTCGGTGGCGCAGTCGATGAACCAGGTGATCCAGGGTTTGCGGCGGTGGCCGCTGACGTTGACCCAGGCGCTGGCTTCGACGTGGTCGGCTTCCCATGCCTGATTGCGGTGTCCGATCTCGCGGGTGAAGTGGACGTCGAATTTGCGGCGTTCTTGCTCGCCGCCCTTCAGGCCTGCGAGGAAGCCGGGGGTGTAGTGCTCGGTGACGGCGCGGTGGAAGGTGGCGTAGGAGACGGGTTCGCTGCCCAGGCGGCCTGCTGTCTTCAGGTCGCGGTAGGCGGCGGCGATGTTGCCGCACCACAGGGCGACGGCGTCACGCATTGGCTGGTCGAGTGCGAAGCGGGCTCGGCGTTGGGGGGTGTAGCGGCCGTCGTGTTCGCCTGCGTTGTCCAGCCAGCGGCGTACGGTGCGGGGATCGACGCCAAAGGCCTGGGCGACGGTGGTGATGTGCTCACCGGCGAGGCTGTTGGTTTCGGCGAGGTGCATCAGACGGCTGACAGCCGCTCGGCGCAGACTGTTCTCATCGTGTGGGGGCCTGGTGGTCACGTGTGAGGCTCCCCTCGCTTGTGGAGGCGAGGCGCGTGGTGGAGTGAAGGTCAGGCGGGGGCAAGGCTGAGGAGGCCGGCGCCGTAGGACTGGGCACGGCCGATGCCGCGGCAGACGGCTTCGGCGAGGAGTCGGGCGTCGGTGATGCGGGCGTGTCCGTCGAACCGGATGAGGTGGTGGTCCAGTCCGGGCAGGCGGGCGGAGAGCGTGCTGAGTTCGAAGGTACGGGGGGTGAGCGTGATGTCGTCGAGGTCGAGGCCGGCTTGGCCGGCGCGACGCTGCCACCAGGCTGCGGCGGCGGTTCCATCGAGGGCAGTGGGGATGCCGCGGCGGCGCAGGACGGTGCCGTCAAGGCGTTGACCGTAGGGGGTGCCGGGGGTGTGGCGGACCGGAGTGGCGGTGATGCGGTAGCGCACGCGCCGACCTGGCTGCAGGGCGGCGAGTACCGGAGTGAGATCGCGGGTTGCGGTGGTGCCGTAGTGGGCGGGCAGGCCGGCCAGGTTCGGTGGCCGGGTGGTCTGGACGAGCAGGGTGGGCTCGTCGGGATCCGTTTCGAGGCGGAAGAGGAGGCCTGCGTCGCGCCGTGGGTGCGGGCTGGGGGTGCCGGGGGTCAGGCGCATGAGGGTCTTGTGGAGTTGGACGCGGTCGGCCAGGTCGCGGCGTACGGCCCGGCTGGCGGGGTTGAGGCGGATGCGGGTGAGCGTGGCCGTGAGGGTCATGCCTGCTCCGGGTGCATGTAGGCGGCGAGGCTTTCGAGCGGGTGGGGGCCCGCGTAGAGGGCGGCGGACAGGTGCCGGCGCGTGCGCCACACATCGCGCAGGTGGTGGCTGCGCCGGTTGGGGGTGAAGTCCTCGGGCTGGTCGCACAGTTCGTAGTGCCCGGTGAGGGTGGCGGGGTCGGACGGGGGGTGTTCG
>NZ_LLZG01000356.1 GCF_001509475.1 Streptomyces regalis
CCTCCAGACGGCCACCGTCCTCCTCGCAGACCTCCGCCGCCACGACCCCCGCCTACTGCTCAGCCAGCACGACACAGCCCACCTGGCCCCCGGCGTCGCCGCCTGGCTGGAACGCGACCTCACCCCCACCGCCGTACGCCACGCCCTGACTACCGACCTGCCACCCGAGCCCCTGTGCCGCCCAGCCGCCCTCCTGGCCCACCGCCTCACCACCCAACTGCCGCCCCCACCGCCGTTCCGTGCACCCGCACCACCGCCAGCCGTCCGGCACCCGCTCCAGAACTGCGACGGCTGCGACCTGGCCTTCCGGGCCCCGCAACCGGGCAAGTGCCGGGCGTGTGCAGCGGTGGCGGGCCGAGTCGCAGGAATCCACAGCGGCCGGGATGTCGTACCGGCAAGTTGATCCGCACGGCATTCGGGGGGGATCGATGACGGCTTCAGTCAGGAGCAGATCGCGCAGCCGGACTGACCACGCCTGCCTCAGGACGCCGTCTCATACACGACAGGACTTCATGTGCTGCCTTCCTTCGCCGCGAACGGTTTCCCTCCGCTGGGCCGGTACTCGGTCTCCTTCGACGAAGCAGAGGCCACGCTGGTCAGTGCGCCAGACTTTCGGGACTCCGTCACGCGCACAGAACTGTGGGACGGACTGCAGGGCTATCTGGAGCGCTTCTTCACGCTCGAGGACAAGTACGCGGACATCCTGGACGGGCTCACGCTCGTCCACCGGTTGTGGCTCGGCGGCAGCTTCGTCAGCGCGAAGCTCGACCCCGGGAACATCGACACGACTCTCCTGATCGACATGCGGGCCGAGCGCGCGGTGCGTGGCAAGCCGGGCTCGAAGTGGCTCACCAGCGCCTTCAAGAGCCGGGACAGTGTGAAGGGCAAGTTCGGCGTCTCGCCGGTCAGAGTCGGGTACCAGCCCGTCAGCCACGTCTTCCAGCCCGAACGCATGACACCGGAGGAACGGACATACTTCATGGAACGGGGTGTGTGGGACGACTGGTGGCAACGCTGCCGACTGTCTGACCCAGCGGACCGCTCTCCGTCAGAAGGGAGTGCCGCCCCGGCACGCGGATATCTGGAGGTGCGACTGTGACGACCAGCGACAGCTGGCGCGAGCGTCGGCGTGCGCTTCTGGCGAACGATTCCGCGGCCGCCGAGGCCGCAGCGCGTCTACTCGAAGAGATGGGTACCGAGGAACGGGACGACGAGGAGGTCGAGGCCGAGCACCGGGCGAGCCGCCTAGCAGCGGTGCGCGAGTATGAGCCGGACGCCCGTCTCGACGAAGAGCTTCAGATCCGTCTGACCGGGCCGGACACCGAAGGTGGCGCTCTCCGCTTCCAATGGGGCGACGCCCTGCTCAATCCCGTGGAGAACGCGGTATCCGCCGCCGCGGGCACCCCGGTGCAGCTGGAAGTCACGGGCATCTCGTCGGGGAGCACCGTGGTGCACGCCCGGCCCGTCGCCCCTGCTACTTCCCCAGAGCCGTACGCCTTGGACGCTTCCGCCACTTCCGCCGCGAGCACGGGTATGAGCATGCTCGCCGATCTGCTTGCCGCGGTGGAGTCGGAGCAGGACATCCGCGAGTGGGCGCGAATCTTCGACGCGGTGGAGACCCTCGCCCGTGCGCTGGGCAAGTATCAACTCGACCTGGGCGTGACCTGGTACGGCGCGGACGGCAGCATGCGCCGCGCCAAGCTGACCGAGCGGGGCAGGCGCTACGTCGAACGGCTCCGCGAGACCAGGGACCGCGACCAGGAGATCACCATCTCCGGGCGCATCACCGAGCTGCGCGAAAGCGGCTGGGTGAAGGTCAAGACGGGCACCGCCAAGAATGCGCCGGCCTACGACGTCCGCTTCGAGGAGCCTGGGGAGTTGTTGCGTATGCGCCCTGGCCTTGGGGACAACGTTCATTTCCGGGTCCGCTTCCGTCAGCGGCTGGACTCAGTGGGCATCGCGCGGGCCACCGAGTACACCTACCTGGGCCCCGCAGCGGAGCAGACCTCGCTTCCACTCGAATCCTGAACAACGGCGCACCGAACCATCGGAGGACACCACGAACCCCCAGCCCGGCCATCGACACGAGCTGATCCCCCGTCCCGAGCCGACCCCTGATGCCCTACGTGCCGCCCTCGCCGTCGTCGCTCCAGGTCGCCTGGACGAAATGCAGGCCATGAAGGACGAGGCCTTCGCCAAAGCAGTCGAGTGGCAGTCGCTGAGCCCCCTGCGAAGCTGGATCCTCATCTGGGCCAAGGAGATCGAGATCGCCCGTCGGGCGGACCTGTCCACGCGCTACGCCCAGGCGGAGAACAACCTGGAAGACGAGGATCCGGCCATCGCACGGGAAGCCCTTCGCGAGCTGAGCGCGGTGCTGGAAGCGGCGATGAAGGCAGTTCGCGAGTGAGAGCAACCGGGTTGAGCTCGCACCGCTATCGGGCCATGCGGGACCTCGTACAGTCCATGGACGACGTCCTTCCCGGCAAACTCGAGATCACCAAGGAGGGGCTCGTCCACGACCTGTCGTCGCCGAACGGCCGACACGAGCTCACCAGGGCACGCCTCCGAAAGCGCATGGAAAAGGTGATGCCGGAGGGAATCGTGGCCCACACGGGCAAACCTGACGTGGAGGACGAACCCGAGGGCATCCTGCGTCGCCCCGACGTGATGGTGATCGCCGAGGCCGACATGGAGGGAGACGGCTCCTTCGACCCCCGCACACTTATTGCCGCCATTGAGGTCGCGTCCAACTCCAACCCGGACAACGACTGGGTAAGCAAGGTCCGCGACTATCCCCTGATCGGCATCCCCGTCTACGCCGTCTTCGACCCCCGCACCGGCTGCGGCGCCGTCCTCAGCGACATCCACGCCACCCCCGACGGCCCCCGCTACGCGACCCGCAAGGACTTCGTCTACGGCGAGGACGTCACCATCGGCGACTGGACGATCTCGACGGAGGACCTGCCTCGCTATTCGGCCGCGGCCACGGCCAAGGGCCAGAGCTGAGGCTGGACCCCGTCCCGAGCAGACCCCTGACGCCCTGCGCGCAGCGCTCGCCGTAGTAGCCCCCGAAACGCCAAGGCAGTCGAGTAGTCGAGTAGCAGTCGCTGAGCCCCTGCGGAGCTGGCCACGATGCCCCCAGGGTTCCGGCCCTAGGAGTGCCCCAACTCCGCCGACTCCTCGTCCCCCGCCACCGACACCGACCCCGAATCCGGCGCCGGACGCAGCGGGAACGGGTCCACCCGGGTCTCGTCGATCACCGGCGGAGCCGGACGCGGCGGCTTGGGCATGACCGCGGCCTCGGAGTGTCCGCCGCAGCCGTAGGTCAGGGACACGACATGGCCGTCGGCCGGGGAGAACTCGTTCGCGCAGACGCCGAAGGCCTGGCCGAGCGAACCGCCGATGGGGGCCAGGAAGCCGCACGTCACGCAGGAGGCCGGGGCCGCCTGGGCCATGGGGGTCTTGGCGCCGTACGACTCCTCCCAGCGGTCCGCGGCGACGTGGAGGCCGTAGCGGGACAGGACGCGGGCGCGGCGCATGCCCAGTTCTTCGGCCACCGCGGCGATCGAGCCGCGGGACGGGGCCATCGGCAGCTCCGCGGGGACACCCGCCGTGACGTCGGCGTCCTCCGCCTCCACCAGTTCCGCCATCTCGTGCGAGACGGCCGAGCTCGGCACCGGCTCGTCCTCACCGGAGTACCCGGGCTCCAGCCGGAGGTCCTCGGCGTCCGTGGGGAGCAGGTCGCCGGGGCCCATGTCGCCTGGGCGCAGGCGCTCGCTCCACGGCACCCACTCGGGGGCGAGGAGGGCGTCCGGGCCGGGGAGCAGGACCACCTCGTCCAGCGTCACGATCTTCGCGCGCGACGCCCTCGCCACCGTCACCGCCCAGCGCCAGCCGCGGTATCCGAGTTCCTTGCACTCGAAGAAGTGCGTGACAACGCGGTCGCCTTCGGAGAGCAGGCCCGCGTGCTCCCCCACCACGCCTGGCGCGGCGGCCTCCTCGGCTGCACTGCGGGCGAGGTCGACCGCCTCGGCGCACAGACGGTCGGGGGTGCGGCTTCGCGTTGTCGCTGCGCTCACAGGTATCGCTTCTCTCCTACGCCGTCTCTCGGGTGCGGTGCCTTGAGGCGGTCGAGCGAAACGGAGCGGACCTGTGGGCCGCGTCGACGTCCGCATCCGAATCGCGCTCGGGCGCACCTACGTCATCCATTGTGCGGGATGGCTGAGATACGCACGCTACCTGTTCGCGAGCGCTGGGCCTACACCGACGGCCCTTTCACCGCTGCGCGGCGGTGCCGAAACCGTGCCCGCGACCGGACAGTCACCGTCGGCCGACCCGAGTCCGTACCCTCCATACGCGCCGTAACCGCACTACCCACCCCCATCTCGGGGCACTATTGCGTCGTGGCAACCGCGAAGCCGCCCCAAGGAGCCACCGGTGTCGGTGGGGCCAAGGGGGGCCGGAGTCGAAGTGGCGGATCGGGCCGGAGGCGCGGCTCCTTCCGCTCGGTCGGCCGTGCCCTGCACTTCCCGTTCACCGGAACCGCCCGCGGCATCCGCAAGGCCACCCACGCGCACGGCGCCGGAGAGTCCGGCCTCGGCAAGCTGATCGAACTGCACGGGGTGAACGGCGCCGGGGACATGATGATCACCGTCGCCCTCGCCTCCACCGTCTTCTTCTCCGTGCCCACCGACGAGGCCCGCGGCCGGGTCGCGCTCTACCTCGGCATCACCATGGCGCCGTTCACCATCCTCGCGCCCGTGATCGGTCCTCTTCTCGACCGTCTCCCCCACGGCCGCCGGGCCGCGATGGCCGGCGCCATGTTCGCGCGGGCGATGCTCGCGCTGGTCCTGTCCGGGGCGGTCGTCACCGGCAGCATCGAGCTGTATCCGGCGGCGCTCGGGGTGCTGGTCGCGTCGAAGGCCTACGGCGTCGTCAGAAGCGCCGTGGTCCCCCGGCTGCTCCCACCCCACTTCTCCTTGGTGAAGGCCAATTCCCGGGTCACTCTCGGCGGCCTCCTCGCCACCGGCATCGCGGCGCCCATAGGCGCGGGACTCCAGGCGCTCGGGGCGCGCTACCCGCTGTACGGCGCCTTCTTGATCTTCATCGCCGGTACGTTCCTGTCGTTCACCCTGCCGCCGAAGGTCGACTCGGCCAAGGGCGAGGACACCGCGCTGCTGGCGGCCGACGCGCAGCATCTGCACGGGCCGCACCTCAAGCCGGTCAAGCGCCCCGGGCTGCGCACGGTCGGCATCGCCGTCACCCACGCCCTCGGCGCGAACGCCGCCCTGCGCTGCCTCTCCGGCTTCCTGATCTTCTTCCTCGCGTTCCTGCTGCGCGAGCACCCGATGTCCGGGCAGAGCGCGGCCGTGTCCCTGGGCATAGTCGCGGTCTCGGCGGGGGTCGGGAACGCCTGCGGTACGGCGGTGGGGGCGTGGCTGCGCTCCAGGGCGCCCGAGATCATCATCGTGACGGTCGTGGGCTTCGTGCTGCTCGCGGCGATCACGGCCGCGGTCTTCTTCGGCGCGGTCCTGGTGGCGTTCCTCGCGGCGACCGCCGGGTTCGCGCAGGCGCTGGCCAAGCTGTCGCTGGACGCGCTGATCCAGCGGGACGTGCCCGAGCTGGTCCGTACGTCGGCGTTCGCGCGCTCCGAGACGCTGCTGCAGGTGTCCTGGGTGCTCGGCGGCGCGGTCGGCATCGTGCTGCCGCTGAAGGGCTCCCTGGGCCTGCTGGTGGGCGCGGGGATCGTCGCCGTCGGCTGGCTGACCACCATCAAGGGCCTGATCAGCTCGGCCCGGCACGGCGGCCGCACACGGCCGGACGTGGCCTGACACGCGCGCTCCGCCCCCGTGACGTACCGCGCTGACGTACTGCGCTCCGCCCCCGTGACGTACGGCACGCCGCCCCGCATAGAGAGAGCGTCACGCGGGCCCGATAGCCTTTGCCCATGACCTGGATGCCACGCGGCGGAGCCGCTAATGTCCGCGCCGTTGTGCGACGCCGCCGCGCGCTCGCCGCCGCCGGCGCCGTTTCCGCCGGACTGCTCGTCCTGTCGGCCTGCGACAAGCCGACGCCGATGGCGACGATCACCGTCGGCACCTCCTCCGTCAACGCGGAGGCCACCTGCGGTGGTGAGGGCGACGCCCTGAAGACCGCGGACCTGGCCAAGTGCCTGAAGGACAAGGACATCAAGTCCATCACGGTGGACCCCGACGAGACCGTGCGCTTCGGGGTCGACCCGGAGATCGCGGACGAGGGCTGGACCGTCCTCATGAACGGTCAGCCGCTCACCGACTCCAGCAAGAAGACGTACCGCACCATCCCGGGCAGCGTGTTCTTCAACGCCCAGTACGGCGCCAGCGGCGACTCGACGCTGGTGTCGATCAAGGAGGGCGAGCAGGACGTGAAGGGTCTGTGGTCCTTCAAGCTCAAGAAGGACAGCTGACCACGTCCGGCGTACGCGTACTGGTGGCCACCGCAGTCCCGGCTGAACGGGACGCGGTGGCCCGGGCGATCGAGGCACCCGGCGTCGACGTGATCGCCGCCGGCGTGGGCCCCGCCCTCGCCGCCGCCTCGACCGCCAAGGCCCTCACCACGGCCGCCCTCGAAGGCGCCCCGTACGGCCTGGTCGTCTCGTCCGGCATCGCGGGCGGCTTCGCGCCCCCCGCCCCCGTCGGCTCCCTCGTCGTGGCCGACGAGATCACCGCCGCCGACCTGGGCGCGGAGACCCCCGACGGCTTCCTGCCCGTCACCGAGCTGGGCTTCGGCACCGTCACCCACCGTCCTCCCGAAGCACTCGTACGAGAGGTCGCGACCGCCACCGGGGCGCGCCCCGGCGCGATCCTCACCGTCTCCACCGTGACCGGCACCGCCGTCCGCGCCGCACAGCTCCGCGAGCGCCACCCCACCGCGCTCGCCGAGGCCATGGAGGGCTTCGGCGTCGCCGAGGCCGCGGCCGCGCACGGCACGCCCGTGCTGGAGCTGCGCGCGATCTCCAACCCCGTCGGCCCGCGCGACCGCGCCGCCTGGCGCATCGCAGACGCCCTCGCGGCCCTCACCGAGGCCTTCGGGAAGCTCGCACCCGTCCTGGAAGGTTGGCACCCGCATGACCGGTGAGCAGCAGCAGCGACAGCCCTTGCAGATCGCGTACTCCCCCTGCCCGAACGACACCTTCGTCTTCGACGCCCTCGCCCACGACCGCGTCCCCGGCGCCCCCGCCCTCGACGTCACCTTCGCGGACATCGACATCACCAACGGCATGGCCGAACGCGGCGAGTTCGACGTGCTGAAGGTGTCGTACGCCGTGCTGCCGTACGTCCTCGGCGAGTACGCCCTGCTGCCCTGCGGCGGTGCGCTGGGCCGGGGTTGCGGACCGCTGGTGCTGACGCGCGAGGCCGGGGTGGACCTCACCGGCCGTACGGTCGCCGTGCCGAGCGAGAAGTCGACGGCGTACCTGCTGTTCCGGCTCTGGGCCGCCGACACGCTCCCCGGCGGAGTCGGCGAGATCGTGGTCATGCCCTTCCACGAGATCATGCCCGCCGTGCGGGACGGGAAGGTCGACGCGGGGCTCGTCATCCACGAGGCGCGCTTCACGTACCAGAACTACGGGCTGCACAAGCTCGCGGACATGGGCGAGCACTGGGAGGCCACCACCGGGCTGCCCATCCCGCTGGGCGCGATCATCGCCAAGCGCTCACTGGGCGCACGGCAGCTGAAGCTGCTCGCCGACTCCATCCGTACGTCCGTACAGGCCGCCTGGGACGACCCCGAGGCCTCCCGCGCCTACGTCATGGAGCACGCCCAGGAGATGGACCCGACCGTCGCCGACCAGCACATCGGCCTGTACGTCAACAAGTTCACCGCCGACCTCGGCGAGGACGGCTATGCGGCGGTGCGGGGGCTGCTCACCCGTGCGGCGGCCGAGGGGCTGGTGCTGCCCCTTGGATCCGAAGCACTCACCTTCCCCTGACCTCTCGCGCTCCCTTCAACCGCCGGACGCCCGCTACGGCAACGGCAGATGCCAACGCCGGCGCAGCCACCCGCAGCCCACGAAGCGGTACAAGGACGGCGAAAAGAGGCGCCGCGGCGGTGCGGGGCCTGCTCACCCGTGCGGCGGCCGAAGGGCTGGTGCCGCCCCTTGGACCCGAGGCACTCACCTTCCCCTGACCTTTCGCACTCGCTTCAACCGCCGGACGCCCGCCCTGCTCACACGTGCGGCGGCCGAGGGGCTGGTGCCGCCCCTCGGCCGTGATGCGCTGGAATTCCCGTAAGTCCCTGACGTACCTATACGTCGAGCTGGTCGGCGACCGCCCGCAGGAGGCCGGCGATTTTCTTGCCGGCGGTCTTCTCGGGGTAGCGGCCCCGTTCCAGCATCGGCGTGATGTTCTCGAGGAGGGTCGTCAGATCCTGGACGATGGACGCCAGTTCGTCCGGCTTCTTGCGGGTGGCGGCCGCGACCGACGGGGTCGGGTCCAGGACCGTGACCGAAAGTGCCTGGTCGCCGCGCTGGCCGGCGACCACGCCGAACTCAACTCGCTGGCCCGGCTTGAGTGTCTCGACTCCGGCGGGGAGGACCGAGGAATGAACGAAGACGTCACCGCCGTCGTCGCGGGAGAGAAAGCCGAAGCCCTTCTCGCTGTTGAACCACTTGACCTTGCCGGTAGGCACGTCTGTCCTCGTCCTCGTACTCGTCGGAAAACTGCTTCTGAAAACGGCTCTTGATAGCACTACAGCGGGTCGACCATGACCCGCCGCTACCAAGGCTAATGCTCCCGGAGCCGGTGACAAGACGTCGCCCGGTTGTTCCTTCGCGCAGGGAACTACCCTGGTCCGGTGCGTGACAAAACCCAAACGAATTCCGCCGCTCCCGGTGACCGACTGATCCGTGCCGGAGCCGTCGTGTTCTTCATCGGTGCCGTGGCCACTCTGGTCACTGTGGCCCCGTTCCTGCTCGGTACGACGCCATTTCCGACGTACATGTTCGGACTGAGCATGCTCATGGGCGTCGGATTCCTCGTCGCCGGCGCGGGGGTGCTCCGCTCGGTCGCGGCGGGGCGGCGTCAGGCGCGGGGCGCGTCCAGGTAACCGGTGAGCCAGGCAGGGAACTCGGTCAGGTCGGTGAGGATCACGTCCGCGCCGAGCGCACGCAGCTGATCAGTGCTGTACGGCCCGGTCGCCACGGTGACCGACAGCGCGTCGGCCGTGCGGGCGGCGCGGATGTCGCCCTCGTGGTCGCCGACGTAGACAGCCGCCTCGTGCTCACGCAGGGCCACCGCCTTCTGCTCGGCCCAGAGGTCGCCCACGACCGCGTCCGGCTCGATGCCGAGGTGTTCCAGGTGCAGCTTGGCGTTCGGCTCGTACTTGGCGGTGACGACGATCGCGCGGCCGCCTGCGGCGCGTACGGCGGTGATCGCCTCGCGGGCGCCGGGGAGGGCGGGGGTCGCGGTGATGGCGATCGCCGGGTACATCTCGCGGTACAGGTCGGCCATGGCCTCGACCTGGTCCGCCGGGAACCAGTTGATCAGCTCATCGGCGAGGGGCGGCCCGAGCCGCGTGATCGCCAGGTCGGCGTCGATGTACGTGCCCGTCCGCTCGGCCAGGGCCGTGAGGCAGGCGTGGATGCCGGGGCGGGAGTCTATGAGGGTCATGTCGAGGTCGAAGCCGACGGTGAGCGGGAGCGCGGTCGTGTAGGCCATATGCGTCATTGTGCCCAGCAGCTCGGTCCTATTCGTTGTATGGCGGCTGCGGGTGTGTTGGGTCCTTGGCCCGTGGGCTAGGTCTGCTTCTGCGAACGCCAGACGATGAACAGCGCCGACGCCACCGCCGCCCCCCGCAGCACCCACGGCCAGGTCTCGGCGATCGCGTCGCTCATGTGGGCCTCGGCGATCGGGGTGCCCCAGCGGCCCTCGGTGCGGCCCCACAGCCAGACGACGCCGGCGGTGAGGGAGAGGCCGGGCAGGATCATGACCGCCCATTTCGTCTCGGCGTCACTCAGCCGCCGTGAGCCCCAGGCGATGAGCCAGCCGAGGAGCAGGGCGATGAGGTTGCCGAGGACGGCACCGGCGACGAGGAGGGCGGCGGCGAGCAGGAGCAGGGGGTTGCTCCAGCGGCCGGTGGGGAGGGTCGGGCGGCGGGGCAGGAGGCGGCGGCGACGGGGGGCGTCGGTGTCCGCGTCCGGGGCGTCGGCCTGCTCGACGGCGGCCGGGGCGGGCTCCTCGGCGGGCTCCTTCTTCTTGAGCCGCGTCTCCTCCGCCGAGGGCGGGCGGCGGAGCATCTCCGGGATCTCGACGCCGCCGACGAATCCCGGGACGTCCTCGCCGGGGCCGAAGGGGCTGCTGTCCACCCGCCACCAGTCGGACTGGGTCGCGCTGCCTCCCAGTTCGTCCGTGCTGGCGAGGTGGGGCGGCGGGGGCGCGTAGTCGGCTGCCGGGGGCGCCTCGGCGGGGCGCGGGCGCGGCACCATACGGCGCAGCCCCTTGGGCCGTTCCTCGTCGGCCTGACTGTTCCGGCTGTCCGGCTGTACGGGCACGGAGGTGACCGGCGCCTGGGGTGCGGGGGCGGCGTTGCCTCCGGCGGCGGCGACCACCTCGTCCGGGGTGCCGAGGCGGGAGATGATGCGGCGGACGGCGGCGGGGCTGTCGACGGGGGCCTTCGCGCGCCGCCGGTCGATCTCGCCCCGCAGCTCGTTCACCAGGCGCATGCGGGTGGACGACGGCAACTGCCGCTGCTGAGCGACGTCGCCGACGCGGCTCAGATACTCGTAGACGACCTGGTCGCTCTCGATCCCCACGAAGTCCCCTCCGGGGTGGGTGCGTTGAATGCCCGGTGGGACGACGTTAGCGCAGGACAGGGTGGGTTGGGCGGGTCGGACCGGTGGGCGGTGCGGGTCGGAGCGGAGTTGGGTGGCCGGTGGGCGTGACCGAGGGCCGGGGCGGAGCCACCGGGGACACCCTCGTCGGCCCGGCCGCCGGAGGCAACCCGCTAACGTGGGCAGGATGAGCGACCCGGCTACACCGCCCCGTTCCCTCGCGGAAGCCCTCCGTGCGCGGGACGACGCCTCCCTGGCCGTCCTCCTGCGCAGCCGCCCCGACCTCATCACCCCCGTCCCGACCGACCTCACCCAGCTGGCGACCCGCGCCGGCACCCGGGCCTCCGTGGTGCGCGCCCTGGAGCGGCTGGACCGTTTCGCGCTGCAGACGGCGGAGGCGCTGGCCGTGGCTGCGGATCCGGCGACGTACGGCGAACTGCTCGGCCTGATGACCGGCGACGAGGGCGATCAGGCCGTCGCCGGCGCCCTGCCGCACGCTCTCGGCGCCCTGCGGGACCAGGCCCTGGTGTGGGGCTCCGACGACCGGCTGCGGCTCGTCCGTACGGCACGTGAGCTGCTGGCGCCTTCGCCGCAGCACCCGTCCCCCACCGGCCTGGGTCCGACCGTGCAGGAAGCCACCGCGGGCATGTCGCCGGGCCGTATCCAGGAGATCGTCACGACGGCCGGGCTGGCCTCGACCCACGACGCCGTGTCGGCCGTGTCGTCGCTCACCGCCCTGTTCGCCGACCGGCGGCGCATGGCGGCCCTGCTCGCCGACGCCCCGGAGGAGTCGCTGGAGGTCCTCGCCCGCCTGGTCTGGGGGCCGCCGTACGGCCAGGTCACCGCCGATCCGGCGCCCCGCCTGCGCTGGCTCCTCGACCGCGGCCTGCTCCTCCCGACGGCGCCCGGCACGGTCGTACTCCCCCGCGAGGTGGCCCTGCACCTGCGCGCCGGCCGCGCGCACCGCACCACCGAGCCGCTGCCGCCGCCCGTCGAGGCGACCGCGACGCACCGTCCACAGGTTGTGGACACGACGGCGGCCGGGCAGGCGTACACGGCGCTGGCGACCGTCGAGGAGCTGCTGAAGGACTGGGACGAGGGCGGGCCGACCGTCCTGCGGGCGGGCGGCCTGAGCGTGCGCGACCTCAAGCGGACCGCCGTCGCGCTCGACGTGTCCGAGCCGATGGCCGCGTTCTGGGTCGAGCTCGCCTACGCCGCGGGGCTGCTGGCCTCCGACGGCGAGGCCGACGAGCGGTACGCGGCGACGCCCGCCTACGACGAGTGGCTGGAGCAGCCCGCCCCGCAGCGCTGGGTGCGGCTGGCGGAGGCGTGGCTGACGGCGACGCGTACGGCGGGCGTGGTCGGGGGGCGGGACGCGAAGGACCGTACGTTGTCGGCACTGGGCCCGGGCCTGGACCGCTCCGCCGCGCCGGAGGTACGGCACCGGGTGCTGACCCTCCTCGCCGGGCTGCCGGAGGGAGCGTCCCCGTCCACCGAGTCGGTGCTGGCACGGCTGCACTGGGAGCGGCCGCTGCGCGGGCCCCAGCAGAACGACGACCTGCGCAGCCGCCTCGCCCGGTGGACGCTGAACGAGGCGGAACTGCTGGGAGTGACGGGGCGGGGGGCGCTGTCGGCGCAGGGGCGGGCGTTGCTGGGCGCGCGGCTGCCGGAACCGGCCGCCACGGAACCGGTCGGCCCCGGCGACAAACTCCCGGTGCACCACCACCGCCCGACCGCACCCCCCGAGCCCCTCACCCCCGCCGAGCAGACCGTCGCCTCCGCGGCCGCCGCCCGCCTCCTCACCCCGCTCCTGCCCGAGCCGCTCGACCACGTCCTCCTCCAGGCCGACCTCACGGCCGTGGCCCCCGGCCCCCTGCAGCGCCCGCTCGCCGAGATGCTGGGCGTCCTCGCGGACGTGGAGTCGAAGGGCGGGGCGACGGTCTACCGCTTCACGCCCGGCTCGGTACGCCGCGCCCTCGACGCCGGCCGCAGCACCTCGGACCTGCACGCCTTCCTCGCCGAGCACTCGCGTACGCCGGTGCCGCAGCCGCTGGCGTACCTGATCGACGACGTGGCCCGCAAGCACGGCCATCTTCGGGTGGGCGCCGCTTCGGCGTACGTCCGCTGCGACGACGACGCGCTGCTGAACGAGATCCTCGCCGACAAGCGGGCTGCCGGGCTGCGCCTGCGCCGCCTGGCGCCGACGGTGCTCGCCACCCAGGCCGATCCGGCCGCACTGCTGGAGGGCCTGCGCGCGATGGGCTTCGCCCCGGCCGCCGAGTCGGCGGAGGGCGATGTCCTGATCACCCGCGCCGACGCCCACCGCACCCCGCCGCGCACGGCCCCCGAGCCGGTCCCGGAGGGCCCGCCGACGCCGGATGCCACGCTGCTGGCGGCCGCGATCCGCGCCATCCGCGCGGGCGACCTCGCCTCCACGACACCGCGCAGGCCGAGCGGGGCCGCGGCTGCGGTGACCGGCGGTGAACTGCCCCGCACGACCCCCGCCGAGACCCTCGCCACCATGCAGGCCGCCGTCCTGACCGGCGAGGCGCTGTGGATCGGGTACGTCAACGCCGAGGGCGCCGCGAGTCAGCGGGTCATCGCGCCGGTGCGGGTCGAGGGCGGGTTCGTGACGGCGTACGACCACACCGCGGACGAGGTACGGACGTATCCGCTGCACCGGATCACGGGGGTCGCGGAGCTCGCGGACGACGAGACCTGACGGCTGGACCTGACGGCCGGATCCGACGGGCCCACTCGTTCGGGTGTACGTGTCATTCCATGCACGCCACGCCGGGCTCTTCCAACTCTTGAGGGACCTTACGGACCTTTCCGCATCGCGTCATGAGGCGCAGGGCAGCCACCCGGTGTCCTGATCACGCTCTCAAGTGAGCGCAACAGAGAGGTTGTTGTCCCATGCGCACTGCGCGCCGCATCGCCACCGTGCTGACCGCCACCGCCGCCATGATCGGAGCCTTCGCCGCCCAGGCCGCGGCGGTCGCCGTCGACGTCGCCGGCGCGGTGGTCGAGATCCCGATCTGACCCCGCCCCCGCACGCGTCGGGCCGGCCCCCGTACTCCGGGGTCCGGCCCGTCCGGCTCACATGTCCCGCTCCGGCATCAGAAAGGCTCACCAGTACCCATGCGCCCCACCCCCGCCCGCCTCGCCACCGTCGCTGCCGCCGTCCTCGTCGGCGTACTCGCCCCCGTGGCCGCCGCGGCCCCCGCCCCGGCCCTGCCGCTGCCCGTCCCGGCGGCCGGCGCGGAGTCCCTGGTCACCGAGGGCGTCACCATCGAAGGACCACTGGTCAACAACCTCACTCTGCCCATGCTGAAGTAGCGCGCCGCATCCGGTAGCTGTCGCCGTCGATCCGTACGAGCTCGACGTGGTGGGCCAGCCGGTCCACCATCGCGAGCGCCGAGGGGCCGCCGAAGATCTCGTCCCAGCGGCCGAGCGGACGGTCACTGGTCACGATCAGCGAGGCCCGTTCGTAGCGGTGCGCGACCAGCTGGAAGAAGAGGGCGGCGGTCTCCGCCTGGAAGGGGGTGTAGCCGACCTCGTCGACGATCAGCAGGGCGTGGTCGTCGAGCACCGCGAGCTCCTCGGCGAGCCGGCCTGCGTCCTGTGCGCCGGCCAGCCGGGCGGCCCACTCCGCGGCCGTCGCGAACCGCACCGAGTGGCCGGCCTGGCAGGCGCGCACGCCGAGGCCGACGGCCAGATGTGTCTTGCCGGTGCCGGGCGGACCGACGAAGACCACGTTCCGGCGGGCGGCGACGAAGTCCAGCTTGCCGAGCCGGGCCACGGTCTCCCGGTCGAAGGCGCGGGGGTACTCCTCGTCGAAGTCCTCCAGGAGCTTGCGGGCGGGAAACCCGGCGGCCCGGACCCGCGCCTCGGTGCCGGCGTCGGCGTTGGCGTGGACGTTGGCGTTGGCGTCGATGGCCGGGTGCGGGGCGGACGCCTGGGCGGGGATCGGCACGGAACACACGGCGGCGGTCACCGCTGCCGTCGGCGCCGCGTCGGTTCCCGTTCCCTGCCCCCGGTCCCCCTTGTGCGGTGCGTGATCGGCGGCCCGGTGGGCGGCCATCGGCCCCGACATGTACGCCAGGATCGCCGCCGACGCGATGAACGCCATGTGGATCACCGTGCCCCACAGCAGTGAGTGGTGCGAGGTGTGGTGCACATCCACGAACATCTGGAGCAGATGGACGGAGGAGATGCCCACGATGGCGGTGGCGAGCTTCACCTTCAGCACATTGGAGTTGACGTGCGAGAGCCATTCGGGCTGGTCACGGTGGCCCTGCAGACCGATGCGCGAGACGAATGTCTCATAGCCGCCGACGATCACCATGATCAGCAGGTTGGCGATCATGACGACGTCGACCAGCTTGAGCACCGCGAGCATCACATACGTCTCGGTCGCCTGCCCGCTCACGCACCGGACGAGTAACGTCCACAACTCGTAGAAGAACTTGTAGACGTACACGCCCTGGGCAGCCACCAGGCCGAAGTACAAGGGAGCCTGGAGCCAGCGGGTGGCAAACAGGGCGAAGCCGATTGTCGTGGTCGTCACGATCCGCCATTCTTCGGAAGCGACCGCCGAACAGCTCAACCGAACCACCCACAGGACTGAATAGACATCCTGTAGGACCGCAGGCGCCGACCCGTCCCGGCCCGGGGGACGATCAGGCAGACTGGACGTTTGGTCGCGTCGTCCGGCCGTACGGAAAGGTTGCCGCGCGTGAATGGTCCACTGATCGTCCAGTCCGACAAGACCCTGCTCCTGGAGGTCGACCACGAGCAGGCCGACGGCTGCCGTCGGGCCATCGCGCCGTTCGCGGAGCTGGAGCGGGCGCCGGAGCACATCCACACGTACCGGGTGACGCCGCTGGGGCTGTGGAACGCGCGCGCGGCGGGGCATGACGCCGAGCAGGTCGTGGACGCGCTGGTGCAGTACAGCCGGTATCCGGTGCCGCACGCACTGCTGGTCGACATCGCCGAGACGATGGACCGGTACGGCCGCCTGACCCTGAGCAAGCACCCGGCCCACGGGCTGGTCCTGACGACCACCGACCGTCCGGTCCTGGAGGAGGTGCTCCGCTCCAAGCGGATCGCGCCCCTCGTCGGCGCCCGTATCGACCCGGACACCGTCGTCGTCCATCCCTCCGAGCGGGGGCAGATCAAGCAGACCCTGCTGAAGCTGGGCTGGCCCGCCGAGGATCTCGCGGGGTACGTCGACGGCGAGGCGCATCCGATCGAGCTGGCCGAGGACGGGTGGGCGCTGCGGCCGTATCAGAAGCAGGCCGTGGAGAACTTCTGGCACGGCGGCAGTGGAGTCGTGGTCCTGCCCTGTGGGGCGGGCAAGACCCTGGTCGGCGCCGGGTCCATGGCCCAGGCGAAGTCGACCACTCTCATCCTCGTCACGAACACCGTCTCCGCCCGGCAGTGGAAGCACGAGCTGGTGAAGCGGACGTCGCTGACCGAGGACGAGATCGGTGAGTACAGCGGGACGCGCAAGGAGATCCGGCCCGTCACCATCGCCACATATCAGGTGCTCACCACCAGGCGGAAGGGTGTCTATCCGCACCTGGAGCTGTTCGACTCCCGGGACTGGGGTCTGATCGTCTACGACGAGGTGCATCTGCTGCCGGCGCCGGTCTTCAAGTTCACGGCGGACCTTCAGGCCCGGCGACGGCTGGGGCTGACCGCGACGCTGGTGCGGGAGGACGGGCGTGAGTCGGATGTGTTCTCGCTGATCGGTCCGAAGCGTTTCGACGCCCCTTGGAAGGAGATCGAGGCGCAGGGCTACATCGCGCCCGCGGACTGTGTGGAGGTGCGGGTCAATCTGACCGACTCCGAGCGGCTCGCGTACGCCACCGCCGAGCAGGAGGAGAAGTACCGCTTCTGCGCGACGACCGACACCAAGCGCAAGGTCACGGAGGCTCTCGTCCGCCGGTTCGCCGGGCAGCAGATCCTGGTCATCGGCCAGTACATCGACCAGCTCGATGAACTGGGCGAGCACCTGGACGCCCCCGTGATCAAGGGCGAGACCTCCAACGCCCAGCGCGAGAAGCTCTTCGACGCCTTCCGGCAGGGCGAGATCAGCGTCCTCGTCGTGTCCAAGGTCGCCAACTTCTCCATCGACCTGCCGGAGGCGACCGTCGCCATCCAGGTCTCGGGCACCTTCGGCTCCCGCCAGGAGGAGGCCCAGCGCCTCGGCCGCGTCCTGCGCCCCAAGGCCGACGGCCACCAGGCCCACTTCTACTCGGTCGTCGCCCGCGACACCCTCGACCAGGACTTCGCCGCCCACCGCCAGCGCTTCCTGGCGGAACAGGGGTACGCCTACCGGATCGTGGACGCGGACGAACTCCTGACAGAGGGCTGACCGGGCCGGCCCACGCGACCGACGGGGCCGGATGCACGACGCGGCCCCGTCCGCGCGCCCCCGCTCACGGCGCCGGCAGTGTGAACACCAGGAGCAGTACGAACAGGGGCGGCAGCAGGGCGGTGAGCGCGGCTGCGGTGCGCCAGGGGGACCAGCGGCGTTGCCAGGGGAGTGCCCAGGCGGTGAGCCAGGCGGCGAGTGTGGGCAGGCTGCCGTAGGAGAGGGTTCCGTAGATCACGGACAGTTGCGTGTTGAGCGCCGGGGAGCAGTCGTCGGGACCGCAGCTGTCCGTCGCCATGGCGGAGAGCCCGCCGAGGAGCAGCGCGGCCGGGCCCAGGAAGACCAGGAGGATCGTCGCGACGAGCGGCGCGATCCAGGCCTTGGGGTCCCGCTCAGCCGCGTCCGAGGGGCTCGGGGGCTGTGCCGCGATGTGCTGTGTCGTCATGCGAGCAGTGAACCGGCCCGGCGAGTGCCGGGGCACCGGTGCGCGTACTCATCCGGCGGGTGATCACGTACTCAGCCGTGGGCAGGAGCAACACCAGCAAGGGGTATGGGGACGCCAACGGCTGTTGCCACCAGGGCAGTTGGAGATCCAGTTCCCCCTCGTGCGGCAGCAGCCACATCGTGCGGGCGGTGAAGACGAGGGCCACGAGTGCGGCCGTACGGGTGCGGCCCTCTGCCAGGAGTACGGCGATCAGCGGGACGCACCACACCCAGTGGTGGGACCAGCTGATCGGCGAGACGAGCAGCGCCGTGAACGCCGTCAGGAGGATCGCGTGGCGGTCCTCGGCAGCCCGTGCGGCCAGCCACAGCCCGGTGAGCGCGACCGCCGCGCATGGCAGCGCCCAGGCCGCCGGGCCCGGTGCCGGGTCGCCGAGGGCGCGGGCGATCAGGCCCTGCAGCGACTGGTTGTCGACGATCCAGGCCTTTCCCACGCGGCCCGTCTCATAGAGGCGGCGGGTCCAGAAGTCGAGGCTCGCGGAGGGGAGGACGAGGGCGCCGAGCGCGACCGTCCCGGCACAGGCCGCCGTCGCCGTCCCCGCCTCCCGGTGTCGCCCGCGCAGCAGCAGGTACGCGATGAAGATCGCCGGAGTCAGCTTGATCCCGGCCGCGATGCCCACGGCGGCGCCCTTGAAGCGGGCGCCCGACGGCCGGGTGAGGTCCCACAGGATCAGGCAGGCCAGGGCGAGGTTGATCTGGCCGAAGAGCAGGGTCTGGAAGACCGGCTCCAGCCAGAGGGCCGCGGCCGTGGCGGCGCACAGCAGCGGGGGGCGGATCTTCGGCAGGCCTGCCAGGCGGGCGGAGAGGCGGACGAGTACGGCGAGCAGGAGCGCGTTGCCCGCCAGAAAGGCCGCCTTGAGGGTTGTCACCGGGATCAGGGCCGCCGGGACGAAGAGGAGTGCCGCGAAGGGCGGGTAGGTGGCGGGGAGGTGCCACTCGGTGACCGTGAAGCCGTAGAGGTCGTCGCCGCCGCGCAGGACGGCCTGTCCTTCGGCCCGGTAGACCAGCGCGTCGGCCATCGGGATGCGCTGGTGGACGCAGAGGGCCGTGAAGGTCGTCAGCGAGAGAACGGAAACGGCGAGAAGGACGCAGGGAGTTGCGGAGTGTGATCGGCGGGTCACGCGGTGACCCTAGACGGTCACTTGTGGCGGACGCCCGCCTCCTCGCCGTACTCACCGAGGATGATCACGTCGAAGGCCGCACCTGCGAACACCTTGACGGCACGCAGGGCTTCGCCGATGCGATGACGGTGGTGACTCCCCTGGAGCGCGGTCGCTCCGCGGGGGCCCACGGGGGCTGGGTTGATGGTTGCTGCGCTCATGTCTCCATGATGGATTCGCGGGCACGAAGACCGCATCGGCCTGCGGTCCCAAGTGCCGCACTACCTCCGTACGCCTCGGGACGGACCCCTTCCCCCAGGGAGTAGGGCCGCATCCCCTAGGGGACGGAACGGAACATGCCCGGGCAGGGGGCGGCGGGCAGCGGGCAGCGGGCAAGGGGCGGCGGGCAGGGCGCGGGCACGGGGACAGGCGCGGGCACGGGCACGGGCGCAATATTCGGTGGCCATCGTCGTCCCCCCTCACCTAAGATCTCCGCTCTTGCCCGCCTCCCCCGTGGAGTGCCGCCGCCCGGACGGAAACCGGTCGGCTCTCTCGATCACCTACCTGTAGGTCCCTCCGGAGGCACCCCCTTGGCCACGCCCGTCGACGACTCCCTCGACCCACTCTCCCGAGAGCGCTCCCACCTCGCCTCCTCCCGTTCGGCCCTGCGCGCCATGCGTGAGGACGTCGAATCCCTCGACATCAGCGACGTCACCGCGAACTGGGTCAACGCCGAAGTCCTCAGCCGCCAGATCGACGAGCGCATCAAGGCCCTGGCCGACCTCAGCGACACCCCGCTGTTCTTCGGCCGGCTCGACTATCTGCACGCTCCCGGCGCCGAGGAGGCGGAGGGCGCGGAGGGTGAGCGCTTCTACATCGGGCGCCGGCATGTGCACGACGCCGAGGGCGACCCGATGGTCATCGACTGGCGGGCACCGGTGTCCCAGCCCTTCTACCGGGCCTCCAAGAACGACCCGATGGACATCGCGCTGCGCCGCCGTTTCGGTTACACGGGCGGCGACCTCACGGCGTACGAGGACGAGCACCTCTCCGACCCGGCGGAGGCGGCGAAGACCAGCAAGCTGCTCCAGCAGGAGATCGAGCGGCCGCGCGTCGGCCCGATGCGCGACATCGTGGCGACGATCCAGCCGGAGCAGGACGAGATCGTACGGTCCGGACTCGGCGGGACCGTGTGCGTGCAGGGCGGCCCCGGTACCGGGAAGACGGCGGTGGGCCTGCACCGGGTCGCGTATCTGCTCTACGCCCACCGTGAGCGCCTCGCCCGCACCGGCACCCTGGTCATCGGGCCGAACAAGTCCTTCCTGCACTACATCGAGCAAGTCCTCCCGGCGCTGGGTGAGTTGACGGTCCGCCAGGCGACGGTGGACGACCTCGTCGCGCACGTCGAGGTGCGCGGCACGGACGACGCGGCGGCCGCGGTGATCAAGGGTGACGCGAGGATGGCGGAGGTGCTGCGGCGCGCCGTCTACTCGCATGTGACCATGCCGACCGAGCCGGTCGTCGTCGTCCGCGGATCCCGCCGCTGGCGCGTTGCGGCGTACGAAGTCGAGGAGATCGTCCGCGAGTTGCTCGCCCGCGACATCCGCTACGGCGCCGCTCGCGAGGCCCTTCCGCAGCGCATCGCGCACGCCGTGCTGGTGCAGATGGAGCGGTCGGGCGAGGCGCCGGACGACCGGGTGCAGGACGCGGTGGCCCGCAACAGCGCGGTGAAGGCCGCCGTCAAGGCGATCTGGCCGCCGGTCGACCCCGCGAAACTCGTCCTGCGCCTGCTCGCGGACGCGGACTTCCTCGCCGTACACGCGCAGGGGCTGCTGAGCGAGGACGAGCAGAAGACGATCCTCTGGGCGAAGCCGGCGCGCAGCGTCAAGTCCGCCAAGTGGTCCGCGGCGGACGCGGTGCTGATCGACGAGGCGAACGACATCGTCGCGCGCACGCCGTCCCTCGGCCATGTCGTCCTCGACGAGGCGCAGGACCTCTCGCCGATGCAGTACCGGGCGGTGGGGCGCCGCTGCACGACTGGTTCGGCGACGATCCTGGGCGACCTGGCGCAGGGTACGACCCCCTGGGCGACGCGGAGTTGGGACGAGGCGCTGGCCCACCTCGGCAAGTCGGAGGGCCTGATCGAGGAGCTGACGGCCGGCTTCCGCGTGCCGACGGACGTCATCGCCTTCGCCTCCCGCCTCCTCCCTCACATCGCGCCGGGCCTGACGCCGGTGGCGTCGATCCGTGAGAACCCCGGGTTCTTCGAGGTCCGTGCGGTGCCGGGGGCCGCCGAAGTCGTCGCCGCGTGCGAGGAGTTGCTGCGCAACGAGGGCTCGATCGGCCTGATCGCCGCGGACGCCCGGATCCCGGCCCTGTCGGAGGCGCTCACGGCGGCGGGGATCGCCTACCTGGCCCCGGGTGAGGAGACGACCCAGCAGGCCCGCCTGACGCTGGTCCCGGCGTCGCTCGCGAAGGGTCTGGAGTACGACTACGTCGTCCTGGACGAGCCGCAGGCGGTGGTGGACGGGGAGCCGGACGAGCGGACGGGGCTGCGGCGCTTGTATGTCGCGCTGACGCGAGCGGTGTCGGGGTTGATCGTGGTGCACGCGGCGGCGCTGCCGGGGCAGCTGGGCTGAGGGGCGGGAGCGTCGGGGGTGGTGACGTCTGGTGGCGGGCTGCGGGTGATCGGGGGCTGGTCGCGCCCACGCGGCGGAGCCGCATATCGATACAGCCCCGCGCCCCTGGGGCGTTGCAGCTGACGTCGCTTACTCGTGATGTGGTGCGGCGAGCCAGCTTCCGTCCTGGAACTCGGCAGGGATCTCGTCCTCCCACGGATCGATCCCCCGGCTCTCCATTTCGTCGAACCACCGGTCCCGCTGCGACTCGGGGAGGCGCTGTCCGCACCAGGGACAGAAGTCGATCCCGTGGCTGGATGTGCCGCCGTCATGGATCAGCAGGCCGTACTCCTGAAACCTGGCGCTGAATCGGATCAGGGCGTCCGGGCAGGCGAAAGGGTCGCCGTGCTGGTCGCAGTGCCAGTTCACTTGGCTCGTCATCGTGTCGCAGCAGTGTTCGGTCATGACCTCAGCTCAGGTTGATCAACAGTTGACGGGAAGTAGATCACGGTCTGAGGTGATCTACGACCGGGATACCTCGTCCAGCACAGCCCGCCACTGAGCCACAGCGGCGACGGACACCGGCCGGTCCCACCCGCCAGGCCGCGCCGCCCCGCCGATGTGAAACCCGTCGATACCAGCGGCCAGCAGCCTCGGCACATGGTCGAGGCGCAGCCCCCCGCCCACCAGGATCCGCTGCTCGTACCCGGGCTCCCCGCTCCTCGCCGCCTCGGCGACCAGCGTGAGGAGCCCGTCGTCCACACCCACCGCCGACCCGGCGGTGAGATATGTGTCCAGCCCCGGCATCCCGTCCAGCTGCTTGCGCAGCGCGTCCCGGTCGGCGGCCCGGTCGATGGCCCGGTGGAAGGTCCACCGGCACCCGTCCAGCTCGCCCACCACCCGCTCGACGGCCCCGAGGGCCACCCCGCCGTCGGCATCGAGAAACCCGAGCACGAACTCCTCGGCCCCGGCGTCCCGCATCTCCCGGGCCACCCGCACGACCCGCCGCACGTCCCCCACCGCGAACCCGTCCGCCAGCCGCAGCATCACGCGCAGATCGATGTCGACGGCGGCCCTGATCCCGGCGAAGGTCTCGACGGACGGGGTGAGCCCGTCGGCGGCCATATCGGTGACCAGTTCCAACCGGTCCGCACCCCCGGCCTGGGCGGCGACCGCGTCCTCGACGCCGAGGGCGATCACCTCCAGGACTGCACGCTCGCTCATGGGACCCCATTCCTCGGCATTCGACGGCGGCTACAGACTTACAGGTCTAGTCCAATCCAAGCGTACGTGGTGGAGGCCCGCCCGAGGATCCGCAGGGTCAGCGGAAGATGTTCAGCTCTCCCGTGTCCGCCCCCGCCAGCTCGTACGACGCCCCCTCCACCGGCCTCCCCGCATACAGCCGTACGAGCGTGGTGGCGTCCCCGATGTACCGCGCCGGGGGGCGCGGGGCCGCCGGGTCGCCCAGGCGCAGGGGCTCGTCGACGTCGTCCAGGTCGGCGTGCAGCGGGACGTGCCGCCGCTCGCGGGTCAGCCACGCGAGCAGCCGGAGCGCGTCCGGCAACCCGGCCCCGGCGTACGCCCCGGGCTCGCCGAGCACCTCCCGTACATCACCGGCGTGCACCCACTCCCCCAGCGCGATGCCGTCCAGGGCCCCGCCCGCCTTGGCGATCACCGGCCCCGCCTCGGTCATCCCGCGCTCCAACTCGTCGACGACCTGCGCGTTCGTCCAGTCGGCGCGCTCGGCGATGTCGCGGTCGTTGGAGGCGGGCGAGAAGACCCCCTCCTCGAACCGGCTCTCCACCACCCGCATCAACGCGGCCGAACAGTGCGCCAGCACATCCCGCACCGACCACCCCGGACACGCGCGCGTCGGCAGCGCGAAGTCGGCCTCCGTCCTCCCCCGCAACAGCGGAACCAGCGCGTCCCGCTCGACGACCAGCAACCGCCCCGGCAGCTCGGGGTCCCGTACGTCGTGCACGTCAGCAGAAGTCATGGCGTCCACGCTAGGGGGCGGGGCAGCCGACCCGGGAGAATGAGGACATGGCCGATCTCGACGACCTCCGTTCCCGCTGGCTGCGCACGCTGCTCGCGGCGCGGGAAGACGACTCCTGCGCCCTCTCCCCGCACCGGTACGGCGACGCCTTGCTGCGCCGCTGGTCGGAGCCGCAGCGGCGCTACCACACCGTCGAGCACCTGGCGGCGGTCCTCGGGCACATCGACGAACTGGAGGAGTACGCGGACGACATCGTGGCGGTGCGCCTCGCGGCCTGGTTCCACGACGCCGTGTACCTGCCGGAGCGGTCGACGAACGAGGAGCGCTCCGCCCGCCTCGCCGAACGCGCCCTCCCGGAGGCCGGTGTCCCCGCGGAGCGCACCGCCGAGGTGGCCCGCCTCGTCCGCCTCACCACCACCCACGCCCCAACGCCGGACGACCGCGACGGCCAGGTGCTGTGCGACGCCGACCTCGCGATCCTCGCCGCCCCGCCCTCCGCGTACGCCGCCTACACGGCCGCCGTCCGCGAGGAGTACCACTTCGTCCCGAACGACGCCTTCCGCGAGGGCCGTGCCGCGATCCTGCGCCAACTGCTCGCCCTGCCGAGCCTGTTCAGCACGCCGTACGGGCAGGAGAAGTGGGCGGCGACCGCCCGTTACAACCTCTCCTCCGAGCTGGAAATGCTGTCGCTGTGACCCGCCCGCCGTCGTAGCCTGCACGGCATGCGAGACATAAGCGGGGAACGCGTGGAACAGGCCGTGGCGAGCTGCGTGGCGCTGCTACGAACGCTGGCGGACCGGGAGTGGGGCGGGGGGAAGACCGGGCGGCTGGAGTGGAGCTGCCACGAGACGGCGTTCCACATCGCCGAAGCCCTCATCTCCTACGCCGCCAACCTGGCCGGACGTGCGCAGAACGACTACGTCCCCTTCGAGATCACCCTCGACGACGGCGCCGACAGCCACGGCCTCATCCAGGTCATCGAGACGACCGGCGCCCTCCTCACCGCCACCATCCGCACCACGCCCCCCGAGGTGCGCGCCTTCCACCCGTACCCCTTCCGCAGCGCGAACCGTGAGGGCTTCGCCGCGATGGGGATCGCCGAAGTGCTGCTGCACACGTACGACATCGCCGAGGAGTTCGGGGTGGCGTACGAACCGCCCGCCGAACTCCCGGAGTTCGTCCTCACCCGGATCTTCCCGCACGTCCAGCCCGGCCCCGACCACTGGCGCACCCTGCTGTGGGCCACCGGCCGCGGCGACCTGCCCGGCCGCGCACCCGTCACCGAGTGGCGCTGGCGCAACAACCTCGTCATCCCCACCGACCGCCTGACCCTCCAGGGCGTCACCCCCGCGGCCGCCGCCGACCTGAGCGCGGGCGGCGACGGCGGGTTCAACTGGGTCGTGGGCGGTCCTTTCGAGGGGACGAGGGAGGCGGCCGGGATGACGCTGAAGGCCTACGAGACGGGCGTGCACCGCCCCGAGTTCGGCCTGTTCGTCCTCGTACGCAAGGAGGACGGCCTCGCGGTCGGCGGCATGGGCTTCCACGGCGTCCCCGACGAGGAGGGCCGCGCCGAGGTCGGCTACGACCTCGTGGAGGGCGCCCGCGGCCGCGGCTACGCGAGCGAGGCCCTGGACGCACTGTCGGAGTGGGCCCTGGCCAGGGACGACGTACAGCTTCTCTGCGCCATCGTCGAGGCCGACAACCTCCCGTCGCAGGGCGTCACCTCGCGCGCCGGGTATGTGCGGGCGACGGTCGAGGAGGAGCGGGCGGCACAGGAGAGGCACGACATGGACCCGGCGCTCAGGCTGTACGTCCGCGGGGAGCGGCCCACAGCGGCCTAGCGTGGGGCGGAGCCGACCCGCACCGCCGCAGGGAGCCGCCATGTCGTTCACCGACGAGGAGATCGCCTACCTCACCGCGAACCCGCTCGCCCGCCTCGCCAGCCTCTGCGCGGACGAGCAGCCGGATGTGGTGCCGGTGGCCCTCGAGTTCGACGGGACCCACTTCTGGGTGGGCGGCCCGCGCCCCGAGGTCCTCGACACCCGCAAGTTCCGCAATGTCGCCCACGGCCGCGACAAGGTGGCCTTCGTCGTGGACGACCTGCTCTCCATCGAGCCGTTCGTCGCCCGCGGCATCCGGGTGTACGGCGTCGCGGACGGCCCCGTGGAGCGGGTCGGCATGGTGGGCCCCGGTCACTATCTGCGCATCACGCCGACGCTCTCGTGGAGCTGGAACCTGTCGGACCCTCCCCAGCCGTCCGGAGAGACCTGGTACCCCATGCGCCGCACCGAGCACGCCCAAGAGTGAGAGCAGGACGGTGACGGTGACCCAGGTCACATCCGCCCATGTCACATCCCGCCGAGCCGTTCCGTCATAGCTGTGTAACCCGACGACAACGGCAAGGGAGTTGGCCATGAACGCCCGCCTGAACCTCTTCGAGAACCCGATCGCCGGCAAGGTCATCAAGCACTTCGCAGCGGCCGGCAAGGCGGTACACGACTCACCGCTGCCGGTCAGCACCCAGCACCTTGTGACGCTCCGCGCCAGCCAGATCAACGGCTGCGGCTTCTGTACCGACATGCACAGCAAGGACGCGGTGGCCGCCGGCGAGGACTGGCTGCGCCTCAACCTGGTCGCGGCCTGGCGGGAGGCCACCTGCTTCACCGAGGCCGAGCGCGCCGCCCTGGAACTGACCGAGCAGGGCACTCGCATCGCGGACGGGGCCGGCGGGGTCCCGGACGAGATCTGGGAGAACGCCGCCAAGCACTACGACGAGGAGCAGCTCGCCGCCCTGGTGATCCTGATCGCCATGATCAACACCTACAACCGGCTGAACGTCATGATCCAGCAGCCCGCGGGCAGCTACCAGCCGGGACAGTTCGCCTAGCCAGGGGCGCTATAGCCAGCCGGGGCCGTCGCGCGCCAGCAGACAGCCCCGGCCCGGCACTGGCCCCGGTACGACCGCCCGACCCGCGGGAGGTCCGAGCGCCGTGCCTGTGAGCATCGAACCCGTCAGCACTGAACCTGTGCATCTCCAACCCCAAAATCACCTGGTCGAACTAGAGTTGTTCCTCTGAAGCGAGGCGACAGCAGCGCGGCACTGAGGGGGACAGGGGCAGCATGAGCGAGCAGGCCTTGGACCGGGTCGGGGAAACCGAGGGCACCACGGAGGACGATACGGTCCAAGCCACGGTCGACGGGCAGACCCTGCCCTTCTGGGTGGTGGCGACCGAGGAGGACATCGCCCTCGCCGCGCAGAACAGCGACACCATGGGAAGCCTTTTCAGCCGTGACGGCGACGCCGTGCTGCGCGCGGTGCCGCTCGGCCCGCTCCGCAAGAACCTCGCGGATGCCGTCGACGCCCTTCAACAGATCTTCCAGGAGGTCGCCGACCGTGGCGGGCCCCTCCCCTTGGCCGAGGCTCAGCTCTCCTTCCAGGTCACCGCGAGCGGAGGCATCCAGTTCGTCGGCTCCGGTGGGCAGATGCAGGGCTCCCGCAGCCTGACGCTGACTTTCAAGCGGCCCGCCTGAACAGGCGCTGCCCATGCAGAAGCACAAGGCGCTGCTCATCGGGGCGAGCGACTACTCCGACAGCCCCAGCTTCGGTGACCTGCCCTTCGTACGTGACGACCTCCAGCGGCTGCGCGAGGTCCTGACCAGCCGTGGCTTCCAGGCCGACGTCTTCGAGCACCGGCGCGGCATCACGGTGAACACCGTCCGCGGCGCGATCCACGGATTCCTCGGCGGCGCCCGGCAGGGCGACACCCTGCTCGTCGTGCTGAGCGGACACGGTCTCCACATCGAAGGCAAGGACTACCTGGTCCCCGAGGACGCGCCCGACACGGACCCGTTCATCGAGAGCTGCATCGAGGTCGGCTGGCACCAGCACGTGGAGCGGTCCCCGGCGGAACGTGTCGTCTTCCTGATCGACACCTGCCGCGAGGGCAGGATGCCGGACACCAAGTCGGTCCCCGGCACCCGACGTTGGAAGCCGCCGGAGATCATCGCCACCCTGCGCCGCAAGGTCGCCTACGTCCACGCCTGCGCGGCACCGGAAGTCGCCCGGTTCATCAGGGAGACGGACACCCCGCGGCCCGGACACGACATGGGGGCGCGGCAGGGCGAGTCGTTCAGCATCTTCTCGCGCGCCGTCGCCGACGTGATCACGGCCGATCCGCACGCCCTGCGGCTGCGGGAGTTCGCCGTACAGGTGCAGGAGCGGGTCGACGAGTACTACCGCGCCTACGGCAAGCCGAACCCCCCACAGCAGGTGAAGGTCACCTGCGAGACGGACGCCGACGGCGGGGACTTTCCGCTCCTGCCCGGGGCAGAACGACGCACTGAGGTTCACCCCTGGGTGCGCGGCGTGGACGAGTACCCCTGGCACCGCACCCCGGAGGGCCCGTCCCGGGAGACCTTGCAGGACATCTGCCGGGCCCTGGCGGACCGGCTGGCGCAGGCGCACGACAAGGCTTCACGCGCCCTGAGCGGCGACCCCTGGCGCGACGGCGATCTGGCCGCGCGTACCCACAAACGGCTCGGCTTCCTCGTCAGCAGGCTCACCGAGGGAGTACGGCTGTCGCCGACCGAGTCCGCACTCACCTACCTGTTCCCGCTGATCGCCCAGACCTTCTGGGCCCAGGAGGCGGCCCAGCGCGTCGGCGTCCTCACCTCCGGCCCCTCGGCCTGCGGACCCGACCAGAGCCGCTTCCAGAAGTTCGCTCAGGGGTTCCCCAGGCTCAAGCGGCGGCTGATCGCTCTGGAACACCAGAGGGCCGCGGGCAGATCCTCCGAGCAGAAAGAGGCAGCCCGCGCCTCCATGGAGCGGATTCGATGGTGGCTGTTCCACCGCTGGCTGATCCAGCAGCCCGAGCTGTACTCGGCCGAGCGGCTGAAGGAACTCCTCGGCGACCTGACGTCCGGCGGCGCGCATCCTCAATGGATCAACGACGCCCTCTCGCCCGAGCGCCTGATGCAGCTTCTGCGCGAGCACCGGGCCGCCCCGTTCAGCATGCGCCTGTCCACCACCGACCCGGCCCCGGGCGGGCACCGGGAGGACCGGGTGGTCATCGCCGCCAGCACCCTGGTGGAACAGGTGGTGCGCACCTCGCTGGTCACCGCCTTGGTCAAAGCGGCGCAGGCCATGGCCGTGGACCCGCTGGACCTGCCGGAGATCGTCGTCGAGCACCTCGGCATCCACGACAGCGTGGATCTGAACCAACTGCTGACCACTGTCCGCCAGTCCGACTGGCAGGCCTCCGGCCTGGGCCGTTCCCTGAACGCGGTGTGCACCCACCCGGCCGTCCAGGTGGCCCTGCGCGAACACGCGGTCCGGGTCGACGTACTGCTGCGCGACATCGACCGCGGCGACCATCCGGCCCTCGATCCACTCGAAGGGCTGCCGCCCTACGCCGACGGCAGCCGCGTACGCCTCGACGGCAACACCCCCGACGAGCTCTCCGACGGCATTCGCTTCCAGCTCGCCGAGGACCGCGTCCAGGAGCTCCTCATGGGCGAGGAGCTGTACGGCGACAGTGATCTGGCCGTCCGCGAGCTGTACCAGAACGCGCTGGACGCCGTCCGCTACCGGGACCGGCGCACGGAGTACCTGCAACGCACCGACCGCCCGGTCAACGGCTGGGAGGGCCGCATCACCTTCGCCCAGGGCGTCCGCTCCGACGGCCGCCCGTACCTCGAATGCCGCGACAACGGCATCGGCATGGGCATCACCGAACTGAGCACGGTGTTCTCCCAGGGCGGCGCCCGCTTCGTCGACCTGCCCGAGTACATCGAGGAACAGGCGGCCTGGGCGGAACTGCCGGGGCCCAAGCTGCGGCTTCACCCCAACTCCCGTTTCGGAATCGGGGTGTTGAGCTACTTCATGCTGGCCGACGAGATCGTCGTACGGACCTGCCGGATGGGGCGCGAGGACGGCCGACCAAGGCGGCTGTTGCAGGTGACGATCGCCGGGCCGGGGAACTTCTTCCGGGTGGAGGACCAGGGGGAGGGCAGACCGGAGGACATCGGTACGACCGTCACGCTGCTCCTGGGGAAGGAACACAGGTCGGTCTCCTGCCTGGAGGCGCTGGGGAAGGTGTTGTGGGTGGCGCCCTACCTCACGGAGGCCACTCATGGGGCGCGAAGCCTGAAGTGGCTGCCGGGGGAACTCTCGCGGGTCGCTCTCGCAACGTCCAACCCTTACCGGTTCGCCCGCAAGGGCCACACCGTGTGCATCGACTCCGCGGACCCGAATCTCTGGTGGGTCGAAGGCCGGGGCGCCGTGCTGGCGGACGGCGTGTACGCGGAGACCGACAACGAGGCCTACAGAAGCGACGTTCACGGCGCCATCATCAACCTCCGGGACGAGAAGTCACCGGAGCTGACTGTGGACCGCAAGACGCTGCGCTCCGTTGACCTCGCCCACGTGAAGGCCTGCATGATCGCTGCCGTCCCCAGCCTCACGGACCCCGACAGCGGACTGCCCAACGCGTCGTGGCTGGGGGCATGCAGTAGCTGGTCCGTGCCCGTAGCCGACGCCGTCGCCGAGCACGCCCGGCACACGGACATGTCCTGGAAGCTGACGGACGGATACTCGGTCCCCTTCAGCCGGCTCGGCTTCTTCCCGCCGGACATCGATCTGCTGTGCCTGGTCACGGGTGACTACAGGGAGGCCGACCCGGCGCTGTCCGCCTCCTTCTTCGCCAACGTGCCACTCCCGGTGCTGCGCTGGCGCCTGCGGACGCTGTACCGTGCCGGCTTCGGCGGCCCGGTCTCGCTGCCGGACACGGACGCCCCGGACTCGCTCTGCGCCCGCCCGTCGGACTTGGTGCTGCTGTGCGCCGACCGTACCGAGTTCCTCAACTGGAGCACCTGGCACGAAGGGTGGCTGAAAGGCCCGCGATCCTCGTTCTTCCTCCACGGATCCGCGCCTTCGCAGCCGCTCGCCGACACCGGCTGGGGCAGCCTCGGCCTGTTGTTCCCCTGGCGGGACCCGGCGACCACCGTGAGCACCGCCGACCTCTTCCGGCTCAGCTCGGCGGTCGAACGAGCGCCGGCCGACATCGCGGAGCGCCTGACAGCCCTGGAGTACCGCGTCGAGCCCTTGTCGGGCTGTTCCGCGGCCCAGTACGACGACCTGCCGCTCCTGCGTCCGGTGGGCGATCTGTCCGACTGGCTGTCTCCGGGGGCGACGCTGACGGGCGCCCAGATCGCGGTCAGTGCGGCGCTGGCCGCCTGCTCCACGCCTCGGGCCGCTCGGCGGCTTGCGGAGCTGGGCTTCGCGGTTCCGGCGGAATACCCGGTCAAGGAAGACTGGACCAAGGAGGAGTACAGCGTCGTCGCGAAGCTGTGGGACCCGTACTACACACCGCTCTCGCCCCAGGAAGCCGTGCACGTCTCTCCGGCCCAGCTGAGAGACGTGACCCACCAGACGGACCTTCCCCTTCGCTTCGTCACGGAGCTCCTCTCCAACCTCGGATTCCAGCTGCCCCCGGATGCCTCAGCGCTCCCGGAGCTGACCGACGACGACCGGGCCCTGATCGGCGGTCCCATGGTGCGCGTGGACAGGGAGATCCCGCTCCGCTACCTGGTGGACACCGCCCGCCGCTTGGGCCGTCCTGTCCTCGATGTGGCCGAGAGGCTGCGCGAACTCGGGTATGCGGTGCCGGACATACCGGATGACGACCACTTGCCCACACGGGATGAGATCGTTCTCCTCGGCACGCACTACGCCCTCGCAGACACCGGAAGCCCGGTGCCCCTGGGGGATGTGGTGGAAGTCGCGAGCCGCACCGAGAGCTCCCTGGCGGAGGCGGCCGACCGGCTCACGTCCCTGGGTTACCGATTCGGTTTCGATCCCGCAGCTCTCTCACATTTCAGGAAACGGGACGTCGAGGTCCTCTCGTTCGGCGTCGACCTGGGACGGTGGCCGAGCCCGGAACGCTTCGGCACGGTGTCCCTCACCGCACTCCACGCCGCCGCCCTGCGGACCGACAAAGATCACCCCAAGGTCGCCCACTCCCTCAGGGCCCTGGGCTTCGACGTCGCGTCGGAACCCGAGGGCTGGTACATGGAGCGCATGTGGGAATGGGAACTGTCCCGGTGCCTCAAGATCCCGGACGCCACGCCGGCCATGCCGCCCGATCCCTCCTGCTCCCTGGTCACGCTGGCGCTAGTGGCGATGCGAGCCGGCAAGTCCCTCCGCGAAGCCGCTCTGAGGGCCACCGAGTGGGGCATCCGTCACGACGCCGAGACCTGGTTCACCCCCGCCGAGGCGGAGCCTCCCGCCCCTTCGGCCTCCGCAACCCCGCCCCCAGCAGCAACCGCACCACCTCACGACTGCTGACCTCCACCGCCCCGGCCCGCACCACGTCGGCGTAACGGTGCGACGGGATGTCGTAGTGATCCCGCTCGAAGGCGTGCCGCGGCACGCCCAACTCGTCGGCGAACGCGTGCAGTTCGTCGTACGACACGTCGCTCACGAGGTGGGACCACATCCGGCCGTGCCCCGGCCAGGTCGGGGGGTCTATGTAGATCGCCACGGTCACGCGCTCCCCGACGAGGACGGCGCCCCGCCCGGCCCCGCCGACCCCAGCTCCCCCACCGCCGCGACCTTCACCCCCGCCTGATGGCACACCCAGTGCGGGTCGGGGCCGAGCTCCGGCTCGACCTCCAGCGCATGCGGATCGCCGGAGCCGCACACCGGGCACAACGGCCAGCGCCCGTACCGGTCCAGCAGCGCGTCCTGTACGTCCTGGGCGACCAGCCCGGCCACGTACTCCACGCCGTCCGGCCACTGCTCCACCCACCAGCGCCGCTGTACGACCGCCTCCTCGACCAGCGACACGACGTCCGCCTCGGCGACCTCGCCCGCGACCAGGTCGGCGAGTACGAGGGCGCGGGCCGTGTGCAGCGCCTGCTCCAGGGGACTGAGCGGACTGATGGGTTCCATGCACCTATTGTGCGCACTCTTGACCACGGCTCGGTGTTGAAAATACCTTTCAAGGGTGACCCGTGACGTGAAGGAAACTTTCGCAGGGCGGGTGGGCGCGGCCCCCGCACCCGCCGCCCTCGCCGCCAAGGTGCGCACGCTCGCCCCGTCGATGACCCGCTCCATGCAGCGCGTCGCCGAAGCGGTCGCGCACGACCCCGCGGGCTGCGCGGCCCTCACGGTCACCGGCCTCGCCGAACTCACCGGCACCAGCGAGGCCACCGTCGTCCGCACCGCCCGCCTCCTTGGCTACCCCGGCTACCGCGACCTGCGCCTCGCCCTCGCCGGCCTCGCCGCCCAGCAGCAGTCGGGCCGCGCGCCCGCCATCACGACCGACATCGCCGTGGACGACCCGATCGCCGACGTCGTCGCCAAGCTCGCCTACGACGAACAGCAGACCCTCGCCGACACGGCCGCCGGCCTCGACACGGCCCAGCTCGGAGCGGCCGTGTCGGCCGCCGCCGCGGCCCGCCGTATCGACGTGTACGGCGTCGGCGCGAGCGGGCTGGTCGCGCAGGACCTCACGCAGAAGCTGCTGCGGATAGGGCTGATAGCCCATGCGCACAGTGATCCGCATCTCGCCGTGACGAACGCGGTGCAGTTGCGGGCCGGTGACGTCGCCATCGCCATCACGCACTCCGGTTCGACCGGGGATGTCATCGAGCCGTTGCGGGTGGCTTTCGAGCATGGGGCCACGACGGTTGCCATCACGGGGCGGCCGGATGGGGCCGTGACTCAGTACGCCGATCACATACTGACGACGTCGACGGCGCGGGAGAGCGAGCTGCGACCGGCGGCGATGTCGTCCCGTACGAGTCAGCTTCTTGTGGTGGACTGCCTGTTCGTGGGGGTGGCTCAGCGGACTTATGAGACGGCGGCGCCTGCGTTGTCCGCGTCGTACGAAGCCCTTGCACATCGTCACCGTAGATAGACCGTGGGTCCGACCGTTGCGAGGGTCTGCGGGTCCGATGTGGCTGGTCGCGCCCACGCGGCGGTAGCCGCAAATTCAACACGGCCCGCGCCCCCAGGGCGTCAAGCACACCGAAGTCGAAAAGAGCCGTCCCCCCATGACCTCCACTTCCAACCCCCGTGACCTCCGCTCCGAGTTGGACTCCCTCACCACCGAGGCCTTCCGGCCCGAGCTCGCCGAGATCGACCGACTCCCCACCCTCGACATCGCCCGGCTCATGAACGGCGAGGACGCGGCAGTACCCAATGCCGTAGCCCCGTGCCTCCCCGAGATCGCCGCCGCCATCGATGCCACCGCCGACCGGATGGCACAGGGCGGCCGTCTCGTCTACGCCGGTGCCGGCACCGCCGGTCGCCTCGGCGTGCTCGACGCGTCCGAGTGTCCGCCCACCTTCAACACCGCCCCCTCCCAGGTCATCGGGCTCATCGCGGGCGGCCCGGAGGCCATGGTCACCTCGGTCGAGGGGGCCGAGGACTCCAAGGAGCTGGCCCGCGCCGATCTCGACGCGCTCGCGATCGGTTCCCTCGACACGGTGGTCGGCATCTCGGCCTCCGGGCGGACGCCGTACGCGATCGGGGCCGTCGAACATGCCCGTGCCCAGGGCGCGTTGACGATCGGGCTGGCCTGTAATCCGGGCAGCGCGCTCGGGGCGGCGGCCGACCATGGGATCGAGATCGTCGTCGGTCCGGAGCTGCTGACCGGCTCGACCCGGCTGAAGGCCGGCACCGCGCAGAAGCTGGTCCTCAACATGCTGTCGACGATCACGATGATCCGGCTCGGCAAGACCTACGGGAACCTGATGGTCGACGTCCGCGCCTCCAACGACAAGCTGCGGGCCCGCTCCCGCCGTATCGTCGCGCTCGCCACGGGCGCTCAGGACACGGACATCGAGCGGGCCCTGACCGAGGCGGGCGACGAGGTGAAGACCGCGATCCTGGTCCTGCTGGCGGACGTGGACGGCGCCACGGCCACCCGTCTCCTGGAGGAATCGGGCGGCCACCTGCGGGCCGCGCTGGCGTCGGCCACCTGACCGCGCCCTGTCCGGCCAACCCCCCTGTTAGCGTGACCACATGACGGCACCGACGACCTTCCGCATCGGCGGCGACCTGGAAGTACGACGGCTCGGCTTCGGGGCCATGCGGCTGCGGCCCGACCCCGACGAGAAGGCCCACGTCGCCCACCTCGCGGTCGCCCGGCGAGCCGTCGAACTCGGCGTCACTCTGATCGACACGGCCCACCTGTACGGCTGGGGAGCGAACGAGGAACTCCTCGCCGAGGCCCTGCACCCGTACCCCGACGACCTCGTGATCGCCACGAAGGTCGGCATCCGCCACACCACAGCGGGCGAGGGCTGGCGGCACGCGGGCGACCCCGCCGATCTCCGCGTCCAGGTCGACGAGGCCCTGCGCCGCCTCCGCCTCGACCGCATCGAACTGCTCCAACTCCACCGCCTCGACCCCGCCGTCCCGATCCCCGACCAGGTCGGCGCCCTCCGCGACCTGCGCGACGAGGGCAAGGTGGGCCGGATCGGCCTGTCCGAGGTGACGGCCGCCGAGCTCGCGCAGGCACAGGCCGTCGTCGAGATCGCGAGCGTCCAGAACCGCTACAACCTCCTCGACCGCGAGTACGAGCCCGTACTGAAGGCGTGCGAGGCGGCGGGGGTCGCGTTCCTTCCGTGGCGGCCGGTGGCGGCGGGACAGTCGGGGGCACGGGCCGAGATCGCCGCGGTGGCCAAGGAGGCCGACGCGACCCCGACCCAGGTCGTCCTGGCCTGGCTGCTCGCCCACTCCCCGGTGATCGTCCCGATCCCGGGCACGACGAGCATCGTGCACCTGGAGGAGAACGTCGGGGCGAACGCCGTACGCCTCACCCAGGAGCAGTACGACCGCCTGAACCGCGTCGCCGCCACAGAAACCCCGTAGCTCGCACAACCCTGCCCCGGTCACGTTGGTCTTGTGTGCGTGAACCCTGCGCCGCAACCGGGCGCAGGGCGTTGAGCACGGGAGAAGCACCAATGTCAGCCACCGCCATGCGTCGTACCGTCCTGGCCGCCTCCGCGGTCTCCCTCGCGCTTCTCGTCACCGCCTGCGGTGGCGGCGAGCAGAGTGGTGAGGACAAGGAGGCAGCGAAGGGCGGCACCAAGTCCGAGAAGCCCGCGGCGAAGACGCTCACCGCCGCCGAGCTGGAGAAGCTCGTGGTCGCCAAGGGCGATGTCGAGGGCCACCAGATCACGAAGCCGGGGAAGGCGGACGTCTTCGCGCCCGGTTCCGTGTCCGTCGAGAAGGCCGAGTGCGATGCCGTCGGGCAGGTGCTGTCGGCCCTTCCGGCGGGCAAGCCGGCGGCGACCGTCCAGCGCCTCGTGGTCCAGGAGTCCGCGGCATCCAAGAAGGGCATGCCCTCGGCGGAGGAACTCGCCGAGATGACGGAGAAGGAGGCCGAGGAGGCGACGCTCGACTCGCTCGACATCACCAAGACGATGACCTCCCTCTGGTCCTACGACGCCGACGGCGCCGAGCAGACCCTCACCACGCTGCGGGAGGCCGGCAAGAAGTGCGCCGGGGGCTTCGCCATGACGCTCGACGGTGAGAAGCAGCAGGTCACGAAGGTCACCGAGGAGAAGGTCGCGGCCGGCGAGGACGCCGTCGCCTGGACGGTGGGCACGAAGCAGGACGGCAGCGCGGGCGAGACCAAGGTCGTCGTCCTCCGTCAGGGCAGCACGCTCGCGGGCTTCTCGTCCTTCAACATCGCGGCGGTCACCCGGGGCGAGGCGTTCGAGCAGCCGACGGCCGTCATCGACGCCCAGGCGACCAAGCTCGGCTGAACCACGGCCCCCTGACGAGGACCGGGTGGGAAGGTCTGGCCTCAACACGCCCTTCCCACCCGGCTCCCACCAGGCGTCTCGGCTCAACAACGCATCCTCCCCTCCCGGTTGACGCCCCGGACCTGCTCCCGCAACACCTCCCCGCGCGGCGCCACCTCCACCGCGTCCGGCGGACAGTCCCACTCCCGCCCGCCCCCCACGGGCCGCAACTGCACCTTGCCGCCCACGTGCCCCCTGACCTCGCCGATACGCCCGTCCCGCACATCCACGGCATGACTGCCGACGGCCGGCCGCTCCCCGCGCACCACGGAGGCCAGCTTCTCGGCGACACGGACATTGCAGCGCCCGAGGTCGACGAGCGGGAACGGCTCGTCACTGGCGCCGGTCACCGGGTCCACGCACAGCGACGGCAACACGACACCGGCGCCCACGAGGGCCTCCCGCAAAGACGCCACCACTTCTTCGGTCGACGGCACACTTGCCTCCCGTATCCACACAGAGTTTGCGATTCACAACACAGCGTGGCGGGCACCGCTCTAGCCTGGCCATACGGGAGACACCAACATCTCCGATGTTCGACCTGGAGCTGCCATGCCGGGACCCAAGGACCTCGACCCGTCGTCATCGCCCCGCGCGCTGCTGGGCGCGGAATTACGACACGCCCGCGAAAGAAAGGGCCTCAGCCAGGAGTCGCTGGGCCTGAAGCTGTTCGTCAGCGGCACGTTCGTGGGGCAACTGGAGGCCGGGACGCGGCGCTTGCGGCCGGATATGGCCCCGCTGATCGACGAGGCGCTGGAAACGGACGGGTTCTTCGAGCGGAACTGCTCCGCAGCAGCCAAGTCGAGGTATGAGGACCATTTCGCCGAGGCGGCTGAAGCCGAGGGGCAAGCCACGGTAATCAGGCAGTACGCACCGCTCCTCATCCCCGGGCTGCTGCAGACACCCGCGTACGCACAGGCTGTGAACCGCGCCTACGACCCGACTGCGACGGAAGAGACCATCGAGGAGTGGACGGAAGGTCGGATGGAGCGGGTCCGTCTGCTGGGCCACCCAACAAAGCCTGTGTTGTGGACGGTGCTTGACGAGGCTGCCCTGCGACGGGTGACCGGCGGTCGAGCAGTGATGGCGGAGGCCCTACACCACATCGCCAACCTCGCCCGCCAAAACCGGGTCATCGTGCAGGTACTGCCGTTCAGCGCGGGAGCACACCCAGCGATGCGAGGTGCCTTGAAGCTGATGGAGTTCGAGGACGCCCCACCGCTGGTCTACTACGAGGGGGTCGGCACCGGACGACTGGAGGACGACCCGGCTACGGTCGTCCAACAGAGGTTCAGGTTCGATCTTCTCGTGGCCTCCGCACTCTCGCGGGAGAAGTCCCTGGTCCTGATCGAGGAGTTAGCGCAGGATTACACCCATGAGGAACACCCCTGACGACGACCTGAGCACCGCCACTTGGCACAAGTCGAGCTACAGCCAAGGCGGTGACAATTGCCTGGAAGTCGCCCGCTGGCGCAAGTCGACGTACAGCCAAGGCGGCGGCGACTGCCTCGAAGTAGCCGACGGCCACCCCACCGTCGTCCCCGTCCGCGACTCCAAGAACCCCCACGGCCCGAAGCTCATCTTCCGAGCATCGGCTTGGGCGGCCTTCGTCGAAGCGGTCAGGATCTGACCTAGTTGCCTCCTAGCGTGGCTGTCATGACTGAGACCACGCACAACAACGCCACCGCCACCACCGTCTCCGACGAGCGCAGCGACCTGCTGGAGGCACTTGCCAAGCAGCGCCACTTCCTGCGCTTCACCACGCGGGACCTCACCGACGAGCAGGCAGGGCAGCGGACCACGGTCAGTGAGCTGTGTCTGGGCGGCCTGATCAAGCACGTCACGTCGGTGGAGCGGCACTGGGTCGAGTTCATCCAGCACGGCCCGTCGGCGATGCCCGACTTCACCGCCCTGACCGAGGCCGACTGGGCCGCGCGAGCCGACGAGTTCCGGATGCTGCCCGGCGAGACGCTGGCCGGCGTACTGGCGGCGTACGAGGAAGTGGCCCGCGAGACCGACGAGTTGGTCACCACCCTGCCCGACCTGAACGTCACCCATCCGCTGCCCAAGGCCCCGTGGAACGAGCCCGGGGCTCGGATGTCGGCCCGCAGGGTGCTGATGCACATCGTCGCCGAGACGGCCCAGCACTCCGGCCACGCCGACATCATCCGGGAGGCCCTGGACGGCGCGAAGAGCATGGGCTGAGCGTCAGCCACGCCAGACGAGCGTGTACCGCCAGAACAACCGCCGCCGCAGCCGTACGCCGGGAAGGACGCGCCGGGCTTCACCGGCGATGTCACCGAACGGGATGACCGCGGGTCGGGTCACCGCGGTCATGGAGACGGGCCGGACCACCGTGCGCCGGCCCCGGTTCTTGACGAGCCCCATGAGCAGGTTGAGCGGGATCGAGACGAAGCCGAGCAGATGGTCGACGTAGTCCTCGTCACGGGCCAGTCCGACCACCACCAGGGTTCCGCCGGGGGCGAGTTGCTGTCGCAGGTGGGCCAGGGTCTCGCCGAGCGGCAGGTGATGGAGTACGGCGACGCAGGTGATGACGTCGTACGGCCCCTCGGGAATCCCGCCCGGAGCGTCGGCGACGGTGAAGGTGGCGGGAGTGCTGGGCGGGGTCAACTCCCGCGCCCGCCCGACGATCCCTGCGTCGGAGTCGATACCGACAACCCCCTTGTCCGCTCTCGTGGCCAGCAGCCGGACAAGATCCCCCGTCCCGCAACCGACATCCAGCGCGGTCGCGAACCGGCGGGGCAACTGCCGCAGGATCCAACGGTGATAGTGAGCGTTGTGGTCCCAGGGACGGGCGGCATTGAACTGTTCGAGCGCCTTCAGCAGGCGCGGCGGCAGGATCGTCATGGCGTCAGTCCACCAGAGGGGATCCTGGTCGTGTTCCGAGCGGAGGGTGCGGCGCCGCCGTTGTCAGTGCTGTCTGCGATGGTGTGAGCACGGGAGATCGACGGACTGGTGGGGGCATGGATGACGGGCAGGGACGCCGACGGCTGGGCGGGCATGGACCATTGGGACTGGGATGACCACGAGGACGTGAGGCGGCGTCTCGACGCGGGAGCCGATCCGGAGAGGTGGGGCCGCGGAGGCTCGCGGCCCCTGCACCGGGCAGCGGTGTTCGGCTCGCCCGAGGTCGTCGCGGAACTGGCCCGGCGCGTGGCGGACGTGGACGCGCTGGAGGACGGGACTACGGCACTGTGGGAGGCGGTGGTGGCGGGCCGTTCCGAGAACGCGCGAGCACTGGCCGCCGCCGGAGCCGACCCGGGGTGGATCGGGTACGGCGGCTGGACGCCGGGGCGGCTGAGCCTCGCCGGGCCGGAGCCCGACCTGTTCGCCGCCGCGCCCGGGGCTCAGCCCGGTCTGACGGAAGCGGAGCGCGCGGTGGCGGAGGAAGGCCGCCGGCTCATCGCGGCCCTCGGGGACATCTACTACGACGGCCTGGGGCTGGCATGCGTGGCCGGGATCGACGCCGAGGAGGCGATACGCCGCCTGGAGGCGACACCGGCCGACGCCGAGCTGGCGGCCGAGCTGCTGGAGGACCCGTACGCCTACGACCCGGACGAGACCCTGCGGCTCATCGGCGTGACGACCGTGCCGGGCGGCTGCGTCGTCACCCAGCCGTGGGGTTACGGCCCTTCGATGCCCGGCGTACACACCCGCCTGTCCGCAGGCACCGTCTCCTACGGTCTGTACGCCAACCCCAAGAGCGGCAACCAGGGCAGCATCCACCGCGACGGCGTCTGCGAGGGCTGGGACCTGCACCCGGGCGGCGGCCCGGACCCGGAGGACGGTCCGGCGGATGTCCTGTTCTCGTACGTCTACTGCCACCAGGCAGTGGCCTACTCGCTCGCCTACGCCGGTCTGCGCCCGACCGACACCCGAGCGGTCATCGGCCCACCGGACCACTGGGTCGAACTACCGGACCGGGATTACTGGGCGACCTGAACAGCCCCCCGAAGCTCAAGCGTCCAGCCCCGAGCCCTCTTTGCAAGGAATGGTTGGAGGGCCTCAACCCACCCTCCCACCCGGCGAGTTGACTTGACGCGTTCGACTTGCCACGCACAGTCACGGTCGTCTAGCGTGCCCGATTAACGAACAGCCCCCGCCAGGTGCTCGCAACACCTGCGGGGGCTTGACCTACGAGATCGAGCAAAGGTCGATCCAGTGGCTGATGCCAAGCTTAGTGCTGCCTCCCTGTCCGCGCACGCCTCCCCGCACCCCCTGGCCAATCCGGGTTACGGGAAACGGTCAGCGCCCGACCAACACCGCCGCACGAACCACGACTTCGCCGCCCTCCCACCCCGCGAAGCCGCCATCGCCGCCTACATCGACCGCCTCCCCGACGGCGCCGACATCTCCGTAAAAACGCTGGCCAAGCAGCTCCCGTACGGACAGTGCGCCCTCCGCACGGCCCTCAACAACCTCCAGCAGGCAGGCCACTTACGCCGAGGACGCGAGCACCTGACCTCCGATTCCGGCGCCGCCCGCTGGATCACCCGATCGTGGTTCTCCCGTACCGCACGCGACGACGCCTGGTGGGCGGCGTTCACGAGGGGCGACGTACCGCAGGAGCCGACGGACCCTCCGGACCACCCGCGCCCGACCCGCTCCCGCGCCTACATCCTGCTGGCCGCCCTCGGCCGCGAGACCCCCGCACTGTCACTGTCGGCCGCTGACTGCGCGGCCCTCGCGCCCCTGGTCGCCGAGTGGTACGCGCGCGGCGCCACCGACACGGACGTACTGCGTGCCCTGACCACCGGCCTCCCGACCCCGGTCCACCACCCGGCCGCCCTGATCCGCAACCGCCTCACCACCAAGCTCCCACCGGAACGCACCCCCGTCCGCGCACCCCTCCGCATCCTGGAGTGCGCGAAGTGCGGAGTGCCCGGCCGCCCGGAGGCGCTACCGGGCGGCATCTGCGGCGCGTGCCGGGGCGAACGCGCCCCCGACGGCTCCCCCACGCCGCTGCAAGCCTCCGCAATCCATGCCCACGCGGCAGAAATCCGTGCCGCAATGTCCCAACGACGACAAGAAAGGGCACCGGCATGACAGCTCCTACGGTCCGCCGACATCACCCCGGGGCACGATGGAGGGGAGGAGGCGAAGCCATGACCCCCAGCACCGCCGAACGCCCGCAGATGCCCATCGAGGACTTCGAGGACCTCGCCGCAGCCGCCCCGGAGCATGTGCGGCTCGAATTCGTCAACGGACGGGTCCGGACCAAGGATCCGCTCAGCGTCGAAGACTTCGAGGAACTGGAGCGCCGGGCGCCGGAGACCGTCCGGCTTGAGTACATCAATGGAAAACTCGAGGTCAAGGCAATGCCGGACGGCAACCACCGGGAGATCTTCGTCTGGCTTCAGGAGCAATGCATGCAGCATCGCCCTGACCTCCGCGTCTATGGCGAGTCCGGTGTCAAGACCGAGGCCTACCGCAAGGGTCGCGCCCGCACTGACGGCGCCGTCGCACGCAAGGGCCACTTCAAGGGCCACGGCGAGTGGTCCGGATCCAACGGCATCGTGATGGCTGTCGAGATCACGTCCCACGATCGCGACACCAATCAACGAGACCGCATCGACAAGCCCGTCGGCTACGCGGCAGCAGACATCCCGATCTACCTGCTCATCGACCGCGACAACAACACCGTCGTCGTGTACAGCGAGCCGAAGGACGACCGCTACCAGCAGATCGCTTCCCACCCCTGGGGGACCCCGGCCCAACTCCCCGACCCCCTCGGCTTCACCCTCGACACCGAGGAACTCAAGGACTACGCGGACTGACACTCACACGGACGGACGGAGCAGCCCCATGAACCCGCTGGAAGAGCAGCAGCGCCTACTCGACGAAGCCGACATCGCCGAAGCGCGCGCCCGCGCGGCGACTCCGTCCGGTCCATCACTGCCCCACGACGAGTTCATGGCCCAATTGGAGGCAGAGGATCTCCATGTGCATGCTGAAGGCCGGCCGCAACACCTGACCAGGCCCCCGCAAAGCCCCGGAGCCACCCCATGAACCACGCCCAGCTGACCGCCCTGGGCCGAGCCCTCCGCCTCCTCGGCGAGCACGGCGAGGCCCTCACCGCCACCACCCCGGACGCCAAGCTCCACGAGATGAAGGCCGACCTCCGCCGCGCCCTCGACCTCCTCGACGAGAGCGTCACCGGCGCCGCCCCCACCACCCGCTGCCCGGAGCACCCCAACGGCCCCGTCGACACCGCCGCCCCCGACCTCTGCCTGCTCTGCGAGACCCGCCGCCGGGCAGCCCCCCGCTCCGAGTTCAACGGCCCGGCCCCCGACGCCCGCCGCTCCTCCGAGCCCTCCGCCCCCTCCCGCTACGGCGTCCGCGGCGACCGCCCCCAGCCCCAGCAGCGCTGGCTGCCGGAGCTGTGGAACGGGCAGGAGTGGCAGCTGTGCGGCACCCCGCGCCGCGACCGCCACGAGGCCGAGCTCTATCTCGCCGCCCAGCGCCGCGGCCCGCGCCCCGCCATGGCCTACCGGCTGGTGCACGAGTTCACCGACTACGAGGTGCTGCGCGTGTGGGGTACGCCGGTGAAGGTCGACATCGAGCCGCTGGGCAACCTGTAGGCCCCGGTCCGCCCTAGGGCATTTCGTTTGGATCACCGCGCAGACCAGAGGAAGATGCCCGCGATGTGGAGTCCGGCCAGGTAGATGGTCGCGGTCTTCTCGTAGCGGGTGGCGATGCCTCGCCACTGTTTCAAGCGGTTGATGCAGCGTTCGATGGTGTTGCGCTGCTTGTATGCCTCGCGGTCGAAGGCCGGTGGCCTGCCGCCTCGGCTTCCGCGCCGCAGGCGGTGGCCGCGTTGGTCGGCAGGGACGGGGATGATCGCCTGGATTCCGCGCTTGCGCAGGTGTTCGCGGATCGCGCGTGAGGAGTACGCCTTGTCGGCCTGCGTCGGGGTGGGTGACGCCGGCGAACGCGCCACCGATGTTGAAGACGAACCGGCCTCCGGGCCGCAGTACACGGCGCACCGCGGTGACCACCGCGGCGACGTTGGTCTTCCACACCGCCGAGTTGCACACGACGGCATCGACGCTGCGTGTCGGGACGTGGTCGGCCAGGTCTTCGGCGGGTGCGTTGACCCAGGTCAGTCGGGGGTCGGTGAGGAGGCGGCAGCCGATGTTCTGCATGGCGGCGGAGCTGTCGAGGGAGACGACGGTGGCGTCGGGTGGTGCCAGGGCGAGGATGGCCTCGGCCGTCGTACCGGTGCCGCCACACAGGTCGACGATCACACGGCTGCTGGTGAGACCGGCACGCGTGGCCAGGTCGCGGCTGGAGGCGCTGTACATGGGGTAGGCGCGGGTGAAAGCGGCGTAGGTCTCGGCGGTGGCGGCGTCGTCCCAGCCGGTGAGGGCGTCGTACTCCAACGGGCTCACCTCGTTCTCGTGGTCGGGGTACCGCACGTGGCGGTGTGAAGGGGATCCGGATCCGTGCGGGCCGGACACGCGCTACGGGCCCGGGTGGTTCTGCGTGCTGTTTGGGCCGGCTGGCTCAGTCGAAGGACGGCTTGGCGTTGCGGCTCCGCTTGAGCTCGAAGAAGCCGTCCGTCGCCGCGACCATCACAGGCCGTCCCAGAGCTGTCCGGCGGCTTCGCCGCGGGGAGCCGGGGTGACCACGGGGCCGAACAGGGTCGTGCCGGCGATCCGCAGGACGGGTGTCCCGACGTCGAGGCCGACTTCGTCGAACGCCTCGTGGTGCGACGTCTTGATGAGCTGGTCGAACTCTGTGCTGGTGGCCGCCGCGGCCAGCGAGAGTGGCAGCCCGGCTGGAAGGGTGCCGGGACGCTCAAGGCGTCGCTTGGAGGACTCGATGCCCCGTCCGCAGACAGTGGCGACGCCCACCCTCGCCGGCGAACTGCTCCACGGCCTCTCTGACCGCCCACCAGCTGGAACTGACCTGGCTGCTACGCGGCCAATGCGTCGCGCACAGCGGCTGCTCGCTGGGCGCCGTCACCGGGTGACCACCGGCTCCATCCGGCACCCCCCACTGCCATTGCCCGATCCAGCAAGCACGGCCACTCCTCCGGCTGCGGCCACGTGGTGGCGACAACTCCGACTCCACTATCGTGGAAGCGGGGGTGGCGCAGCAGCCACTTCTTGACCGGCTCGGTCCTGTGGGTGGCGTAGTTGTCCAGGGCCAGGTGGAGTTCGACGTCCTTGGGGACGGCGGCGTCGATGACCTTCAGGAAGCGGAGAAACTCCTGGTGGCGGTGGCGGCGCTCGGACCTGGACCTGTGCCGCCTGCGGTGCGGTCCACGACCGGGACCACTACGCCGCGAAGAACGTGAGAACGGCCGCCGGACTGGCGGTTACAGCCTGCGGAGCGCAGGTCGGACCAGGACTCGTCCCGGCACAGCGCGACGAAGTAGGAAGCCACGGATTCCCGTCCGTTGCTGTGTCACGTAGTGGCAAAGCAACGCACGGGAAGGCCGGAAGTCTCGGGCTTCAGCCCGAGGAGCAAGTCAACGCGGTGCGGTTACGCGGCGCGGGTGAACTGCCACCAGTTGACATTGAACAAGTAGCCGCTGCCGCCGCTGAACGTCAGGTAGAGGTCATGGGTTCCCGTCACGCCGCTCACTGGGCAGGTCACCGTGGTCCAGGCCTGCCAGCCACCGGTGTTCGGCACACCGCACCGGCCCACGATCGTCCCGCTCGGACCGTCCAGGCGCACTTCGAGGGTGCCGCCGCTGGTGGCCGAGGCGACGCGTGCGGCGAAGGAGGAGGCGCCGGCCCCGAAGGCCACTCCCTTGACCTTGGTGTAGTCGCCGTTCTCGATCCAGCCGACGTTCATTCCGCCGTCACTGGACCATTCGGTCTCGATCCCGGAACCCCAGGCGATCGTCACGGCCTCCTGGCGGACGTACGGATCGAGTGGGCCGGCCTGCGGGGCACCCGTGCTCGTCATGTTGATTGTCGGAATGGTGCCGTCGGCGTTGTAGGAGAACTTCTCCACGGCTACCGAGCGGGTGAAGCCGCCTCCGCCCGGGAGGGCGCCGTTGTGGTAGAAGAAGTACGAACCGCCCTTGAAGTCCACGATGCCCGGGTGGTTGGTGAAGCTGTTGCCCTGGGCGGGCATGACTGTTCCACGGTAGGTCCAGGGTCCGGTCGGGCTGGGTGCCGTGGAGTAGGCGATGAACTCCTGGCAGCACCTGGCCGCGTACACCAGGTAGTACAGACCGTTCCGCTTGTAGGCCCACGGCCCTTCTTCGTACAGCGTGGGACGGTCGGGGTTGTCGGTGCGGGTGCCGAATCCCGAGGTGGTGAGCGGGATCTTGGTGGGGCTGCCCGAGTAGGAGGTCATGTCGGCGTTCAGCTTGACGTACCACAGGTTGGGGTTGCCCCAGTAGAGGTAGGCCTGACCGTCGTCGTCGATGAAGACGGTCGGGTCGAACTCAGTGTTCTCCAGCAGCGGGCGGCCGAGGGCGTCCCGGAACGGTCCGGTGGGGCTGTCCGCCACCGCCACGCCGATGGCGAATGCGCCGGTCGCCCGGACCGTCACCGGCACGTACCAGTAGAACTTGCCGCCCCGTTCGATGGCCTGGCCCGCCCACGCGTTGGCGCCTGCCCAGCTGAAGGTGTTCAGGCTGAGCGGTGTGCCGTGGTCGGTCCAGTTGACCATGTCGGCGGAGGACCACACCCGCCAGTCTTTCATCACGAAGGAGTCGGTGGAGCCGTCCTCGTCGTGCCCGGTGTAGAGGTAGACCCGTCCGTTGTGCACCAGCGGGGACGGGTCGGCGGTGTAGACGTGCTGCACGATCGGGTTGTCGGCCTTGGCCGCCGTGGGATGCACCGCGGCAGGAAGGACGGCGAACGCCAACATGAGGATCAGCACCCAGGTTGCCCGGGCGAGTCTCGTACCGGTGGCGGGTGGTCTCACTGCGGTCGGGGGAGCCATTGGCCTGTGGACGTCGGTACTGGACATGGTGTGGTCCTTCCTGGCGCTGCGGCTCGGGGACTGAGCAGCCGGTCAGATGCGGGGAGAGGAACGTTGCTGCGCTCGGGGTGTGGTCAGCGCGAACCGTGCGATGCGGACGGAGCCGCCGAGTGTCTGCGTGGCGTAGTTGGTAAGGGCGAAGCGGCAGCCCATGAAGAACTGTCAGGTGTCGCCCATGGTGAACGCGGGCCCCAGGCGGGTGAAGTTGGTGCCGTCGGTGCTGTGGAGAAGGTTCCCGGACGGGAGGCGCCGGGGCGGATGTCGGCGGCCGCGCGCAGCCAGATGCGACCGCCCGTGACGTTGGCGCTCGCGACTTCGGTGCCGGTGCCGGTGGTGTTCCAATTGCTGTCCATGGTCAAGCCGTTGACCATCACTACCGTGTTGTGCCGCCGTCTCGTTCGATGCCGATCCACGCGGAGAGGTCGCGCAGCAGGGCGAGTCCGGCCCGGTCGCCGTCGCGCATCGTCGCGTAGTCCAGCTGGATGGTCGCGGTGGAGGTGGGTCCCTGAATCCGGTCGGTGAGGGTATTGCGGGCCCAGTACAGGTCGTTGGCGACCGTCGCGGTGCGCAGGGTCAGGCCGTTGTTGACGGACCACTTGCCGTTGTCCGAATTGTGGTTCCATTCCCACTTCGGTTTCACGGTCGTTCCGTCGAAGGTGCCGACGCCGGTCAGTGGGGTGACCTGGCGGGGTGGGGGCAGCAGGACGGGGCTGGGATACGGCGTGTCCCAGGCACCGCCTACGAGTTGGACGACGGGCCGGCCGCGCCAGGCCTGACAGGAGGAGCACGGCCGCGCGGCACAGGCGCGGGCGCGGGCATGGTGCGGGTGACGTCACACGAAGCTCCAGGAGGCGATCGGGGCTTGCCGCACTAATGCCAGGGGCACCCTTCCAAGTCCGGCATTCGGCGTGTGGGGGGAGAGTCTTACCGGGACGGATGATGCGGGTGCCGTCATGCCCGGCATGTACACCATGCGCAAGCCGCTTCAGCCGGGCGTTCGATACTGCGAACGTGAACCGAACTTTCGAACGTCGTGGATCCTAGGAGTTGAGGGCGGACAGCACAAGATCCCTGGAAGCCGCATCTCATCCGAACGTGATCGCTCAGTTCTTCTGGCAAGGAATGGTTTCGCCCGGGGTGAGGGAGGCATGCGGCGTCTTGTTTCCGCTTCGTGGTTGAGGGGTGCACGGTGGCGTCGGTGCTGGGAATGCTGGAGGGGCGAGAGGCAGCGGCCAGGGTTCGGGTGGAAGGGCTGCGGCAGGAAGTCGCCTGGTTGGCTGGGGTGTTGGAGGCCGCCGAGATCGAGCTGGACCGGCGGGTGATCGCGCGGGAAGAGCTGGTCGAGGCCCTGGCAGCCTCGGCTGCCGAGACCACCGCCGTGACCGGGACCGAGGCGGAGCGGATCGCCATGGGGCGCGAGGAGCCGCCGCCCGGGGGGATCGCCACGGTTCGGGGGGAGCTGATGGTTCGGGGGTCTTCGGGGGCGCCTCGGGGGTAGGAGTCGGGGCGTTTGCCCAGGTCGGACGATGAACGCCGTCACCGGACCACTTCCTCGGCCCGGCGGTGGGTGCCGAACGTCCGCGCGTGGTAGGCCAAGGGCGCGACATCGGCAGCGTCCGCGTGGACCACGGCGCCGAGGACGATGACGTGGTCTCCTCCGTCGGTCAGCCCGGTCACGGTGCAGTCGGCCCAGGCCGCGATGCCGGCCAGGCGGGCGGAGCCCGACTCGGCGGACCAGGCGAGGCTTCCGCCAGGGCTTCGGTGATGACGGTGGGATCCTCGCGGCGCCGCTGGTTGTGCAGCCGGGTGCCGATGGCCGTGTACAGCGGCCGCCCCAGCACGGGGCGGCCGGCTGCTCGGCGGCTGCGGCGCAGACTCGCACCGACCCCCAGGCCGTGCTCATCAGCTTCTGGTAGTCCTCGCTGAGGCCCTTGCCTCGCGCTGGTCGAGGTTCAGGTAGGCGAGGGACATGAACCGCCAGTCGGCGCGCACCGGCCGGACCTGCTCGACCTCCAGGAGCCAGCGCGAGGTGATCCAGGCCCAGGGGCACAGCGGATCGAACCAGAACGGGACCTGGGCCTCGTCGCCGCGGGTCTCTTCGTTGGTCGTCATGATGCGTACCGTCCAATCTGCGAGTGGCACTGCATGGCTCGTCGTCGAGCGGAGGGGCTAGTCCGCCCCAGTCCGCCCTACGACTTAGCCGTCGCCCCCACCGACTCCGCCGCCGCCCCCTCCGCCACCGGCTCCCCACCAGCGGCAGCCACCCCCTGCCTCGGAATGAACGACGCCACCACGAACGCCAGCAGCGCCGCCCCGGCGCCCACCGCCAGGACCACCTTGAAGGCGTTCTCGGACGGAAGGGCGTAACCGCCCAGGTCCGTCGTCATCTGGGCCAGAATCACGCCCGCGACCGCACTCGCCGTCGACGTCCCCAGCGAGCGCATCAGCGTGTTGAGGCTGTTCGCCGCGGCCGTCTCCGAAGCAGGCACGGCGCTCATGATCAGCGCGGGCATCGAGCCGTAACCGAAGCCGACGCCGGCGCCGATGATGCAGGCCACCAGGACGAAGTGCCAGACCTCGGACATCAGGACGATGTTGAGGCCGTATCCGGCAGCAACGATCAGCACCCCCACCATCAGCGTGACCTTCGGCCCCTTGGCCCGCGAGATGGCCGCCGACACCGGGGCCGTCGCCATCATCACCAAGCCCGACGGCGCCATGCACAGGCCCGCGACCAGCATCGACCTGCCGAGGCCGTATCCCGTCTGCGCGGGGAGCTGGAGGAGCTGCGGGATGACCAGGCTCATCGCGAACATCGCGAAGCCCACCGCGATCGAGGCCAGGTTGGTGACCAGCACCTGACGGCGGGCCGTGGTCCGCAGGTCGACCAGCGGCTGCTCAACCCGCAGCTCCCACCAGCCCCAGGCGAGCAGGATCACGACCGCTGCCGCGAACAGCCCCAGCGTCGTACCACTGCCCCAGCCCCAGTCGGCACCCTTGGAGACGGCCAGCAGCAGGCAGACCAGGCCGGCCGCCATCCCGACCCCGCCGACCAGGTCGAAGCGCCCGCCCGTGCGGACCTTCGACTCGGGCACGACCAGCAGCACGCACACCAGCGCCACGACACCCATACCGGCCGATGTCCAGAACAGGACGTGCCAGTCGAAGTTGTCCGCGATGAGCGCAGCGGCAGGCAGACCGAGCGCGCCGCCGATGCCGAGGGAGGCGCTCATCAGGGCGGTGGCGGAGCCGAGGCGCTCGGCGGGGAGTTCGTCGCGCATGATGCTGATGCCGAGGGGGATGACACCGGAGGCCAAGCCCTGGAGCACCCGCCCGACGATCATCGGGACCAGTGACTCGCTCAGGGCGCAGACCACCGAGCCGGTCACCAGCAGCAAGACGCTGACCAGCAGCATCCGCCGCTTGCCGTACATGTCGCCGAGCCGCCCCATCACCGGCGTGGCCACGGCGGCGGCCAGCAGGGTCGCCGTGACGGCCCAGGCCGTGTCCGACGCGGGCGCGTCGAGGAGCTTCGGCAGCTCCGGGACGATCGGGATGACCAGGGTCTGCATCAGCGAGACGACGATCCCGGCGAAGGCCAGCACCGCCACCACGCCGTTCGATCTCGGCGGGGCGGCGCCTCCGGCCGCCTCGGCGGGACGGGTCGGTGCGTCGGACATGGTGCGGCCTCCGTCGGCGTACATGCGGGAGCGCTTGACTCTTAATTGACCGAGGCAACCTTAAGTCAGTTGATTGACTTACTCAAGGGAGCCAGAGTCAGGTCACGCCGACGCAGGTCACGCCTCCCGCTCCACGAACGACCGCACCTGCTCCTCGTCCAGCTCGTACACCGTCTCGTGCGCCCTGGGGTCCCGCGCATGGAAGGTGTGGAACATCGGCCCCGCCGCCCCGCCCAGCTCCACCAGCGACGCCGAGGCCCCGCGCACCGCGCGCTCCGTCCCGGGCGCGGACGTCAGGTCGATGCGGTTGACCACACCGGGCGTGACCCACACCGGCACCGACTCCAGCAGCCCGAAGAGCTGGAGATGGTAGTGACCGGTCAGCACGACCCGTACGTCACTCCCCCGGATCACCTCCCCCAGCTCCCCCGGGTTCCGCAGCCCGAAGTGCGGCTGGGTCGCCGAGATGTCGAGGCTGATCGGCGGGTGGTGGAAGGCGAGGACGGTGCCCCGCTCGGCGGGCTCGCTCAACGCCCCGCGCAGCCAGTCCAGTTGGGCCGTGCCCAGATGGCCGTACACCTTCCCCGGCACCAGCGAGTCCAGCGTCACGAAACGCCAGCCCGCGACCGTGCTCACCGCGGCCCGCTCCGACGCCTCGGAGTCCAGGACCAGCTCCGGTTCCGGATGCCCGCCGGCCAGCACCTTCCCGAAGGCGTCCCGCTCGTCGTGGTTGCCGGTCGTGTAGAACACCGGCGCGCCCAGCCGCTGCGCGAACCCGCCCACCAGTTCCCGTACGGCCGTGTACGCCTCCACAGATCCGTCGTCGGCGATGTCTCCGGTGACGACCACCGCGTCCACGTCCCGTTGATGCCGCAGCTCGGCGAGCATCAGCCGCAGCGAATCGGTGGCGTTGACGCCGTACTTGTTGGGGCCGTCGGTTCGCTCGATGTGCGTGTCCGAGAGATGAAGGATTCTCATCTCCCGGACGTTAGCGCGGAGTTGCCGATCAGCTCAGCGTCTTCAGCGACGCGGCGTCGTACGGCTTCAGCTCGTCGACGCGGTCACCGAGGACCTTCGCCGCCCACTCAGGGTCCTGGAGCAGCGCGCGGCCGACGGCCACCATGTCGAACTCGTCGCGCTCCAGGCGGTCCAGGAGGTCGTCGAAGCCCTTGACCGTGGAGCCCTCGCCCATGAACGCGCCGATGAAGTCGCCGTCGAGGCCGACCGAGCCGACGGTGATGGCCGGCTTGCCGGTGAGCTTCTTCGTCCAGCCGGCCAGGTTGAGGTCGGAGCCGTCGAACTCCGGGATCCAGTAGCGGCGGGTGGAGGCGTGGAAGGCGTCGACGCCGGCCGCGGCGAGCGGGGTGAGGATGGCGTCCAGCTCCTCGGGGGTCTCGGCGAGGCGGGCGTCGTAGGCCTCCTGCTTCCACTGCGAGTAGCGGAAGATGACGGGGAAGGATGCGGAGACCTTCTCGCGTACGGCGGCCACGATCTCCGCGGCGAACTTCGTACGGGCCACCGGGTCGCCGCCGTACGCGTCCGTGCGGCGGTTGGTGCCCTCCCAGAGGAACTGGTCGACGAGGTAGCCGTGGGCGCCGTGGATCTCCACGCCGTCGAAGCCGATGCGCTCGGCGTCCGCGGCGGCCTGGGCGAACGCGCCGATGACGTCGTCCAGGTCGCTCTGGGTCATCGCCTTGCCGGTGGCCTCCTCGGCGCCGATGCGCAGACCGGAGGGGCCGACCGGCGGGGCGTCGGCGTAGGGCGGCCTGCCCGGCTTGCGGACCATGCCGATGTGCCAGAGCTGCGGCACGATCGTGCCGCCGCCCGCGTGCACCGCCTCGGCGACCTTGGCCCAGCCCGCCAGCTGCTCCTCGCCGTGGAAGCGCGGGACGCGGTCGCTCTCTCCGGCCGAGTCGTGCCCGACGTAGGTGCCCTCGGTGACGATCAGGCCGACGCCGGCGGCGGCGCGGCGCGCGTAGTACGACAGCACGTCCTCGCCGGGGATGCCGCCCGGGGAGAACATGCGCGTCATCGGCGCCATCGCGATGCGGTTGGGGACGGTCAGGCCGTTGATCGTGGTCGGCCGGGACAGGATCTGGGCCGCACGGGAGGCGGAGGTCGTGGTGACGGTCACGCGGGGGCTCCTGGAGTGAGGGTTCATTGAGTCATTGACCGGCTGGTATGTGCGTATGCATTGTTGCACCGACTTAAGCAACCGATTATGCGGGTCCGCGCATTCCGTGGCTGCCGTATCCGCCCGTGATCCCGGCCACCCCGCACGGAGAATGTGCGTATGCCGAAGTCCTCACTGCTCTCCACGAGCGAGCTGGAACGCTCCTCCGTCGTCGCCAACAACACGATGAACCGGGAACGCGGACTCGCCGGAGTGAACAGCTACGCCCGTGAACTGGGCTTCGATCCCCTGTCCCGGCTGGCCGCCCGACCCCACGCCCCTTCCTGGCTGGACCTGTGCAGCGGCGAGGGCCACGCCCTGCGGGAGGCCGCCTCGACGCTGCCCGACGACGCGGCCCTCACCGGGATCGACCTGGTCGGCCCGCTGGTCCGCCTGCCGGCCCCGCCGACCCTGACGGAGGTCGTGGCCTCGGTGTCGACCTGGGCGCCGACCCGGACGTACGACCTGATCACCTGCGTACACGGCCTGCACTACGTCGGCGACCAGCTCGGCCTCCTCGCCCGCGCCGCCTCCTGGCTCGCCCCCGACGGACTGCTCGCCGCGCACTTCGACCCCGAGTCGATCCGCTGGGCCGACGGCTCGGCGGCGGGCCGGGCGACGGTCTCGGCCCTGCGCTCGGCCGGCTTCCGCTACAGCGCCCGCCACCACCGGCTCACCCTCGAAGGCGGGCGCGAGGTCACGCTCCCGTTCCACTACCTGGGCGCCGACCCGGCCGCCGGCCCGAACTACACGGGCCAGCCCGCGGTCGGTTCCCACTACGCCGACGCGCGGTTCAGCACGATCGCCGGTGCTTGAGGCCGACTCTGGCGGTGTTGCGAACCTGCTGGGTACGACCCCGCTCGGCGAGGCCAGGAACGGATGACGGAGAGCGACCTGGGCCATCGAATCGACCCTCGACCGACGGAAAAGCCCGAGGGCGGCACCCCTGTCGGAACAGGAAGTGCCGCCCTCGGTAAGGACGTTGATCAACCGTCAGGTCGATCAGAAGTCCATGTCACCGCCCGGCATGCCGCCACCGGCGGGCGCGGCGGCCTTCTCCGGCTTGTCGGCGATGACGGCCTCGGTGGTGAGGAACAGCGCGGCGATCGACGCGGCGTTCTGCAGCGCGGAACGCGTCACCTTCGCCGGGTCGATGATGCCCTCGGCGACCAGGTCGACGTACTCGCCGGTCGCGGCGTTCAGGCCGTGACCCGGGGTGAGGTTGCGGACCTTCTCCACCACGACGCCGCCCTCGAGGCCGGCGTTGACGGCGATCTGCTTCAGCGGGGCCTCGAGCGCGAGCTTCACGGCGTTGGCGCCGGTCGCCTCGTCGCCCTCGAGCTCCAGCTTCTCGAAGACAGCGGTGGCCTGGATGAGGGCCACGCCACCACCGGCGACGATGCCCTCCTCGACGGCCGCCTTGGCGTTGCGCACGGCGTCCTCGATGCGGTGCTTGCGCTCCTTGAGCTCCACCTCGGTGGCGGCACCGGCCTTGATGACCGCGACACCGCCGGCGAGCTTCGCCAGGCGCTCCTGCAGCTTCTCGCGGTCGTAGTCCGAGTCGCTGTTCTCGATCTCGGCGCGGATCTGGTTCACCCGGCCCGCGACCTGCTCGGAGGAGCCGGCACCGTCGACGATGGTGGTCTCGTCCTTGGTGATGACGACCTTGCGGGCCTTGCCCAGGAGGTCCAGGGAGGTGTTCTCGAGCTTGAGACCGACCTCCTCGGAGATGACCTCGCCACCGGTGAGGATGGCGATGTCGTTCAGCATCGCCTTACGGCGGTCACCGAAGCCCGGGGCCTTGACCGCGACGGACTTGAAGGTGCCGCGGATCTTGTTGACGACCAGGGTCGACAGGGCCTCGCCCTCGACGTCCTCGGCGATGATCAGCAGCGGCTTGCCCGACTGCATGACCTTCTCGAGGAGCGGGAGCAGGTCCTTGACGGAACCGATCTTGGAGTTGGCGATCAGGATGTACGGGTCGTCGAGCGACGCCTCCATCCGCTCCATGTCGGTGGCGAAGTACGCCGAGATGTAGCCCTTGTCGAAGCGCATACCCTCGGTGAGCTCCAGCTCCAGACCGAAGGTCTGGGACTCCTCGACGGTGATGACGCCTTCCTTGCCGACCTTGTCCATCGCCTCGGCGATGAGCTCGCCGATCTGGGTGTCGGCGGCGGAGATGGAGGCCGTGGAAGCGATCTGCTCCTTGGTCTCGACATCCTTGGCCTGCTCGAGCAGGGCGGCGGAGACGGCCTCGACGGCCTTCTCGATACCGCGCTTGAGGGCCATCGGGTTGGCGCCGGCGGCTACGTTACGCAGGCCTTCCTTGACGAGGGCCTGGGCGAGAACGGTCGCGGTGGTCGTACCGTCACCGGCGACGTCGTCCGTCTTCTTGGCGACTTCCTTGACCAGCTCGGCGCCGATCTTCTCGTACGGGTCCTCGAGCTCGATCTCCTTGGCGATGGAGACACCATCGTTGGTGATCGTGGGGGCGCCCCACTTCTTCTCGAGGACGACGTTGCGACCCTTGGGGCCGAGCGTCACCTTCACGGCGTCCGCGAGCTGGTTCATGCCGCGCTCGAGGCCGCGCCGCGCCTCCTCGTCGAACGCGATGATCTTGGCCATGTGAAGTGGTCCCTCCAGGACTGGGGGTGATTCCTTCGGACCGCGCCCGCGCCCGCGACGGACGGCTCGCATGCCTCGTGGTTCCTTGCCCCACCTGGCCTGCGGGCCTCACCGACCCGGTCCTTCGTTGTCACTCTCACCTTCAGAGTGCTAACGCCAATGATTAGCACTCGACCCATGCGAGTGCAAGCGGCTCTCGGGGATCGGTCGGGGCGCTCAGCGGTGCGCGGACAGGGCGGAGGCGGCCCCCGAGCACGCTCCGGGCAGGCCACGCGCAGGCCCGGGCACGGCGAAGGGCCCGCACCCCGGGAGGTGCGGGCCCTTCGAAGAAGTACGTCGCTGCTTTAAGTCGACGCGTGCTTCAGCCGGTCGCCAGACGGACCATGTCCGCCTGCGGCCCCTTCTGACCCTGCGAGATCTCGAAATCGACCCGCTGGCCCTCTTCCAGGGTGCGGTACCCGTCCATCTGGATCGCGCTGTAGTGGACGAAAACATCCGCACCACCGTCGACCGCGATGAAGCCGTACCCCTTCTCCGCGTTGAACCACTTGACGGTGCCCTGAGCCATGCCTAACTCCCCTATTACTGGCCCTTGCACAGATCCACACTTCGCGGATCCGGGTCAGACCTCACCCCCCATCGGTCGGGGGCGTGCGCCGGAACGCGTCGACCGCGGCTGAATGTATCTGCCCAACTGCCGTCTGCAACAGGTCAATCGGACGAGAAATCCGGGCACGGCCGGTCGGGAATGTGGGGACAATTCCCCTGACTTCAGGTCAAGTCGGACCTGATAAACGGAACAAAAGCCGCAAAAAACCCGCACACTTTGGCTACTTCTTGTCGGGCGGGCGGCAGAAATCAAGGGCCACCGACCTGTGAATCGGCGGCGCGTTCCCCAACTGTACCTCGCTCAACCACACAGAATTGCCCCCTCCGCTTCTCTCACGGAGGGGGCAATTCGATGAACTCTCGGTAACCGGGGTTACCGATGGTAATGATCGGTCATTCGGTCAGCCGCCGGCGACCGCCGGAATGATGGAGACGCCCGCACCGTCCGGCGTCGCCGTTTCCAGCCCCTGCTCAAAACGTACGTCGTCGTCATTGACGTACACGTTGACGAACCGACGCAGCTTGCCCTGGTCGTCCAGAACCCGGGCGGCAATCCCGGCGTGGTTCTTCTCCAGGTCGGCGATGACCTCGGCGAGGGTGCCACCCTCGGCGGCGACCTCGGCCTGCCCGGCGGTGTAGGTGCGCAGGATGGTGGGGATGCGGACGTTGACGCTCACGTTGTGACCTCCGGTCAGGTAAACGCCCTCAGGGGCGCGGGGCTGTGTTGAATTTGCGGCTACCGCCGCGTGGGCGCGACCAGCCCCCGCCGGCCCGCAGACGAAGACGACTAGGCGAGCCCAGCCTCACGGAACGAGTCCAGGTTGGGACGAATGGTCGCAGTAAGCCCCGTACCGGCCACCGCATCCAGCGTCTTGAGACCGTCACCGGTGTTCAGGACAACCGTCGTCTTCGTCGGGTCGAGGACACCGTTCTCGATCAGCTTGCGCGTCACACCCACGGTCACCCCACCGGCGGTCTCCGCGAAGATGCCCTCGGTCCTGGCAAGGACCTTGATCGCGTCCACGACCTGCTCGTCCGTCACATCCTCCACCGCCCCGCCGGTACGGCGAGCAATGTCCAGGACATAAGGACCATCCGCCGGGTTGCCGATCGCCAGCGACTTGGCGATGGTGTTCGGCTTCTGCGGGCGGACGACGTCGTGGCCGGCCTTGAAAGCGACGGACACCGGCGAGCACCCCTCGGCCTGCGCACCGAAGATCTTGTACGGCTTGTCCTCGACGAGCCCGAGCTTGATCAGCTCCTGCAGCCCCTTGTCGATCTTCGTGAGCTGCGAGCCGGAGGCGATCGGCACGACGATCTGGTCGGGCAGCTGCCAGCCGAGCTGCTCGCAGATCTCGTACGCCAGGGTCTTGGAGCCCTCCGCGTAGTACGGCCGCAGGTTGACGTTGACGAAGCCCCAGCCCTCGCCGGCCGGGTCGCCGATCAGCTCGGAGCAGAAACGGTTCACGTCGTCGTAGTTGCCCTCGATGCCGACGAGCTCACCGCCGTAGACCGCGGCCATGACGACCTTGCCCTGCTCCAGGTCGTGCGGGATGAACACGCAGGACCGGAAGCCGGCGCGGGCCGCCGCGGCACCCACCGCACCGGCGAGGTTGCCGGTCGAGGAGCAGGACAGGGTGGTGAAGCCGAAGGCGCGGGCGGCTTCCAGGGCCTGGGCGACGACGCGGTCCTTGAAGGAGTGCGTCGGGTTGCCGGAGTCGTCCTTGATGAAGAGCTTGCCGGCGTCGACGCCGAGCTCACGCGCGAGGTTGTCGGCCTTGACGAGCTGGGTCCAGCCGGGGTTGATGTTCGGCTTGGTGGCGACGTCGGCCGGGACGGGAAGGAGCGGCGCGTAGCGCCAGATGTTCGCGGGGCCCGCCTCGATCCGCTTGCGGAGCTCCTCGGCGTCGTAGGCCGAGAAGTCGTACGCGATCTCCAGCGGGCCGAAACACTCCTCGCACGCGAAGACCGGTCCGAGGGGTACCCGGTGACCGCACTCGCGGCAGGACAGCGCCGCGGCGGGACCAAGGTCTACGGTGGAATCGGTGGTGCTTGCAACAGTCTGCACAGCCATGTGAGGCGAGGCCCTTTCTCCTCATCTTCCTCACGACGCATCTCGCCGTGAGACGGATTTGGCACCTTCCCTAGCCGGGAGCCTCGCGGAGACGATCAGCGGTGTTACGGCAGTGATCGCTACGAGAGCCGACTGGAGGGTTGCCGGGGCTTCATCGGGCCGTTTCCCTCTGCCCCTCTGGATGAGCTGTATGCGGTTGTGAGCGGCGTGACCCCGGACATGCGATGGTCATCCGCGTTGTTCAAGACTGTAACCGACGGCCAGGAGAGTTGAGAGAGTCCGTCCGAACCGCGAGACAAACAGTGAGGAGCCGCCAACCGTGCTGGAAGAAGTCGAGCGCTGGCTGAGCACCCGCTCCTGGTCCGTGACCGATCGCCCGCTCCACCAGATCCTGGCCGCCAAGCAGCGCACGGGCCAGTCGGTCTCCGTCGTGCTGCCGGCGCTCAACGAGGAGGAGACGGTCGGCGACATCGTCGCGACCATCCGTCATGACCTCATGCAGCAGGTTCCGCTGGTCGACGAGATCGTCGTCGTCGACTCCGGATCCACCGACCGCACCTCCGAGGTGGCCGCCGCCGCGGGCGCCCGGGTCGTCCACCGCGACGACATCCTGCCCCGCATCCCGACCGTGCCCGGCAAGGGCGAGGTGCTGTGGCGCTCGCTGCTCGTCACGAGCGGCGACATCGTCTGCTTCATCGACGCGGACCTGAGGGAGTTCAAGTCCGAGTTCGTCTCCGGCATCGTCGGCCCGCTGCTCACCGACCCCGAGGTCGACCTCGTCAAGGGCATGTACGACCGTCCCCTCGGCGGGGCGGCCGGGCAGGGCGGCCGGGTGACCGAGCTGATGGCGCGCCCGCTGCTGAACATGCACTGGCCGCAGCTGGCCGGTTTTGTGCAGCCGCTGGGCGGCGAGTACGCGGCCCGCCGCTCGCTGCTGGAACAGCTCCCCTTCCCCGTGGGCTACGGCGTCGAGCTCGGCATGCTGGTCGACGCGCTGCACCTGGTGGGGCTCGACGCCCTGGCCCAGGTGGACGTGGGCGTCCGCAAACACCGCCACCAGGACGGACAGGCCCTCGGCCGGATGTCCGCCGCGATCTACCGCACGGCCCAGCTGCGGCTGGCCCGCGGACATCTCATCCGCCCCTCCCTCACCCAGTTCGAGCGGGGCGAGGACGGTTTCGAGCCACGCACGTTCTCCGTGGACACGGAGGAGCGGCCGCCGATGGCGGAGATCGCGGAGTACGCCTCCCGCAAGGTGGCTTGAAGGTGGTCAGAAGGCGGTCCGAAGCCGGCCTCAAGGTCGTATACGGGCCCTGCCAGTGAGGTGAACCGCACGTTTGAGCGGTTCCGGGCCGGGCTAGGTTGAGCCCTATGGCTACCACGCAGGATGCGCAGGGTGCTGCCAAGGTGCTGGTCGCGTCGAACCGCGGCCCGGTCTCGTACGAGGTGCGCGACGACGGCTCGCTGCACTCCAAGAGGGGTGGCGGCGGAGTCGTCTCCGGGCTGTCGGCGATCGGGCCGGACGCCGGTGCCCTCTGGGTGTGCTCGGCGCTGTCCGACGGCGACCGCGAGGCCGTGCGGCGCGGGGTCGGCGAGGACGGCGTGCTCATGCTGGACATCCCGGCCGACGTGCACGCCGACGCCTACAACGGCATCGCGAACTCGGTCCTCTGGTTCGTCCACCACATGCTCTACCAGACGCCGCTGGAGCCGGTCTTCGACGCCGAGTTCCGACGGCAGTGGGCGTCGTACGAGGCGTACAACCGCGCCTTCGCCGAGGCGCTGGCCGGGCAGGCGGCGCCGGGTGCGGCGGTGCTGGTGCAGGACTACCACCTGTGCCTGGTGCCGGGGATGCTGCGCGAGCTGCGCCCTGACCTCCGTATCGGCCACTTCTCGCACACGCCGTGGGCGCCGGCCGAGTACTTCCGGATGCTGCCGGACGACATCCGGGCGCAGCTGGTGTGGGGGATGCTGGGCGCCGACCGGCTGGCGTTCCTGACCCGGCGTTGGGCGCACGGCTTCATGACCTGCGCGAACGAGATCGACGCCGAGCGCATCCAGGTGTACTCGCCGGTGCCGAGCGAGCCGAAGCACATCCGGCACACCGGCACGGGCATGCCGCCTCTGCGCACCACGTGGATCGGCGTCCATGGGCTCGGTGCGGACGCGGACTTCCTGCGGGCCCGGTCGCACGAGGCGGACGTCGACGAACGCATGGCCGCGCTGCGCGGGGAGATCGGCGAGGGGCGCAAGGCCATCGTCCGGGTCGACCGGACCGAGCTGTCCAAGAACATCGTGCGCGGACTGCTGGCGTACCGGCAGCTGCTCGACGACCACCCCGAGTGGCGCGAGCGGGTGGTGCACGTGGCGTTCGCGTATCCGTCGCGGCAGGACCTGGCGGTGTACCGCGACTACACAGCCGCGGTGCAGCGCCTTGCGGAGGAGATCAACTCCCGGTACGGGACGCCGGGTTGGACCCCGGTGGTCCTCCACGTCAAGGACGACTTCGCGCGCTCGCTGGCCGCGTACCGGCTGGCGGACGTGGCGCTGGTCAACCCCATCAGGGACGGCATGAACCTCGTCGCGAAGGAGGTGCCGGTCGTCTCCGACGAGGGGTGCGCGCTGGTGCTGTCGCGGGAGGCGGGAGCGTTCGAGGAGCTGGGCGAGGACGCGCTCGCCGTGAACCCGTACGACGTGATGGACACGGCGCGGGCACTGCACGAGGCGTTGTCCATGGGGCGGGAGGAGCGGGCGGAGCGGTCGAAGCGGCTGGCTGCCGCCGCCACCGCCCTCCCCCCGGCCCAGTGGTTCCTGGACCAGCTGCACGCGCTGGACCAGGAGGCTGGTCAGCCTGCCTGAGCGGCGATCGCCTGCAGCAGCCGTACGACGCCCTCCGGGCCGTCGACCACCACGTCCGCCCTCTTCGACAGCTCGGTGACCTCCTCGCTGCCGCTGCACACCAGCAGGCCCGGGGTGCCGTCGGAACGGAGCTTGTCGACGGCGGCGTAGGCGGGGAGGTCGCCGAGGTCGTCGCCTGCGTAGAGGACGGACTCGGCGCCGAGTTCGCGGACGTACTCGCTCAGCGCCACGCCCTTGTCCATGCCGGGCGGGCGGAGTTCGAGGACCATGCGCCCCGGTTCGACGATGAGGCCGTTGCGGGTGGCGAGGTCGGTGAGGGGCTCGCGGAGGGCGTCGAAGGTGCCCTGGGGGTCGGCCGCGCGGCGCGTGTGCACGGCGACGGCATGTCCCTTGTCCTCGATCCATGCGCCCTGGGTGCTCTCGAGGAGGCCCGGCAGTTCGGCGCGTACGGCTGCTACGCCGGGGTGGGGGTCGGGGGCGGTGACCTCGCCGGTGACGGCGTCCCAGCGCTCGGCGCCGTAGTGGCCGAGCACGACGAGGTGCTCCAGCCCTGGGACCGCTGCGAAACCGCCGTACCGCACGGCGACGTCGGCCGGGCGGCCGGTGATCACCGCCACGGCGGCCACCTTCGGGGCGAGCGCGGTGAGCGCCGGCAGGGCGTCGGGGTGGGCTCGGGCCTTTTCGGGGTCGGGCACGATCGGCGCGAGGGTTCCGTCGAAGTCGAGGGCGACGAGTGCCCTCGCGGGCCGGGCCAGGATGGCGGCGAGGCCGTCGCGTCCGGGCCGGGTCGCGGGGGTCGGCAAGGGCTCCATATCGGCGACCCTATCCACGGAGGGCCGCACCCCGGGAGAGTTCTCGCCCCCGCCGCCCCTACCCATTCCCGTCCCCTGGGGGCTGCCGCCCCCAGACCCCCGCTTCGGCCCTGAACGGGCCTCGTCCTCAAACGCCGGACG
>NZ_LLZG01000357.1 GCF_001509475.1 Streptomyces regalis
CCACACCCCTCCCCGCCATGCGCGGCCCCGCCAAAGCCGCCCTCGCCGTATCCCGCCTCCGCGCAGCCGCCGGCACAGACCCGACCGCCGGCACCACCTCCGTACTCCGCGCCTGGGACACCCTTCCGGCCTGGGCCCGCGCCGAGGCCCCCCAGCCCGACACCACCACCCTCTGCCACGGTGACCTCCACCTCGGCCAACTCGTCCGTCACCCGGCCCCGAGCGGCCCCTGGCTGCTCATCGACGTCGACGACCTCGGCGTGGGCGTGCCGGCCTGGGATCTCGGACGCCCGGCCGCCTGGTTCGCCTGTGGGCTGCTGCCGCCCGACGAATGGGACCGTTTCCTCGCCGCGTACCGCGCCGCCGGTGGCCCGGCCGTCCCCGCCCATGGTGACCCCTGGCCCGCGCTGGACGTCCCGGCCCGCGCTCTCACCGCGCAGACCGCCGCCCGGGCGATCACCAAGGCCCTGGCCGAGGGCCGCCTCCTGGACGAGGTCGAGCAGTTGCTCGTCGACGCCTGTGACCGAATGGCTTCGCTCCCCCCTGAGTTGACCCAGGGATACGCAAAGTAGGGTGCAACCGACCGCAGCCGGACAGAGTCTGTCCTGGCGATAGGCGAAGCAGGACCGACCGGCGAGGAGTTGAGCCGACCATGCAGTGTCCGAAGTGTCATGCGCCCATGCACACGTACAACCGCAACGGCGTCCAGATCGAGCAGTGCAGCGGCTGCCGCGGGATCTTTCTCGACTACGGCGAGCTGGAGGCGCTGACCCGCGTGGAGTCCCAGTGGTCCCAGCCGGCCCCGCCGCCTCCGGCCGCCCCGCAGGCATACCCGGCCGCCGCACCGCAGGCCCCGGCCTGGGGCGCCCCGCACGGCGGCCACCACGGCGGTCACTACGGACACAAGCGCCACAAGAGCTTCGGCCACATGCTGTTCTCCAGCTGAGCCGCACCAAGCCGAAAAGAAGCCCCCGGTCATCGACCGGGGGCTTCTTCGTGTGTGGACGATACTGGGATTGAACCAGTGACCTCTTCCGTGTCAGGGAAGCGCTCTCCCGCTGAGCTAATCGTCCTCGGGACCGTGACCGACCATCCAACCGACGATCACGGGCTGCTGCGTGCGCGATACTGGGATTGAACCAGTGACCTCTTCCGTGTCAGGGAAGCGCTCTCCCGCTGAGCTAATCGCGCGGGCCAGACCTTCGATGATCTGTCGAAGATCCAGTGGACGATACTGGGATTGAACCAGTGACCTCTTCCGTGTCAGGGAAGCGCTCTCCCGCTGAGCTAATCGTCCTTGGAGGTGGAGACGGGATTTGAACCCGTGTAGACGGCTTTGCAGGCCGTTGCCTCGCCTCTCGGCCACTCCACCAGGAGTGTAGGGGTTCGGGAAGATCCCCTGTTCCTTCGAGCGGACGACGAGGCTCGAACTCGCGACCTCAACCTTGGCAAGGTTGCGCTCTACCAACTGAGCTACGTCCGCTTGTCGTTTCGGTCCGCTTCCGCGTCCCGGCGACGTGTTGAACTCTAGCGGATTCCCCGGCCAGCACAAAAACACGTTTGTGCAGCGTGCTGCGCTGCACCTGCTCAGGGACCTGTCGATGCCCGTCGAGGGGACATGGCCAGGTCACCCGCAGGACACCGGCCATAGACTCGACTGCGTGCTCGACCTCCCTCCTCTCGCCCGCTTCGGCGACCGCGTCGCCACCGGCCTCCTCGACGTCACCAGCGACCCGGCGGCCCTGGACTCCCGTGGTTTCTGGGCCGTCTGCGCCGACTTCGAGGGCGGTCTGACCTGCGCCCGCTTCCGGGACGTACGCGAGGAGCCGGTGCCCGCTCCTGTGCCGGGGGAGTGGCAGGGCCCGGCCGCGGGTGACTGGACGTCCTCCCTGGATCGCGCCGCGTACACAGCGGGCGTACGGCGTATACGCGAGCACATCGCGGCCGGTGAGGTCTACCAGGCGAACCTCTGCCGTGTCCTCAGCGCGCCGATCGGCCAGGACGCCGACGTGGATGCCCTCACCGCCCTGCTCGCCCGCGGCAACCCGGCGCCGTACGCAGGAACGATCCGGCTGCCCGGGCACGGGGTGGAGATAGCCACCGCGTCCCCCGAGCTGTTCCTGCGCCGGGACGGGCGGGTGGTGGTATCCGGGCCGATCAAGGGCACCGGGCACACCGAGGCGGACCTTCTGGAGAAGGACTACGCCGAGAACGTGATGATCGTCGACCTCGTGCGCAACGACATCGGCCGGGTGTGTGCCACCGGGACCGTGACCGTCCCCGACCTGTGCGCCGTCGAGAAGCATCCTGGGCTCGTCCATCTGGTGTCCACGGTGCGTGGTGAGCTGCGCGCCGGCGCCGGCTGGCCAGAACTCCTCGACGCCGCCTTCCCGCCCGGCTCGGTCACCGGTGCGCCCAAGTCGAGTGCGCTGCGGATCATCGACGCGTTGGAGACGGCGCCCCGCGGACCGTACTGCGGGGGCATCGGCTGGGTCGACGCCGACCGGGGCGTCGGCGAGCTGGCCGTCGGGATACGTACCTTCTGGATCGACCGGGCCGCGGGGGCGCTGCGGTTCGGTACCGGTGCCGGCATCACCTGGGGGTCGGACCCGGAGGGGGAGTGGCGGGAGACCGAGCTGAAGGCGTCCCGGCTGCTCGCGGTAGCGTCGGGAGTGTACGAGGTGAGTGGAGAGGGACTGCAATCGTGAGGATCTGGCTCGACGGCGGGCTGCAGGACATCGAGTCCGCCCGTGTCTCCGTCTTCGACCACGGGCTGACCGTGGGCGACGGCATCTTCGAGACGGTGAAGGCGGTGGACGGCCGTCCGTTCGCGCTGACCCGGCATCTCGACCGGCTGACGCGCTCGGCGCGCGGTCTCGGCCTGCCCGAGCCCGACCACGACGAGGTCCGCCGCGCCTGCGCCGCCGTCATCGAGGCCAACCCGATGCCGCTCGGCCGGCTGCGCATCACCTACACCGGCGGCCACGGACCCCTCGGCTCCGACCGCGGCGAGCACGGACCGACCCTCGTCGTCGCCCTCGGCGAGACCACCCGCCGCCCCGACGCCACGGCCGTCATCACCGTCCCCTGGACCCGCAACGAGCGCGGCGCGCTCACCGGTCTGAAGACGACCTCGTACGCAGAGAACGTCGTCGCCCTCGCCCGCGCCCACCAACACGGCGCCTCCGAGGCCCTGTTCGGCAACACGGTCGGGCAACTCTGCGAGGGCACCGGGTCGAACGTCTTCGTCGTCCTGGACGGCGAGATCCACACCCCGCCGCTCGCCTCGGGCTGCCTCGCGGGCATCACGCGCGCGTTGGCGATCGAGTGGACCGACGCCAAGGAGACCGACCTGCCGCTGGAGGTGCTGGAGCGGGCCGAGGAGGTCTTCCTCACCTCCACCCTGCGGGACGTGCAGGCCGTGCACAGGGTCGACGAGCGCGAACTGCCCGGCTCGGCGGGACCGGTGACCGCCAAGGCCATGCGGATCTTCGACGAGAGGTCCGGGGACGATCTCGATCCCTGACGGTCACGGATACCGCGGACGACAGGCGCGCGCGACGGGCGCGCACAACCGGCCCGGATATTCGGCTGACCGCGGGCGCCTTGGAGGGTAGAACACCCCTGATGACCACGACCCTGCGGCCGACCGAGCCGCTTCAGCGCAATGACGACGGGACGCGTTCGCGCCGCTATCAGGTGTGTGTGAACGGACGTCCAGTGGGCGGCCTGCACCTCGGGACGCATCCCGTCTTCGGTGCCGCGGTGGCCCGGATATCGGAGCTGCGGATCGAGGAACCGGACCGGCGACGCGGCCGGGGCACCGTGGCGGCGCTCGCCGTGGAGGAGGTCGCGCGCGGCTGGGGGTGCAAGCGCATCGAGGCATCGGTCCCCGGCGACGCCGCACCGGCACTGCGGCTCGCCACGGCGCTCGGCTACGTCGTACGCAACCGTGGCATGGAGAAGGCGCTCGGTGACGCCCCGCCCGGTCTGCCGTCGGGAAGCCGGGGGCGACCCTTGACGGAGGCCGAGTACGGGTCCTGGCTGGACAAGAGCCACGAGGGCTACATCCGCAGCTGGGTCGAGCGCGGGGTGCCGGAGGCCGAGGCCCGGGCCAAGTCCGAGCGGGACCACGCCGCGCTGCTGCCGGACGGCCTGCGCACGCCGGATTCGTTCCTCAGCGTCCTCGAGCACGAGGGAACTCCGGTGGGCACCCTGTGGGTGGCCTCGCGTGAAGGCCGCGCCTATGTCTACGACGTCGAGACCGACGCGGCCCACCGGGGCAAGGGACACGGACGCACTCTGATGCTGCTGGCCGAGGCCCAGGCGATCGCCGCGGGACACCGGGCCATCGGGCTCAACGTCTTCGCGGGCAACACCCCGGCCGAGCGGCTCTACGAGTCACTCGGCTACGAGACGAGGCAGTACGCCGTGTACAAGACGTTGCTGTAGCAGTCGGCGTACCGGTGGACAGGGCTTTGCCGCGGCCGGTCGGACCGGCGGCGGTCAGGCGCTGTGTTCCGCGAGCAGCCGGTCCGCGATCTCCTCAATACGCTCGCGCAGCCCCTCCTGGCTCTTGCCGCCGTCGAGCCGCTCGCCGCCGATCACATACGTCGGGGTGCCGGTCACGCCGATCGCCTTGCCCTCGGCCTGGTCGGCGTCGACGATCAGGATGTGCCGGCCGTCGATCAGCGCGGTGTCGAACTCCTCGGCGTCCAGGCCGAGTTCCCGGGCCACCTCGACCAGGAGGGGTTCTCCCTTACGGTCCAGCTCCTCGACCCGGCCCAGCACGGCCTCGACGTACGGCCACCCCTGCCCCTGCTCCAGCGCCTCCTCGGCGGCCTGCGCGGCGGCGAAGGCGTGCTTGTGCTTCTCCAGCGGGAAGTGCCGCAGCCGCAGCTCCAGCCGGTCGCCGTAGCGGGCGCGCAGGGCACGGAGATCGTCGAGGGCGCTGCGGCAGTCGGGGCACTGCAGCTCGCACCAGACGTCGAGGACGGGGGCGGTGGGGCGGTCGGGGGAGGAGTCGCTCATGGCTCCAGTCTCCCAGCACCGGCGCGGACGACCCAATCCGACCTGGCGCTTCGGTGGCCGTCGACCCCGGCCGTACGACTGTGACCGGCACCTGCGAAGGAGACGACCCGGAGATGTCCCTGATGTCGGGCCCAGGCATGGCCGCGCGCGGCTGCCACGGTGCAGGATGGAAGGGACGAAGTGCGCTGACCCGACCCAGTCTGCCTGGAGGACCGGATGATTGCCGAGACCGTCTGTTCAGCCGTCGCCGCGGCCGGCCTGGGCATCGCGGCGGTCACGGCGTACCGCAAGCGTTTCCTCGCGGCCACGCGTATGGCCGCCTACTCCCTGGTGCCCCTCGGCCTGGTGATGACGGGGGTCGTCGACTGGCTGGCGGACACCGCGTTCAGCCCGACGGCCTGGGCCGGCTTCGGGGTCCTCGGCCTGTCCTGGCTGCTGTTCGCGAGCACGCGCGCGGTGGAGCGCCGCCGAGGCGGTACCCGCAAGGAGCGCAAGGAGGCCCGTGCCGCGGGACGGAGCGAGGCGGTGGCTTCGACGACCTCGGCGCCCTCGCTCGGACCGGGCTCCCGTCAGGCGACCCGGCCCGCGACCGCACCGCGAGCCGATGCCGGCGACGACTTCAGCGACATCGAGGCCATCCTCAAGAAGCACGGCATATGACACCCGCATGCAGGACTGAAACGACACAGTGGGTCGCCGCACGGCCGTAAGCGATCAAGACTCGAACCGGACATCACGGAATCCAGCGAACTCCCGCTCATTCCGGGCGTGTTGATCGCGCAGAGAGGTGCAACTACGCCATCATCGGCGCGAGATGCTGGACACGACACAGAGCGAGGCCGCGCCACCTCAGGACGAGCCTCGTGGGTGCCTCTTCGCCCTTTCCCAGCCACCGCTGATGATCTTCCTTGCGGTGATCGGGTGTCTGCTGCTCATGGCTGCGCTGCACGATCTGCTGCTGCTCTGAGCCGTACCCGCGGCCCCCGGCGCCACCCGCCGGGGCCCGCGTCGACACACCGGCCGTGTCGGTCCGTGGGCGAGCGCCGCTCAGCCGGCCGCTTCCTTGCGGCGCGCCCGGTAGGCAGCCACATGCAGACGGTTTCCGCAGGTACGGCTGTCGCAGTACCGGCGTGAACGGTTGCGGGAAAGATCCACGAAAGCGTGCCGGCAGTCCGGCGCCTCACAGCGCCGCAGCCGTTCCTGTTCCCCGGCCACCACGAAGAACGCCAGCGCCATGCCGCAGTCGGCCGCCAGGTGGTCCGCGACGGACGCGCCGGGGGCGAAGTAGTGGACATGCCAGTCGTAGCCGTCGTGGTCGGTGAGCCGGGGTGTGGTGCCCGCGGCGGCGACCAGATCGTTGATCAGCCCGGCCGTGATCCGGGCGTCCGGCTCGGCGAAGATCGCGGCGAACCGCCCGCGCACCTTGCGCACCGCCGACAGATCGAACTCCGAGAGGACCCCGACATCGCTGATTTCGTGCTTTTCTACGAAATCCCCGAGAGCTGCGACGTCGGGCAGCCCGTCCGGAGTCCCGTCGTCCTCCGGTGCGGTGTTCACCAGATCCACCACGGCATCGAGCGCACACCGGGTGTCATGGGTGATCAGCACGTTTCGCTCCCTGGCCTGGGTGTCGGGCGGGGTGCCCGCCGATGCTGGCCGATGGTAATGGCTCACAGAGCCCCCACACCGGCCGCGCCCGCACGCGGCTTCGAATACAACGCCACAACGGCGCCGACGGTTCCCGTCGAACCGGGCAAAGTCGGGAGGATCCAGCTCCGGTTCTGCCCCACGCCACCCTCGCACCGCAGCCCCCACTCGCCACAAGGCACGTCAACGCCGCCCCCGCGGAGCGAGGACGGCGCTGCTGTGTGCCGTATGCGGTTGTCTTGGCCCGAGCCGTCTCCCCGAGTCGACGGCGCCGGGCGGCTTGTGGGGCCTCGCCCTAGCTTTCCGCCAGGATGTGCGAGAGCTCCTGATCGAGATCGAAATGCCGGTGTTCTGTGCCGGGCGGCACAGCGGCATCCGTTCGCTTCAGGAAGGACTCCAGAGCCCGTGCAGGGGCCTCGAGCAGTGCTTCGCCCTCCGGAGAGCTCAGGGCGATGCAGACGACGCCCTGGCCGTGACTGCGCGACGGCCAGACACGGACGTCGCCGGTTCCGGTGGGCCGGTGGAGGCCCTCCGCAAGAAGATCGCGGGCGAACACCCACTCGACGGTTTCCTCGGCTCCGGTGTGGAAGGTGGCGTGCACGGCGTAGGGGTCGGCCGTGTCGTACCGCAGGCCTGCGGGGACAGGCAGGGAGGACTCGCTCGACACAACGAGGCGCAGGTGCAGCTCGCAGCTGACCGTGGTGTTCATAAGCGCCAGGGCCTTTCGCTCAGTGTGCGCTCGGGGATTCGCACGTCGGCGAAATCGACATGCCACCTACGGTGCCGTTGTAAACCCCTCTGAGTGTTTTGCGTGTCTTTACGTAACTCTTCCGGCCGAGGACCCGTTCGCGAGGTACGACCATTCCGGTGACTGGTTTCCGTCCGGTAGGGTTTGGCCGTATGAATACGGGGAGTAACGAGCCGGGCGGGGTTGCCATGGCGGTGGACGAGATCAAAGTGGACGGTGTGAAAAGCGACAGTGAGCAGGGCCTCGGCTCGAAAGCGCCGGAGTTCATCAAGGCGCGTCGTGTGCTGCACCTGAGCTGGCAGGTGGGCATCTTCATCATCGGCCTCGCGATCGTGGTCCTCGGCATCATCATGCTGCCGCTGCCCGGCCCCGGCTGGGTCGTGATCTTCGGCGGTATGGCGGTCTGGGCGACCGAGTTCGTCTGGGCTCAGCTGGTGCTGCGCTGGACCAAGCGCAAGGTCACCGAGGCGGCCCAGAAGGCCCTCGATCCGAAGGTGCGCCGCCGCAACATCATCCTGACGTCGATCGGCCTCGTGATCATTGCCGTGCTCGTCGGCATCTACCTGTGGAAGTTCGGCATCGTCATGCCCTGGAAGATCAAGGACCAGTGATCCGCGACGGGGGTGCGGGCGTCGGCCGGTGCGGGTCCGCGCTGGTCACACGCACCCCCTGACATGGGGTAATGTTCTTCCTGCGTCCGGGCGATTAGCTCAGTGGGAGAGCGCTTCGTTCACACCGAAGAGGTCACTGGTTCGAACCCAGTATCGCCCACCCGGATCCGGCGGCCCGCCTGCGACAGTGCAGGCGGGCCGCCGTTGTTTCCGCGCGCGGAGGGCTGCGCGAGCGGGCCCACCTGCGGTGCGGGCAGGTGCTCCTGTGGGCGGGCGGGGAGTCTGCCCGGCGTGCGGCCGGGAGCGGGCGCACCTCGTCCCGCGGTGCCTCATGGGTGACACCCCGTAAGACCCTGTCCCCGGCCGGGGACAGGGAAGGCGACGCCTCGTCAACTCATCGGCGACAGACGACTTTCGGCCGACCGGTACATGCGTACGGCGGCGCACCTCTCGTTCGATCCACCGACTGCGCGTCTCTCACCTGCGACATCGCACCGGCGACCCGACCGGCCCGCCCTCACGCGTCGTCAACTCCCCGCGCAAGCCCCCAAGAAATTCCTGTCCGAATCATTGACGCACCCCGAGGCCCTCCGTAACTTGTGCCAGCAAGCGCTTACTTGAAACGATTCATGCAGGCGGCAACGACGCTGCGGGGAGGGCCCGACTGTGGGAACCAACAGGAATGTCGACAGGCGCACGATCCTGAAGACGGCCGGCGTCACGGCGGCCACGCTCGGGCTGGCCGCTACGACCGGATGTGGCGGTGACAGCGGTTCCGGCGACGGGACGGTGACACTCCGTTACGCGTGGTGGGGTGGCGAGCCGCGCACCATCGCCATCAAGAAGACGATCGCGCTCTTCGAGAAGAAGTACCCGAAGATCAAGATCAAGCCTGAATTCACCGACTACGAGGCGTTCTGGGAGAAGTTCCAGACCCAGGCCTCCGGTGGAAATCCGCCGGACGTTTTCCAGAATGCGGTCGGCTTCCTGCGCAAGTACGACAAGCGCGGTGTTCTGCTGGATCTCAAGACGCAGGCGGACGCGGGGAATCTGAGCCTGGAGAACTTCCGCAACGGTGTTCTGGCGAACGGTCAGGTCGACGGCAAGCAGATCGGCATACCCGTCGGCGCCAACACCATGGCGCTCGTCATCGACCTCAAGGCTTTCAAGAAGGCAGGCGTGGAGGCGAAGTTCGGCTGGACCTGGGACGAGTACTTCGACGCGCTGCAGACGATCCAGGACAAGCTGAAGATCGCCGGTGACACCGGCTACTTCAGCATCATGTACCTCTACGACCTGTACCTGCGTCAGAACGGCAAGGCCTTCTTCACCGACTCCGATCTCGGCTTCACCGAGGACGATCTGACGCAGTGGTGGGAGGACGGCTACAAGCGCGTACGGTCTGGGCTCGTCGCCGACCCGAAGAAGATCGAGCAGGCCAAGCCGAAGTCGGGTCTGTCGGCCGGGCTCGCCGCGTCCGAGTTCACCTGGGACAACTTCTCCATCCGCTACGAGGGCGAGGGCGAGTCGGACTACGGGCTCGCGCCGATCCCCACCACGGACGGCAAGGCCACCGGCCAGTACCTCGGTTCGCTGATGCTCAGCGCCTTCTCCGGGACCAAGCACCCCAAGGAAGCCGCCCAGTTCATCGACTTCATGGTCCACGACCCCGAGGTCGGCAAGATCATGGGCTACGACCGGGGCATCCTCGCCACGACCGAGCAGTACGACGCGTTCACGCCCACCGACGCCAACAACAAGGGCGTCAAGGCGTACGAGGACGAGGTCGCCCAGGCCGGCGTCCTCGGGAAGATCACCCCGCACCCGTCCGGCGTCGACGTCATCGAGGCGGCGTTCCTGCGGATCGGCGGCGAGGTCGCCCAGGGCAAGACCAAGCCGGCCGACGCCGCCAAGGCGCTGTTCAGCGAGGCCAAGGCCGCGTTCGCGGGCTGAGGGGACGTACCACCATGACGCTCGTCAAGGAAGCGCCCGCGCGCCCGGCCGGGAAGCGGTCCGCCGCTCCCGCCGCCGGGCGGCGCGGGCGGCGCCGCGAGAACCTCGCCGGCTACCTCTTCATGTCGCCGTGGCTCGCGGGGTTCCTGCTGCTCACGGCGGGGCCGATGATCGCGTCGCTGTACTACGCGTTCACCAGCTACAACCTGTTCACGCCGCCCCAGTGGGTGGGGCTCGACAACTTCACGACCATGTTCCAGGACCCGCGCTGGCAGAAGTCGGTCGAGGTCACGCTGAAGTACGTCGTCGTGGCCACCCCGCTGAAGCTGCTGCTCGCGCTCGGTGTCGCGCTGCTGCTCGCGCAGAAGCGGCGCGGGCAGGGCCTGTACCGGGCCGCGTTCTACATGCCCTCGCTCATCGGCGCCAGCGTCTCCGTGGGCTTCGTGTGGCGGGCGCTGTTCTCGGACGACGCGATCGTGGACCGTTCGCAGAAGATCTTCGGTCTCGACGTGGGCGGCTGGATCGGCAACCCGGACTATGTCATCTACGCCCTGGTGGCCCTGAGCATCTGGCAGTTCGGCGCACCCATGGTCATCTTCCTGGCCGGCCTCAAGCAGGTCCCGCGGGAGCTGTACGAGGCCGCCGAGGTGGACGGGGCCGGACCCCTGCGGCGGTTCTGGAACATCACGCTGCCGATGATCTCCCCGGTGCTGTTCTTCAACGTGCTGCTGGAGTCCATCCACGCGTTTCAGGTGTTCGGCTCCGCGTACGTCGTCTCCGACACCCGGTGCGGGCCCGCCGACGCCACGCTCGTCTACACCTGTTACCTCTACCAGAAGGGCTTCAAGGAGGCCCAGATGGGCTTCGCCTCCGCGATGGCCTGGACGCTGGTGATCGCGGTGGCGCTCGTCACGGCGGTCCTGTTCTGGTCGCAGAAGAAGTGGGTGCACTACGAGGAGGCCGCCAAGTGACCAGTGCCACCAGCCCTGCCCTGCGCACCGCGAACGAGCGGCGGCGCACCGGATCGATCGCCTGGCACGTGGGTGCGCTCGTCGTCCTGGCGGTCGTCCTGTATCCCGTGATCTGGGTCGTCGGTGCCTCGTTCAAGCCGAGCAAGGACATCATCGCCAGCCTCGACCTGCTGCCCACCAAGCCGGTCTGGGCGAACTTCTCCGGGCTCGCCGACGGTATCTCCGGCATCTCCATCAGCAGCTTCTTCTGGAACTCGCTGATGTACGCGGCCCTCGCCGTGGCCGGTGTCGTGCTGTCCAGCTCGCTGACCGCGTACGCCTTCGCCAAGATCCGGTTCGCCGGGCGGAACCTGCTGTTCACGCTGATGATCGGCACGCTGCTGCTGCCGTACCACGTGCTGCTCATCCCGCAGTACGTGCTCTTCCGCAACCTCGAGCTCACCGACACGCTGGTGCCGCTCGTCGCGGGCAAGTTCCTGGCCACGGAAGCCTTCTTCGTGTTCCTGATGGTGCAGTTCATGCGCGGGCTCCCCAAGGAGCTGGACGAGGCCGCCAAGCTCGACGGCTGCGGGCATCTGCGCACCTACTGGTCGATCGTGCTGCCGCTGAGCCGGCCCGCGATCATCACCAGCGCGATCTTCACCTTCATCAACGCCTGGAACGACTTCATGGGGCCGTTGATCTACCTCAACACCCCCGAGAAGTACACCGTTTCGCTCGGCCTGATGATGTTCCGCGACCAGGAGGGCATCTCCAACTACGGCAGCATGATCGCGATGTCGCTGGTGGCGCTGGTACCGGTCATCGCCTTCTTCATGGCCTTCCAGCGCTACCTCATCGACGGCATGGCGACGTCCGGACTGAAGTGAAAGGACTGAGGCGGTCACCATGGCGCAAGCACGTGTGAAGGCCCGCGCTCCGCGCAAGGAGTCCGTGTTCGGCGAGCGCTTCTCGGTCTTCGCCGAGTGCCTGCTCACCGGCGTGTGGATCGCCGTGGCCTGCCTCGGAGTGGTCACCTACCCCGCCGCCTTCGCCGCGGGCGCACGGCATCTGCGGCGTCGTACCACCCACGAGGGCGGTGGCCTGCGGGAGTTCGTCGCGGACTTCCGGGCGGCCGTGCGCGGCGGGTGGGCCGTCGGGCTCGCCGGCTGGGCTGCGGCCGCGGCGGTCTGGGTGGACGTCCTGGCGGCGCGGGCCGGGATTCCCGGCGGGGCGTTCGTCGGGGCGGTCGGTCTGTTCGCGCTGATCGGGCTGGCCGTGGCCCTGCTGCGGGCGGCGGCCGTCTGGACGCCGGGTGCCTCCTGGCGGGCGCTGCTCGCGGGCGCCGGGCGCCGGACCGTGCTCGATCCCGCCGGGTCCTTTCTGATCGTCGGCGGGCTGGGCGTCGTAGCCCTGTCCGCCGCGTTCATCGCGCCGCTGGCGGTCCCTGTCCTGGGGGCCGTGGCGGCGGCGGCCGTAGCCGTGGAGGAGCGGTACCGGCGCCGCTGACGGGCGATGCCCTTGCAACAAGGTCGGCGCCCTCGGCGTCGTCTCTCTCTGCCATGCCCCTGACCAGCTGAATGCACCCCGCACGGAAGGAAAGGCCATGTCTCCCATTCCCCGTAGGTCCCTCCTCAAGGCAGCCGCCGTAGCCGGAGCCGCCGCACAGTTCAGCTGGGCTCTAGGAGCGAAGGATGCGCAGGCCGCCCCCAGAGCCGAGGCCGCCGATGCCGACCCCGTGACCCTGGACTGGCTGGAGGACGGCGGCCTGGGCGCAGCGCCCGGCTCGACCCTCGGCGTGCCCTGGCCGAAGGGCGTCTATCAGGAGGACCAGACGTTCGCGGTGACGGATGCGGACGGCAAGTCCGTGCCCGTGCAGTCCTGGCCGATCGCCTACTGGCCGGACGGCTCGCTGAAGTGGACGGCGCACGCCGTGAGTTCGGGCACCGGCAAGCTCACGCTCGCCGCCGGTGAGGCCGCCGTACCGGACAAGAAGGTCACCGTCGACAAGAGCGGCGGAGCGATCACGGTGTCGACCGGGGTCATCACCGCCACGATCGGAAAGTCCGGCGCCACCCTGATCAAGTCGGTCACCCGGGGCTCCACGGAGATCGCCAAGAACGGGCGGCTCGTGCTGATCCGCCAGCCGGAGATCGAGGACGAGGACCAGGGCGCGGTCAGGAGCGAGCGCTTCGAAGGGGCCATCTCCGACGTCACCGTCGAGCAGGAGGGCCCGGTCCGCGCGGTCGTCAAGATCGACGGCAAGCACCGCAAGGGAAGCCGGAGTTGGCTCCCCTTCTCCATCCGGCTCTACTTCTACGCGGGCGCCGACTCCTTCCGCATGGTGCACACCATCACCTTCGACGGCACCCAGGAGCCCGGCAAGGCGAGCGGCGACTTCATCCGCGGCATCGGCGTGCGCTTCACCGTGCCGATGCGCGACCAGTCCTACGACCGCCACATCCGCATCGGCGGCGAGGGCACCGGCATGCTCCGCGAGGCCGTCAAGGGCATCACCGGACTGCGCCGCGACCCGGGGGCGGCCGTACAGGCGGCGCAGTTCGCGGGGGAGAAGCTGCCCGACCCGTCCACCTGGGACCAGCGGGTGACCACCCGGCTGCAGTACATCCCCGAGTGGGGCGACTACACCCTCTCCCAGCTGTCCGCCGACGGCTTCACCCTCAGGAAGAGGACCAAGAAGGGCCACGGCTGGATCGGCGCCGGCGGTGGACGGCGTGCCTCCGGTTTCGGATACGTCGGTGGAGTGAGCGGCGGATTCTCCTTCGGGCTGCGGGACTTCTGGGAGAAGTACCCCGCCCAGCTCGACATCCGTGACGCCCACACCGACGAGGCCGAGGTCACCATGTGGCTCTGGTCGCCCGAGGCGCAGCCCATGGACCTGCGCTTCTACCACGACGGCATGGGCCAGGACACCTACCCCGAGCAGCTCGAAGGCCTCAACATCACCTACGAGGACTACGAGCCGGAGTTCGGTACGCCGTACGGCATCGCCCGCACCTCCGAACTCCTCTTCTGGGCCAACGCCTCGACACCTTCGGCTCAGACGCTGGCTCAACAGGTCGAGGCCGTACGGGTGTTGCCGCAGCTCGCCGCCCCGCCCAAGCAGCTCATCAAGGCCAAGGTCTTCGGCCCGGGCCTGTACTCCGAGCCGGACCGCTCCACGCCCGCCAAGGCCAAGATCGAGGACCACCTCGACTTCCTCTTCACCTACTACAAGGACCAGGTGGAGATGCGCCGTTGGTACGGCTTCTGGGACTACGGCGACATCATGCACACCTACGACACCGTCAGGCACCAGTGGCGGTACGACATCGGCGGCTACGCCTGGGACAACTCCGAGCTCTCGCCGGACCTGTGGCTGTGGTTCGCGTACCTGAGAAGCGGCCGTACGGACATCTTCCGGTTCGCGGAGGCGATGACCCGGCACACCGGTGAGGTCGACGTCTACCACCTCGGCAAATGGGCCGGCCTCGGCACCCGGCACGGCGTGCAGCACTACGCCGACAGCGCCAAGCAGCAGCGCATCGCCAACACGACCTACCGCCGCTACTACTACTTCCTCACCGCGGACGAGCGGGTCGGCGACCTCATGCACGCCAACGTCGACTCCGACGAGACCTTCCTCGTCCTCGACCCGATCCGCAAGATCCGCACCGAGCCGTACACCCCCGACCGGCACGCGCTGTCGATCGGCTTCGGCACGGACTGGAGCGGGCTGGTGTCGGCCTGGCTGACCGAGTGGGAGCGCAAGGGGCCCAAGTGGGAGAAGGCCAAGGCGCGCGTGCTGTCGACAATGGAGACGATCGCCGCCCAGCCCAACGGCTTCGTGCAGGGGACCGGGCTCTACGACCTCGACACGGGCAAGTTCGCCATCGCCGACAAGCCGGTGGTCGGCGTCTCGCACCTCTCCGCCGTGTTCGGTCTCAACGAGCTGTGCGCCGAACTCATCGACCTCGTGGACATGCCGAAGTTCAACGAGGCGTACTTCGACTACTGCCGCTACTTCAACGCCACCAAGGCCGAGCAGGCGGCCCGCTACGGCTCCAACTTCGGCAGCCTGATCCTCTTCCAGGGCCACTCGCGCCTCGACGCGTACGCCGCCGTCCAGACCGGCGACGCGAAGCTCGCCACGCGCGCGTGGCAGAAGTTCTACAACTCCGACGGCTACAAGGAGTCGGCGCCCTGGAGGACGGAGAAGCTGAGCGGCCCGGACGCGCTGGTCCCGGGCAGTGAAGCGGCGTGGGTGTCGACCAACGACACCGCGCTGTACGGCCTCGCGGCCATCGAGAACCTGGCACTGCTGGGCGACAAGATGCCGTCCTAGCACGCCGGTTGGGGCAGGAGGAGCGCCGCCGCACGGGCGGCGGCGCTCGCATGCCCTGGAGTGTGGTACGCGTCACACTGCAAGGCGTGAGTACGCGTACTCAGAACGTACTCAGATATGCGGCGGAAAGCTCCTGGACAGGGGCAGACTCAGGCCATGGACTGGAGCCACTACCGCTTCCGCAGCGTCTGGGCCCTGCCCGCGCCGCCCGCCACCGTCTACGGCCTGCTGGAACAGGCCGAGGACTACCCCCGCTGGTGGCCCCAGGTACGCCAGGTGAACCGGATCGACGACATCACCGGCGTGATCACGATCCGCTCTGCCCTGCCGTACGACATGACCTTCACCGCCCGCGAGGTGCGGCGGGACCCCGAGGCGGGAGTGCTGGAGATCGCCATGTCCGGGGACATCGACGGCTGGGCGCGCTGGACCCTCATGTCGAAGGGCAGCGGGACCATCGCCCGCTACGACCAGGTGGTCGACGTGAACAAGCCGCTGCTGCGGCGTCTCGCCGTACCCGGGCGGCCCGTCTTCCGCGCCAACCACTGGCTGATGATGCGGGCCGGGCGGCGAGGACTGGTGGCGTACTTGGCCGGTGGCCGGCAAGACGGCCATCGAAGCGGCCATGAAGGTGGCGATGAAGGCGGCCATGAACGTGGCCTTGAAGGTGGTCATCAAGCGGTTTGAAGGAAACGCGCGGGGGCCTGTATTGTTCAGTGCGTTCCCGGGCGATTAGCTCAGTGGGAGAGCGCTTCGTTCACACCGAAGAGGTCACTGGTTCGAACCCAGTATCGCCCACCGGGAAAGGCCGGTCCGCAGCAGCGGACCGGCTTTTTTGTACGCCTCGCGCAGCTAGGCGGCTGCCGCCGGCAGGTCCGGCCGTAGGGGCCACGCCGGGTCCACCGCCTCGTCGCTGCCGCTGCGCGCGAACCACGCCTGCAACCCGCGTGCCTGCGCCGCGTGCCACACCGCCTGCAGTGTGTGCAGCTCGGCGGGGGACAGGCGCTCGAGTCGGGCCGCGAAACGGCGCCCCACCGCCCGGACGACCTCCAGCGAGGCCAGCGCGTCGGCCGCCGCGTCGTGCGCGCCGTCCAGCGTGACGCCGTAGTGCGCGCACAGGTCGGTCAGGGTGCGGCGACCCTTGCGATAGCGGTCCAGATGCTTGTCCAGGACGCGCGGATCGAGCACCAGCAAGGGCGTCCTCTCGAACCAGTGGTCCAGCGACGAGGCCCGATGGCGACGCAACTCGCGGTCCAGCAGCGTCAGATCGAACGGCGCGTTCATCACCACGAGCGGCCGGGCCGCCGCGGCCTGTCCGGCCAACTCCTCGGCTATCTCATGCATCACCGGCGCCGGCCAACGGCCGTTGCGCTGGAGATGCTCCTCCGTCAGTCCGTGCACCGCCGTCGCCGCCTCCGGCACCGGCACACCCGGGTTCACCAGCCACCGGGTCACCCGCGGCCGGGTGCCCGGGGCGTCCTGGACGACGACGGCCGCCGAAACAATCCGGTCGGTCTCGACGTCCACGCCTGTCGTCTCCGTGTCGAATGCCGCCAGCGGGCCTTCATACCAGCACGCCATACCTACACAACCCCTCGTTCACCCTTGGCAGCTGACGCACCGTCTTCTGCCCGTTTGGTGATACCCGGGCCGTTTGCGCCGTACGCCGGGAGGACACAACAGGAGTGCGGGTCCATGCAGTTCAGCGGCCCGCCACGGGGATTCACCTGGCGTGGAAGGCTGTTCGTCATGGCGATAGCGCAGCCCGAGCGGGGCGGGCTGCTGCCCGAACGAACGGGCCCTCATCGCGGTTCACTCGCCACTACCGCCTGCATGGAGACACTGCAGGTGGGCTATCTGCACGCCGTGGCGGCGGCCGCCGGGTGCTCCCTGTCGCAGCCGTTTCCGGACAACGGCATCGACTGGCACGTCAGCCACAGCGCGCCCGGCCACACGGTCGACGACGAGGTCACCATAAAGGTGCAGCTCAAGGCCACATACCAGCTCGCGCCGAACCCGCCCGGCCGGTTCTTCTCCTTCACGCTCGACAACGACCACCTGGCGAAGCTCGCCCGCACCCCGGTCTCGGTGCACAAGATCCTGGTCGTGATGATCGTTCCTCGTTCGCAGGAGCAGTGGCTGCGCGCCGGCCACGACCGGCTCGATCTGCGCCACTGCTGCTACTGGGTCAACCTGGCCGGCCACGCGATCACCGGCAGGCGCCGGACCAGCGTGCGGATACCGACCTCACGCATCTTCGACGACCGGGCCCTCTGCGAGATCATGACGCGGGTCGGGACGGGAGGCAGACCATGACGCACCGCCCCCTGGAGGAACCGGTAAGGCCAGTCCGGCCGCACCCCGTCGACGCGGCCTGGGACCGTCCCCCCGAGCCCGGCGAGGTCGACCCCGCCGTGCTCAGCGCCCTGCTGCACCGGCACGGCTGGCAGCGGCGCGGGGGAGCGGCCGGGCGCTACGGCCGCTGGACCCCGCCCGGACCGGGCGGCAACGGCACCAGCCTGCTCGTCCCCGAGTCCCGTGCCTTTCCCGACAGCGACGACCTGCTCGGCGAGGCGCTCATCGCCCTCTCCCGCAGCGGCATGCCCTCCGCGCGCGAGGTGCTGGTCGGGCTCGCCGTGCCGAGCGACGAGGTCCGCTGGTGGCGGGACGCGCCCAGCGGGCCGGCCGGGGCCGCGCCCTGGACCGTCGAGGAGGAGCTGCGCACCGCCGCCCGCCAGATGCTCCTCGCCGCGGCGCTCGCCACGCGCGCGCGTGCCGGCTACTACGGCGCCCGGCACCGCCGCTCGGCCGCCTCGATGCTGGAGAGCGTCCTGGTCGGCTCCGCGTCCGGCGGCCGCGGCCTCACCGCCTTCGTGTCCGTCGGCACGGCCCGCCCACTCGCCGTACGCCTCCACCAGGCCCTCTACGCCGCCCGCGAGGCCATCGACTACCAGCGGGCCACCGGCGGCATGGACGCCTTCGACGGCGCCGTCGAGGCGGGCGTCAGCCGCGAGCTCACCGAGGCCCTGATCGCCCTGGTCCGCGGTACGGAGGGCGCGCGCATCGCCGTCGAGTGGGCGCCCGCGGCCGGGGTGCCCGAGGACTGCGCGGCCGGTGTCGAGCCCGTCGAGTTCTCGCCGGGTGACCTGCCCGTGCTGCGTGAGGCCGGGGCCCGCTATCTGCGCGAGGAGCCGTCCGTGCCGGTGCGGATCACCGGTGCGGTCGTACGCATGCGCAGGTCGGGGCCGCGCGGGGAGGGCACCGTACGGCTGCGTGTCCTCGCCGGCGCCGAGATTCCGCACGTCCGGCTGACGCTGGACGAGGAGGCGTACCGCATCGCCGGGCACGCGCACCTCGTCGGGCTGCCGGTGCGGGTGCACGGGCGGCTGGAGAGCCGCGGCGGCTTCCGGAAGGTCACCGGGGCCTCGGGGGTCGTACCCGTGCAGGTGGACGAGGCCGAGCGGGACCGGCTGATGAAGTCGCTCCAGGAGGACCTGGACTTCTTCGAGGAGGCGTGCGGCGGGGAGGACGCCGGGGACTGACGGGGGCCCTGTGCGGGGCAGTTACGGTTCGGCAGCGCCCCGAAGGGGCGCGGGGCTGTATCACTGTGCGGCTCCGCCGCGTGGGCGCGACCAGCCACGACGAAGCCGCAGACGACCGACGGCCCATCACGGCACTCCTGGCGGAGCGCCTACGTGACCGTTTCGCGGTCGGCCGTCCGGGGTCGGTACGATCGCGTAATGCGCGCGCTCCTGGTATGGCGCCGCCCCACCTTCAGTCAGGAGAGACCGGTGTCAGACGTCCGTGTGATCATCCAACGCGATTCCGAGCGGGAAGAGCGCGTGGTGACGACGGGCACTACGGCCGCCGACCTCTTCGTCGGCGAGCGCTCGATCATCGCCGCGCGCGTGGGCGGCGAGCTCAAGGACCTGTCGTACGTGCTCTCCGACGGCGAGGAGGTCGAGGGCGTCGAGATCTCCTCCGAGGACGGTCTGGGCATCCTGCGCCACTCCACCGCGCACGTGATGGCGCAGGCCGTGCAGGAGCTCTTCCCCGAGGCCAAGCTGGGCATCGGCCCGCCCGTCAAGGACGGCTTCTACTACGACTTCGACGTCGAGAAGCCGTTCACGCCCGAAGATCTCAAGGCCATCGAGAAGAAGATGCAGGAGATCCAGAAGCGGGGCCAGAAGTTCGCCCGCCGCGTCGTCACCGACGAGGCCGCTCGCGAGGAGCTCGCCGCCGAGCCCTACAAGCTGGAGCTGATCGGCCTCAAGGGCGCCGCGTCCAGCGACGACGGCGCGGACGTCGAGGTCGGCGCCGGTGAGCTGACGATCTACGACAACCTGGACGCCAAGACCGGCGAGCTGTGCTGGAAGGACCTCTGCCGCGGTCCGCACCTGCCGTCGACCCGCGCGATCCCGGCGTTCAAGCTGATGCGCAACGCGGCCGCCTACTGGCGCGGCAGCGAGAAGAACCCGATGCTCCAGCGCATCTACGGCACCGCCTGGCCGTCCAAGGACGAGCTGAAGGCGCACCTGGACTTCCTCGCCGAGGCCGAGAAGCGCGACCACCGCAAGCTGGGCAACGAGCTCGACCTGTTCTCCATCCCCGAGCAGATCGGTTCCGGTCTTGCCGTCTTCCACCCCAAGGGCGGCATCGTCCGTCGCGTGATGGAGGACTACTCGCGCCGGCGGCACGAGGAAGAGGGCTACGAGTTCGTCTACACCCCGCACGCGACGAAGGGGAAGCTCTTCGAGACGTCGGGCCACCTGGACTGGTACGCCGAGGGCATGTACCCGCCCATGCAGCTCGACGAGGGCGTGGACTACTACCTCAAGCCCATGAACTGCCCGATGCACAACCTGATCTTCGACGCGCGCGGGCGTTCGTACCGTGAACTGCCGCTGCGCCTCTTCGAGTTCGGGACCGTGTACCGGTACGAGAAGTCGGGCGTCGTGCACGGCCTCACCCGCGCGCGTGGCTTCACGCAGGACGACGCGCACATCTACTGCACGCGCGAGCAGATGTCGGACGAGCTCGACAGGACGCTCACCTTCGTCCTCGGCCTGCTCCGCGACTACGGCCTGACCGACTTCTACCTGGAGCTGTCCACCAAGGACCCGGAGAAGTTCGTCGGCTCCGACGAGGTCTGGGAGGAGGCGACGGAGACGCTGCGCCAGGTCGCCGAGAAGCAGGGCCTGCCGCTGGTTCCGGACCCGGGTGGCGCCGCCTTCTACGGGCCGAAGATCTCCGTCCAGGCCAAGGACGCCATCGGCCGGACCTGGCAGATGTCGACCATCCAGCTCGACTTCAACCTGCCCGAGCGCTTCGACCTGGAGTACACCTCCGCGGACGGCTCCAAGCAGCGCCCGGTCATGATCCACCGTGCGCTGTTCGGCTCCATCGAGCGGTTCTTCGCCGTGCTCCTGGAGCACTACGCGGGCGCCTTCCCGGCGTGGCTGGCCCCGGTCCAGGCGATCGGCATCCCGATCGGCGACGGGCACGTGGACTACCTGGAGAAGTTCGCCGCGGCCGCGAAGAAGAAGGGGCTGCGCGTCGAGGTCGACTCGTCCTCCGACCGTATGCAGAAGAAGATCCGCAACGCCCAGAAGCAGAAGGTGCCCTTCATGGTCATCGCGGGCGACGAGGACATGGCCAACAACGCCGTCTCCTTCCGCTACCGCGACGGCTCGCAGGAGAACGGCATCCCGTTCGACGCGGCCATTGCGAAGATCGCGACGGTGGTCGAGGAGCGGGCGCAGGTCTGACGCTCGTAGGTGACGAAGGCCCTTGGGGAGTTCAGCTCCCGGGGGCCTTTCGTCGTCCTCGCGGGAGAAGGCCTGCAGGAGCCACGAGGCGAACGGGCCGCTCACGGCGCCGAGCAGGCCCAGGTCCACGGCCGTGATCCCGACGGCGACCAGCCGCCCGCGCGCGGTGACGGGGTGATGTCGCCGTAGCCGACCGTGGCGAGGGTCGAGCACGTCCACCACACGGCGTCCCCGAAGGTCCGCATGGTCGCGCCCGGCGCCCCGCGCCCCTGTGCGTAGATGGCCAGGGGGGCTCACGCGCGCGTGCAGGGAGAGCCGACGGCGAGCAGCGCCCAGGCGGCAAACGTCAGCGCGAGGCAGAGGTCGAGCACGGACTCCGGCAGATGACCATGGCCCAGCACGCGGACCGCGTACGAGGCGAGAAAGATCAGTGACGCGACGAAGAGGGCGGCCTCGGTGTGCCGCAATCGGGTGCGAGCCCCGGCGACACGCCGCGAACGGACGAAGCCATATGCTGCACGCATGACGAGTGAGCCGGAGCAGCAGTGGGGAGTGGGGATCCAGGACGCGTTCCAGCGCCTGTGGACGCCCCATCGGATGGCCTACATCCAGGGTGAGAACAAGCCGACCGGTCCCGGCGCGGACGACGGCTGCCCCTTCTGCTCCATCCCGGCCAAGTCCGACGAGGACGGGCTGGTCGTCAAGCGCGGGGAGCAGGTGTACGCGGTCCTCAACCTGTACCCGTACAACGGCGGCCACCTGATGGTCGTGCCCTACCGCCACGTCGCCGACTACACCGACCTCACCGAGCCGGAGACCATCGAGCTCGCCGCTCTGACCAAGCAGGCGATGACGGCTCTGCGGACCGCTTCCGGCGCCCACGGCTTCAACATCGGCATGAACCAGGGCTCGGTCGCCGGCGCCGGCATCGCGGCCCACCTCCACCAGCACATCGTCCCGCGCTGGGGCGGCGACACGAACTTCATGCCGGTGGTGGGCCACACGCGGGTGCTGCCGCAGCTGCTGGCGGACACGCGCAAGATGCTGGCGGAGGCCTGGCCGACGTCTTGAGGCCGACGGTGCCGTGATCAGCCTGTCCGGCGTTTGAGGACGAGGCCGTTCAGGCCGAAGGGGGTCTGGGGGCGCAGCCCCCAGGGACGGCCGCCCAGACCCACCTCACGCGGCTCGACCGCCGGAGGCCTACGCGTCGTACACGTCCGCCTTCCGCGGCGCCACATCCTGCACGGCCGTGCTCAGGAACGCCGAGCGGGTACCGAACTTCTCCGTGTCCACGCCGTTCTCGTCCAGCACCTTGATCGCCGCGGCATGCACCACCCGCAGCACCGGCGTAGCGGCGCGCAGCGCGTCGTCGGCCATGAAGCGGTGCCGCCACGGCTGATCCGCCCACGCGTGCCGGAGCCCGAACGGCTCGGGCAGACCTATCGTCCCGCCGAGCCAGTTCAGCAGCGGCGGATACCAGGAGATCGGTGCGCGGACCGCCAGCCGTACCACCTCGTCGGTGTTGACCAGCGGAAGCTTCACCTTCCGGGTCTCCCACGGCTTGAACGACTTGGTGACCTCCTTGGTCGGCGCCTCGGGCTTCTCCTGGAAGAGCCCGTTCACGGGGCCGAGGGCATGGCCGGTCACCTCGATGCGCAGCGTCTCGTGCAGCACGGTCACCGTGATCAGCATCGTAATGATCAACTGCCCGTCCCACAGCGTCCACTGGACGCCCAGGTAGTGCCGGTCACCGCTGCCGAACTGCTGCTTGTTGCAGATGTCCTGTATGGCGTGCGACTTGACCTGGTACGCGTCGACGTCCGTGCCCTCCGGCCGGGACACCGCCTTCGCGCCCTCGGCGATCGGCGTGACGACCCAGTGCCGTATCGCCGGCTTGGGGAAACCACCGGTGTTCAGCGGACCGCGCTCCAGCATGCGCAGCTGGTCATGGATCGCGCGGATGACGTCCCAGCTGCGGAAGGGGTGGATCTCCCGGTCGGCGTTGGCCGGAACGAGGTTCTCGGCCAGCTGCCAGCTGCCCCAGCGGGTGCCCATGCCGAGTATCCCCTTGGGCCCGGCGTAGAACACGGAGTTGGACTGCTGCTCGGCGCTCAGCTTGGCGAGGGACTGGCGCAGCTGCTCGGCCTGTGTCTCGGTGGGACTGGTCGGCACTGCCTCCGGCACCTTCGCGCCGACGCTGCTGCCGGCCAGCAGGCTGTCCCACCGCCCCCGCAGGTCCTTCGCCGTGCGCTCGCAGATCTGCTTGGCCCAGAACCAGCCGACCACCGGCATAAGGACCGAGGCCCGCGCATACGAGGCCCAGAAACCGGTGAACGGCATGCGGAGAAGGAAGAACACGGCGAGCGCGCCCGCCGCGACGAGCAACACCGAGGCGAGGGCGCCGCCGCGCTTCGCGTCCCGCTTGACGATGGTGGTGCGCAGCGTGAAGACCAGCAGCCAGACCAGGAGGCCGGGCAGAAACAGCACGCCGCAGATCACCATGACGGCGCTGAGCATCCGGTCGCGGGCCTTGCGGATGTTGTTGGCGGCCAGACAGTGCTCGACGACGACCTGCGGCTCGGTGCCGAAGGACTGGATCAGGGGCTTGCGGCCGCTTCCGAGCATGCGGTCGACCACCGCCCGCGAGAAGGCCTCACCCAGGTTGGGCCGGAAGATCTTCGCCCAGCCGCGGCCTGCCTTGACGTCGGTCTGGTGCCATTCGTTGTCGGCCTTCTTGATGTCCTCGAATGGATTGTCCCGGTAGGCCGCCGAGGCCAGCGCGAACGTCGCCGTCTGTCCCTCGCCGGCCGTGCGCGGCACCTGCGGACCGAAGATGTCCGCGTAACCGCTCTCAACGGTCATTCCCGCCCCCGATCGCCGCACTGTCGTTTCTGCGGCCTTCCCGACTTCCGTACTGCGCACACCTGTTGATCAATGATGAGCGTATCCCTCGCCACTGACAATCGTCGGCGGACGGCCGAAGCCGCCCGCCGACGCGGAGGGGAGCGTTCCGCAAAAGCCACTTGGTGGCGCCGGGCGCGAACTACGAGGCGTCGCGCGCCTCTTCACGAATCCTTTCCGCGACCTGCGGCGGCATCGGTTCGTGCCGCGCGTACGAGCGGTTGAAGCGTGCGGTGCCGTGCGACAGCGACCTCAGATCGACGGCGTACCGGCCGATCTCGATCTCGGGCACCTCGGCCTTGATGAGCGTGCGGCCACCGCTGGTCTGCTCGGTGCCGAGGACGCGGCCGCGCCGCCCGGACAGGTCGCTCATCACGGCGCCGACGTAGTCGTCGCCGACCAGGACGGACACCTCGGCCACCGGCTCCAGCAGATGGATCTTCGTGTCGGCCGCGGCCTCGCGCAGCGCGAGCGCGCCTGCCGTCTGGAACGCGGCGTCGGAGGAGTCCACCGAGTGTGCCTTGCCGTCGAGCAGCGTGATCCGGATGTCGACGAGCGGATGCCCGGCCGCAACTCCCTTGGCCGCCTGGGCCCTGACGCCCTTCTCCACCGACGGGATGAACTGCCGCGGCACCGCACCGCCGACGACCTTGTCCACGAACTCGATGCCCGAGCCGCCCGGCAGCGGCTCCACCTCGATCTCGCAGATCGCGTACTGCCCGTGCCCGCCGGACTGCTTCACATGCCGCCCGCGGCCCGCCGACTTGTTCGCGAACGTCTCCCGTAGGGAGACCTTGTGCGGCACGACGTCGACCTGGACCCCGTAGCGGCTGCGCAGCCGTTCGAGGGCGACGTCCGCATGCGCCTCGCCCAGGCACCACAGCACCACCTGGTGGGTGTTCTGGTTCTGTTCGAGTCGCATCGTCGGATCCTCGGCGACCAGCCGGGACAGACCCTGCGACAGCTTGTCCTCGTCCGCCTTGCTGTGCGCCTGGATGGCGAGCGGCAGCAGTGGGTCGGGCATCTGCCACGGCTCCATCAGGAGCGGGTCGTCCTTGGCCGACAGCGTGTCGCCGGTCTCCGCGCGGCTCAGCTTCGCCACGCATGCCAGGTCGCCGGCGATGGCGTGCGTGAGCGTCCGCTGCTGCTTGCCGAACGGCGCGGACAGGGCACCGATCCGCTCGTCGACGTCGTGATCCTCGTGCCCGCGGTCGGCCAGCCCGTGCCCGGAGACATGGACCGTCGCGTCGGGGCGCAGGGTGCCCGAGAAGACGCGCACCAACGACACCCGGCCGACGTACGGGTCGGACGCCGTCTTCACGACCTCCGCGACCAGCGGCCCGTTCGGGTCGCACAGCTTCAGCTCGCGCGGCTTGCCGTCGACCGTGGTGACCCGCGGCGCCTCGCGCTCCAGCGGGGTCGGGAAGCCCCGCGTGATCAGCTCCAGCACCTCGACCGTGCCCAGTCCCTGCCGGGCACCGTCGGTGGCCGGCGCGGCGGCCAGGACGGGGAAGAACGCGCCGCGCGCGACGGCTCGCTCCAGGTCCTCGATCAGCGTCTTGACGTCGATCTCCTCGCCGCCCAGGTACCGGTCCATGAGGGTCTCGTCCTCGCTCTCCGCGATGATCCCCTCGATCAGCCGGTTACGGGCCTCCTCGAGCTCGGGCAACTGGTCCTCGCCCGGCTCGGACCCCTTGCGCTCCCCGGTGGAGTAGTCGAACAGCTGCTGCGACAACAGCCCGATCAGGCCGGTCACGGGCGCGTGCCCGTCCGGGCCCTGCGGACCGTGCAGCGGCAGATACAGCGGGAGCACGGCGTCGGGGTCGTCCCCGCCGAAGGCCTCCGCGCAGATCCGCGTCATCTCCTCGTAGTCGGCCCGCGCCGCCTCCAGGTGCGTGATGACGATCGCGCGCGGCATGCCGACGGCCGCGCACTCCTCCCACACCATGCGGGTCGAGCCGTCCACGCCGTCCGAGGCGGAGACGACGAAAAGGGCCGCGTCCGCCGCTCGCAGACCGGCCCTGAGTTCCCCGACGAAGTCGGCGTATCCGGGGGTGTCCAGAAGGTTGACCTTGATGCCGTCCCATTCGACCGGCACCAGGGAGAGCTGCACCGAGCGTTGCTGCCGGTGCTCGATCTCGTCGTAGTCGGAGACGGTGCCGCCGTCCTCCACGCGGCCCGCCCGGTTCACCGCCCCTGCGGTGAGCGCGAGAGCTTCCACCAGAGTCGTCTTGCCCGATCCGGAGTGGCCGACCAGCACCACATTCCGTACGGACGCGGGGTGGTCGGCCGCTGTAGCCCTGCCGGCGGCTCCGGGGTGTGCGTTCGCCTTGTCGCCCATGATCCTGCCTCCCGTGCACGGTGAGGTCACTGTGGGCGCGGACATACGGATCCGCGTGCGATGGCGGCTCCGATGACGCCCGCGGTTCTTCGAGCTTTCCACTCCCGTCACGGTGCGTCCATACGGCGGACGTGATCGCGCCGTCCGGCTCCGGTGGACCGGGCCGCCAGACCCCTGTATGAGTGCCCGGCGGTCGCCCGCACGCGCGCGTGGCTACGATGGGCCAGCCGGTGGCCAGCAGGGGCCATGCGGCGACACCGACCCTCGGGAAGGCCATGCTGAACAAGTACGCGCGTGCATTCTTCACGCGTGTCCTCACACCGTTCGCCGCGTTTCTGATCCGGCGGGGCGTGAGCCCCGACACCGTCACGCTCATCGGCACCGCCGGTGTGGTCGCGGGCGCGCTGGTCTTCTACCCCATGGGCGAGTTCTTCTGGGGCACGGTCGTGATCACACTCTTCGTGTTCTCCGACCTCGTCGACGGAAACATGGCCCGCCAGCTCGGCCGCTCCAGCCGCTGGGGCGCCTTCCTGGACTCCACGCTCGACCGGGTCGCCGACGGCGCGATCTTCGGCGGCTTCATCCTCTGGTACGCCGGTGGGGGCGACGACCTCGTCCTGTGCGCCGTGTCGATCTTCTGCCTGGCCAGCGGCCAGGTGGTGTCGTACACCAAGGCCCGTGGCGAATCGATCGGCCTGCCGGTCGCGGTCAACGGCCTCGTCGAGCGCGCGGAGCGCCTGGTCATCTCGCTGGTCGCGGCCGGTTTCGCGGGCCTGCACAAGTTCGGGGTACCCGGCATCCAGTACCTGCTGCCCGTCGCCCTGTGGATCGTCGCCGTCGGCAGCCTCGTCACGCTGATCCAGCGGGTCGTCACGGTCCGTCGCGAGTCGGCGGAGGCGGAGGAGGCGGCCGCCGCGCAGGAGAAGCCGCAGAACGCCTCTCAAGGGAGCGAGGCAGCCAAGTGAGTGCCCAGGAGCGGCTCACGGACGCGCTGTACGGCCTCGGCTGGGGCACCGTCAAGAAGCTCCCCGAGCCGGTCTCCGTACGGCTTGGCCGCAGCATCGCCGACCTCGCCTGGAAGCAGCGGGGCAAGGGCGTGCAGCGCCTGGAGAGCAACTACGCGCGCGTGGTGCCCGACGCGAGCCCCGAGCGCCTGGCCGAGCTCTCCCGCGCGGGCATGCGGTCGTACCTGCGCTACTGGATGGAGTCCTTCCGGCTGCCCGCCTGGAGCGCCGAACGCGTCAAGGGCGGCTTCGATCCCAAGGACATCCACCACCTGACCGACGGCCTGGCCGCCGGCAACGGCGTGATCCTCGCCCTGCCGCACCTGGCCAACTGGGACCTCGCGGGCGCCTGGGTCACCACCAAGCTTCAGACCCCGTTCACCACGGTCGCCGAGCGCCTCAAGCCCGAGACGCTGTACGACCGTTTCGTCGCCTACCGCGAGGGCCTCGGCATGGAGGTCCTGCCGCACAGCGGCGGCACCGCGTTCGGCACTCTGGCCCGCAGGCTGCGCGACGGCGGCCTGGTCTGCCTGGTCTCCGACCGTGACCTGTCGGCGTCCGGCGTCGAGGTCGAGTTCTTCGGCGACACGGCCCGCATGCCCGCCGGACCGGCGTTGCTGGCCCAGCAGACCGGGGCGCTGCTGCTCCCCGTCACGCTCTGGTACGACGACTCACCGGTGATGCAGGGGCGTGTGCATCCCCCGATCGAGGTGCCCGAGACAGGTACCCGGGCCGAGAAGACGTCTGTCATGACACAGGCGCTGGCCGACGCCTTCGCCACGGGGATCGCCGAACATCCGGAGGACTGGCACATGCTCCAGCGCTTGTGGCTTGCTGACCTCGAACCACGACCAGCTGACGGCCCGGCCGGGGAGCGCCCGTGAAGATCGGGATCGTCTGCCCATACTCCTGGGACGTGCCGGGCGGCGTTCAGTTCCACATCCGCGACCTCGCCGAGTACTTCATCCGGCTCGGCCACGAGGTGTCCGTCCTGGCCCCGGCCGACGACGACACCCCGCTCCCGCCGTACGTGGTCTCGGCGGGTCGCGCCGTCCCGGTCCCGTACAACGGCTCGGTCGCCCGCCTGAACTTCGGCTTCCTCTCGGCGGCCCGGGTACGCCGCTGGCTGCACGACGGCGAGTTCGACGTGGTCCACATCCACGAGCCTGCCTCGCCGTCGCTCGGTCTGCTGACCTGCTGGGCGGCACAGGGCCCGATGGTTGCCACGTTCCACACCTCCAACCCCCGCTCCAAGGCGATGATCGCCGCGTACTCGATCCTCCAGGCGGCCCTGGAGAAGATCAGCGCCCGCATCGCGGTGAGCGAGTACGCCCGCCGCACGCTGGTCGAACACCTGGGCGGCGACGCGGTGGTGATCCCCAACGGCGTCGACGTCGAGTTCTTCGCCAAGGCCGAGCCCAACCCCGAGTGGCAGGGCGGCACGATCGGCTTCATCGGCCGCATCGACGAGCCCCGCAAGGGCCTGCCGGTGCTGATGGGGGCCCTGCCCAAGATCCTCGCCGCCCGCCCGCAGACCAGGCTGCTCGTGGCGGGCCGCGGCGACGAGAAAGAGGCGGTCGAGTCGCTGCCCAAGGAGCTCCGCTCCCGCGTCGAGTTCCTCGGCATGATCAGCGACGAGGACAAGGCCCGTTTCCTGCGCAGCGTCGACCTGTACGTCGCGCCCAACACCGGCGGCGAGAGCTTCGGGATCATCCTGGTCGAGGCGATGTCGGCCGGCGCCCCGGTCCTCGCCTCGGACCTGGACGCCTTCGCCCAGGTCCTCGACCAGGGCGCGGCAGGCGAACTCTTCACCAACGAGGACGCCGACGCCCTGGCCGAGGCAGCGGTACGCCTCCTGGAGGACCCGGCCCGGCTGGCGGAGCTGCGGGAGCGGGGGAGCGTGCATGTACGCCGCTTCGACTGGTCGACCGTCGGGGCGGACATCCTGTCGGTCTACGAGACGGTGACGGCGGGCGCGGCAGCGGTGGCCGCGGATGAGAGGGCCGGGGGCGGCGGGGGGAGTGGCCTGCGGGCTCGGCTGGGATTGGCGCGGGACTGACGCCGACGGGTGTGAGAGGCCCTCTGGAGCGGTGCAGGGGCTTCGCCTCTGGGACGCCGGTCTGTCCATTTCAGCCCGTCCGGCGTTTGAGGACGAGGCCCGTTCAGGGCCGAAGCGGGGGTCTGGGGGCCGCAGGCCCCCAGGGCGGGGTCGAAGGGGCGGCAGCCCCTGGGGATGGGACGGGTAGGGGCGGCGGGGGCGAGAATCACCCGACGGCCACGCCACCACAGCCCCGCACGGCACTCGGCTGACCCCGCGCCGCTAGTCTGCCGCCCGTGACCGCAACCCTGATCTGGATCCTCGTAGCCCTCGTCGCGATCGGCCTCTACCTGAGCTGGACCGCGGGCCGCCTCGACCGGTTGCACGCCAGAATCGACGCGGCGCGCGCCGCCCTCGACGCACAGCTGCTGCGCCGCGCCTCGGTGGCCCAGGAACTGGCCACCTCCGGCGTACTGGATCCGGCCGCGTCGATCGTCCTGTACGAGGCCGCCCACGCCGCCCGCCAGGCGGAGGAGGAGCAGCGGGAGGTCGCCGAGAGCGACCTGAGCCAGGCGTTGCGTGCCGTGTTCGCCGAGGCCCAGCAGGTGCAGGCGGTACGGGAGGCGCCCGGGGGAGAGGAGGCGGCCCGCGAGCTGACCGAGGCGATCCGCCGGGTACCGATGGCCCGCCGCTTCCACAACGACGCCGTACGGGCGGCACGGGCACTGCGCAGGCACCGCAAGGTCCGCTGGTTCCGCCTGGCGGGCCACGCCCCGTTCCCGATGGCCTTCGAGATGGACGACGAGCCGCCCGTGGCACTGGTCGACAGGGCCGCCTGACCAGCGCGTCCGCGCCCACAGGCCGGAAAAGGATCCACTGGCTTCTCATTGGCCCTTGCTGTGGACTGGTCCACTCCCGTTTCCTCGGTGCTTGCAGTAACCCTCTTTTCACCGAGTGAGGTCATCCGTGTCCACTTCCGAAAACCAGGCTCCCGAGACCGGCACCGCGCGCGTGAAGCGCGGCATGGCCGAACAGCTCAAGGGCGGCGTGATCATGGACGTCGTCACGCCGGAGCAGGCCAAGATCGCCGAGGACGCGGGCGCCGTCGCCGTCATGGCGCTGGAGCGGGTCCCCGCCGACATCCGCAAGGACGGCGGCGTGGCCCGGATGTCCGACCCGGACATGATCGAGGGCATCATCGACGCCGTGTCCATCCCGGTCATGGCCAAGTCGCGCATCGGCCACTTCGTCGAGGCCCAGGTCCTGCAGTCCCTCGGCGTCGACTACATCGACGAGTCCGAGGTCCTCACCCCGGCCGACGAGGTCAACCACTCCGACAAGTGGTCCTTCACGACGCCCTTCGTCTGCGGTGCCACCAACCTGGGCGAGGCCCTGCGCCGTATCGCCGAGGGCGCCGCGATGATCCGCTCGAAGGGCGAGGCCGGCACCGGCAACGTCGTCGAGGCCGTCCGCCACCTGCGCCAGATCAAGAACGAGATCGCCAAGCTGCGCGGCTTCGACAACCACGAGCTGTACGCCGCCGCCAAGGAGCTGCGAGCCCCGTACGAGCTGGTCAAGGAAGTCTCCGAGCTCGGCAAGCTCCCGGTGGTCCTGTTCTCCGCCGGTGGTGTCGCCACCCCGGCCGACGCCGCACTGATGCGCCAGCTCGGCGCCGAGGGCGTCTTCGTCGGCTCCGGCATCTTCAAGTCCGGCGACCCGGCCAAGCGCGCCGCCGCCATCGTCAAGGCGACCACCTTCTACGACGACCCGAAGATCATCGCGGACGCGTCCCGCAACCTCGGCGAGGCCATGGTCGGCATCAACTGCGACACCCTCCCCGAGACCGAGCGCTACGCCAACCGCGGCTGGTAAGCACCCCTCCAGCATCCCTCCAAGGACTGCACGTACATGACTGACGCACCCGTCATAGGCGTCCTGGCCCTCCAGGGCGACGTACGGGAGCACCTCATCGCCCTGGCCGCGGCTGACGCCGTGGCCAGGCCGGTGCGGCGCCCCGAAGAGCTCGCCGAGATCGACGGCCTCGTCATCCCCGGCGGCGAGTCCACGACCATCTCCAAGCTGGCTGTTCTCTTCGGCGTGATGGAGCCGCTCCGCGCGCGCGTGCAGGACGGCATGCCCGTCTACGGCACCTGCGCCGGCATGATCATGCTCGCCGACAAGATCCTTGACCCGCGCTCGGGCCAGGAGACGATCGGCGGCATCGACATGATCGTGCGCCGCAACGCCTTCGGCCGGCAGAACGAGTCCTTCGAGGCGGCGGTCGACGTGAAGGGCGTCGAGGGCGATCCTGTGGAGGGCGTCTTCATCCGCGCCCCCTGGGTCGAGTCCGTCGGCGCCGAGGCCGAGGTCCTCGCCGAGCACGACGGCCACATCGTCGCGGTTCGCCAGGGCAACGCGCTGGCCACGTCGTTCCACCCGGAACTGACCGGCGACCACCGTGTGCACGGCCTGTTCGTCGACATGGTGCGCGCGAACCGGACAGCGGAGTCCTTGTAGGATCTCTGGCGTTCGTTCATAGATGGGTTACGCGAAGGAGACAGGCAGATGTCCGGCCACTCTAAATGGGCCACGACGAAGCACAAGAAGGCCGTGATCGACGCCAAGCGCGGCAAGCTCTTCGCGAAGCTGATCAAGAACATCGAGGTCGCGGCGCGCATGGGCGGCGTGGACCTCGAAGGAAACCCGACGCTCTACGACGCCGTGCAGAAGGCGAAGAAGCAGTCGGTTCCGAACAAGAACATCGACTCCGCGATCAAGCGCGGCGGCGGTCTCGAGGCCGGCGGTGCCGACTACGAGACGATCATGTACGAGGGCTACGGCCCGAACGGCGTCGCGGTGCTCATCGAGTGCCTCACCGACAACCGCAACCGCGCGGCCTCCGACGTCCGCGTCGCCATGACCCGCAACGGCGGCAACATGGCCGACCCCGGCTCCGTGTCGTACATGTTCAGCCGCAAGGGCGTCGTCATCGTCCCCAAAGGCGAGCTGACCGAGGACGACGTCCTCACCGCCGTCCTGGACGCGGGCGCCGAGGAGGTCAACGACCTCGGTGAGTCCTTCGAGGTCATCAGCGAGGCCACCGACCTGGTCGCGGTCCGTACCGCCCTCCAGGAGGCCGGCATCGACTACGACTCCGCCGACTCCAGCTTCGTGCCGTCCGTCCAGGTAGAGCTGGACGAGGAAGGCGCCAAGAAGATCTTCAAGCTGATCGACGCGCTCGAGGACAGCGACGACGTCCAGAACGTCTTCGCCAACTTCGACGTCAGCGACGAGATCATGGAGAAGGTCGACGCCTGAGCGCCGGGGAGTCCGGCCAAGACATGAGAAGGGCCCGCCGAAGGAGACTTCGGCGGGCCCTTCTCATGTGTGGTCCTGCGTCAGGAGACCGTTCAGCCGCTGACGCTCTTGAGGTCGCCGGTGTGCTTCATGCTGCCCTTGCCGTCGGCCTTGACGGTGTCGGCCTTCATGTAGTCGACCGCGCCGTCCTTCCACCAGATGTTGATGGTGGCCTTGTGGTTGCAGATGTTGTGGTAGTAGACGGTGGTGGTCGAAACACCGTCGCCCCACGAGTAGTTGAAGCAGCCGCTGCGGCCCTCGTGCTTCGCCTTGGTGGCCGCCTGCGCGGGAGTCGCCACGGCCACACCCGCCAGCAGGACGGACGCGGTCACGGCAGCAGCCTTCGCGATGTTGCGCATGGAATCCCCGGTTCTTTTGTGCAAGTGGTCGACGCGAACGTTCCGTTCGCGACAACGCGGACGGTGGTCTGCCGTCCGCGACGCTTGGGAAGCTATAAGCGATCAAGTGTGCGAAGCAACGGAGAACGATCGCCACTGCCCTGCTTTCTGATGACATGTCGCTAATACCATGCCACCGGACCATGATCCTTTGCCTTCCCTTTGATCTTGCTCTGGGCCCCCGTCCGGCCGGCGTCGCGTTGTCGGTGCCGCCGGATAGCCTGGCTGCGCAGGACGGACAGGGAACTGAACACGTGGACGAGGGAAGCGAAGGAGTCAGGTGCGCGTACTCGGTGTGGACCCCGGACTGACCCGGTGCGGCGTCGGTGTCGTCGAGGGCGTCGCCGGACGCCCGTTGACGATGCGCGGCGTCGGCGTCGTCCGCACGCCTCCGGATGCGGACCTGGGCCACCGCCTCGTCGCCATCGAGCAGGGCATCGAAGCCTGGCTGGACGAGCACCAGCCCGAATTCGTCGCCGTGGAACGCGTGTTCAGCCAGCACAACGTCCGTACGGTGATGGGCACCGCCCAGGCCAGCGCGGTCGCCATGCTGTGCGCCGCCCGCCGTGGCATCCCCGTCGCGCTGCACACCCCCAGCGAGGTCAAGGCCGCCGTCACCGGCAGCGGCCGCGCCGACAAGGCACAGGTGGGCGCCATGGTCACCCGCCTGCTCCGGCTCGACGCACCGCCCAAGCCGGCCGACGCCGCCGATGCCCTCGCGCTCGCCATCTGCCACATCTGGCGCGCACCCGCGCAGAACCGACTCCAGCAGGCCGTCGCCCTGCACTCAGCCAAGGCTTCATCGAAAGGCCGTCTCGCATGATCGCGTTCGTCAGCGGCCCGGTCGCCGCCCTCGCCCCCGACTCCGCTGTGGTGGAGGTGGGCGGGATCGGCATCGCGGTCCAGTGCACGCCGAACACCCTCTCGGGCCTGCGGATGGGCCAGCAGACCAAGCTGGCCACCTCCCTCGTCGTCCGCGAGGACTCGCTGACCCTCTACGGCTTCCCGGACGACGACGAGCGCCAGATCTTCGAACTGCTGCAGACCGCGAGCGGCGTCGGCCCACGCCTCGCCCAGGCCATGCTGGCGGTCCACACGCCGGACGCCCTGCGCCGAGCTGTCTCCACCGGCGACGAGAAGGCACTCATCGCCGTTCCCGGCATCGGCAAGAAGGGCGCCCAGAAGCTGCTCCTGGAACTGAAGGACCGCCTCGGCGAACCGCTCGGCGCACCTTCCGTCGGCACACCGGTCACTCAAGGCTGGCGCGATCAGCTGCACGCCGCCCTGATCGGCCTCGGGTACGCGACCCGCGAGGCCGACGAGGCCGTGTCCGCCGTAGCCCCGCAGGCAGAAGCGGCCGGGGGCACGCCCCAGGTCGGCCAGTTGCTGAAGGCGGCCCTGCAGACCCTCAACAGAGCGCGCTGATCGACAGCCCTGACGACACCGGCGTACGACAGAATCTGCCTACCGGCCCCTCCTCCGACACCCACCGCGACCCCCGAGGCACACTCCATGAACTGGGACGACACGACCGACACCCCCGCCGCCGAGCGGCTCGTCGGTGCGTCCGCCGACCGTGAGGACCAGGCCGTCGAGGCCGCCCTGCGCCCCAAGGACCTGGACGAGTTCATCGGTCAGGAGAAGGTCCGCGAGCAGCTCGACCTCGTCCTGCGCGCCGCACGCGCGCGTGGCGCCACCGCCGACCACGTTCTGCTCTCCGGTGCCCCGGGCCTCGGCAAGACCACCCTCTCCATGATCATCGCGGCCGAGATGGGCGCCCCCATCCGCATCACGTCCGGCCCCGCCATCCAGCACGCCGGCGACCTCGCCGCGATCCTCTCCTCCCTCCAGGAGGGCGAGGTCCTCTTCCTCGACGAGATCCACCGCATGTCCCGGCCCGCCGAGGAGATGCTCTACATGGCGATGGAGGACTTCCGCGTCGACGTCATCGTCGGCAAGGGCCCCGGCGCCACCGCCATCCCGCTCGAGCTCCCGCCGTTCACCCTGGTCGGCGCCACCACGCGCGCCGGTCTGCTGCCGCCCCCGCTGCGCGACCGCTTCGGCTTCACCGCGCACATGGAGTTCTACGAGCCGACCGAGCTGGAGCGCGTCATCCACCGCTCGGCGAGCCTGCTCGACGTCGAGATCGAGACCGACGGCGCCGCCGAGATCGCCGGCCGCTCCCGAGGCACGCCCCGCATCGCCAACCGCCTGCTGCGCCGCGTCCGCGACTACGCCCAGGTCAAGGCCGACGGGATCATCACCAGGGACATCGCGGGGGCCGCCCTCGCCGTCTACGAGGTCGACGCCCGAGGCCTCGACCGGCTCGACCGCGGCGTCCTGGAGGCCCTGCTGAAGCTGTTCGGCGGCGGCCCGGTCGGCCTGTCCACGCTCGCGGTGGCGGTGGGGGAGGAGCGCGAGACCGTCGAGGAGGTCGCCGAGCCCTTCCTCGTCCGGGAGGGCCTGCTCGCCCGCACTCCGCGTGGTCGTGTCGCCACCCCCGCGGCCTGGGCGCATCTCGGCCTCACGCCGCCCCGCTCGCAAGCTGCGGGAAACGGACAACAGGACCTGTTCGGGGCGTGATGGCGCGGTGACGGCGAGGGCAGTGGCCGGAGCAGGAACCCCGGTGCCATGCTGAGCGTTGTTCCATGCATGCGGACTCGCTTAGACTCCGCCGATGCCGCCTTTGTCGGCGGCACACATACCCCCAACCATCAGGCCGCTCACCATCGCGGTCGTGTGAAGGAAGTACCGACCCGTGAGTCTCGTGACCCTCCTCCCGTTCATCGTGCTCATCGGGGCCATGTTCCTGATGACCCGGTCGGCCAAGAAGAAGCAGCAGCAGGCGGCCGACATGCGGAACCAAATGCAGCCCGGCAGCGGCGTCCGCACCATCGGGGGCATGTACGCGACGGTCAAGGAGGTCAGTGACGACACGGTCCTCCTTGACGCCGGCCCGGGCGTGGAGCTCCTCTTCGCCAAGAACGCGATCGGTGCCGTCCTCTCCGACGACGAGTACAACCGCATCGTGCACGGCATCGAGCACGACCTGAAGTCCGACGTCGTCCCGGACGACGCCTCCTCCCTCACCGAGACCGACGAGACCGCCGCCGACGCTGCCGCCGCCTCCGACGACAAGCCCGTCGACCTCGGCAAGAAGGACGAGGCCGAGGAGCCGTCCGACGACGCCGTGGCCGCCGACGCGAAGACGGACGGCGAGCAGAAGAAGACCGACGGCGAGTCCGACGCGAAGTAGCCGTGTCCCGGGGCGCGCGGGTGATGCCTGCGCGCCCTGGAACATGCGGATCTCGCAGCGGATCCCGACAACAGTCATGGCCGCTCGCCCCCTGACCTGGCGCGAGGCGGCCCGAGAGGGAGTACGAGAAGGTGGCAGCACCTAAGAAGGGCCGCAACGCGAGCGCCCAGAGCAGGCCAGGGCGCTCGCTGGCCCTCATCCTGATCGCCATCGTGGGCCTCACGGCGGGGATGTTCGCCACGGGGCAGACCACGCCGCGGCTGGGCATCGACCTGGCCGGCGGCACGAGCATCACGCTCCGCGCGGTCACCGAGCCGGGCCAGGAATCCGCGATCAACAAGACCAACATGGACACCGCGGTCGAGATCATGAACCGCCGTGTCAATGGTCTCGGTGTCTCGGAGAGCGAGGTTCAGACCCAGGGCACGAAGAACATCATCGTCAACATCCCCAAGGGCACCAACTCCAAGCAGGCCCGCGATCAGGTCGGCACCACCGCGAAGCTGTACTTCCGCCCGGTGCTCGTCACCGAGATCTCCGGCGCCGCCGCGACGCCCAGTCCCTCGCCGAGCGCCTCCGCGAGCTCCTCGGGCGGGGCGACCGACAAGGCGACCTCCTCGTCCTCTCCCTCGGGCACCCCGTCGGCGACCTCCACCACGCAGGGCCGTGCGGTCACCGACGCCCTGAAGGCGGACCCCACGCCGTCCACGAGCGCCTCCACCAGCGCCTCCCCGTCCCCGAGCAGCAGCTCCGACGCCGCCACGAGCAAACTCGAAGCGCAGTACGCCGCGCTCAACTGTGTGAACGACAAGGCCCGCGCCGACGCCGGCAAGGGCGCCAAGCCCACCGATCCCACGGTGGCCTGCGGCAAGAACTCGTCCGACCAGTGGCAGAAGTACATCCTCGGCCCGGCCGAGGTCGACGGCACCGACGTCAAGAAGGCCCAGGCCGTCTTCAACACGCAGACCGGCGCCGGCTGGACCGTGACCATGGACTTCACGTCCGAGGGCACCAAGAAGTTCGGCGACATCACCGGCAAGCTGGCCAAGAACCAGCAGCCGCAGAACCAGTTCGCCATCGTCCTGGACGGCGACGTCATCTCCGACCCGTCCGTCAACGAGGCCCTGACCGGCGGCAACGCGGAGATCTCCGGCAACTTCACCCAGGAGTCCGCCCAGAGCCTCGCCAACATGCTGTCCTACGGCGCCCTGCCGCTGACCTTCAAGGAGGACAGCGTCACCACGGTGACCGCCGCGCTCGGCGGCGAGCAGTTGCAAGCCGGTCTGATCGCCGGCGCGATCGGTCTCGCCCTGGTCATCCTCTACCTGGTCGTCTACTACCGGGGCCTCGCGCTCATCGCCGTCGCCTCGCTGCTGGTCTCGGCCGCCCTCACCTACGTGATCATGTCCCTGCTCGGCCCGGCCATCGGCTTCGCGCTGAACCTCCCGGCCGTCTGTGGTGCCATCGTCGCCATCGGCATCACAGCGGACTCCTTCATCGTGTACTTCGAACGCGTCCGCGACGAGATCCGCGAGGGCCGCACGCTGCGCCCCGCCGTCGAGCGGGCCTGGCCGCGCGCCCGGCGCACCATCCTGGTCTCCGACTTCGTGTCCTTCCTGGCCGCCGCGGTGCTGTTCGTCGTCACCGTCGGCAAGGTCCAGGGCTTCGCGTTCACGCTCGGCCTGACCACCCTGCTCGACGTGGTCGTGGTGTTCCTGTTCACCAAGCCGCTGCTGACGATCATGGCCCGCAGCAAGTTCTTCGGCAGCGGCCACAGCTGGTCCGGCCTCGATCCCAAGCGACTGGGAGTCCAGCCGCCGCTGCGCCGCACCCGCCGTCCCTCCGCCCCCGTCGAGACGAAGGAGGCGTGAGATGTCGAAGCTCGGCAACCTCGGCGCCCGACTGCACCGTGGCGAAGTCGGCTACGACTTCGTCGGCAACCGCAAGATCTGGTACGGCATCTCCATCCTGATCACCATCACGGCCATCGTCGGCCTGGCGGTGCGCGGCCTGAACATGGGCATCGAGTTCCAGGGCGGAGCGGTCTTCACCACCCCGGCGAAGACCGCCGCCTCGGTCTCCCAGGCGGAGAAGTACGCGGAGGAGGCGTCCGGCCACGACGCCATCGTCCAGAAGCTCGGCAACGGCAGCCTGCGCATCCAGGTCGCGGGCATCGACACCAACCAGGCCGACAGGGTCTCGGCGGAGCTCGCCAAGGACCTCGGCGTCGCCGAGAAGGACGTCACCGGCGAGCTCGTCGGCCCCAGCTGGGGTGAGCAGATCGCCAACAAGGCCTGGCAGGGCCTCGGGATCTTCCTGGTCCTGGTGGTGATCTATCTGGCGATCGCGTTCGAGTGGCGCATGGCACTCGCCGCGTTCGTCGCGCTGATCCACGACATCACCATCACGGTCGGCATCTACGCCCTCGTCGGCTTCGAAGTCACACCAGGCACGGTGATCGGTCTGCTGACGATCCTCGGTTACTCGCTCTACGACACGGTCGTCGTCTTCGACAGCCTCAAGGAGCAGACGAGGGACATCACCAAGCAGACCCGCTGGACCTACAGCGACATCGCCAACCGCTCGATCAACAGCACCCTGGTCCGCTCCGTCAACACCACGGTGGTCGCACTGCTGCCGGTGGCGGGCCTGCTGTTCATCGGTGGCGGTTTCCTCGGCGCCGGCATGCTCAACGACATCTCGCTGTCGCTGTTCGTCGGCCTCGCGGCCGGTGCGTACTCCTCGATCTTCATCGCCACGCCGCTCGTCGCCGACCTCAAGGAGCACGAGCCGCAGATGAAGGCCCTGAAGAAGCGGGTGCTCGCCAAGCGGGCCCAGGCCGCCGCACAGGGCGAGTCCCCGAGCGCCGCGGTCACCGACGAGCCGCTCGGCGACGACCGTGAGGACGCCGCCCCCGCGGTCGTCGGTCCCCGCGACCAGCCCGTCTCTCGCAGCCGGGGCCGCGGCCGACCCTCGGGGAAGCGCCGATGACCGACATCAAGGAGCTCCTGCTCAGCCGTATCCGTGACGTGGCGGACTATCCGGAGCCGGGCGTGATGTTCAAGGACATCACCCCGCTCCTGGCGGACCCGGCGGCGTTCACTGCGCTCACCGACGCGCTGGCCGAGATCGCCGCGCACACCGACGCCACGAAGATCGTCGGCCTCGAGGCCCGAGGCTTCATCCTCGGCGCCCCCGTCGCCGTCCGCGCGGGCATCGGCTTCATCCCGGTACGCAAGGCGGGCAAGCTCCCCGGGGCGACGCTCAGTCAGGCGTACGACCTGGAGTACGGCTCGGCCGAGATCGAGGTGCACGCCGAGGACCTGACCGCGGGCGACCGCGTCCTGGTCATCGACGACGTCCTCGCGACCGGCGGCACGGCCGAGGCCTCGATAGAGCTGATCCGCAGGGCCGGCGCCGAGGTGGCCGGCCTGGCGATCCTGATGGAACTGGGCTTCCTGGGCGGCCGAGCCCGCCTGGAGCCGTCCCTGGCAGGAGCCCCACTGGAAGCACTGCTGGTGGTCTGAGCGCGATACGAAAACGGCCGTCCCAGTACAACTGGGGCGGCCGTTTCGCGCCCCAGAGGGGCGCGGGGCTGTATCAATGTGCGGCTCCGCCGCGTGGGCGCGACCAGCCACGATGGAGCCGCAGTCGGCAATGTGCCTGAAGCCCCGTGTACAAGCTCCGTACACCGCCGAGCCTCCGGCAGGAATCCCGCGGCAGCCCCTCGTGTTTCTCCGGTAGACGGCCCTCACATCGGCCTGAAGGCGATCCTGGGGCGCAGGATCGCTACCATGGGGTCTCCGGAGCCTGACCGGGGGACCCGGATCGCGCACGAGGAGCCCTCTTGCCAGACGAGGCCCAGCACCTGACCGCCGCCAAGCCCGAGTCCGCCTCGGCACCCGCGGCGAAGCCCGCGCCGAACGCGTCGCACGCGAAGAACGACACCCGCGGGACGGTCGAGCATGCCCAGTCCGCGCCCGTCGACAAGTCGGCCGACCAGTCGCGACCCAAGCCCGCCCCACCCGAGCATCCCGCACCGGCAGTCCGCCCGAACACCGGACAGCCCGCCCGCACCGGCTCCTCCAACCGCGTCCGCGCCCGCCTCGCCCGTCTCGGTGTTCAGCGCTCCAACCCGTACAACCCGGTCCTGGAGCCGTTGCTGCGGATAGTGCGCAGCAACGACCCGAAGATCGAGACGGCCACGCTCCGGCAGATCGAGAAGGCCTACCAGGTCGCCGAGCGCTGGCACCGCGGCCAGAAGCGCAAGAGCGGCGACCCGTACATCACGCACCCGCTCGCCGTCACCACCATCCTCGCCGAGCTGGGTATGGATCCGGCCACCCTGATGGCGGGCCTGCTGCACGACACCGTCGAGGACACCGAGTACGGCCTTGACCAGCTCCGCCGCGATTTCGGTGACTCGGTCGCCCTGCTCGTCGACGGCGTCACCAAGCTGGACAAGGTCAAGTTCGGCGAGGCCGCGCAGGCCGAGACCGTGCGCAAGATGGTCGTCGCCATGGCCAAGGACCCGCGCGTCCTGGTCATCAAGCTCGCCGACCGCTTGCACAACATGCGCACCATGCGCTACCTCAAGCGCGAGAAGCAGGAGAAGAAGGCGCGCGAGACCCTCGAGATCTACGCGCCGCTCGCCCACCGCCTCGGCATGAACACCATCAAGTGGGAACTGGAGGACCTCGCCTTCGCGATCCTCTACCCCAAGATGTACGACGAGATCGTACGGCTGGTGGCCGAGCGGGCACCGAAGCGTGACGAGTACCTGGCCATAGTGACCGACGAGGTCCAGCAGGACCTGCGTGCCGCCCGCATCAAGGCGACCGTCACCGGCCGCCCGAAGCACTACTACAGCGTCTACCAGAAGATGATCGTCCGCGGACGCGACTTCGCGGAGATCTACGACCTGGTGGGTATTCGTGTACTTGTCGACACGGTCCGCGACTGCTACGCCGCCCTCGGCACCGTGCACGCGCGATGGAACCCGGTCCCCGGCCGGTTCAAGGACTACATCGCGATGCCCAAGTTCAACATGTACCAGTCGCTGCACACGACGGTCATCGGCCCCAACGGCAAGCCGGTCGAGCTCCAGATCCGCACGTTCGACATGCACCGCCGCGCCGAGTACGGCATCGCCGCGCACTGGAAGTACAAGCAGGAGGCCGTCGCCGGCGCCTCCAAGGTCCGCAGCGACGCACCCAAGTCGTCCGGCAAGGGCAAGGACGACCACCTCAACGACATGGCGTGGCTGCGTCAGTTGCTGGACTGGCAGAAGGAGACCGAGGACCCCGGGGAGTTCCTGGAGTCCCTGCGCTTCGACCTGTCGCGCAATGAGGTCTTCGTCTTCACCCCGAAGGGCGACGTCATAGCGCTCCCGGCCGGCGCGACTCCTGTCGACTTCGCGTACGCCGTGCACACCGAAGTCGGCCACCGCACCATAGGAGCGCGGGTCAACGGCAGGCTCGTACCCCTCGAATCCACCCTGGACAACGGCGACTTGGTGGAGGTCTTCACCTCCAAGGCGGCCGGCGCGGGTCCCTCCCGCGACTGGCTGGGCTTCGTCAAGTCGCCGCGCGCCCGCAACAAGATCCGCGCGTGGTTCTCCAAGGAGCGCCGCGACGAGGCGATCGAGCAGGGCAAGGACGCCATCGTCCGCGCGATGCGCAAGCAGAACCTGCCGATCCAGCGCATCCTGACCGGCGACTCTCTGGTCACGCTCGCGCACGAGATGCGCTACCCGGACATCTCCGCGCTGTACGCGGCGATCGGCGAGGGCCATGTCTCCGCCCAGAACGTCGTGCAGAAGCTCGTCCAGGCGCTCGGCGGCGAGGAGGCCGCCACCGAGGAGATCGACGAGTCGGTCCCGCCGACCCGCGGTCGTAGTCGCAAGCGCCGCTCCAGCGCCGACCCCGGCGTCATCGTCAAGGGCGTCGAGGACGTGTGGGTCAAGCTGGCCCGCTGCTGTACGCCCGTACCCGGCGACCCGATCATCGGCTTCGTCACACGCGGTAGCGGAGTATCGGTTCACCGCAGCGACTGTGTGAACGTGGAGTCACTGTCCCGCGAGCCCGAGCGGATCCTCGAGGTCGAGTGGGCGCCCACCCAGTCCTCGGTCTTCCTGGTCGCCATCCAGGTCGAGGCCCTGGACCGCTCCCGGCTCCTGTCCGACGTCACCCGCGTCCTGTCCGACCAGCACGTCAACATCCTCTCGGCGGCCGTCCAGACCTCCCGCGACCGCGTCGCCACCTCCCGCTTCACCTTCGAGATGGGCGACCCGAAGCACCTCGGGCACGTCCTGAAGGCGGTCAGGGGCGTCGAGGGTGTGTACGACGTGTACCGCGTGACGTCGGCGCGCAGCAGGTCGTAAGGCATACGACGAGAAGGTTGTAAGGCATACGACGAGAAGGGCCCCGTACACGACGTACGGGGCCCTTCTCGTCGCAAAGGCTGTCGTCCGGGCTTGTCAGCCGCCGAACTCCTGCAGGCCCTTCAGCGCCTGGTCCAGAAGCGCCTGACGGCCCTCCAGCTCACGCTCGAGCTTGTCGGCCTTGGCGTTGTTGCCCTGGGCGCGCGCCTGCTCGATCTGGCCCTTGAGCTTGTCCACGGCGGCCTGGAGCTGACCGGTCAGACCCTCGGCACGCGCGCGTGCCTCCGGGTTGGTCCGGCGCCACTCGGTCTCCTCGGCTTCCTGGATGGCCCGCTCGACGGCGTGCATCCGGCCCTCGACCTTGGGGCGGGCGTCCCGCGGCACGTGGCCGATGGCCTCCCAGCGCTCGTTGATCGAGCGGAAGGCCGCACGCGCGCCCTTCAGCTCGCCGATCGGCAGGAGCTTCTCGGCCTCCTCGGCCAGCTCCTCCTTGAGCTTCAGGTTCTCGGCCTGCTCGGCGTCCCGCTCGGCGAACACCGAGCTGCGGGCCGCGAAGAAGATGTCCTGGGCGCCGCGGAAGCGGTTCCACAGGTCGTCCTCGTGCTCGCGCTGGGCGCGCCCGGCAGCCTTCCACTCCGACATCAGCTCGCGGTAGCGCGCCGCCGTCGGACCCCAGTCGGTCGAAGCGGACAGCGACTCGGCCTCGGCGACCAGCCGCTCCTTGGTCTTGCGGGCGTCCTCGCGCTGCGCGTCCAGCTGCGCGAAGTGCGCCTTACGGCGCTTGGAGAACGCCGACCGGGCGTGCGAGAAGCGGTGCCACAGTTCGTCGTCCGACTTGCGGTCCAGCCGCGGCAGGCCCTTCCAGGTGTCCACCAGGGACCGCAGCCGCTCACCGGCGGCCCGCCACTGGTCGGACTGGGCCAGCTCCTCCGCCTCGGTGACCAGCGCCTCCTTGGCGTGCCGGGCCTCGTCGGACTGCTTCGCGCGCTGCTGCTTGCGCTCCTCGCGGCGCTTGTCGACGGTCTCGACCAGCTTGTCCAGGCGGGTCCGCAGGGCGTCCAGGTCCCCGACGGCGTGGTGCGCGTCGACCTGCCCACGGATGTGGTCGATCGCGGTCTGCGCGTCCTTCGCCGACAGGTCGGTGGTCTTCACCCGCTTCTCGAGGAGGCCGATCTCGACAACCAGGCCTTCGTACTTGCGCTCGAAGTAGGCCAGCGCCTCCTCAGGGGAGCCGGCCTGCCAGGAACCGACGACCTGCTCGCCGTCGGCCGTACGCACGTACACGGTCCCCGTCTCGTCGACGCGGCCCCACGGGTCGCTGCTCACAGCGCCTCCTCCACATGATGCCTGCGAGGGGCTTGTGTTCCCCCGGGCATCGTCCACAGTTTCGTCACGGCCAACATAGGCGACCGGCGGGTTGCCTGTCCGCATCCCGCGCGACCGAAATTACGCAGTCGGCGGTCAGGATTTGGTGACCGTCGCCTTGTTGATGACCACCGTCGCATTCGGCGCCCCGTCGCCCTGGCCGGTGCTCTCGCCGGCGCCGGCAATCTTCTTGAGTACCTTCATGCCGGATTCGGAAACGGTACCGAACGGTGTGTAGCTGGGGGGAAGCTGACTGTCCTGGTAGACGAGGAAGAACTGGCTGCCGCCGGAGTTCTTCTGGCCGGTGTTCGCCATCGCGACGGTGCCCGCCGGGTAGATGTTGTCCTTGAGGCTTTTGTCCTTCAGGTTCTCGTCCGGGATCGTGTACCCGGGACCGCCCGTGCCGGTGCCCGCCGGGTCGCCGCACTGCAGGACGTAGATGCCGTCGGTGGTGAGCCGGTGGCACTTGGAGTGGTCGAAGTAGCCCTTGCCGGCGAGGAAGTCGAACGAGTTCACGGTGTGCGGCGCGGCCGAGGCCTTCAGCGCGATGTCTATGTCACCGCACGTCGTCGCGAGCTTCATCGTGTACTTCGCCGGCTTGTCGACGGTCAGCTCCGGTTCCTTCTTCCAGGTCGCCGTCTTGACCTTGCCCTCGGCGGGCTTCTCGCACGGGTCCGTGGGCTTGGTGCTCGCGCTCGGCGTGACCTCCGAGCTCGCGTTCTCCTTGCTGTCGTCCTCCTTGAGGACCCCGGTCGTGTACAGCGCGAGGCTGCCGATGATGACCACCCCGAGCGCGGACGCGATCACCGAGTTGCGCATGCGCGCCTTGCGCCGGGCGGACGTGCGCCGCTGCTGCTGCCGCAAGAACTTCTCCCGGGCGAGCTGACGCCGCCGCTGTTCCTGGCTGACCACCGGGTTCTCTCCTCATGCGTCGTGTGTGTCGACCGGTACGCGTGCGTCCATTGAGCCGATCGCCCGCGTGTGCCCCGTACCGTATATGGGTTCGCTGAGGAATCGGCAGCGCCGGTAGGCTCTGACGACAGGCGGAGCCCGCCGACAAACCACCTGTGTCGACACAAATGTAAGGACGATCGTGCTCATTGCCGGGTTCCCCGCCGGGGCCTGGGGGACGAACTGTTATCTCGTCGCCCCCGCCGCCGGCGAGGAGTGCGTGATCATCGACCCGGGCCACGAAGCGGCCCCCGGAGTCGAGGAAGCACTGAAGAAGCATCGGCTCAAGCCCGTCGCCGTCGTCCTCACCCACGGCCATCTCGACCACGTGGCCTCGGTCGTCCCGGTGTGCGGCGCACACGACGTACCGGCCTGGATCCACCCCGAGGACCGGTACATGATGAGCGACCCCGAGAAGGCGCTCGGCCGTTCCATCGGGATGCAGCTGATGGGCGAGCTGACCATCGGGGAGCCGGACGACGTCAAGGAGCTGACCGACGGGGCGAAGCTGGAGCTGGCGGGGATGGAGCTCACCGTCGCGCATGCGCCCGGCCATACCAAGGGGTCGGTGACCTTCGGCCTGCCCGAGGCGGCGGACATCCCGCCGATCTTCTTCTCGGGCGACCTGCTGTTCGCCGGCTCCATCGGGCGCACCGACCTGCCCGGCGGTGACATGGCCGAGATGCTCGACTCGCTGGCGCGCGTGTGCCTGCCGCTCGACGACTCGACCGTGGTGCTGTCCGGCCACGGCCCCCAGACGACCATTGGTCAAGAGCGCGCCACCAACCCGTATCTGCGGCAAGTGGCCGCAGGCCGCCAAGATCGCGGCGCTGCAGAAGCTCCCCGACGAGGAATGTGACGAGACCTTCCGTGAGCACCTTCAAGGCCCCCAAGGGCACGTACGACCTGATCCCGCCGGACTCCGCCAAGTACCTGGCCGTCCGTGAGGCGATCGCGGCTCCGCTGCGCAACTCCGGCTACGGCTACATCGAGACGCCCGGCTTCGAGAGCGTCGAGCTGTTCGCGCGCGGCGTCGGCGAGTCCACCGACATCGTGACCAAGGAGATGTACGCCTTCGAGACCAAGGGCGGTGACAAGCTCGCCCTGCGCCCCGAGGGCACGGCCTCGGTCCTGCGTGCGGCGCTGGAGGCCAACCTGCACAAGGCGGGCAACCTCCCGGTCAAGCTCTGGTACTCGGGCTCCTACTACCGCTACGAGCGTCCCCAGAAGGGCCGTTACAGGCACTTCTCCCAGGTCGGCGCCGAGGCGATCGGCGCCGAGGACCCGGCGCTGGACGCCGAGTTGATCATCCTGGCCGACCAGGCCTACCGCTCACTCGGCCTCAGCAACTTCCGGATCCTGCTCAACAGCCTGGGCGACAAGGAGTGCCGCCCGGTCTACCGAGCGGCGCTGCAGGACTTCCTGCGCGGCCTGGACATCGACGAGGACACGCGCCGCCGCGCCGAGATCAACCCGCTCCGCGTCCTGGACGACAAGCGCGAGTCGGTCCAGAAGCAGCTCGGGGACGCCCCGCTGCTGCGCGACTACCTCTGCGACGCCTGCAAGGCGTACCACGAGGAGGTCCGCGAGCTGATCACCGCCGCGGGCGTGGCCTTCGAGGACGACCCGAAGCTGGTGCGCGGCCTGGACTACTACACGCGTACGACCTTCGAGTTCGTCCACGACGGTCTGGGCTCCCAGTCCGCGGTGGGCGGCGGCGGCCGCTACGACGGCCTCTCGGAGATGATCGGCGGCCCCGCGCTGCCGTCGGTGGGCTGGGCGCTGGGCGTCGACCGCACGGTGCTCGCCCTGGAGGCGGAGGGCGTGGAGCTCGAACTCCCGTCGTCCACCAGCGTGTTCGCGGTGCCGCTCGGCGAGGAGGCCCGCCGGGTCCTGTTCGCCAAGGTCACCGAGCTGCGCAAGAACGGCATCGCGGCCGACTTCTCCTACGGCGGCAAGGGACTCAAGGGCGCGATGAAGAACGCCAACCGCAGCGGCGCCCGCTACACGATCGTGGCCGGCGAGCGCGACCTCGCCGAGGGCGTCGTACAGCTCAAGGACATGGAGTCCGGCGAGCAGGCGGCCGTCGGCGTCAACGAGATCGTCGCGGAGCTGGAAGCCCGGCTGGGCTGAACTCCGAAAGGGCGGGGACCGGTCAGGGTCCCCGCCCTTTGTCGTCCCGTCGGTGTCCTGAACCGAACGCCATGACCGATCGCACGCCTTTCCTTATGTCCAGCGAACGGTGGGCACGCGTGCGTGTGCGGCACAATGTGCCCTGTCCGGAGGAACTCCAAGTCTCAAGTGACGGATCGGCGTGATGAGCAAGACGACAGTCAAAGACGTCTCCACCGAGCCCGAGCCGGAGCGTGCCGAGACGGTGCCGCAGTCGGCGGGCGGCAGTCGCGCGTTCGCCCTGATGCTGGTGATCACCGGCGCGGCGGGACTGCTTGCCGCGTGGGTCATCACGATCGACAAGTTCAAGCTGCTCGAGGCCAAGGTCGAGGGCAAGACGTTCACCCCTGGCTGCAGCCTGAACCCCGTCGTCTCCTGCGGCAGCGTCATGGAGAGCAAGCAGGCCGCCGCCTTCGGGTTCCCCAACCCGATGCTCGGCCTCGTCGCCTACGGCATCGTCATCTGCGTCGGCATGAGCCTGCTCGGCCGCGCCCGCTTCCCGCGCTGGTACTGGCTCACCTTCAACGCCGGCACCCTGTTCGGCGTCGCCTTCTGCGCCTGGCTGATGTTCCAGTCGCTGTACCGGATCAACGCGCTGTGCCTGTGGTGCTCGCTGGCCTGGGTCGCGACGATCATCATGTTCTGGTACGTGACATCGTTCAACATCCGCAACGGCTTCCTGCCCGCGCCGAACTGGCTGAAGAGCTTCTTCGGCGAGTTCACCTGGGTCATGCCCGTCCTGCACATCGGCATCATCGGCATGCTGATCCTGACCCGCTGGTGGGATTTCTGGACCAGCTGAGGGGCCGGCTGAGGCGCCGGCTGGGCCGGGGCCTTCCGGGGCCCGGCGGGATTGTCAGTGCGGTGAATTAGGGTTTCCAGCGTGGAGCCCGACCTGTTCACCGCCGCCGCAGAAGAACGCCAGGAGAAGGACCCCGCCGGCAGTCCCCTGGCGGTGCGCATGCGCCCGCGCACCTTGGACGAGGTGGTGGGCCAGCAGCATCTGCTGAAGCCGGGCTCGCCCCTGCGCAGACTTGTCGGTGAATCCGGCGGCGGCCCCGCCGGGCCCTCCTCGGTGATCCTCTGGGGCCCGCCCGGCACCGGCAAGACGACCCTCGCGTACGTCGTCTCCAAGGCCACCAACAAGCGCTTCGTCGAGCTGTCCGCCATCACCGCCGGTGTGAAGGAGGTCCGCGCGGTCATCGACGGCGCCCGCCGCGCCACCGGCGGTTTCGGCAAGGAGACCGTCCTCTTCCTCGACGAGATCCACCGCTTCAGCAAGGCCCAGCAGGACTCCCTCCTCCCGGCCGTCGAGAACCGCTGGGTGACCCTGATCGCGGCGACCACCGAGAACCCGTACTTCTCGGTCATCTCCCCCCTGCTGTCCCGCTCCCTCCTCCTCACCCTCGAACCCCTCACCGACGACGACATCAAGGGACTGCTGAGGAGGGCGCTGAGCGACGAGCGCGGGCTGAAGGACTCCGTCGGCCTCCCCGAGGACACCGAGGCCCACCTGATGCGCATCGCCGGCGGCGACGCCCGCCGTGCCCTGACCGCCCTGGAGGCCGCCGCCGGGGCGGCCCTGGACCAGGGCGAGACCGAGATCAGCCTCCGGACGCTGGAGCAGACCGTCGACCGGGCCGCGGTGAAGTACGACCGCGACGGCGACCAGCACTACGACGTGGCCAGCGCTCTCATCAAGTCCATCCGAGGCTCCGACGTCGACGCCGCCCTGCACTACCTGGCCCGCATGATCGAGGCCGGCGAGGATCCCCGCTTCATCGCCCGCCGCCTGATGATCTCCGCCAGCGAGGACATCGGCCTCGCCGACCCGAACGCCCTGCCGATCGCGGTCGCGGCAGCCCAGGCCGTCGCCATGATCGGCTTCCCCGAGGCCGCCCTCACCCTCAGCCACGCCACCATCGCCCTCGCCCTCGCCCCCAAGTCCAACGCCGCAACCACCGCGATCGGCGCCGCCATGGACGACGTACGCAAGGGGCTGGCGGGCCCGGTCCCGCCCCACCTGCGCGACGGGCACTACAAGGGCGCCGCCAAGCTCGGGCACGCGCAGGGGTACGTGTATCCGCACGACCTGTCCGAGGGCATCGCCCAGCAGCAGTACGCCCCGGACGCCATCAAGGACCGCGAGTACTACGAGCCCACCCGGCACGGCGCCGAGGCGCGGTACGCGGACGCCGTCGAGTGGACCAGGAAGCACCTCGGTCGCAAGCGGTCCTGAGCAGCCTGTAGACTCGCTCGAAGTGCTGAGTCCCGTGTCCGGCTCCGGTCGGCGCCTCAGGCGGGACACCCAGCCGGATCTTTTGATCCAGGAGCGTCGCGCACCGTTGTAGGTGTCGCGGGCAGCCCACCACCACCCGGAGTTCCGGGACCGGTCGGTGGGCCGTTCGTGTGCTGCACGTATGTGCCCAGACCAGGGAACGGCTGCCTGGCAAGTCCCTCGTGGACCTGTCGGGATTCCCCGGCTGCGGATTGCGACCTCCCGTAACCCTGAGGCAGCCGAATAAGGAAAAGGAAAAGAAGTGGCGAACCAGTCCCGCCCCAAGGTCAAGAAGTCGCGTGCCCTCGGCATCGCGCTGACCCCGAAGGCCGTCAAGTACTTCGAGGCCCGTCCCTACCCGCCGGGTGAGCACGGCCGTGGCCGCAAGCAGAACTCGGACTACAAGGTCCGTCTGCTGGAGAAGCAGCGTCTGCGTGCGCAGTACGACGTGTCCGAGCGTCAGCTCGTCCGCGCCTACGAGCGTGCCTCCAAGGTTCAGGGCAAGACCGGTGAGGCCCTGATCATCGAGCTCGAGCGCCGTCTCGACGCCCTGGTCCTGCGTTCGGGCATCGCCCGCACCATCTACCAGGCCCGTCAGATGGTCGTTCACGGCCACATCGAGGTCAACGGCCAGAAGGTCGACAAGCCGTCGTTCCGCGTCCGTCCCGACGACGTCGTGATGGTCCGCGAGCGCAGCCGCGAGAAGACCCTCTTCTCCATCGCCCGCGAGGGTGGCTTCGCCCCCGAGGGTGAGACCCCGCGCTACCTCCAGGTGAACCTCAAGGCCCTGGCGTTCCGCCTGGACCGTGAGCCGAACCGCAAGGAGATCCCGGTGATCTGCGACGAGCAGCTCGTCGTCGAGTACTACGCCCGCTGATCCTTCAGCGGCCGTAGGACTTCTGCGCCTGAGCCCGCCGTCTCCCCGCCCTTCCGGGCGGGCGAGGCGGCGGGCTTTTGCATGGGCACGGTCCGACTTCCGGCAACTCGGCTCCGCACGGGCGGTAATCCGGTGCAGAGCGGCACCCCCGGCGCGATAGGCTCGGTGCACGACTTTTTCGATGTAGACCGATGTAGAGGCACGTTTCAGGGAGCGGGTGCACACAGTGTCCGGTGGAGAGGTTGCCGGGATCCTGGTGGCCGTGTTCTGGGCGATCCTGGTCTCCTTCCTCGCCGTCGCGCTGGCGAGGCTGGCCCAGACGCTCAAGGCGACCACCAAACTCGTCGCGGACGTGACCGACCAGGCCGTCCCGCTCCTGGCAGAGGCCTCCACGGCGGTGCGCTCCGCGCAGACCCAGATCGACCGGGTCGACGCGATCGCCTCCGACGTCCAGGAGGTCACGTCGAACGCCTCCGCTCTGTCGACCACCGTCGCCTCCACCTTCGGCGGCCCCCTGGTCAAGGTCGCGGCCTTCGGCTACGGCGTGCGCCGGGCACTCGGCGGCCGCAAGGACGACGGGCCCGCCAAGGCGCCCCCCCGTACCGTGATCGTGGGTCGCACGGTTCCGGCCGCGCGACGGGACAAGCGAAACCTCCGCGGAAAGAGGGACTGAGACCCAGCATGTTCCGCCGTACGTTCTGGTTCACCACGGGCGTCGCCGCCGGTGTGTGGGCCACCACCAAGGTCAACCGGAAGCTGAAGCAGCTGACCCCCGAGAGCCTCGCCGCGACCGCGGCGAACAAGGCGATCGAGGCCGGCCACCGGCTCAAGGACCGCGCGGTGGGCTTCGCGCTCGACGTCCGCGACAACATGGCCCAGCGGGAGGAAGAGCTGGGAGAGGCCCTGGGCATCAACACCGACCCCGAGCTCCCCGCACCCCGGCGGTATGCCGCCATCGAGAACCGCACCAACCCGAAGTACGTCGACAGGACGACGTACTCGAACAACCGGAATGAGGACCACTGATGGAGTCGGCCGAGATTCGCCGCCGCTGGCTGAGCTTCTTCGAGGAGCGCGGGCACACCGTCGTCCCTTCGGCGTCGCTCATCGCGGACGACCCGACTCTGCTCCTCGTCCCGGCCGGCATGGTGCCCTTCAAGCCCTACTTCCTGGGTGAGGTCAAGCCGCCCTTCGCGCGCGCCACCAGCGTGCAGAAGTGCGTGCGCACGCCCGACATCGAAGAGGTCGGCAAGACCACCCGCCACGGCACGTTCTTCCAGATGTGCGGCAACTTCTCCTTCGGCGACTACTTCAAGGAAGGCGCCATCAAGCACGCCTGGGAGCTGCTCACCAGCCCCCAGGACAAGGGTGGTTACGGCCTGGAGCCGGAGAAGCTCTGGATCACCGTCTACAAGGACGACGACGAGGCCGAGCGCATCTGGCACGAGGTCGTCGGCGTGCCGAAGGAGCGCATCCAGCGCCTCGGCATGAAGGACAACTACTGGTCCATGGGCGTTCCCGGCCCCTGCGGCCCCTGTTCCGAGATCAACTACGACCGCGGCCCCGAGTTCGGCGTCGAGGGCGGCCCCGCCGTCAACGACGAGCGGTACGTGGAGATCTGGAACCTCGTCTTCATGCAGTACGAGCGCGGCGAGGGCATCGGCAAGGACAACTTCGAGATCCTCGGCGAGCTCCCGAGCAAGAACATCGACACGGGCCTCGGCCTGGAGCGTCTCGCCATGATTCTGCAGGGCGTGCAGAACATGTACGAGATCGACACCTCCATGGCCGTCATCAAGAAGGCCACCGAGCTGACCGGTGTCGCGTACGGCGACGCCCACGCCTCGGACGTCTCCCTGCGCGTGGTCACCGACCACATGCGTACGTCCGTCATGCTCATCGGCGACGGCGTCACCCCCGGCAACGAGGGCCGCGGTTACGTCCTGCGCCGCATCATGCGACGCGCCATCCGCAACATGCGTCTGCTGGGCGCCACCGGTCCGGTCGTGCTCGACCTGATCGACACCGTGATCGCCATGATGGGCCAGCAGTACCCCGAGCTCGTCACCGACCGCGAGCGCATCGAGAAGGTCGCCGTCGCCGAGGAGAACGCCTTCCTCAAGACGCTGAAGGCCGGCACCAACATCCTCGACACGGCCGTCACCGAGACCAAGGCCGCCGGTGGCAAGGTCCTCGCCGGTGACAAGGCGTTCCTGCTCCACGACACCTGGGGCTTCCCGATCGACCTCACCCTGGAGATGGCCGCCGAGCAGGGCCTGTCCGTGGACGAGGACGGCTTCCGCCGCCTGATGAAGGAGCAGCGGGAGCGCGCCAAGGCCGACGCCCAGGCCAAGAAGACCGGGCACGCCGGCGCCGGCGCCTACCGGGAGATCGCCGACAAGGTCGGCGAGACCGACTTCATCGGCTACAGCGACACCGAGGGCGAGTCCACCGTCGTCGGCATCCTCGTCGACGGCGCCTCCTCCCCGGCCGCCACCGAGGGCGACGAGGTCGAGATCGTCCTCGACCGCACCCCCTTCTACGCCGAGGGCGGCGGCCAGATCGGCGACACCGGCCGTATCAAGGTCGACACCGGTGCCGTCATCGAGATCCGCGACTGCCAGAAGCCGGTCCCCGGCGTCTACGTCCACAAGGGCGTCGTCCAGGTCGGCGAGGTCACGGTCGGAGCCAAGGCCCACGCCTCCATCGACAACCTCCGCCGCAAGGCCATCGCCCGCGCTCACTCGGCCACCCACCTCACCCACCAGGCCCTGCGCGACGCCCTCGGCCCGACGGCCGCCCAGGCCGGTTCCGAGAACCAGCCCGGCCGCTTCCGCTTCGACTTCGGTTCGCCGTCCGCCGTTCCCACGGCCGTGATGACCGACGTCGAGCAGAAGATCAACGAGGTGCTCGCCCGCGACCTCGACGTCCGCGCCGACGTCATGGGCATCGACGAGGCCAAGAAGCAGGGCGCCATCGCCGAGTTCGGCGAGAAGTACGGCGAGCGGGTCCGCGTGGTGACCATCGGCGACTTCTCCAAGGAGCTGTGCGGCGGCACCCACGTGCACAACACCGCCCAGCTGGGCCTGGTGAAGCTGCTCGGCGAGTCGTCCATCGGCTCCGGTGTGCGCCGTATCGAGGCCCTCGTCGGCGTCGACGCCTACAACTTCCTCGCCCGGGAGCACACGGTCGTCGCCCAGCTCCAGGAGCTGATCAAGGGCCGCCCGGAGGAGCTCCCGGAGAAGATCTCCGCCATGCTCGGCAAGCTGAAGGACGCCGAGAAGGAGATCGAGAAGTTCCGCGCCGAGAAGGTGCTGCAGGCGGCCGCCGGTCTCGCGGAGTCCGCCAAGGACGTCCGCGGCATCGCCGTCGTCACCGGCCAGGTGCCGGACGGCACCACGGCCGACGACCTGCGCAAGCTGGTCCTCGACGTGCGCGGCCGCATCCAGGGCGGACGTGCCGCGGTCGTGGCCCTGTTCACGGTCAACAACGGCAAGCCCCTCACGGTCATCGCCACCAACGAGCCCGCCCGTGAGCGCGGCCTCAAGGCCGGTGACCTGGTCCGTACGGCCGCCAAGACCCTCGGCGGCGGCGGTGGCGGCAAGCCGGACGTCGCCCAGGGCGGCGGCCAGAACCCGGCCGCCATCGGTGACGCCGTCGACGCCGTCGAGCGGCTCGTGGCGGAAACGGCCAAGTGAGCGCAGAGACACAGGCGAGCGGCGACGGCCGGGGCATGCGCCGCGGCCGCCGTCTCGCGATCGACGTAGGGGACGCCCGCATCGGGGTCGCCTCGTGCGACCCCGACGGGATCCTCGCCACCCCGGTGGAGACGGTCCCGGGCCGGGACATCCCGGCCGCCCACCGCCGCCTCAAGCAGCTGGTCGAGGAGTACGAGCCGATCGAGGTCGTCGTCGGTCTCCCCCGCTCCCTCAAGGGGGGCGAGGGCCCGGCCGCGGTCAAGGTCAGGGGCTTCGCCCAGGAACTGGCCCGCATGATCGCGCCCGTACCGGTCAGGCTCGTGGACGAGCGGATGACGACCGTGACGGCCAGTCAGGGACTGCGCGCCTCGGGCGTGAAGTCGAAGAAGGGCCGGTCCGTGATCGACCAGGCAGCCGCTGTGATCATCTTGCAGCAGGCGCTCGAATCCGAACGGGTGTCAGGTAAAGCTCCCGGAGAGGGCGTCGAAGTGGTCATCTGATCGCGATACGGTAACGTTCCGCGCGATGCGCCGGTTTTCGAACAGCCGACGCACCAAGAGAGGCGGGACGGGAACCGGATCTTCACAAGCCGCGTGACCGCCGCCTCGCGGCTCAAGGGGATCGATGACTGAGTATGGCCGGGGCCAAGGCTCCGAACCGTGGCATCCCGAGGACCCGTTGTTCGGGGACGGCGGATGGGAAGGGCAGCAGGCCCACACGGGCCGGCAGGCTGCCTACGGCGGCCAGCCGCAGCACTATCCGGAGCAGCCGCAGCAGCCGCAGCACTACGGCGACTGGGGCAACGGCCAGCAGGCCGCCTACGGTCAGGCGCAGCAGTACCAGCAGCAAGGTCAGCAGTACCCGGAGCAGGGCCAGCAGTACCCGCAGCAGTACGAACAGCAGCAGTACGCGGGCCAGGGGCAGCAGTCGTACAACAACAACGGCTGGGTCAACGGCACGCACGCGCACGCCCAGTACCCCGACCCGTCGGACCCCTACGGACAGCAGGCCGCGGCGTACGGCGGTGAGCAGCAGGACTACTACGGCACACCCGACGCGTACCCGCCGCCGGCGCCGCCGAGCCGTCGGCAAGCCGAGCCGGAGCCGTCTCAGACCGACTGGGACCCCGGTCCTGACCAGGGTGAACACGCCTTCTTCGCCGGTGGCGGCGACGAGGACGAAGACGATGCCGACGACGAGTCGGGAGGCGGCCGCGGGCGCGGTGATCGCCGGGGCCGGGGCGGAAAGCCCAAGAAGCGGCGCAGTGGGATGGCCTGTCTGGTGGTCGTTCTGGTGTTCGGCGCAGGCGTGGCCGGAGTCGGATATTTCGGATACCAGTTCTACAAGGATCGTTTCGGCGCGGCGCCCGACTATGCGGGCGACGGCAACGGCGAGCAGGTCACCGTCGTCATCCCCAAGGGCGCGGTCGGCTCCGTGATCGGGCAGAAACTGAAGGAAGCGGGCGTCGTTCAGAGTGTCGACGCGTTCATTTCCGCCCAGAATGCGAATCCCAACGGCAAAACGATCCAGGACGGCGTCTACACGCTGGAGAAGCGCATGTCGGCCGCCAGTGCGGTCGAACTGATGCTCAGTCCGGAGAGTCGCGACAACCTGATCATCGCCGAGGGCTCACGGAACACGGCGGTCTATGCGCTGATCGACAAGCGCCTCGGGGTGGCGGAGGGCACCACGGCGAGCGTCGCGAAGAAGAAGTACAAGGACCTCGGCCTGCCCGACTGGGCGCTGAACCACCCCGATCTGAAGGACCCGCTGGAAGGGTTCCTCTTCCCCTCCAGCTACGCGGCCAGCAAGGGACAGAAGCCGGAAACCGTCCTGAAGGAGATGGTCACCCGGGCCACGGAGAGGTACGAGGCGCTGGGCCTGGAGCAGAAGGCCGAGAGTCTGGGACTCGATGACCCCTGGCAGCTGCTCACGGTGGCGAGCCTGGCGCAGGCCGAAGGCACGAGCCACGACGACTTCCGCAAGATGGCCGAGGTCGTCTACAACCGCCTCAAGCCCGGGAACCCCGAGACTTGGGGCTCTCTGGAGTTCGACTCCACGTACAACTACGTGAAGAACCAGAGCAAGATCGACCTCTCCATCGCCGAGCTGAGGCAGTACAACAACCCGTACAACACGTACTACGTCAAGGGGCTGCCGCCCGGTCCCATCGACAACCCCGGTGAAGAGGCGCTCAAGGGCGCGCTGAACCCGACGAAGCAAGGCTGGTACTACTTCATCTCGCTGGACGGAAAGACCAGCAAGTTCACGAAGACGCTCGCGGAGCACGACAAGTTGGTCCAGCAGTTCAACGCGTCGAGGAACAACGGCTGACGTCGGACAGCGAAATTTGCACAGGTTCAAGGACAGGTTTCATGACAGCACGGGCAACTGACGCCCGCCGGGCCGCCGTGCTCGGTTCGCCCATCGCCCACTCCCTCTCCCCGGTGCTGCACCGGGCCGCGTACGAGGAACTGAAGCTCACGGGCTGGTCCTACGACCGCTTCGAGATCGACGAGGCAGCTCTGTCCAAGTTCTTCGCGGAACTCGGACCGGAGTGGGCGGGGCTGTCGCTGACCATGCCGCTCAAGCGGGCCGTCCTGCCGTTGCTCGACGAGATCAGCGAGACGGCTGCCTCGGTCGAGGCGGTCAACACCGTCGTCTTCACCGAGGACGGCCGCCGCGTCGGCGACAACACCGACATCCCCGGGATGGTCGCCGCACTGCGGGAGCGCGGCATCGAACAGGTCGACTCGGCGGCCATCCTCGGCGCGGGCGCCACGGCGTCCTCCGCGCTGGCCGCGCTCGCGCGCGTCTGCACCGGTGAGGTCGTGGCGTACGTACGCAGCGAGGCCCGCGCCGCCGAGATGCGGCAGTGGGGCGAGCGGCTCGACGTCGAGCTGCGTACGGCGGACTGGGCCGACGCGGACCGGGCGCTGCGCGCGCCGCTGGTGATCGCGACCACGCCGGCCGGTACGACCGACGCCCTCGCCTCCGCCGTACCGGAGCGCCCCGCCACCCTGTTCGACGTGCTCTACGACCCCTGGCCGACCGCCCTCGCGGCTCGCTGGTCCATGTACGGCGGAGCCGTCGTCAGCGGGCTCGACCTGCTGGTCCACCAGGCGGTTCTCCAGGTGGAGCAGATGACCGGCCGCGTTCCGGCGCCCCTGGAGGCCATGCGAAAAGCGGGGGAGCGCGCCCTCGCGGGCCGCTAGGATCCGCTGAGTTCCGCAGGGGGCGGAGAAGTCCGAGGGGGAGTACGAGCCGTGTCCACTGGTGTGCCGATGGAGTCCGGTAAGGGCGAGATATTCGAGATCGTCCTGCAGTGAAGCGCAAGATCGACCGTCGGCGTGCGGTGCGCGACGGGGGCGGCGTTCACGCGGCGGCACGTCACGGCCAGAGGAGGGGTGCCGACTATCTGGGGCCGTACGCTCCCCAGCAGTCGGTGCAGCAGCCGTCGCAGGAGCCGAGCGGTGCTGACTTCCTTGGCTCGTACACTCCGCAACAGCGCCAGGGCAACGGCTCGGCGTGATCTTCCGGCGCCCGGCAATGTCCCTCTGCCGTCCGCTTGGTGGACCGGCGGCCAGGGGCCGTGCCCGGACGTGGGAGGATCGAAGGTGGCGGGCCAGGGCCGCGCACCTGGTCGCGCCGTCGACGTACGCGAGGACGCGCGTACGCAGGGCAGTACCAGGGCGCGAGCACTGAGGAGCACCGTTGAGCAGGTTGCGCTGGCTGACCGCGGGGGAGTCCCACGGTCCCGCACTCGTGGCGACGCTGGAGGGCCTTCCCGCCGGCGTGCCGATCACCACGGAGATGGTGGCGGACCACCTGGCCCGGCGCCGGCTCGGTTATGGACGCGGTGCGCGGATGAAGTTCGAGCGCGACGAGGTCACCTTCCTCGGCGGCGTCCGGCACGGCCTCACCCTCGGTTCCCCGGTCGCGATCATGGTGGGCAACACCGAGTGGCCGAAGTGGGAACAGGTCATGGCGGCCGACCCGATCGACCCGGAGATCCTCGCGGGCCTCGCCCGCAATGCGCCGCTGACCCGCCCGCGTCCCGGCCACGCCGACCTCGCGGGCATGCAGAAGTACGGCTTCGATGAGGCTCGGCCGATCCTGGAGCGTGCCTCGGCTCGTGAGACGGCGGCTCGTGTCGCGTTGGGCGCGGTCGCCCGGTCGTACCTCAAGGAGACGGCCGGCATCGAGATCGTCAGCCACGTCGTGGAGCTGGCTGCGGCGAAGGCGCCGCAGGGCGTGTACCCGACTCCGGCCGATGTCGAGAAGCTGGACGCCGACCCGGTGCGCTGCCTGGATGCGGATGCGTCGAAGGCGATGGTCGCGGAGATCGACCAGGCTCACAAGGACGGCGACACCCTCGGTGGTGTGGTGGAGATCCTGGCGTACGGCGTGCCGGTGGGCCTGGGCTCGCATGTGCACTGGGACCGCAAGCTGGACGCCCGCCTCGCGGGCGCGCTCATGGGTATTCAGGCGATCAAGGGTGTCGAGGTCGGGGACGGCTTCGAGCTGGCCCGCGTGCCCGGCTCCAAGGCGCACGACGAGATCGTGAAGACGCCCGAGGGCATCCGCCGTGTCTCCGGCCGTTCCGGCGGCACCGAGGGCGGCCTGTCCACCGGTGAGCTGCTGCGGGTGCGGGCGGCGATGAAGCCGATCGCGACCGTGCCGCGGGCCCTGCAGACGGTGGACGTCACCACCGGCGAGGCGGCGCAGGCGCACCACCAGCGCTCCGACGTGTCCGCGGTCCCCGCCGCCGGCATCGTCGCCGAGGCCATGGTGGCCCTCGTGCTCGCGGACGCGGTGGCGGAGAAGTTCGGCGGCGACTCGGTCGCTGAGACCCGCCGCAACGTGCAGTCGTACCTCGACAACCTCGCCATCCGATGAGCGGGCCGCTGGTCGTCCTGGTCGGCCCGATGGGGGTGGGCAAGTCCACCGTCGGGCAGCTGCTGGCCGAGCGGCTCGGGGTCACCTACCGGGACACCGACGACGACATCGTGGCCGAGCAGGGCCGGACCATCGCCGAGATCTTCGTCGACGAGGGTGAGCCCGTCTTCCGCGCCATCGAGAAGGCGGCCGTGCACCGGGCGCTGGCCGAGCATGACGGCGTCCTGGCGCTGGGCGGCGGTGCGATTCTGGATGCGGACACGCGCGCGTTGCTCGCGGGCCAGCGCGTCGTGTACCTGTCGATGGACGTCGAAGAGGCGGTCAAGCGGACGGGGCTGAACGCGGCCCGCCCGCTGCTGGCGGTCAACCCGCGCAAGCAGTGGCGCGAGCTGATGGAGGCCCGCCGGCACCTGTACGAGGAGGTCGCCACGGCCGTCGTCGCGACCGATGGCCGTATGCCCGAAGAGGTCACCGAAATCGCCCTGGACGCACTGGAGTTGAAGGAAGCATGAGCGAGGCAGTCACCCGGATCCAGGTCGGCGGCACCGCGGGGACCGACCCGTACGAGGTCCTGGTGGGCCGTCAACTCCTGGGCGAGCTGGGCGGGTTGATCGGCGGCAAGGCCAAGCGGGTGGCGATCGTCCACCCGGAGGCGCTGGCCGAGACCGGCGAGGCGCTGCGGGCCGACCTGGCCGGGCAGGGCTATGAGGCGGTCGCGATCCAGGTGCCCAACGCGGAGGAGGCGAAGACCGCCGAGGTGGCCGCCTACTGCTGGAAGGCGCTGGGCCAGTCCGGCTTCACCCGCTCCGACGTCATCGTGGGCGTCGGCGGCGGTGCGACCACCGACCTCGCCGGGTTCGTGGCCGCGACCTGGCTGCGCGGGGTGCGCTGGATCGCCGTCCCGACCACCGTGCTCGCCATGGTCGACGCGGCCGTCGGCGGCAAGACCGGCATCAACACCGCCGAGGGCAAGAACCTGGTGGGTGCCTTCCATCCGCCGGCCGGCGTGCTGTGCGACCTGGCGGCGCTGGAGTCGCTGCCCGTCAACGACTACGTCTCCGGGCTCGCGGAGATCATCAAGGCCGGTTTCATCGCCGACCCGGCGATCCTGGAGCTCATCGAGGCCGACCCGCAGGCCGCGCGGACCCCCGCGGGCCCGCACACCGCCGAGCTGATCGAGCGTTCCATCCGGGTCAAGGCCGAGGTCGTCTCCTCGGACCTGAAGGAGGCGGGCCTGCGGGAGATCCTCAACTACGGCCACACGCTCGGCCATGCCATCGAGAAGAACGAGCGCTACAAGTGGCGGCACGGCGCGGCGGTTGCGGTGGGTATGCACTTCGCCGCCGAACTCGGCCGCGTCGCCGGGCGGTTGGACGATGCGACGGCCGACCGCCACCGCACGATTCTCGAATCGGTGGGCCTGCCGCTGCACTACCGCTACGACCAGTGGCCCAAGCTGCTGGAGACGATGAAGGTCGACAAGAAGTCCCGCGGCAACCTGCTGCGCTTCATCGTCCTGGACGGCCTGGCCAAGCCGACCGTCCTGGAGGGCCCGGACCCGGCCGTCCTGCTCGCCGCGTACGGCGAAGTCGGCCAGTAAGTCCACCGAACCACCTTTCCGTCCGATTCGCCTGTGGCGATGGGCACTTCGGACCGCCTCCGGCCGTTCACCAAACGGTGGCCGGGGGCGGTACCGTTCGGTAGCGAGCGGGGTAAGTGCCCTGCTGCCAGCGCCAATGGCCATGGAAGACGAGACGGAGTGGCACCGGATGCAGCACGCAGTGGGTTCTCCGCTGCCGCCGCCCCACCAGCCGGGGCACGGCTGGTCGCCGGCCGCACAACACCCGGGTCAGCACCACCCGGGCGCGCCCCAGGGACCCGCCCCGCACCAGGGACCCGTTTCCCACCAGGGACCCGCCCCGCATCAGGGATCGGCCCCCGAGCCCCCGCCGCCCCCGGCACCGGGCTTCGCGTCCCCCTGACCGGTCCCACG
>NZ_LLZG01000358.1 GCF_001509475.1 Streptomyces regalis
GTCCGGGGGTGGCGGGTGCTGGGTTTTGGCCAGGGGTTTCCGGGAGGGTGGCGGCGCGTACGGACAGGCGTGCGGCCGCCGCGTCTATGGCTGCCTGGGTGTAGGGCGGGCGGTGCAGACGGGCCCGGGCGAGCAGGTCGTCAATGGGCGATGTCATCGGCTTTCCCTTCCTCGGCCTTTCCTTCCTCGGCGTGCCCTTCCTCGGCCGTACGGGGTTTTGTGAGGTTCTTCTTCACGCCGTACGCGTGCTGGAGGCGCCGTTTGGCGTGGCGGACGGTGGAGCGCACGCCGGCCGGGGTGATGCCGAGGGCGGCCGCTATCTCGACCGCGCTGTAGCCGAGCCCGAAGTGCAGGAAGGCGACATCCATCTGACGCGGCGGCAGTTGTCCGATCTCCGCGTAGAGGTTGAGGCTTTCCTCGAGCTGGCTGATGGGGTCCACGGCCTGGGTCAGCGCCAGGGTCTCGAAGGCCTCGCCTATGAGTGCCGGGAGGCGGTCGCGGGTCCGGGAGTGGTCGATGGTGCTGTTTCTGATGACCCGCCAGGCGTACGCGGTGGGGTTCTCCTTGGTCAGGACGGTGCTCCATGCCTTCAGCAGGTGCTCGAAGGCGGCGTCCACCGCTTCCTCGGCGTCGTGCCAGTTGCCCAGGCGGGACTTGGCCCAGTTGACGTACAACGGCCGGTACATCTGGTGGAAGGCCTCGAAGTCCGGCGGCAGCTTCTTCATGCGCGGGGCGCGGGAGGCTTGGCTCGGCAGGTCCTGACTCACGCCTGCCCCTCGTGGTGTGCGTCCTTGGCGCCCTCGCCGAGGTCGCGCCGCATCTCGCTGATGCCCGCCCGTACGCCGGCCGCGGCGAGCCGGCGCAGCAGTACGACCGCGTCGCGGCCGAACACCCGTAGGGCGAGCGCCGCCAGGATCACCTCACCGGCAATGTCCATCGTCACTGTGCTGTTGTGCCTTCCTGATGTCAGGCGAGGCCTGTCAGCACCCCCGGTGGCCTCGGGACGGCGTGTGTTTACGCCCTCCGCCCACGATGACGTTTGCAACGGCCTGTGCGTGCAAGTCCCGCACAGACTTTCTTAACGGAACGCATCCTTCTGATTACCCGGCTGCGTTCACGCCAGCTCACACAAGGCCTCAGTACCGGAGCGCGCCACCCTGGCGCCACGTCGGCCACCTGCGTAACCGCTCCGCGGGCCGCACCCGCCTCACTGGTTTGCGCAAACTTCCGCAACGACACCACCACCCGTCACGTGATGCACGTCACTCGGGAAGGGGTCTGTCGGAGCACGCGGAAATGCAAAACCGGCCAGCGCCACGAGGGCGTCTGACCGGTCCGAGGTGTGGAGCCTAGGGGAGTCGAACCCCTGACATCTGCCATGCAAAGACAGCGCTCTACCAACTGAGCTAAGGCCCCGGAAGGGGAGCGTCCAGCCGGAAGAACCACGTACCGGCGGGCGCCGCAGACCAGAGTACCGGGTCGCCCCCCGTATCTCGCAAAAAGATTGGGGGTCCCGATGAACGACCACTCTCCGTAAGATGCTCGGCGTGGTTCGCTACAGCGAACCACGGTTTTTGGGGAAGCGATGGGGAGACGCAATGGACGCCGCACAGCAGGAAGCGACCGCGAGAGCGCGGGAACTGCAGCGGAACTGGTACGGGGAGCCGCTGGGGGCGCTCTTCCGTAAGCTCATCGACGATCTTGGTCTCAACCAGGCTCGTCTCGCGGGGGTGCTGGGACTGTCCGCACCGATGCTGTCGCAGCTGATGAGCGGCCAGCGGGCGAAGATCGGCAATCCGGCCGTGGTCCAGCGGGTGCAGCTGCTGCAGGACCTGGCGGGGCAGGTCGCTGACGGCAGCGTGAGCGCGGCCGAGGCCACCGACCGCATGGAGGAGATCAAGAAGTCGCAGGGGGGCTCGGTGCTCAGCAACACGACGCAGACGACGAGCAGTTCGGGGGCGCCCACGGTCAAGCGGGTGGTCCGCGAGATCCAGTCGCTGCTGCGCTCGGTGGCCGCCGCGGGAGACATCATCGAAGCCGCGGACACCCTCGCCCCCACCCACCCGGAACTGGCAGAGTTCCTCCGGGTGTACGGCGCCGGCCGCACCTCCGACGCGGTCACGCACTACCAGTCCCACCAGAACTGACCTAGGGGCCCGGTCGCCGAAGGGGGTTCGGCAGCCGGGCCGACGGCCAGGTCCTGGGCGGCCCTGAGCAGGCCGTGCGGTTCACCGGCGCGGCCACGCGGGGGTCTGGCCGCTCACGGTGGGATCCCGACGGGGGCGTGTCTCTCACCGGGGAAGGGCGCGAGGGGCGAGGGGCAGCCAGCAACCGGGGGGCAGCCCGCGAAGGGTTCACGGAGGGGCGACGGGGAGTCCGCAAAGGGAGGGGAAGGCGAGGGGAGTCGTATCGCTCGTCGAGGGGGAAGCAAGGGGGGTAACCGAAGGGGGAGGAGCGACGCACAACCATGGGTGAGGTCTTCGCCGGCCGGTACGAACTGGTCGACCCGATCGGACGCGGAGGCGTCGGCGCCGTCTGGCGCGCCTGGGACCACCGCCGCCGCCGGTATGTGGCTGCCAAGGTCCTGCAGCAGAGCGACGCGCACTCGCTGCTGCGGTTCGTCCGCGAACAGGCCCTCCGGATCGATCACCCCCATGTGCTCGCGCCCGCCAGCTGGGCTGCCGACGACGACAAGGTTCTGTTCACCATGGACCTGGTGGCCGGCGGTTCGCTGGTCCATCTCGTCGGGGACTACGGCCCCTTGCCGCCTTTCTTCGTCTGCACGCTCCTCGACCAACTCCTCGCGGGGCTGGCCGCCGTGCACGCGGAGGGCGTCGTCCACCGCGACATCAAGCCCGCCAACCTGCTCCTCGAGGCCACCGGCACCGCCCGCCCGCGTCTGCGCCTGTCCGACTTCGGCATCGCCATGCGGCTGGGCGAACCCCGCTTGACCGAGACCAACCTCGTGGTGGGAACGCCCGGTTACCTCGCGCCCGAGCAACTCATGGGCGCGGAGCCGGACTTCCCCGCCGACTTGTTCGCCGTAGGACTGGTCGCCCTGTATCTGCTGGAGGGCGCCAAGCCGGACACCAAGGCGCTCATCCAGTACTTCGCCGCGCACGGAACACCGGGTGCGCCCAAGGGAATTCCCGAACCGCTGTGGCAGGTTGTCGCCTCGCTGGTGCAGCCGGATCCGCAAGCGCGGTTCCGCACGGCCACGGGTGCCCGCAAGGCCCTCGCCTCGGCCGCCGAGCTCCTGCCGGAACCGGGTCCCGATGACGAGCTGATCGAGATCTTCGACCAACTCGGGCCGCTGCCGCCGGGGTTCGAGGCGGGCGGACCGCTCAAACCGGCGCCAGGAGTCGACAGGGGCAGGGGTGGCTCCCGGCAGTTCGGCACGGGCACCGCGGGTGCGGGTGTCACCGGCTCGGTACCGACGGGCACCGGATCCGTGGCGACCGGCACCGGTTCCGCACGACATGGCACCGGGGCCGGGACCGCCGACGGCACCGGCGCGGGCTCCGTACCGAGCGATCCACGCCAGGGCGTGGCCGGGCCGGTCCCGGCCTCGGATGTCCCGGCGTCCCTTTCCGCGCCCGCCCCGCACACGCCCCGGCCCGGCTCCCGGCCGCCCGCCGCCCAGGAGCCGTCCGTCCCTTCGCAGCCCGGCGACCAGGACGGCCCCCGCGCCATGTCGGACACCGGCAGCTTCCACCTGCCACCGCCTCAGGACACGGGCTCCTCCCCTCGGACTCGAACGCCCCCACCACAGCCGTACCCGGCACAGGCACCAGCCCAGGCACGGGCACAGGACCAGGAGCAGGACCAGAGACAGTCGGGACAGGCGCACCAGGGCGCGCAGCATCACTTGGCTCACATCTCCCCCTACGACAACACGCACGTCCTGTCCTCCCCTCACCCGCACACACCTCAGTACCCGGCTCAGCCTCCGACGCCGACGCAGCACCAGCGCGTCGATGCCTCTACTGCTTCGTACACCGCTCAGAGCCCGCAGGTTCCACCCCTGGCGCCCCCAATTCGACAGCCGCACCGCCGTGGCGGCCACCGCGCCACCCGTCGCGCCTCCCGCGGCCTCGCACGACGGCCCGGCCCGCCCGCCAAGGTGACAGTCCCGCTCCTGCTGCTGGCGCTGGCCTGCTACGCCGTGGGTTTCTGGGCCCTGACCCGCATCTGAGCCAGCTGCCGTCGGCCAGGGCCTCGAGCTTGGAAATGGCGCTGCGGGGCTCTGGGCACCCAAGCCCGCGTTCCGAGCCCGGCTCTACCAGGCCCCAAGCCTCCGCCGAGCCACCACGGACCACACCCCCAGCACCACCAGCACCAAGGTCCCCGCACCGATCCCGCTCACCGCGAGCACGGTCATCGCAGCGTCACCGCCGCCCCCGGCCGCCCCGCTGCCCTCAGCCGCCCACCGATCGCCTTCCGTGACCTGGAAGACGTCGCCGGGCTCCGGCTCCCCCGCATAACCGGGCCCGGCCGCCGCCGCACCCCCCACCCGCACGCGCAATGTCAGCTGGAGCGGCCCGTCGCCGTACCTCTCGGCCATGTCGGCCGCGAGGTGCACGACGAGGTAGTAGGAACCGGCGAACCGCATGCCTTTGAACCGTTGGGGAATGGCGTACCGGTTCTCGTACGCGACCGGCGGCAGTGGACCGACTTCGGTGGCCTCCTGTCTGCCGTTGTAGCTGGTGCTCGCGTCGTCGACCAAACCGCGCACAGGGTTGTAGAGCGAGAGGTTCAGGGCGCCGTCGACATAGCCGGCACGGCCGTTCGCGCTGCCCAGTTCGGCGGTGGCGTACAACTGCCGGCCCCAGTCGAGCGGCACCTTGTAGAAGAGCGTCCGGCCGGGCTCGATGTCGGAGTTCCAGACGCCGTGTCCGACGGATGCCGCCGAGGCGAATCCGGAGCCGCCGTCGCGGCGCACTTCCTCGCCGGTGAGGGGCTCTGGGGAGGCGGAGTCCCAGTCCTCGGGGGCGCTCGTCGCACCGGTCTGCTCCAGGGGCGGCTCCGAGGTGGCGAAGAGCTCCAGGTCCCAGGTGTCCGGGGCGGCCTCCGCCGTACCGACGCGCTCGACGATCACGTAGTAGGTGCCCGCGCTCTCGCAGCGAGGTCGGTTGGCAGAGGCCTGGCGTGCGGCCCACGCCGCGATCGGGCGGGGAGTGTGGACGATGCCGAAGGTCTCACTGCCGAAGGAGCAGTTGCTGCCGTCGGCGTCCTGCACGGTCACCTTGATGCCGTCGCTCGCGGAGAGGGTGGTGCCGGGGGCGGGGATGGCCGTCGCGGAGACGTACACGTCGGAGGTGGCGTCGAGGCCGAGGCGGTAGTAGCTCTTTGTGCCACTGGGCAGGGAGCTCTTGTACGTCGTGCCGGGCGTGAGGGGTGCGGCGTCCGCGGTGCCGGGCGCGCCGGCGACGGGCCGGGCGTCCGGGGCGAAGGCGTAAGGGCTCGGCGTTCCGGCGGCGAGCGCGGACCGGCCCGGCAGGGCAGCCGTCGTACACAGCAGCAGTGCGGCTACGACGGCTGCACGCGCGCGTGCCGAGCGATGTCCGCGCCTCTCCCTCGCGTGACGCCACCGCGCCGTACGCCGCCGCCCCATTACGCGCCACCCCTCGTCGTCACCGGACCATCGACCGTCGCCCATCCTGCCCAGCCGTGCCGCTCGTCACCCGCGCAATCCGTACGACCGCCCGAAACGCCCGGTTCTAAGACCTCCGGGCCGCTCCCGCAACTCGAAGCCGCGTCACTCCGCGCCACGACGAGGACACGGCCGGCTCACGGCGAGCACAAAAAACCCCGACCGCGAGGGCGGCCGGGGTCTGCTCAGATTCCGATGTGGTGACTCACGAACCCGTGGGCACGGAGTCAGTCGCCTCCGTCCACAGATCCTGCTCGGCGCGATCCGCCTGGATCTGGCGGTACACGAGGAGCCCGCCGATGGCGGCCAGTGCGACCAGGAGAAGCTTCTTCACCGCGCGACCTCGTCTTTCCTTGACGTAGGGGACCTCTGGCGCCCGACTATACACACCGACCGATATCGATCGGTGACCTGCGTCGGGGCTCAACTGCCCTCCGGTGGACCGCAGTAGAAGCGGACGGCGACGCTCCGATCAGGGAGTGATGACACCTCTACAGATGGTGAGATTGCTCCCTTCCTTCACCTTCCGGCACTTTTCAGGCCTGATGCGCCCATCCGAGTGGTGTTCATCTGAAGATCGAGGCGCCATGGGCGTCGGTACATGACTTCTCGACCCCCATACACATCATGAGGAAAGTACGCAAATCGCCCAACCCGAAAGTGAGGGGCCATGGCCCGGAACAAGGTCATGAACCTGTGGACCACCATCGTCACCGCCTTCCTCGCGCTGTGCACGGCGCTCGGATTCGTCACGACGAACGCTGCCGCGGCCGCATCGCACAACGAGGCGGCGCGCAAGAGCGACAGCGACCGCGACACCAGCACACAGCTGACAGTGCCGGCGATGCCCCAGTGGGCGTGGTCCTACGCCAGAGCACTGCCCCCCACGATGAAGCAGCGCATCCGCGCCGAGGCGCACGGCAAGACTCCCAGCTGCCGCCACCGTCCGCTCACGGACACCGAAGCGGCGTCCACCTCGGCCGTCGGCGCCTGCGACTCCGCCGCGCCCCCGGCCCAGCCCCTGGTCCCGCACCAGCGCTGAACCCCAGGGTTCGCCCCCAGACGTAACTGCTCAAACCCCCAGTTGTCCCAGACAGCACCGTCACAGCGCGCTTGCGTACACAGCAGCACCGCTCCATACACAGCACGGCTCATACACAGCACAGCTCATACAGAGCACCACTCAGGACGCCGACCCCGTACGACGTACCTCATCCCGCTTCGACGATGTGCCGGAGATAGGCCCCAGGGTCGTTGAGGTAACGCCGCCAGTGGTCGACGAGTTCCAGATCCCGCCAGTCGGCGGGACGCATTCCGTGGTCGCCCACCTCGATGATCTCGGCGCCGGGCAGCGCCGTCAGCACGGGTGAGTGCGTGGCGCAGATGATCTGCGCGCCGGAACGCCCCAGTTCATGCAGCAGCCCGACGAGTTGAAGACAGGAAGCGAAGGACAGCGCGGCCTCGGGCTCGTCCATGACGTACAGCCCTGGCTCCTGAAACCGCTCCCGGAAGGCCATCAGAAAGCCTTCTCCGTGGCTCATCTCGTCCGCGGCCCCGGACAGCCGCCCCGTCTCCTGCTCCCGGCCCAGCGCGTCCAGCGCGGTCTCCGCCCGCAGAAAGAACCCTCTGCGGCGCGTCCGAGGCCCGCGCAGCATACGGCGGCCGGCCGCCGTCGCCTCGAACCGTATCCGCCCGCCCAACGCCGACGGCTCACGCCGACTTGCGTACTTGTAGCCGGCGGATCCGCCCCAGGAGTCCAGACCGAACCCCTCCGCCAGCGCCTCGACGAGGGTCGACTTGCCCGAGCCGTTCTCCCCCACCAGGAACGTGACCGGCGCGGTGAACTTCAGGCCGTCTTCCAGCAGCTGCCGCACGCACGGCACCGACCACGGCCACTGGTTCTCCTCGCCCAGCTCGCCCTCGGCAACATGCGCGTAGGCCCGTTCGACGATCATGCCGCCAGGCTCTCATCCGGCACTGACAATCGTGCATGCGAAAGACCCCCGGTCCGTGTGGACTGGGGGTCTTTTCGCTGGTGGGGCTAACAGGATTTGAACCTGTGGCCTCATCCTTATCAGGGATGCGCTCTAACCAACTGAGCTATAGCCCCGCCGCGCTCTGCGGTATGTGTCCCGCGCGCTGACTCCTGAAGATTAGCGCACGACACGGGCAGTCCCAAAATCGGTTGTCGGGGGACCGCCAGGTGAGGTTTGAAACCGTCTCCGGGCGGCAACCGTCATCCGGCCTCGGTCACCCTCACTCGTCCTCCGCGAGGGTCAGCTCGACGCCGCCCACGAAGCCGGCGGAGAGGTTGTAGATGAACGCGCCGAGCGTCGCCAGCGCCGTCGCGAGGACGACGTCGATGACCGCGATGATCGACGTGAACATCAGGACGTGCGGGAGGGACAGGAAGGACTGCAGGTCAAAGCCGTTCGACTCGTTCGAGCCGGTTGCCTCGGAGATCGTGCCGCCGACTGTCGAGAAGACGCCCATCGCGTCCATGACCATCCAGAGCACCGCGGACGCGACGATCGTGCAGATGCCCAGCGCGATGGAGAGCAGGAAGCTGACCTTCATCACCGACCACGGGTCGGCCTTGGCCACGCGCAGGCGCGCCTTGCGGGTGCGGGGCGTCGTACTCGCTCCCGTGCGCGGCCGGCGTACCGTCGTGCTCGCCGGAGCGGGCGTCTGGTAGGCCTGCGGCGGGTGGTAGGGCCCGGAGGGCTGCTGCGCCTGCCGTTCCCCGGGCAGCGGCGAAGTCGGCGGCGCGGAGGCCGCCTGGTGCGCGCCTGTGGGCGCGGGCTGCGGCTGTGGCTGCGGCTGGGCGCCCGGAGCAGCCGAGCCCGCGCCGGCCGCGTACTGCTGGGGCTGCGAGCCTCGGGTGTCCGTCACGGTTCCCCCCTGGGATCCAGGTGCGTCTGGCGAGGGTGAGTCCTTCGCTGGCGACTTGATCGCTTTCAGCTGGGTCGTGTGCGTGTCTGTCGCACGCGCGGCGGAGCCACGGCCGCCGCCGTCCGTGTCCTTACCGGCAGTAGAACCGGTCGAGGTACCGGACGATCCGGCGCCCGTGGCTCCGCTCACGATGACTCTCTCCTCGTGCTACTCGGCCGAGGGTGCCTCACCCTCGTCCGTGCCGATGGTCGCGGCGGCATCCTCGGCGGTCTCGTCGACGGCCACGTCGCCGTCGACTTCCTCCGCCTCGCGTCCCGCCTCGGCGTTACGAGCGATACCGACCACGGCATCGCGCTTGCCCAGGTTGATCAGTTGGACGCCCATGGTGTCACGGCCCGTCTCCCTGACCTCGTTGACTCGCGTACGAATCACACCGCCGCCAAGCGTGATGGCGAGGATCTCGTCGGTCTCCTCGACCACCAGCGCGCCGACGAGCGAGCCACGGTCCTCCACGATCTTGGCGGCCTTGATGCCGAGGCCGCCGCGACCCTGGACGCGGTACTCGTCGACCGGGGTCCGCTTCGCGTACCCGCCGTCGGTGGCAGTGAACACGAACGTACCGGTTCGAACAACATTCATCGAGAGCAGCTCGTCTCCCTCGCGGAAGCTCATGCCCTTGACACCGGAGGTGGCACGGCCCATGGGGCGCAGCGACTCGTCCGTGGCCGTGAACCTGATCGACTGTGCTTTCTTGCTGATCAGAAGCAGATCGTCGTCGGCAGAGACGAGCTCGGCACCGATCAGTTCGTCGTCGGAACCGTCCTCGCGCTCACGCAAGTTGATCGCGATCACGCCGCCGGAGCGGGGCGAATCGTAATCCTTCAGCGGCGTCTTCTTCACAAGTCCGGCCTTCGTGGCGAGCACCAGGTACGGCGCCGCCTCGTAGTCGCGGATCGCGAGGATCTCGGCGATCGCCTCGTCCGGCTGGAAGGCCAGCAGGTTCGCGACGTGCTGGCCGCGCGCCTCACGTCCGGCGTCCGGCAGCTCGTACGCCTTCGCCCGGTAGACGCGGCCCTTGTTGGTGAAGAACAGCAGCCAGTGGTGCGTGGTCGACACGAAGAAGTGGTCGACGATGTCGTCTTCCTTCAGCTTCGTGCCGCGTACGCCCTTACCGCCGCGCTTCTGCGCGCGATAGTCGACGGTCTTGGTGCGCTTGACGTAACCGCCGCGCGAGACCGTGACGACGATGTCCTCCTCGGCGATCAGGTCCTCGATGGACATGTCGCCGTCGTAGGGCACCAGCATGGTCTTGCGGTCGTCGCCGTACTTCTCGACGATCGCGGCGAGTTCCGCGCTGACGATGCCGCGCTGGCGGACCGGCGAGGCGAGGATCTCGTTGTACTCGGTGATCTTCGCCTGGAGTTCGTCGTGCTCCTGGACGATCTTCTGGCGCTCCAGGGCGGCCAGTCGGCGCAGCTGCATCTCGAGGATGGCGTTGGCCTGGATCTCGTCGATCTCCAGGAGGTCCATCAGGCCCGTGCGCGCGATGTCGACGGTGTCGCTGCGCCGGATCAGCGCGATGACCTCGTCGATGGCGTCCAGGGCCTTCAGCAGGCCGCGCAGGATGTGCGCCCGCTCCTCGGCCTTGCGCAGGCGGAACTTCGTACGGCGGACGATGACCTCGATCTGGTGCGTCACCCAGTGGCGGATGAACGCGTCCAGGGAGAGGGTGCGCGGGACGCCGTCGACGAGCGCCAGCATGTTGGCGCCGAAGTTCGTCTGCAGGTCCGTGTGCTTGTAGAGGTTGTTCAGGACGACCTTGGCGACCCCGTCGCGCTTCAGCACGATGACCAGGCGCTGGCCGGTGCGCGACGACGTCTCGTCACGGACGTCCGCGATGCCGCCGATCTTGCCGTCCTTCACCAGGTCGGCGATCTTCTGCGCGAGGTTGTCGGGGTTGACCTGGTAGGGCAGCTCCGTGACCACCAGGCACTGGCGGTTCTGGATCTCCTCGACCTCGACGACCGCGCGCATGGTGATCGAGCCGCGGCCGGTCCGGTACGCCTCTTCGATGCCCTTGCGGCCCACCACCAGGGCACCGGTCGGGAAGTCGGGGCCCTTGATGCGCTCCATGAGCGCGTCCAGCAGCTCCTCGTGCGAGACGTCCGGGTTCTCCAGGTACCACTGGGCGCCGGCCGCGACCTCGCGCAGGTTGTGCGGCGGGATGTTGGTCGCCATGCCGACCGCGATACCGGCCGAGCCGTTGATCAGCAGGTTCGGGAAGCGGGCCGGCAGGACGGTCGGCTCCTGGGAGCGGCCGTCGTAGTTGTCCGTGAAGTCGACGGTCTCCTCGTCGATGTCACGGACCATCTCCATCGACAGCGGCGCCATCTTGCACTCGGTGTAGCGCATCGCCGCCGCCGGGTCGTTGCCCGGAGAGCCGAAGTTGCCGTTGGAGTCCACCAGCGGCATCCGCATCGACCACGGCTGCGCGAGGCGGACCAGCGCGTCGTAGATCGAACTGTCGCCGTGCGGGTGGTAGTTGCCCATGACGTCGCCGACCACGCGCGCGCACTTGTAGAAGCCGCGCTCGGGGCGGTAGCCGCCGTCGTACATGGCGTACAGCACGCGGCGGTGGACGGGCTTGAGGCCGTCCCGGACGTCCGGCAGGGCACGCGAGACGATGACGGACATCGCGTAGTCGAGGTACGAGCGCTGCATCTCCGTCTCGAGCCCGACGGGCTCGACACGCAGGGTCTGTCCCTCGTCAGGAGTGACGGGAGTGTTCTCGTCGGTCATTGCTGGTGAAGGTCCTTCCTGGTGCGGTCAGCTGAGACCGACTCAGATGTCGAGGAAGCGGACGTCCTTGGCGTTGCGCTGGATGAACTGGCGGCGGGCCTCGACGTCCTCGCCCATCAGGACCGAGAACAGGTCGTCGGCCTGGGCGGCGTCGTCGAGGGTGACCTGGCCGAGGACGCGGTGCTCCTGGTCCATGGTGGTCACGCGCAGCTCCTCGGCGTTCATCTCGCCGAGACCCTTGAAGCGCTGGATCGAGTCCTCGCGGACGCGCTTGCCGCGCTGACGCCCCATCTCGAGCAGCGCGTCACGCTCACGGTCCGAGTACGCGTACTCGACGTCGTCCCGGCCCCACTTGATCTTGTACAGCGGGGGGCGGGAGAGGTACACGTGCCCGGCCTCGACCAGCGGCCGCATGAAGCGGAACAGGAAGGTCAGCAGCAGGGTGGAGATGTGCTGGCCGTCGACGTCGGCGTCCGCCATCAGGATGATCTTGTGATAGCGGAGCTTCTCGATGTCGAAGTCCTCGTGCACGCCCGTACCGAAGGCGGAGATCAGCGCCTGGATCTCCTGGTTCTGCAGGATCTTGTCGATCCGCGCCTTCTCGACGTTGAGGATCTTTCCTCGGATCGGGAGGATCGCCTGGTACTCCGGGTTACGGCCGGACTTGGCCGAGCCGCCGGCGGAGTCACCCTCGACGATGAAGATCTCGCACTTGGTGGGGTCGTTCGACTGGCAGTCGGAGAGCTTGCCCGGCAGGGACGCCGTCTCCAGCAGGCCCTTACGACGCGTCAGGTCACGGGCCTTGCGGGCCGCCACGCGCGCGGTGGCCGCCTGGATTCCCTTGCGGACGATGTCCGCGGCCTCGACCGGGTTGCGGTCCAGCCAGTCGTTGAGGTGCTCGTAGACCGCTTTCTGCACGAAGGTCTTGGCCTCCGTGTTGCCCAGCTTGGTCTTCGTCTGTCCCTCGAACTGCGGCTCGCTCAGCTTCACCGAGATGATCGCGGTCAGACCCTCGCGGATGTCGTCACCCGTGAGGTTGTCGTCCTTCTCACGCAGCAGCTTCTTGTCGCGCGCGTACTTGTTGATGAGGTTCGTCAGCGCCGCGCGGAAGCCCTCTTCGTGCGTGCCGCCCTCGTGCGTGTGGATGATGTTGGCGAAGGAGTACACGCCCTCGCTGTAACCGCTGTTCCACTGCATCGCGACTTCGAGGGAGAGGCTCTTCTCCTTGTCCTCCGCCTCGAGGTCGATGACCGTCGGGTGCACCGCGTCGCCCTTGCGGGAGTTGAGGTACTTCACGAAGTCGACGATGCCGCCTTCGTAGTGGTACGTGACGGTCTTGACCTCGGCTGTCTCGTCCGCACCCGCCTCGTCCGCCCCGGAGGTGGCCTTCGCCGACTCGCGCTCGTCAGTGAGTTTGATCGTCAAACCCTTGTTGAGGAACGCCATCTCCTGGAAGCGCCGCGAGAGCGTCTCGAAGGAGTAGTCGGTGGTCTCGAAGATGTCGGCGTCGGCCCAGAAGGTGACCGACGTGCCGGTCTCCTCGATGGCTTCGTGCTTGGCGAGCGGCGCCGTGGGGACGCCCATCTTGTAGTCCTGCGTCCAGCGGTGGCCGTCGGTCTTCACCTCGACGGCGACCTTCGAGGACAGCGCGTTCACCACGGAGACACCGACGCCGTGCAGACCACCGGAGACCGCGTAGCCGCCGCCGCCGAACTTGCCGCCCGCGTGCAGCACGGTCAGCACGACCTCGACGGCCGGCTTGTTCTCGGAGGGGACGATGCCGACCGGGATGCCTCGGCCGTTGTCGATGACACGGACGCCGCCGTCGGCGAGGATCGTCACGTCGATGGTGTCCGCGTGGCCGGCCAGCGCCTCGTCGACGGAGTTGTCGACCACCTCGTACACGAGGTGGTGCAGCCCTCGCTCACCGGTCGAGCCGATGTACATGCCGGGTCGCTTGCGGACCGCGTCCAGACCCTCGAGGACGGTGATGGCGCTGGCGTCGTACGCCGTGGCCACTGTTGAGGCCTCGGCGACTTCGGCCGGGGCCTCGGTGGACGGGATGTTCTCGTTGGGGTTGCCGGAATCGGCCACGAAGCGCCCTTTCTGGCACAGCACGAGCCGGGCTCGTCGGCGGGTTGCCGGAGCGGCTGCGGCATGTTGCGTTGGTAAGCCTTGATCAGCGTTGCTCAGCTTTTCCCGGACGGTCCCCACGATTGGGGCGGGATTGGCTTCCAGTCTACCGGTTGCGCCGACAGTGATGGGGGTTTGCCGGTACCTGAGTCCTCATGTGCCGCCCTGAACCCGGCTCGGCCGACTCCCGATATACGGATGGGGGCTCCAAGAGGCTCAGAGAGGCACTCAGCGCTTCCAGCCGTCAACCCTTTGCTACTTAGGAGTCAGGTCGAGATTCACAACCGCGTGCGGGTGTTCGAAGAGGAGGTCGCCGACCGTGCGTCGCGACCGCCGACGGCAGCTGATGTGATGTCTGTCACCTGTGGACAACGGGGCTGTCGGGACTGCTGTGACGGCACTCCGCAGCTGCGGCTCACGGCGACTCGGACGCCGCTGCTCGCCCCTCGGGGAACGCCGGACACGCGCGGAGCCGGACGATCGGATCAGCCGTACGTGTCGCCGGGCCCCGTGCTGCCGGGCGCGCGCAGAGGGCCGTAACGGCGAGGGGGGCCGCCGGGGCCCTGCACCTTGATCTGCCGCACCGCACCATGCCCGAGGTCCTCGTTGAGGCGGGCGACCAGCGTCGGGGCGAGCAGCCGCAGGTTCGTCGCCCACGCCGTCGAGTCGCAGCGCACGACCAGGACCCGCTCGTCCTCGTCGTACTTCTCCGGCACACAGTGCTTGGCGACGTCCTCGCCGACGATCTGCGGCCAACGGCCCATCACGCCGCCCACCGCAGCCGGAGTCTCCCAGCCCCGCTCGGTGATCAAGCGGTTAATGGCAGCGCCGAGCGCCAGGGGGTCGCGGCCGTCGGCACGCGCGCCGGAGCGCAGCCCCCCGCGCCGCGCCTGCTTCTTCTGCTGCGCCGCATCCCCACGCGCGCGTGCCTGCTCCTTTGCCGCCCGCAGCGCCACGCGGGCGAGGTCGACGCCGGAGGGTTCGGGCGCCTTCTTGGGGGCGTTCTCGGACGGCTTGTCGCTCATACGCGCTCCACCGTCCCCTCGGACACGGCATACCGCGCCCCCGCCAGCACATGCGGTACGTCGTCGTCGACCGCGGCGGTCACCAGGACCTGCTCACCGGGCGCGACCAACTCGGCCAGACGCTCACGGCGTCGGCTGTCCAGCTCGGCGAAGACGTCGTCGAGGACCAGCACCGGTTCGTTTCCTTCGGCCCTGAGCAGGTCGTACGAGGCCAGGCGGAGCGCCAGCGCATAGGACCAGGACTCGCCGTGCGAGGCGTAGCCCTTGGCGGGCAGCTGACCGAGTTTGAGAAGCAGATCGTCCCGATGGGGGCCTACGAGGGTGACGCCGCGCTCGATCTCCTGCTTGCGGGCATCGGCGAGCGCCGCCATCAGCTGCTCGAAGAGGTCCTCACGCGTATGCGCCTCACCGGGAGCCGACGGCTTGTAGTCCAGGGCGACGGGGCCGCCGCCGGGGGCCAGTTGCTCGTACGCCTTGTCGGCCAGCGGGTGGATCGCCGCGATCAGGTCGAGGCGCTGAGCGAGCAACTCGGCGCCCGCGCGCGCGAGGTGCTGGTCCCAGACGTCGAGGGTGGACAGATCCATCGTGCGGCCGCCGTGGCGGCGGGCCAGCGCGGCCGTCTTGAGGAGGGTGTTGCGCTGCTTGAGGACCCGCTCGTAGTCGGAGCGGACACCGGCCATGCGCGGGGAGCGGGCGGTGATCAGCTCGTCGAGGAAACGGCGCCGCTCGCCGGGGTCGCCCTTGACCAGGGCGAGGTCCTCCGGGGCGAACAGGACGGTCCGCACGATGCCGAGCACGTCACGGGGTCTGACCTGCGAGGATCTGTTGATGCGGGCCCGGTTGGCCTTGCCGGGGTTCAGCTCCAGCTCGACCAGCTGCTGCCGGTCGCCCTGCTTGACCTGGGCCCGGATGATCGCCCGGTCGGCGCCCATGCGCACGAGAGGGGCGTCCGAGGCGACGCGATGGCTACCGAGGGTGGCGAGATAACCGACGGCCTCGACGAGGTTGGTCTTCCCCTGGCCGTTGGGTCCGACGAAGGCGGTGACGCCCGGGTCGAGCGGGACTTCGACCCGGGCGTACGAGCGGAAGTCGGCCAGCGACAGATGCGTGACGTGCATGGTCGTTCGCCGACCTCCCCCAACGTGTGGTTCAGCTTTCCCCAGCTGTGGACAACCGGGTCACTCCTGAGGGTGCCAGGGTGCCATCCCCAGGGTGTGGATTACTTGTTCTCGTTTCCGCCGGCGTTCCCGACGGTCGTTCCCGCCGGTTACTTCGTCTCGACCGCGTGGCCGCCGAACTGGTTCCGCAGCGCCGCGATCATCTTCATCTGCGGGGAGTCGTCCTGACGGGACGCGAACCGCGCGAACAGCGACGCGGTGATCGCCGGGAGCGGCACCGCATGGTCGATGGCGGCTTCCACAGTCCAGCGTCCCTCGCCGGAGTCCTGTGCATAACCCCTGAGCTTGTCCAGGTGCTCGTCCTCGTCGAGGGCGTTCACCGCCAGGTCCAGCAGCCAGGACCGGATGACCGTGCCCTCCTGCCAGGAGCGGAAGACCTCCCGGACGTCGGTCACGGAGTCGACCTTCTCCAGCAGCTCCCAGCCCTCGGCGTAGGCCTGCATCATCGCGTACTCGATGCCGTTGTGGACCATCTTCGCGAAGTGCCCCGCGCCCACCTTGCCGGCGTGCACCGAGCCGAAGTCACCCTCGGGCTTGAGGGCGTCGAAGATCGGCTGCACCTTGGCGACGTTCTCCGGGGCGCCGCCGTACATCAGCGCATAGCCGTTCTCCAGGCCCCAGACTCCGCCGGAGACGCCGCAGTCGACGAAGCCGATGCCCTTGGCCGCCAGCTCCTCGGCGTGCCGCTCGTCGTCCGTCCAGCGGGAGTTCCCGCCGTCCACCACGACGTCACCGGGCTCCAGCAGCTCGGCGAGCTCGTCGATGGTCGACTGGGTCGGGGCACCGGCCGGGACCATCACCCAGATCACGCGCGGCCCGAGGAGCTTGCCCACAAGCTCTTCCAGGCTGTGGACATCCGCGAGGTCCGGGTTGCGGTCGTATCCGACAACGGTGTGGCCCGCGCGGCGTATCCGCTCGCGCATGTTGCCGCCCATCTTGCCGAGGCCGACGAGACCGAGCTCCATCAGTTGTTCCTTAGGTTGCTGTGGCGTGTGGGGCACCTGCGTGCCCACGTCCGAGCCTAAACCCGGACGCACGCGCACATCCGTGGGCATACGCGCTCATACGTACGCTCTCACCTGCGGCTTCACCGAACGGGGCCGATCACCCACAGGACCTGCGGGACTGTGGACGGCGGCTGACGCCAAGGCCCAGCGGCTCACGCCGAGGCCCGAGGTCCGAACCGAGGGCCCGGAAATCCACCGGCCCCCCAGCCTCTGTGGACAACGTCAGCCGCTCAGGCGCACCGGCATGATCAGGTACTTGTAGGCCTCGTCCGCCTCGGCGTCCAGCGCCGGCTTGCCGCTGAGCAGCGCGGGCTTCGTGGACGTCGTGAAGGAAAGCTGGGCGACCGGGGAGTCGATGGCGCTCAGGCCGTCCAGCAGGAACGTCGGGTTGAAGGCGATCGAGATGTCGTCGCCCTCCAGCTGGGCGTCGACCCTTTCCACAGCCTGTGCGTCGTCGCTGGAACCGGCCTCCAGGATGAGCACACCCTGCTCGAAGCTCAGCCGCACCGGAGTGTTGCGCTCGGCGACCAGGGCCACACGCTTGACGGCCTCCACGAAGGGGGCGGTCTCGATCACCGCGACGGAGTTGAACTCCGTCGGGAACAGCGTGCGGTACTTCGGGAGGTCGCCCTCCAGGAGACGGGTCGTCGTACGGCGGCCCGCGCCCTCGAAACCGATCAGACCTTCGCCCGCACCCGAGCCGGACAGCGCCAGGGTGACGCTGTCGCCGCTGGTCAGCGCCTTGGCGGTGTCCAGGAGCGTCTTGGCGGGGACCAGGGCGACCGCCGAGGCCTCCGGGTTCTCCGGCTTCCACAGGAACTCGCGGACCGCGAAGCGGTAGCGGTCGGTGGAGGCCAGCGTCACCGTGTCGCCCTCGATCTCGATGCGCACACCGGTGAGGACGGGCAGCGTGTCGTCACGGCCGGCGGCGATCGCGACCTGGGCGGCCGCGGACGCGAAGACCTCGCCGGGGACGGTGCCCGTGGCGTTCGGCATCTGCGGCAGCGCCGGGTACTCCTCCACAGGCAGGGTGTGGAGTGTGAACCGCGAGGAGCCGCAGACCACGGTCGCCCGTACACCGTCTGTGGAAATCTCCACCGGCCGGTTGGGAAGAGCCCGGCAGATGTCGGCGAGCAGCCGGCCGGAGACCAGGACCGTACCCTCCTCCTCGACCTCGGTCTCCACGGACACGCGCGCGGAGACCTCGTAGTCGAAGCTGGACAGGCTCAGCTGGCCGTCCTCGGCCTTGAGGAGGAGGCCGGCGAGGACCGGCGCCGGCGGACGGGCCGGGAGGCTGCGCGCCGCCCAGGCCACTGCCTCCGCGAGTACGTCGCGTTCCACCCGGATCTTCACTGTTGCCGCCTCCTGCTGTTGCCGGCGCTTCTCGGCCTGCCTGGCTTCGTCGTCTGTGTCGGTGTCGTCGGCCCCAGTGAGGGGAAGGACACCGGGAACAGTCTGACGCACCCCACTGACAGTAGGTGCCTCTCGGGGTCAAGTCGTGACGAGGGGCAGCCGGGGGCCGGACAGCGAGTTGTGCACAGGGCCCTCTTCGAAACGGATTCCCAGCTCTCTCTAGTTGGGAGTAGTAGTAGGGCCTGTGGAAACCGTGGATAACCCTGTTTTCGCAGGTCAGGCAGGAAATTTTGTCCACGGGCCCTGTGGGCGGAGGCGGTGGACAACCGGGCGTCTCTGTGGAGAACGGAAAGTTCTGCACACGCCGTGCACAGCCTCGGGCGACTTCTCCCCAGTACCGTCCCCAGCTTTACCCACCTTTCCCACAGCCCAACCCGGCAGCTTCGTGTGACGCCTTTCACTCGACCCGGTGAGGAGGCGCGTCGCGTTGCCGAACAGTGGACAGCCATGTGGAGAAGCTGGGGATCACTGGGGACAACCGTCCTCAGCCTGTGGGTTGCCGGTGGACAACTTCATGCACAGCTTGTGGATCACCGCGCTGTCCACAGTCTGTGGAGATCCTTCGTCCACCAATCCACAAGCAGCTGACCTGGCTTGATCGTCTCTCAACAGAGGAGGCTGTGGACACGATCTGGACAACTTCCCGGTCCCCAGGATGTGGACGGGAAAAAGTCACCGGATCTGTGGAGAGAGGCCGTAACGCGGCACGTAATCGAACAGCGGGTGGCCACGGGACGAAGAAGGGCGCCCCCGGGAACTCGTCCCGGGGGCGCCCTCGGCGTCGTGGCTCTGTCTCTGTCAGCCGTTCTTGATGCGGTTGGTCAGCTCGGTGACCTGGTTGTAGATGGAGCGTCGCTCGGCCATGAGATTGCGGATCTTGCGGTCGGCGTGCATGACCGTGGTGTGGTCGCGGCCGCCGAACAGTGCGCCGATCTTCGGCAGGGACAGGTCCGTCAGCTCGCGGCACAGGTACATGGCGATCTGGCGGGCCGTGACGAGCGCGCGGCCGCGCGAGGTGCCGCACAGGTCCTCGACCGTGAGGCCGAAGTAGTCGGCGGTCGCGCCCATGATGGCCGTCGAGGTGATCTCCGGCGCGGAGTCCTCGCCCCCGGGGATCAGGTCCTTCAGGACGATCTCCGTCAGGCCCAGGTCCACCGGCTGCCGGTTGAGCGACGCGAACGCCGTCACCCGGATCAGCGCCCCCTCCAGCTCGCGGATGTTGCGCGAGATGCGGGAGGCGATGAACTCCAGTACCTCCGGCGGGGCGTTGAGCTGCTCCTGCACCGCCTTCTTGCGGAGGATCGCGATACGCGTCTCCAGCTCCGGCGGCTGGACGTCGGTGATCAGACCCCACTCGAAACGGTTCCGCAGCCGGTCCTCCAGCGTGACCAGCTGCTTCGGCGGCCGGTCGCTGGACAGAACGATCTGCTTGTTCGCGTTGTGGAGCGTGTTGAAGGTGTGGAAGAACTCCTCCTGCGTCGACTCCTTGTCCGCGAGGAACTGGATGTCGTCGACGAGCAGGATGTCCATCTCCCGGTACCGCTTGCGGAAGCTGTCGCCCTTGCCGTCGCGGATGGAGTTGATGAACTCGTTGGTGAACTCCTCCGAGCTCACGTACCGCACGCGCGTGCCCGGGTACAGGCTGCGCGCGTAGTGCCCGATCGCGTGCAGCAGGTGGGTCTTGCCGAGGCCCGACTCCCCGTAGATGAAGAGGGGGTTGTAGGCCTTCGCGGGCGCCTCGGCGACGGCCACCGCGGCCGCGTGCGCAAAGCGGTTGGAGGCGCCGATGACGAACGTGTCGAAGAGGTACTTCGGGTTCAGGCGTGCGGTCGGTTCGCCGGGCCCGGGCGCCGGCGCGGGCTGTGCGGCCAGCGGGCCGGGGGCGCCGGTGGTGGGCAGGTTCGTGCCGACGGGGCCGCCGCGGTGCACATGGCCGGAGCCGGGGGGCGGCTCGGGCATGTCGCGGCGGGTGTCGCGGTCGTAGTCGCCGCGTGGCTGCTCGTAGTCGTTGCGCGGTTGGTCGTACTCGGGCCGCTGCTGCTCGTAGTCGGAGCGGCGTCCGTCGTACGACGGACGGTCCATCGGCTGCGGGCGGTAGTCCTGGGAGGGCGGGCCGTAGGAGTCCTGTGCGTAGGAGCCCTGCGACGGCGATGCGTACGGGTCGCGCTCCGGGAAGCCGAGCCGTTGCTGCTGCCAGCCGTAGTCGTCCTGCGTCGGGCGCGGCCAGCCGCCGGGGCTGGGCTCGGGGCGCTGGTACTCGTTCGGGTAGGCCGGACGGGCGGTGGGCAGCGGGTCGTTGGAGGCGCCGGGCAGGTGGTCGTCGGCGCGGTGGCGGCCGTAGCCCTCGTACGAGGGGATCTCTGGTTCCTCGTAGCGCGGCTGGGGCGGGGCAGGGGGCGCCGGTGGGGCCAGGGGTTCGCCGGCGGAGTCGTCGACGGTGATCGCGATGCGGATGGGGCGGCCGCACTCGCGGCTCAGGGTCTCGCTGACGATCGGGGCCAGTCGGCCCTCCAGTACGCCCTTCGCGAACTCGTTCGGTACGGCCAGCAGGGCGGTGTCGGCGACCAACGCGAGCGGCTGGCAGCGCCGGATCCAGTGCTCGTCCTTCGACTCGACACCCTGTCCGCGGCCCTCACCGAGGAGCTGCTCCAGTACTCGTGGCCACACTGCGGCAAGATCGGCAGGTACGTCAGCCACAGGGCACGCTCTCTCACGGGTCCCACGAACGTGTGATGGTGGGACGGGTCGGGTTTCAAATCGGGTGGAGCCAGAGTCAAGGGGACAAGGAGTTCAGCCACGGTAGTCAGGGCGGCGGGTGCGGTTCAAGTTGTTGTCCCCAGGCTGTGGATAGTGTCTCCCTGCGACCGCCGGTTTGACCGGATGGCGCAGCCGCGCGTACCGTAACCAGGTCGAGTTGTCGATGGCTGCTGCCGCCTGCCTCCGATGGGCACAGATCGCGTAAAGGTGATCGGTAAGCGGTGCACTCGGGCGTTAACGCGAGCTACTCGTGGGCGCACGGTGACAGCCAGGACGGCACCCGCAACCACCGATTTATTTCTGGAGCCCCCGAGTGAGCAAGCGCACCTTCCAGCCGAACAACCGTCGTCGCGCGAAGACCCACGGCTTCCGGCTGCGTATGCGCACCCGTGCCGGCCGCGCGATTCTCGCGTCCCGCCGTAGCAAGGGTCGCGCCCGTCTGTCCGCCTGATCCCGGTCAGGTCATGACGTCGTGCTGCCCACCGAGAACCGGCTGAGGCGGCGCGAGGACTTCGCGACCGCGGTACGACGAGGACGCAGGGCAGGACGCCAGCACCTCGTCGTCCATCTTCGTAGCGGTGCCACGGACCCGCACGCGCCTGGGGAGAGCGCTCCCCCGACGCGTGCGGGTTTCGTCGTGAGCAAGGCAGTGGGCGGCGCGGTCGTGCGGAACAAGGTGAAGCGCAGGCTTCGTCATCTGATGCGCGACCGAGTCGACCAGCTGCCCCCCGGTAGCCTGGTAGTCGTACGAGCGCTGCCCGGTGCGGGCGACGCCGACCATGCACAGCTGGCCCAAGACCTGGATGCCGCTCTGCAGCGGCTGCTGGGAGGGGGCGCGCGATGAAGTACCCACTGCTGGCTCTGATCAAGCTGTACCAGTGGACGATCAGTCCGCTGCTCGGGCCGGTGTGCAAGTACTACCCGTCGTGCTCCCACTACGGCTATACCGCCATCGACCGGCACGGTGCGATCAAGGGCACGGCACTCACCGCCTGGCGCATCCTGCGGTGCAATCCGTGGTCGCTGGGCGGCGTGGACCATGTCCCGCCGCGCAAGCGTCCGCGGTGGCACGAGATGCTGCGGGGCGCTTGGCGCGCACGCAAGGGCGGGCACTCCGCCGCCGAAACGGCCATCGAAGGGAAAGTTCCTCCGAGCCCGGCCGCAGAGACCCCGTCCCATGTCCAAGGAGCATGATTAGTGGACACGATTGCCAGCCTCTTCAGCTTCATCACGACACCCGTTTCCTGGGTCATCGTCCAGTTCCACACGGTGTACGGCGCCCTCTTCGGCGATGACTCCGGGTGGGCCTGGGGCCTGTCCATCGTGTCCCTGGTGATTCTGATCCGTATCTGCCTGATCCCGCTCTTCGTGAAGCAGATCAAGGCGACCCGGGCCATGCAGACGCTCCAGCCCGAGATGAAGAAGATCCAGGAGCGCTACAAGAACGACAAGCAGCGTCAGTCCGAAGAGATGATGAAGCTGTACAAGGAGACGGGCACCAACCCGCTCTCCTCGTGCCTGCCCATCCTGGCGCAGTCGCCGTTCTTCTTCGCGCTGTACCACGTGCTCAACAGCATCGCGAACAACGACACCGTCGGTGTCATCAACGACAGCCTGCTGAAGAGCGCGCAGAAGGCGCACATCTTCGGGGCCCCGCTGGCCGCGAAGTTCACCGACAGCTCCGCGGACGTCGCGGAACTCGACGCTTCGTTGACCACGGTCCGCATCGTCACCGCGGTGATGATCGTCCTGATGTCGGCGTCGCAGTTCTACACGCAGCGCCAGCTGATGACGAAGAACGTCGACACGACGGTGAAGACGCCGTTCATGCAGCAGCAGAAGATGCTGATGTACGTCTTCCCCATCATGTTCGCCGTCTTCGGCATCAACTTCCCCGTCGGTGTTCTCGTCTACTGGCTGACCACCAACGTCTGGACCATGGGCCAGCAGATGTACGTCATCCGCAACAACCCGACCCCGGGTTCGAAGGCCCAGGCCGCGTACCTGGAGCGCCTGACCAAGCACGTCACGAGCCACGGCAAGACCCGCGGCCGTGGCGAGCGCGCCATCGTCAAGGCCATCGTCGCCAAGGGCCGCGACCGCAACGAGCACGAGCGCAAGTTCATCAACGGCCTGAGCAAGGCCGGTCTCGCGGCGCAGGCCGACGGCACCGTGGTGAAGAGCGAGGGCGCCGTCGTCACCGTGGCCGAGGACGGTACGCCGACCACCGCCGGCGCGGCCCCCAGGCGCCAGCAGCCGAAGCGGCAGAGCAAGGCCCAGCGTCAGTCCGGTGCGAAGCAGGCCGGTGAGCCGACGTCGTTGGAGAAGTCCGACGAGCCCGAGGACGCCAAGCCTGGCGCCGCAAAGAAGGCTGAGCCCAAGCCCGGCAGCGGCGCCCGCAGCAAGGCCCAGTCAGGGCAGCGCAAGGGCGGTCCGCAGCGCCCCAAGTCCCCGTCCAAGAAGTAAGAAGGAGCCCATCCCGTGACGGAAGGCACCACCTCCGCTGCTGCCGAGGGTGCAGACACCCTGACCCGCCTGGAGCAGGAGGGTGAGATCGCGGCGGACTACCTCGAGGGTCTGCTCGACATCGCCGATCTCGACGGCGACATCGACATGGACGTCGAGGCCGATCGCGCCGCTGTCTCGATCATCAGCGACGCGGGCGGCCGAGACCTGCAGAAGCTGGTCGGGCGTGACGGCGAGGTGCTGGAGGCGCTGCAGGAGCTCACGCGCCTGGCCGTGCACCGGGAGACCGGGGACCGCAGCCGGCTCATGCTGGACATCGCGGGCTACCGCGCCAAGAAGCGTGCCGAGCTCTCCGAGCTGGGCGCCAAGGCCGCCGCCGAGGTCAAGAGCTCCGGTGAGCCCGTGAAGCTGAAGCCGATGACGCCGTTCGAGCGCAAGGTTGTGCACGACGCGGTCAAGGCCGCTGGTCTGCGCAGCGAGTCCGAGGGCGAGGAACCGCAGCGGTTCGTCGTCGTGCTTCCCGCCTGATCGGCCCGTACGTTCCCCCGGCCCCGTCTGCCCACAGGCGGGGCCGAACTTTGTCAGCCTGATAGTTCTGGTGGTTCTGATGTCGGCGCCACGTCGGCACGGTACGGAAGGACGGTCCCCCGTGACGGAGGCAGCGGAGCTCCCCCCTGCGCCTGAGCAGGCACGTGAGGTGTTCGGCGATCGCTTCGCTGATGCGGTCCGCTACGCCGAACTGCTCGCCGAGGCGGGTGTGCAGCGCGGCCTGATCGGCCCGCGAGAGGTGCCCCGCCTGTGGGAGCGGCATCTGCTGAACTGCGCGGTGCTCTCCGAGGTCGTCCCCGAGGGCGTGACGGTGTGCGATGTCGGCTCAGGCGCCGGACTGCCCGGCATTCCCCTGGCGCTTGTCCGGGAGGACCTGAAGATCACGCTGCTGGAGCCCCTGCTGCGGCGTACGAACTTCCTGACGGAGGTTGTGGAGCTGCTGGGGCTGGACCATGTGACGGTCGTCCGTGGTCGTGCCGAAGAGGTCATGGGGAAGCTGACGCCGGTGCATGTCGTGACCGCGCGCGCGGTGGCACCGCTGGACCGGCTGGCCACCTGGGGCATCCCGCTGCTGCGCCCCTACGGCGAGATGCTCGCCCTCAAGGGCGATACGGCGGAAGAGGAGCTGAAGAGCGCGGCGACGGCCCTCAGCAAGCTGGGCGCGGTTCAGACGTCGATCCTCCATGTCGGGGAGGGTGTGGTGGACCCGACATCCACGGTCGTGCGTGTCGAGGTCGGGGAGAGCCCGGGTGGTGTGCGCTTCGCTGCGAAGAGGGCGAAGGCGGCCAGGACGGGTCGCACTCGTCGCCGTCGCTGATCCGTCCTGACGACGAGACGTACTCCACACAAGCTGGCAAACCGACGCACGCCGGAGTGTCGCGACAGTTCGGCCAGGGCTGCTGTGCATCGTGTTTCACGTGAAACGTCGCTCACTGCTGCACGGCATCATCAGTCGCGGCCGCGCTGCGGCCGAACCCCGCGACCGAAAGCCTCTCGGATCCCTCGGAGAAGGTGCCTCTGATGACGCTCCGTCCCCCTTGGGGGGCACGGAGTTGTCCACAGAGGTGGATTTCTCCACAGAACACCAGGCCTCACTGGTTCACGACCCCGAAGACATGGGAGGCTCTGTTCATTGCGAGCCTGAAGTCGAGGAGAGTGAATCCTTGCGGTCCGACGCCAACATCGCGGGACCGATGACCGATCCGGTCCCCGGTCCCCGTACCGAGTCGATGGGGGAGGATGTTTCACGTGAAACACCGCCCCCGATGGACGACACTCCCATCGGTCGTGCTGCCCAACTGGCGGTGGAGGCTCTAGGCCGCGCCGGCGAGGGCCTGCCACGGCCCGAGCAGACCCGCGTCATGGTGGTCGCCAACCAGAAGGGGGGCGTGGGCAAGACGACGACGACCGTCAATCTTGCCGCGTCGCTGGCTCTGCATGGCAGCCGTGTGCTGGTCATCGACCTCGACCCGCAGGGCAACGCGTCCACGGCCCTGGGAATTGACCATCACGCCGAGGTGCCTTCCATCTACGACGTGTTGGTCGAGAGCAGGCCGCTCTCGGAAGTCGTCCAGCCGGTCCCCGATGTCGAGGGACTCTTCTGTGCCCCTGCCACGATCGATCTCGCCGGTGCGGAGATCGAGCTGGTGTCCCTGGTGGCACGTGAGAGCCGACTGCAGCGGGCGATTCAGGCCTACGAGCAGCCGCTGGACTACATCCTCATCGACTGCCCGCCCTCGCTCGGCCTGTTGACGGTCAATGCGCTGGTGGCCGGTCAGGAGGTCCTGATCCCGATCCAGTGCGAGTACTACGCGCTGGAGGGCCTCGGCCAGCTGCTGCGCAACGTCGACCTGGTGCGGGGGCACCTCAACCCCGCCCTGCATGTCTCGACGATCCTGCTGACCATGTACGACGGCCGGACGCGGCTCGCGTCCCAGGTCGCGGACGAGGTGCGCAATCACTTCGGCGACGAGGTGCTGCGGACGAGCATTCCCCGCTCGGTTCGTATCTCCGAGGCGCCGAGCTATGGACAGACGGTGCTGACCTACGATCCAGGATCGAGTGGTGCCCTGTCCTATCTTGAGGCGGCACGAGAAATCGCGCTGAGGGGTGTCGGGGTCAGTTACGACCCGACGCACGCCCACATCGGCGCCCAGAGCAATCCGAGCATGGTGGAGGGGATCCAGTGAGCGAGCGACGAAGGGGTTTGGGTCGTGGTCTCGGCGCACTGATCCCTGCAGCACCGACGGAGAAGACGGTGGCCCAGGCCGCGATGGGGAGCGCTGCTTCCACATCCCCGGCCGCTGTCCCGGTACTGACCGAACGCGGGGTGGCCGCGGCGAAGGTGGCCACGCTGCCGCCTGTTTCACATGAAACCGAGGAGCCGTCGCCGAACGGCGCCCTTGAGACGCCCGCGTCTCCCATGGGCGCCCACTTCGCGGAGATCCCCCTCGATGCGATCACGCCGAACCCGCGGCAGCCGCGTGAGGTCTTCGACGAGGACGCCCTGCAGGAACTCGTCACCTCCATCCAGGAAGTCGGTCTTCTCCAGCCGATCGTCGTGCGGCAGATCGGCCCCGCACGGTACGAGCTCATCATGGGCGAGCGTCGCTGGCGGGCCTGTCGTGAGGCCGGCCTGGACGCGATCCCGGCGATTGTGCGGGCCACGGACGACGAGAAGCTCCTGCTGGATGCGCTCCTGGAGAACCTGCACCGCGCTCAGCTGAACCCGATCGAGGAGGCGGCTGCCTACGATCAGCTGCTGAAGGACTTCAACTGCACGCACGACCAGCTGGCGGACCGCATCGGCCGTTCCCGCCCGCAGGTCTCCAACACCCTGCGCCTGCTGAAGCTCTCGCCCAAGGTGCAGAACCGGGTCGCCGCCGGGGTGCTCTCCGCCGGGCATGCGAGGGCGCTCCTCTCCGTCGAGGACCCGGAGGAGCAAGAGCGGCTCGCGTACCGGGTGGTGGCCGAAGGGCTGTCGGTCCGGTCCGTCGAGGAGATCGTGACCCTGATGGGCTCCCGCCCGCAGAAGGCCCAGCGCTCCAGGGGGCCGCGAGCCGGCTCTGTTCCGTCCCCTGCTCTGTCCGATCTCGCGACCCGGCTCTCGGATCGCTTCGAGACTCGGGTGAAGGTCGAACTGGGCCAGAAGAAGGGCAAGATCACTGTCGAGTTCGCCTCTCCGGAGGACCTCGAGAGGATCCTCAGCACGTTCGCTCCGGGCGAGAAGCTGGCTCTGCAGAAGAGCCTCCTGGACGATGACGCGGAGGAGACCGAGGCCTGAGGCCGAGAGGCCAGGTTCGCTTCCCGGCCCACCCAGACGGGCCGTGTCCGGTGTGTACCGGAACACGGCCCGCTCTTTGCTTTCTGGCGGTATCGATGGAATCACATCGTGGATACGATGCGTTCGGGTATGGCGCATCCACCTGGCAGACCTCTTAGGGGAGGCGGGGTCCATGCGAATGGTGAGCCGCACCGGACTGGTGAGCGCGGGCCTTGGGCTGGGCGCGGTCGGCGGGTTCGTCGGCAGCCTGCTCAGGGAACGGAGCGCCCTGACAGCCGCTCGCGACGCCGCGGGCGAAGGAAGCGAGGAACAGCCTTCATGGGGCGTCGGCTCGTACCGCTCACGCTGGACAACCTCCAGGACCTTCCCAAGCGCTGCCGCGCGTGTGTCTTCTGGGAGTTGGACCCGGTCAGCGGTGAAGCCGCGGTAAAAGCCGGAACCCCCGCCCTGGAGAAGGAAGCCTGGATCTCCGCCGTCCTGCTGGACTGGGGTTCCTGCGGTCGGGTCGTCTACGTCGACGAGGTACCGGTGGGCTTCGTGCTGTACGCGCCTCCGGCTTACGTCCCCCGCTCGACGGCCTTCCCCACGAGCCCCGTCTCACCGGATGCGGTGCAGCTGATGACCGCGTTCATCATGCCGGGCTACCAGGGCCAGGGACTGGGCCGCGTGATGGTCCAGACGGTCGCCAAGGATCTGCTGCGGCGGGGCTTCAAGGCGATCGAGGCCTTCGGAGACGCGCGCTGGAAAGAGCCTGCGTGTGTTCTGCCCGCGGACCATCTCCTGGCCGTGGGCTTCAAGACGGTTCGCCCTCACCCGACCTCTCCGCGCTTGCGGTTGGAGCTGCGGACGACGCTGTCCTGGAAGGAAGACGTGGAGATGGCGATCGACCGGCTTCTGGGAGCAGTACAGAAGGAACCGGCGCTGAGGCCTCTCTAGAAGCAAGCCGCCTCTCTAAAGCGAATGGGCCAACCCTTCCGGGTTGGCCCATTCGTGTTTCACGTGAAACGTCACTCGGCGATGAAGTCCTCGAGGTCGCGGACGATCGCGGCCTTCGGCTTGGCACCGACGATGGTCTTGGCGACCTCGCCGTTGTGGTAGACGTTCAGCGTCGGGATGGACATGACGCCGTACTTGGCGGCCGTACCCGGGTTCTCGTCGATGTTCAGCTTGACGATCTCGATCTTGTCGCCGTACTCGGCGGCGATCGCCTCGAGGGACGGCGCGATCTGGCGGCACGGTCCGCACCAGGCGGCCCAGAAGTCCACCAGGACGGGCTTGTCGCTTTTGAGGACGTCCTGCTCGAAGGAGTCGTCGGTCACGTTCTTCAGGGTGCCGGCCACGGCGGGCTCCTTAACTTGGTGCGTGGTGGGGTGGGTGGGGGTCAGACAGAGGTCTTTTCGGGCTCGGCCTTCTCCTCGTCCGCGAGGGCGGCGAGGAAGCGCTCGGCGTCGAGGGCGGCGGAGCAGCCGGTGCCGGCCGCGGTGATCGCCTGGCGGTAGGTGTGGTCCACCACGTCGCCTGCGCCGAAGACACCGGTCAGGTTGGTGCGCGTGGAGGGGGCGTCGACCTTGAGGTAGCCCTCCTCGTCCAGCTCCAGCTGGCCCTTGAACAGCTCGGTCCGCGGGTCGTGGCCGATCGCGATGAACAGGCCGGTGACCGCCAGGTCCGAGAGCTCGCCGGTCTTGACGTTGCGCAGCTTCAGGCCGGAGAGCTTCTGGTCGCCCTGGACTTCGGCCACCTCGCTGTCCCAGACGAACTTGATCTTCGGGTCGGCGAACGCGCGGTCCTGCATCGCCTTGGAGGCGCGCAGGGTGTCACGGCGGTGGACGATGGTCACGGACTTGGCGAAGCGGGAGAGGAAGGTGGCCTCCTCCATCGCGGTGTCGCCGCCGCCGATCACGGCGATGTCCTGGTCCTTGAAGAAGAAGCCGTCGCAGGTGGCGCACCAGGAGACACCGCGGCCGGAGAGGGCGTCCTCGTTCGGCAGGCCGAGCTTGCGGTGCTGCGAGCCGGTGGCGACGATGACGGCCTTCGCCCGGTGAACCGTGCCCGCGGTGTCGGTGACGGTCTTGATCTCACCGCTCAGGTCGACGTTGACGATGTCGTCCGGGATGAGCTCGGCCCCGAAGCGCTCGGCCTGGCCGCGCATGTTGTCCATGAGCTCGGGGCCCATGATGCCGTCCTGGAAGCCGGGGAAGTTCTCCACCTCGGTCGTGTTCATGAGCGCACCGCCGGCGGTGACGGCGCCCTCGAACACAAGCGGCTTCAGCGACGCGCGCGCGGTGTAGAGCGCAGCCGTGTAGCCGGCGGGCCCGGAGCCGATGATGATCACGTTACGGACGTCGCTCACGGCAGGATTCCTCGTCTCTGGACTGCGTCGTCGGACCGGGGGGAGCCCCTTTCAGAACTCTCACCCCACCCAACGGATCCTAAGGGGCGCGCATTCCCACTGTGTCCGGGCACACGGTGACGCCACACCGGAGGGATTGTCCCGCCTGAGGGAGACGAAGCGTCAGGCTCTCAGGAGCGCGCGTAGGAGTCCTTGAGGAGAACCTTGGCCGTGGTCAACGACTGCTGCTTCACACACGTCGCGTCCATGACGTAGGCGGTGACCCGGGTGATGTCAGAGGCATCGCGCAGCACGACGAGCAGAGCATCCTTCCCCTCGTAGACGCCTTCCTTAGCGGCGAGTGCCGCGTCATCGCGGCCGATGCCCTTCCTGACGCACTCGGGCACCGTGATCTCGCGCAGGATCTGAGGGCTCTTGGTATCGGGCCCGCCTTCCATGCCCAGGCTGCGTTCCGGCTTGTGTGTGCTGCCTTTGGAGCTCTGGTTCTTGGCGAGGAGATCGGCGACCTGCTTCTCGAGCTTGGCTGCGGAGAAGGTGTCGGCGCCGGTCTGGCCCCCGTCAGCCGACGGTCCCGAACCTGCGCCACCCATGAGTGAGGTCAGCAGTACGGAGCCCAGCCCCAGGGCGGCGGCCGTGAAGGCGGCGCTGAGGACGGCGACCTTGCGTCGCCCCGCCTTCTTGCGGTCCTTGCGGCCGGGGCCGGTCGTCGAGGAGCGGGGGCGGCCTGCCGGACGGTCTGGCGTTGCCGATGTTTCACGTGAAACATGCGCGCCGTCGTCCGCATCGGATACCGAGCTGGCCGCGCTGGCGGATGTGGGCGGCACAGCGTCTTCGGACGCCGTGGCGTTGAGCAGAGCCTCTGCGGCGAGGGCGGCGTCGATGCGTTCCGCGACGTCGGTGGGCATACGCGACGGCCCCGGTAGCGTGCCGAGCAGCCCCCGGATCTCCTCCAGCGAGGCGTGGACGTCCGCGCACAGCTCGCACTGTTCCAGATGCCGCCTTATGTCGGCGCTCCTGGACGGGGGGAGAAGGCCCTCGGTGAGGTCGGAGATCTCGGCGACGTCCGGGTGCCCGGTCGTGTCTGTCGTGGATGTCACGCTCGCCCACCTCCGCCCTTCACTGCAGCTGAATCACTAGGCCCGGGATCGCGCGGATCCTTGTTGTGCCCCGTGGCAGGTGGACCCGCTGCCGGTGGGACGGATGTCCTGTGCGTCCGGTTCCGCCTCTGGTCGGCCTCCTTGCCTTCTCCGGCGCTTTCCGGCCGTAGATGCGTGAGCAGAGGCTGAAGTCTGGCTCTGCCGCGTGCACATCGGCTCTTCACCGTGCCGGTCGGTACATCGAGGACCCGGGCGGCCTCCGCGACCGGGTATCCCTGCATGTCCACCAGGACGAGCGCCGCTCGTTGGTCGGCAGGAAGGGTGCCGAGAGCTTCCAGCAGCTCGCGGTGCAGGTCGTTGCGCTCCGCGGGCGCCGAGGCGGACTCGTGCGGCTCCAGCAACTGCTCAAGGCGTTCGGTGTCGTCGACCGGGGAGGTCTTCCGGGAAGCAGCCTTGCGGGCGCGGTCCAGACAGGCGTTCACCGTGATGCGGTGCAGCCACGTCGTGACGGCCGACTGGCCCCGGAAGGTGTGGGCAGCCCGGTAGGCGGAGACCAGGGCGTCCTGGACAGCGTCAGCGGCCTCCTCGCGGTCCCCCAGCGTCCGCAGAGCCACCGCCCACAGCCGGTCCCGGTGCCGCCGCACGAGCTCACCGAAGGCGTCGGTGTCGCCTTCTACGTGGCGGGCGAGGAGGTCCTGATCGCTCGCGTCGCTGTGTGCGGTGCCATCTGCCATCGGACCCCCTCCCCTCGTCAGCGGTGAGTTGTCAGCCGGTGAACTTCACGTCGGTGATGGCCTGCTTGTAGCCGGTGCCGCTGTAGTTGGCGGAATCCTCTCCGGAATACGGCATCGCGGTCAGCCAGACCAGTACGTAGCGGCTCTTCACCGGCTTGTCGACTGTCACCTTCGCCAAGGTGCCGCTTGTCGTCACCTTGCCCAGCTCTGTCATCGAGCTCAGCGGCGTGGACGAATCCGGTGTGTCGGTCGCGTACAGCTTGACGGTGGTGTGAGGGCCGCCGTACCGCAGTGCGATCGTCGCGGTCGACACCTTCTGGGTGGATCCGAGGTCGTAGACGATGCCGACGCCGGGCTTGATCACTATCTCCGGACCGTCCTTGTAGCTGTTGGTCCGCCATCCCGTCGAGGTGCTGCCGTCGTACGTCAGGTCCACGTCGCCGGGGTGCTGGGCGTCGCCCTCGGCGACATACTCCTGGGCGCCCTGGATTTTGATCGGCTTGACCGGCTTGGTCTTGTCGCCGTTCTTGTCGTTGTCGTCCGTCGTCTGCGTCTGGTTGGTGTCGTCGGACTGCTTGCCCTGGTCCATGAGCGCGTCCGCCAGCTGCCAGCTGCCGAGGCCCAGGGCGGCGATGAGGAGGGCCGAGACCGCCCACTTGAGCGCCCTGCCGGTACGGCTCTGCAGTGGGGACGGCGGGGTCGGCACCGGCTGGGTGGCTCCCGGATGCGGCGCCTGGCGGCCGTAGGTGCCCTGCTGGTACGTAGTGCGCTGGTACTCCGGCGGCGCCGTGAACGCGGGCTCCGGCGGGCGGATGCGGGGCATCTCGCCGATCGCCTTCACCAGCTCCTCCGGCGTCGTGCACGCGGACTCGTGGCGGGAGGCGGTCGCGCCGTCGTTGACCAGTGCGCGCATGGTGAGCTCGGACAGTCCGCGGTGGACGCCGGCACGCACCTGGTCGGGGGCGATCAGGCCGACGTCCTTGGGCAGCCCGGACAGGCCGTAGGCGTCGCTCTCGTACGGCCAGCGCTGGGTGAGCGCGGCGTACAGCAGCGCGCCGATGGCCTCCGTATCCGTGCGCTGCGGCGTGTCGGAGCTGATGCCGCGCAGCGCGGCGTTCACCGCGAGGCCGCGGATGCGCCACTGGCCGGTCGACGAGCGCAGCACGGCGTTCGGGTTGAGGCGGAGGTGGGCCAGGCCCTCGCGATGGGCAGCGGCCATGGCGGCGGACACCTGGGTGACCATCTGGTAGGCGTCGTACACCTCCAGCGGGCCGGAAGCGAGCAGCGTGGTCAGCTCGGTCGCGTCAGGGAGCCACTCGTGGACGACGTAGACGAGGTCATTTTCCTCGACGGCGTCGAGGACCTGGACGAAACGGGGGTCCCCGAGCAGCGCGGAGGAGCGGGCCGCGGCCAGCACGGAACGGGCTCGCGCATGGTCCGCGGGCAGGATGTGGACGCCGACGGCGCGACGAAGTTTCTCGTCGACCGCACGCCAACTGCTGAAACCGTCCAGACGGGTGACGCACTCCTCGAGGCGATAGCGTCTGGCAAGCTTGTGGCCGCTGTGCAGCTCGGGTGGTGAGGCCTTTCCGGGACCCTCGGTCCCGCCACTCCCCTGTGCCTCGTCGGTGTCCGTGTCCCGCTCCCGATTCTTGGCCACCCCGTCGGCCGTGGACTGGTCCGCCTGTGCGGTCAGCGGCTCGTCGCCGCTGTTGTCTGCCACGTCGACGGCAGCCGTGCTCCGTTCCGCCACCGTCGTTCCTGCCTCCCCATCCATTGCGCGCCGTACGACTCCGTGCGCGCCGTCCGACGCCGAACCAATTGTGCCCACAGTCCGCCGCTATGCACGACACACGGTGGCGGACGATGGTTGTGCGCGTACCCCAGGTTCAGCGACCCAGGCGCCCGCGGACCATGCCGACCAGTGAGTTCAGCTCCTCGATGCGCATCCGGCGGGCCGCGACGAAGAAGACCCCGAGCAGCACGGCTCCACCGGCCAGCAGGGCGGCGAAGGAGCCGAGGACCCCCTGACCGAGGGTCTTGGAGACCCCGTAGCAGGCCCCACCGCTCAGCAGTGCCGCGGGCACCGAGGCGATGCCGAGTCTGGCGTACGTCCGCATCACCCGGGTGCCGTCCAGGTCGCCGCCCAGCTTCTTGCGCAGCCGGTTCCAGGCGACGCCGACGCCGATCGCGTAGGCCAGGCCGTACGAGGCGGCCATGCCGACCACGGCCCAGCGGGGCGGAAGGACGACGTAACAGACGGCAGAAGCGATGGCGTTGCCGGCCGCCACGATGACCGTGTTGTAGAAGGGGGTGCGGGTGTCCTCGTAGGCGTAGAAGGCACGCAGGACGACGTACTGCACGGAGTACGGGATCAGGCCGAGCCCGAAGGCCATCAGCATGAAGCCCATGTTTGTGGCCTCGCTGGTGCCCGAGGAGCCGAACATCAACGTGCACATCGGGACGCCGAGCGCGACGAATCCGAAGGCGAGCGGCACGATCGCGACCGCTGTGGTGCGCAGGCCTTGGGAGATGTCGTCGCGTACCGCGCCGGCGTCGTCCTCGGCGGCCGAGCGGGAGATACGCGGCAGCAGGGCGGCCATCAGAGAGACGGTGATGATGGCCTGTGGCAGGCCCCAGATGAGCTGGGCGTTGGCGTAGGCACTGAAACCGGTGCCGGGGACGCCGGAGTCCGTGATCGCAGCGGTGGCCAGCTGGGTGACGACGAGGGCCCCCGCCTGGTTGGCGAGGACGAAGAGGATCGTCCACTTGGCGAGCATCGCGGCTTTACCGAGGCCGTGGCCCTTCCAGTCGAAGCGCAGCCGCGGCTTGAAACCGGTCTCGCGCAGGTACGGGATCATCGCGAGGGCCTGAACGACGAGGCCGAGGAGGACCCCGACGCCGAGGAGCTGGACGCCCTCCGGCGGGATGTTGGTGACCTTCATGCCGGAGTGCTCGGCGGTGCCGTACACCCACAGGAAGGCGCCCAAGGTCACGATGATGACAATGTTGTTCAGGACCGGCGTCCACATCATCGCGCCGAAGCGGCCGCGGGCGTTGAGGATCTGTCCCATCACCACGTGGATGCCCATGAAGAAGATGGAGGGCAGGAAGTACCGGGTGAAGGTCACGGCCGTTTCATTGGCTGCGGGATTGTTGGCCAGGGGCGTCGACAGTGCCCGGACCAGGAGCGGAGCGGCGAACATGGCGAGCGTGGTGAGGACACCGAGGATCACCATGACGAGGGTCAGCAGCCGGTTGGCGTACGCCTCACCGCCGTCTTCGTCTTCCTTCATGGAGCGGACGAGCTGAGGCACGAATACGGAGTTGAGTCCGCCGCCGACGGTCAGGATGTAGATCATCGTCGGCAGCTGGTAGGCCACCTGGAAGGATTCGCCGAGCAGCCCGAGGCCCAGCGCCGAGACGATCATCGCGGACCGGACGAACCCGGTGAGGCGGGACACCATCGTGCCTGCCGCCATCACAGCGCTCGACTTCAACAGCCCGCCGGCTCGGCCGCCCTTCTTCGCGGCAGGCGCCGGGGCAGGAGCGGGCGAGGGCGAGGGCGTGGTCGCCTCGGCCGCGGCAGGCGGCGTGGGACCCTCGTACGGACCTGCGGCCGGTGCCGGGGAGGGTCCCGGGACCGTGGGCGGCTGGTACTGGTACTGCGGATGCCCGCCGCCCTGCTGCTGGTCGCGGAAGAGGTGCGCGAAGGCGTCGTGCCCCTGGCGCTCCTCGGTGGAGTGCGTGACGAGGTCGTCGACGCCCACGTACTGGGTCCTGCGGGGATCGTCGCCGTACGGCAGGTACTGGCTCGGGCCCTCCGGCTCGGGCGCCGGGGTCTGGGCCCACACGTGCGGGTCGGGGGCGTACGGCGACTGGGGCGGCTGGCCGTACAGCGGTTGCTGCGGCTGGTACGTGCCCGGCGGGGGCGGCGGGGGGGCGGCGCGGTCGTACAGCGCCTCGGCGACCGGGTCCTGGGCGGTGGGGTCCTGGGTTCGGTAGGGGTCCTGGTCGTAGGCGTCCTGGAGGTACATGTCCGCGGGGTGCTGCGGCGGTACCTGGCCGTGCTCGGGCGGCGGGCCCTCGGGGTGCCCCGAGCTGCCCGCGGCCTGGCCGCGGTCACCGTCGTACGGCGCGTTCATGGTTACCCCACCTCATCGTCCCGGGCCCACCGGCCACGACATCGCTCAACGGTCCACTCTCTCACCCGTGCCGGACGGGTCGGCGCTTTCCGTTGCGGTGTCCGGTGTCAGGTCACTCGGCTGCTCCGGGGCGTCTGCCCGGCTACCGGTGCCGGATTCCTCCTTGGGGAGGTTCTCGGGCGTGAGACGGTCCTCGGGGTCTTCCTGGTTCTCCGGGCCGCCGTCGGTATCGCTCGTCTCCTCGTGGCCGCTCTCGTCGGCCTCACGGGCGGCCGCGCGCTTGCGCTGCGTGTACATCCGGAATCCAGCAAGGACGAGCAGAAGGAAGCCGCCGCCGATGACCAGCATCACGGTGGCCGTGAACTCGGTGACCTTCACGTCGAAGGTGACCGGTGTGCCGTACGGCTGGCCGTCCTCCGTGTACAGCTGGGCGACCACCGTGGCCTGGCCGTTGGCCTGAGCCGACGTGGTGAACTTCACCGTCTGGCTGTGCCCGCCGGACACCGCGACGTCCTGCTCGTAGTAGCGCTCGCCACCGATCTCAAGGCGCCTCGGGCTCTTAGAGGTGAGCCGGAGCACCAGGTGCTCCACGCCCTGCACCAGGTTGTTCTGCACCGTCACGGGGATCATGGCGCTGCGCCCGGAGAGCTTGGTCTCCGACTTGTCGATCAGCGTGACCTGGCCGGCCAGGGAGTCGATGTACGCCTCCACGCCGTTGCGATAGTCCGCCGCCTCCGCGGAGCGGCCGCGCCACGACGTGGACATCTCGCGGTTCATGGCCCGCCCGAAGGGCGTCACCACGCGGGACTCCTTGCTGAGGATCACCTTGAACTTGTCGAGCTTGTCCTGCGTGGTCGCGATCTGCTCGTAAGCCGATCGCGGAAGCTCCTGCTTGCGCAGTGAGGAGGGGTACTGGGACGCCGCCGGCACCTTCGTGGTGGCGCCGGAGTCGGGCTTGGCCGTGGCCGCTGCGGTGAGCTCCTGGGACTGGGACCACGTGCCGGCCTGGAGCGCCGTCACCGCCTCGGCCAACGCCTGGGCCTGGCTCGCCGTCGGCATCCGCTGCGGGGCGACGACGATGCTGCGCTGCTTGCCCGTCTGGAGGTTGAGGGCCAGGCTCTGGGCCAGGAACCTCTGCACGGCGAGCGTCGAGCTCGACGCCCTCGTGAGGTTGCCCTGGAAGAGGGGCGACATCCGTGCGTCCGCGACGACCGCCGTCGTGCCGCCGCCGATGGGGCGGGCCGCGGAGGGCGTGTAGGGCAGGCCGCGCGTCTCCACCAGGCTGTCGCTGCGGGTGATCACCTTGTCCGCACCGGCGGAGGTGGCGACCTTGACGATGGACGGGTCGACGGCGCCGTTCACGGGCCAGGCGAAGTCGGTGGTCGGCTCCACGTGGAGGATCGAGTCGACCGTGTCGGCGGCGACGTCGGCGGCCTCCTTGAGGTGGTTCAGCGAGCCGGTGACGTTCGTGCCGTTGTGCGCCAGCGAGGCCAGGTCGGGGTCGGCGAAGGGCAGGGCGACGACCTCCTTGTCCTGCACCGCCTCCTGCAGCTCGGCCAGCCACTGGTTGGCGACCGCCTGATGGGTGCCCGCCGTGGTCGTGTCGCCCTCACCCTGCACGCGGTAGTTGTCCGTCATCGCGTCCACGGAGGCCAGCAGTTCGGGGTCGATCACCCAGGTGACGTCGAGCTCCTTGCCCAGCGACACGAGCTGCTGCAGACGGCCGCCGGGGGAGATCTCCTTGGCGAGGTCGTCGTCCCGGAAGACCGGTGTCTGCGACTCGTTCGACCCCGTCTGCGCCGTCATGTGCGAGGTGGAGATGAGCGGCCACAGCACCGTCGTCCGGGTCTTGGTGTCGGCCCCGTCGGGCTGCCACGGCAGGAACGTCCGCTGGATGCCGAGCACCCGGTCCCACGGCTGCGCGGAAGTCTCGCCGGACAGGGAGACGGCGAACGGGTAGACCCCGTCCTGTCCGAGGTCCAGCTTGTCGACCGGCACCGAGATGCTGAAGCGCTGGGAGACCCCGGGGGTGAGCTTGGCGAACTCCTTGACGTACTTCCCGCCCACCGGAGCCCCGTCGAGGTACTCCTGGTAGTCGGCGCGCCCGGCGACCGTGTCGATGTCCGAGCGAGTGTTCAGGGCGGGACCCAGGCGCAGATCCACCTGTGCGTCGGTGACCTCCTGCTTGCCCTCGTTGGTCACCGTGCCGGACACGGTCAGTGTGTCGCCGTCACCGGGGACGGCGGGGGTGAGCGAGTCCACAGCGACGGCCACCGTGCCCGAGCCGGAGGCGGCCTTGAGGGAGTCCTGCCCGGCGGCGTGCGAGGGCACGGCAGCGGGCAGCTGGAGCAGGCCGGCCAGCAGAGGCGCTCCGGCGAGCAGTGCTCCGGTGCGCCGCAGCCACCGGCGGGCAGGTGAGGGACTCATCCCCTGGAAGTCTGCCGCCTCGGCCACGCGCTCGCCCGTCCCTCGTCGTCAGTGGTCGTCGGAATGTGCGTCCACGCATGGTAACGATGCGCGCTGAGGGGAAGTGCCGCGGTGTGCTCCACAAGATCGGGCTGCACGGCCGACCTGTCCCATATATGCAGGAATAAGAGGAGCGCTTCTGTACGTCACAAGGAAGCCTTCGTGCACCTTTTGATGCAGGTATCCGTGCCTGCGGTGTGCACGTTTAATGGAGGCGCCCGTGGTCGCCCGGGCCACGTACCCTCTTTTGTTGTGCCGAACGCCAACGAAGACAAGCCCAATGTCCTGAGCCAGGTGCAGCACCGCGCGGTGAGTGAACTGCTGCGGGTCGCGCCTGTCGCCGACGACCTCGCCCGCCGTTTCCAGGAGGCCGGGTTCTCACTCGCCCTGGTCGGCGGATCGGTCCGGGACGCGCTGCTCGGCCGGCTCGGCAACGACCTGGACTTCACGACCGACGCCCGCCCCGAAGACGTACTGAAGATCGTGCGCCCCTGGGCCGACGCCGTGTGGGAGGTCGGGATCGCCTTCGGCACCGTGGGGGCGCAGAAGAGCGGCTACCAGATCGAGGTGACGACCTACCGGTCGGAGGCTTACGACCGGACCTCGCGCAAGCCCGAGGTGTCGTACGGCGACTCCATCGAGGAGGACCTCGTCCGGCGCGACTTCACGGTGAACGCGATGGCCGTCGCGCTGCCGGAGAAGGAGTTCATCGATCCGCACGGCGGGCTGGAGGACCTCGCGGCGCGGGTGCTGCGGACCCCGGGTACGCCGGAGGCGTCCTTCTCGGACGACCCGCTGCGCATGATGCGGGCGGCGCGCTTCGCGGCCCAGCTCGACTTCGAAGTGGCTCCCGAGGTGGTGACGGCCATGAAGGAGATGGCCGGTCGCATCGAGATCGTCTCCGCGGAGCGGGTGCGGGACGAGCTCAACAAGCTGATCGTGTCTGCGTACCCTCGCAAGGGGCTGACCCTGGTGGTCGACACCGGGCTCGCGGATCATGTGCTGCCCGAGCTTCCGGCGCTCCGGCTGGAGAGTGACGAGCACCATCGGCACAAGGACGTCTACGAGCACACGCTGATCGTCCTGGAGCAGGCGATGGCACTGGAGGAGAACGGCCCCGACCTGACCCTCCGACTGGCCGCACTGCTGCACGACATCGGCAAGCCGCGCACGCGCCGCTTCGAGAAGGACGGTCGGGTCTCGTTCCACCACCATGAGGTGGTCGGCGCGAAGATGACGAAGAAGCGCATGCTGGCGCTCAAGTACTCCAACGAGCTGGTGAAGGACGTCTCACGTCTGGTCGAACTCCACCTGCGCTTTCACGGATACGGCACCGGAGAGTGGACGGACTCCGCTGTCCGTCGCTACGTCCGTGACGCCGGTCCGCTCCTGGACCGCCTCCACAAGCTGACCCGCTCCGACTGCACTACGCGGAACAAGCGCAAGGCGGCTGCGCTGTCCCGCGCGTACGACGGCCTGGAGGAGCGGATCGCTCAGCTGCAGGACCAGGAGGAGCTGGACGCCATCCGACCCGACCTCGACGGCAACCAGATCATGGAGATCCTCGGTGTCGGGCCCGGGCCGGTCATTGGCCGCGCTTACCAGCACATGCTGGAGTTGCGGCTGGAGAACGGGCCCATGGCGCACGACGAGGCGGTGGCGGCGCTCAAGGAATGGTGGGCCCAGCAAGGCTGAAGCTGTGAAACGGGGTCATGTTTCACGTGAAACATGACCCCGAGGATGCCGGAGGGGCGCTGTTTCACGTGAAACACCGTCCCTCTTGGCGTCTGCCCTACTTCTTGTACTCCTTCAGGCAGAGCAGGAAGTCGCTGCTCTTGCTGCTCTGCGAGTACGTGTACTCGAAGTCCTTGGCCTCGCTCTCGCACTTGCTGCTGGCCGCGAGTTCGGTGGTGTACGACCCCTCGATCTTGGCCAGCACCACGTACTGGGCCTCCGAAGAGCTGCAGTCGACGACTTCAAGGTCCGGGCGGGTGGAACTGGTGCTGCCGCGGTGCATGCAGTCACCGACCGCCGCCGTCTCCGCGTCATCCCGGCTGGCCATGTAGCCGCCCGCCGCGAAGAGAAGGCCGACGACGATGAGGCCTATGCGCAGGTACTGCTTGATTCCGCGCTTCGGCTGCTGCGGCGGAACCGGTGCGTAAGGCGCCGCCCCTTGCTGGGGGAACCCGGGCTGACCCGGCTGCTGCGGGTAGCCGCCCTGGGGCGGGTACGGTGCCTGGCCCTGGGGCTGGCCGTAGGGCTGCTGACCCTGGGCGTACGGGTTCTGGCCCTGGGCGAACGGGTTGCCCTGGGGCGGCGGAGTTGTCACTTGGGGGTCCCCCTAGAACTTGGGTGCGTGGCGCGAACTAAGCGCGGAAATAAGACGCACGTAAGCTACCGGGCTCCACTGACACCCGAGTGGCCGGGAGTGGCTCTGTGTCATTGATGTGACACAGGCCGGCGTTCAAAGCGGGCCATAGCCATAGCAACTGCCGCGTAAATAACGGCGACTGCGACCACGAGCGGTGCCGAGCGGCCGTCCGGCGGCAGTATCAGGGCGGCGACGCCGGCGGCGCCGACGAAGGCGACGTTGAACAGCACGTCGTAGACCGAGAAGATCCGGCCGCGGAATCCGTCCTCGACCGAGGCCTGCACGATCGTGTCCGTCGCGATCTTCGCCCCCTGCGTCGTCAGGCCAAGGACGAATGCCGCCACCAGCATAGGAGTTGTGGCGAACGGAAGTCCGAGGGCGGGCACCAGGACCGCGGCGGTTCCCGCGCACACGGCGATCCAGATGCCGGAGCCCAGACGTCCCGCAGCCCAGGGGGTCGCCACGGCCGCTGCGAAGAATCCGGCGGCAGAGATCGCCAACGCCAGCCCCAGCAGGGCGAGTCCGTCATCGGCGTTCGAGGAGAAGGCGTACCGGCAGAGCATCAGCAGCGTGACCAGCAGGGCGCCGTAGCAGAACCGCATCAGGGTCATCGTGAGCAGTGCCCAGACCGCCTCCCTCCGGGGCGGCGTGGCGAGATGGCGTACCCCTGCCGCCAGGTCGCGCGCGGTGCCGGAGATCGCCGCCGTGAGGCGTGGCTGCACCAACTCTCGGTCCGGGCCCAGCAGTTCCCGTGACATGCGCAGTGACGCCAGCCCCGCGCACAGATACAGGGCAGCTGCCAGGAGCACCACGGCGGCATCGGAGTCCCAGGCCACCAGCCGTACGACGAAGGCCAGGCCGGCGCCCACGCTCGCGGCGAGTGTTCCGGCGGTCGGGGAAAGGGAGTTGGCGATCACAAGACGCTCGTGGTCGACCACGCGTGGCAGCGCGGCGGACAGGCCGGACAGGACGAAGCGGTTGACGGCGGTGACGCACAGGGCGGAGACGTAGAAGAGCCAGTCCGGGACTTGGGTCAGGATCAGGACGGCCGTCACCGAGGCCAGTACGGTGCGCAGCAGGCTGCCGTACAGAAGAACCTGGCGGCGGCGCCAACGGTCCAGCAGGGCGCCGGAGAAAGGGCCCACGAGGGAGTACGGCAGGAGCAGTACCGCCATCGCGGAGGCGATCGCGGCGGCCGAGGTCTGTTTCTCCGGGGAGAAGACGACGTACGTGGCGAGCGCGGTCTGGTAGACGCCGTCGGCGCCCTGTGAGAGCAGGCGTACGACGAGCAGGCGCCGGAAGTTCCCAAAGCGCAGCAGGACCCGCAGGTCGCGTACGACGGACATGGCGCACAGCCTCACATATGGGGAGGGCCCCCGGGCGGTGCAACCCGGGGGCCCTCGGCAGCTCTGGCAGGAGCGTATTAGTGCGGCGCCGACTGCTTAGCGCTCGACTTCACCCTTGATGAACTTCTCGACGTTCTCGCGGGCCTCGTCGTCGAAGTACTGGACCGGCGGGGACTTCATGAAGTAGCTCGACGCCGACAGGATCGGGCCGCCGATGCCGCGGTCCTTGGCGATCTTCGCGGCGCGCAGGGCGTCGATGATGACGCCGGCGGAGTTCGGGGAGTCCCAGACCTCGAGCTTGTACTCCAGGTTCAGCGGGACGTCACCGAAGGCGCGGCCCTCGAGGCGGACGTAGGCCCACTTGCGGTCGTCGAGCCAGGCGACGTAGTCCGACGGGCCGATGTGGACGTTCTTCTCGCCGAGCTCCCGGTCGGGGATCTGGGAGGTGACGGCCTGCGTCTTGGAGATCTTCTTGGACTCGAGGCGGTCACGCTCGAGCATGTTCTTGAAGTCCATGTTGCCGCCGACGTTCAGCTGCATCGTGCGGTCCAGGACGACGCCGCGGTCCTCGAACAGCTTCGCCATGACGCGGTGCGTGATGGTGGCGCCGACCTGCGACTTGATGTCGTCGCCGACGATCGGGACGCCCGCCGCGGTGAACTTGTCCGCCCACTCCTTCGTACCGGCAATGAAGACCGGCAGGGCGTTGACGAAGGCGACCTTGGCGTCGATGGCGCACTGGGCGTAGAACTTCGCCGCGTCCTCGGAGCCCACGGGCAGGTAGCAGACGAGGACGTCGACCTGCTTGTCCTTGAGGACCTGGACGACGTCGACCGGGGCCTCGGCGGACTCCTCGATGGTCTCGCGGTAGTACTTGCCGAGGCCGTCGAGGGTGTGGCCGCGCTGCACGGTCACGCCGGTGCGGGGCACGTCGCAGATCTTGATGGTGTTGTTCTCGCTGGCGCCGATGGCGTCCGCGAGGTCCAGGCCGACCTTCTTCGCGTCGACATCGAAGGCGGCGACGAACTCGACGTCACGGACGTGGTACTCACCGAACTGCACGTGCATCAGGCCGGGGACCTTGGACGCCGGGTCGGCGTCCTTGTAGTACTCGACTCCCTGAACCAGCGACGCGGCGCAGTTGCCCACGCCGACGACGGCTACGCGAACCGAACCCATTCCGGTTGCTCCCTGTGTGTACGAGTGAGGCCCTCACTGGGCTCTCACGTGGCGGTGTCGCCGGGCGAATCCGTCCCGGGGGTACTCCCGGGACGGGGCAGATCGCCCGGCTCTCCAGATGTGGTGTCCTGCTGAGCGGACCCCCCGGAAGCGGAACCCTTCAGGTCCCGCCCGGCCCGCTCGCTCTCGATGAGCTCGTTCAGCCAGCGCACTTCGCGCTCCACGGACTCCATCCCGTGGCGCTGGAGCTCAAGCGTGTAGTCGTCGAGGCGCTCCCGGGTGCGTGCCAGGGAGGCGCGCATCTTCTCCAGGCGCTCCTCCAGCCGGCTGCGGCGGCCCTCCAGCACGCGCATGCGCACGTCCTGTGGTGTGCGTCCGAAGAAGGCAAATCGGGCAGCGAAGTGCTCGTCCTCGTACGCGTCGGGGCCGGTCTGTGAGAGCAGTTCCTCGAAGTGCTCCTTACCTTCTGCCGTCAACCGGTAGACGATCTTGGCGCGACGCCCCGTGAGTGGTGCGGTGAGGGCGTCCTCGGGGGTGTTCCCCGGTTCCTCGATCAACCAGCCGTTGGCGACCAGCGTCTTGAGGCAGGGGTAGAGCGTGCCGTAGCTGAACGCACGGAACACGCCCAGTGACGTATTGAGTCGTTTGCGCAGCTCATAGCCGTGCATCGGGGATTCGCGGAGCAGTCCGAGTACGGCGAACTCGAGGATCCCGGAACGTCGGCTCATCCCCTCGCCTCCTCGTCATATCTCGCGCTGATGTATCGACTCGATACATCACGACGATAGAACGGCCTTCCGGGCGCGACAAGTGGGGGAACGGTGAACGGGATCACATCAACGATTCATGTGGAGCGAGTTGCCCGATTTGGGGTGAAGTTCGGGGCTAGGTGGGCTTTGACGGTGCGTAGTCTGTGCGCCATGCACACCACCGGGAACCGAGTGACACCTGAGGGCGTCGTCGTCCTTGGTGCAGTACGGGTGAATGCGGAACCGACCGCATCCGTACTTCGGGGGGACCGGAAAACAGCCGCCGTTGCCAGGCGCCCAGGGGTGCGCCTGCCCGAGGAGTAGTCGTTCGATGAGCGAGCACCGTCGCAAACCGCCGCAGCCGCAGGGAGGCGGACGTGCCGCGGCCCGACGCGGCCAGTCCGGCTCGTCTCCCGGCCGCCGAGCGGCACCGCGAGGCGCCACCGGATCTCCTTCCGACTCGTACGGGTCGGGTTTCAGCGGTTCGGAAGGCGAGGAACGTCCGTACGGCGGTCGTGCCGAAGCACGACGCGCGGCCCAGAGAAGCGGAGGTGGCCGCCGCAGAGCGGCCGACCCGGGCCGGGGTGGCCGCCGTGCCGCCCCCGGCGGGCCGAACGGCCCTGGGCGTGGCCGAGGGCGCGCGGTTCCGCCCGGCCGGAAGCGGTTCATCGACTATCCGCGCGCGGGCAAGTACGGCGTGGCGCGCTGGGTGCCGTCGTGGCGGCTCGTCACCGGCCTGTTCATCGGCTTCTTCGGCAGTCTCGTGGCCATCACGGGCATCGGGTACGCGATGGTCGGTATCCCCAAGGAGGACGCGGCGGCCAAGTCTGAGAACAACGTCTACTACTGGAAAGACGGCTCTCAGATGGTCGCCACGGGCAGTGGCCAGAACCGTCAGAACGTCACGATCGACAAGATCCCGAAGGCCATGCGGTTCGCGGTGATCTCGGCCGAGAACAAGACCTTCTACGAGGACTCGGGCATCGACCCCGCGGGCATCGCCCGAGCGCTGGCCAACATGGCCCGGGGTGGTGACACGCAAGGCGGTTCGACGATCACTCAGCAGTTCGTCAAGAACACCTACCTGAGCCAGGAGCAGACGCTCTCCCGGAAATTCAAGGAGCTGTTCATCTCCATAAAGGTGGGGGGCGAACTCACGAAGGACGAGATTCTCCAGGGGTATCTGAACACCTCGTACTACGGTCGTGGCGCCTACGGCATCCAGGCAGCCGCCCAGACCTACTACGGCAAGGACGCGGTCAAGCTCACGCCCAGCGAGTGCGCCTTCCTCGCTGCCCTGCTGAAGGGCCCGACCTACTACGATCCTGCGGGCAACGAGAACCTCGACAAGTCGGCGACTCCTCAGGCGAACCGCAAGCGTTCCGAGGAGCGCTGGAGCTGGATCCTCGGCGAGATGCGCAAGGACGACCGTCTCACGGAGGCGGAGTACCAGGAGGCCATCAAGGAGTACCCCAAGCCCCAGGGCCTCAAGGCGACCAAGGGCATGACCGGCCAGATCAGCTACCTGGTCGACACGGCCAAGAAGTACGTCCTGAACCACTCGGAGATCTCGCAGACGGAGTTCGACAAGGGCGGCTACCAGATCTACACGACCTTCGAGAAGGACAAGGTCGACGCCCTCGCCAAGGCCGTCAAGAAGATCGAGAAGGAGCGCCTCGACCCGAAGCGCGAGTTGGACAAGTACGTCCAGTTCGGTGCGGCGTCAGTGAAGCCCAATGACGGTGCGATCGTCGCTATCTACGGCGGTGCGGGCTACGAGAACGACCACTTCACGAACAATGCGGACACGTCGGGTGTCCCCGTCGGTTCGACGTGGAAGCCGTTTGTGCTCGCTGCGGCCATGCAGTACGGCAGGTACGACACCGACGGCGTGGGCCTGTCGCCGATGAGCAAGTACAACGGCAACGACAAGCTCAAGGTCAGGAACCAGGACGGCAGCTATGTCCTGGACAAGGATGACAATGTCTTCCTCCAGCGCAACGAGAGCAAGCGTGCCTGGGGTTACATCACCCTGCGCAAGGCGATGGAGCAGTCCATCAACACACCGTTCGTGCAGCTCGGCTGGGATGTCGGAATGTCGAAGGTACGGGACGTCGCGCAGAAGTCGGGCATCCTGGAAGACAGCTTTGCCACGCTCAACCCGTCTTTCGCGCTCGGCACGTCAACCCCCAGCGCGATCCGCATGGCCGACGCCTACGCGACCTTCGCTGCATCCGGCAAGCACACCAATCCGTACTCGGTCGTCGAGGTCAAGAAGGACGGCCAGCCGGAACCCGGTTTCACCAAGCCGAAGGTCACCCAGGCGATGCTCCCGAACGTGGCGAACAACGTCACGGACACCCTCGAGAACGTCATCGAGAACGGTACGGGTCAGAACGCCAAGGCCCTCGGCCGTACGGCGGCCGGTAAGACTGGTACCACCGACGAGAACAAGTCGGCCTGGTTCGTCGGCTACACCCAGCAGCTCTCGACCGCGGTCGCGATGTTCCGGGAGAACCCGAAGGACCACCGCCTGCTCTCCATGAATGGCACGGCCGGCGAGGACTCCATCCACGGTGGTGACGTCCCCACGGAAGTGTGGACCGAGTACATGAAGGTCGCGCTCGAGGGCAAGAGAGACCTCGGCTTCCCGGACGCCGAGGAGATCGGTGAGATCCAGGACGCCGTGGGCGCGCCGTCGCCGACCCCGTCCTTCACGCCGGAGCCGAGCGAGTCGGCGACCCCGACGCCGAGCGCGACGCCCAGTGAGACCGCCGTCTCTCCGACGCCCACGGCGAGTGAGTCCTGCCAGTTCGGCTTCCAGTGCGAGGACAGCAGCGGTGGACAGAACGGTGGCTCGGACGGGGGCGTGACATCGTCGCCTACGCCCACGACGACGGAGACGGACAACTCCGGAGGCAATGCCAACGGCAACGGAGGCATCTTCGGCGGTCCATCAGGCTGACGACGGTCTCACCTGACGCGAGAAGGCCGGTGGCCGGCACCCATGAAGCCCAGGGTGCCGGCCACCGGCCTGTTTCACGTGAAACGTCGGTTTCACGTGAAACACTCGGCCGTCGCACCCGGTCGTGCTCGCACCGTTCTCAGACAGGTACGGCAGGATGTGCCCCATGCCCAGTGCAGAGACGACGCCCACGAGCGTGCACGAGCCGGACCTGGTGCGGCCGACAAAGGCGGACGAGGTCGCCGCGAGCGGGAGTGAGCTGATCGGTGGCCCCATCGGACGGCGCGCCCTGCTCGGGACGTCCTGGTGGACTCCCGTACGGATCGTCACGCTCGTGGCGATCGGCATGTTCGCCCTCGGTCTGATCCAGAAGGCACCCTGCTACAACGGTGCCTGGTTCTTCGGGGCCAGCTCGCAGTACACGCATGCCTGCTACTCGGACATCCCCCACCTCTACCAGGGGCGCGGCTTCGCCGACGGGCTGGTGCCGTACTTCGACAAGCTCCCCGGCGACATGGAGTACCTCGAATACCCGGTGCTGACCGGTGTCTTCATGGAGGCCGCCTCCTGGCTCACGTCGGGCAGCGGCAGTATCCAGGACCAGGAGCAGTGGTACTGGATGGTCAACGCCGGGATGCTGATGGTGTGCGCGGCCGTCATCGCCGTCTGCGTGACCCGCACCCACGGCCGACGCCCCTGGGACGGCCTGCTGGTCGCCCTCGCGCCCGCCTTCGCGCTGACCGCGACCATTAACTGGGATCTGCTGGCCGTCGCCCTGACGGCCGCCGCGATGCTGATGTGGTCGCGCGGCCGCTCCCTCGCCTTCGGCATCCTCCTGGGGCTTGCTACGGCCGCCAAGCTCTACCCCGTCTTCCTGCTCGGCGCCTTGCTCGTCCTGTGCTGGCGTGCGGGCAAGTGGCGGGACTTCGGGAAGGCGCTGGTCGGCACTGTCTTCGCCTGGCTCGTCGTGAACCTTCCGGTGATGCTGCTCGCCTGGGAGGGATGGTCGCAGTTCTACCGGTTCAGCCAGGAGCGGGGCGTCGACTTCGGCTCCTTCTGGCTGATCATGGCCCAGAACTCCACCGACCCGTTCAGCACAGAGACCGTCAACACGCTCGCCACGCTGCTGATGCTGCTGTGCTGCGTCGGCATCGCCGCGCTCGCGCTCACCGCGCCGCGGCGTCCGCGCTTCGCCCAGTTGGCCTTCCTGATCGTCGCGGCGTTCATCCTCACCAACAAGGTCTACTCGCCGCAGTACGTCCTGTGGCTGGTCCCCCTGGCCGTGCTTGCCCGGCCGAGGTGGCGGGACTTCCTCATCTGGCAGGCGTGCGAGGTGGCGTACTTCCTCGGGATCTGGATGTACCTCGCGTACACGACCAGCGGGGACGCCCACAAGGGCCTACCGCCCGACGGCTACCACTGGGCCATCGGCGTGCATCTGCTGGGGACGCTGTACCTGTGCGCCGTCGTCGTACGGGACATCCTCATGCCGGAGCGGGATCCGGTGCGCCGGGCTGGTGAGGACGATCCCTCGGGCGGGGTGCTCGACGGGGCGGAGGACATGTTCGTGCTCGGGGTTGCGGCCCATCCGCCGCGGCACGCGGCGCACGCTGTGGAGGGCGCGTACGTCAACTGGGGCGGACAATCCAGCGGAACGGGTCAGCCCACCACCAATGAGTGAAGTGGTGCAAAGTTCGCACTGTTGAGCCTCCGTCGATCTTACGTTCTGCTACGGAGGTGATCGCTGTGAGCGAACAGTGCTGGTCGTCCACTGGGACGGCCGAAGAAGACCAGGCGGATCACGCGAGCGGGACGTGCCCGAAGGTCTTCGCGCAGTGGAAAGACAACAAGGAAGCCATCGAAGGCGTGCTCCTCGAATCCCCGACGCTGCGCAGCCGGATGGCGCAGCGGACAGAGGTCCTGGAGCGGGTTGGGAACTGCGGTTGCTGCCGGACGGGGTGCACGCGACCAGTGCGATGGTCGCGGAGTACTACGGGGTGGGTGAGACCGTCATTCGTGCCTTGGTCCTCGACCACCGTGACGAGCTCCAAGTCAACGGTTACCACACCGTGACAGGGGCGGAACTGAGTTACTTCAAGCAACTCTGTGGCGCAACTCAGTCGCGTGCCCGCTCCCTCGCCCTGTTCACACACCGCACCATCCTGAACACGGGGATGCTACTCCGCGACAGCCCCGTCGCACGTCAGGTGCGGTACGAACTCCTCAACGACGTCCAGGACGGTCGCCCACAACCTGTGGAAACCTACCCGCAGCACCAGGCAAGGAGGAGAGCCTGGACGCCCGCATCGTCCGCATCACCGAGCGCACCGTCTCCTCGATCCTGTCCCGGACCGTCATCCCGATGCAGAACGCGATGATCGAGACCTGCTCGGAACTGCGCCGCGACGTGAACCTGCTGCGCAAGGACGTCCACGCCATTAAGGCGACTCTGTACGAGGCAGCACCCGGTACGCCCCGTCCCGAACTGGCGAGCCTGATGCCCGCCGTCGACGTCATGAGCTGGAAGCAGTTCGAGCAGCACGTCGCCCAGCTGTGCCGTCGGGACGGCTGCACGGATGTCGTGGTCACCGGCGGCAAGGGCGACCTCGGCGCGGATGTCATCGCTCTGTTGCCGGACGGCAGGCGGCTGGTGATCCAGTGCAAGCGGCAGGCCGCTCACCGCGCGGTCACCACCGCCGACATGCAGCGGTTCATCGGAGCTGCACGGCCGGAGCACCACGCCGACATCGCGCTCTACGCGGTGACCTGCCGGTTCACCAAGAGCGCGCTGGCCCTCGCGGCCCGGCACGGGATCACCGTCATGCCGCGTGAACTCTTCGCGGCGTGGAACGCGGGCGCACGGCTGGAGACGCTGCTGCTCAACACCGCAGCTTGATCATCAGCGCAAGAGACGAGGAGGGGCTTGCCGCAAGGCGAATTTGCGGCAAGCCCCTCCGGCTTGATGAGACCGAGTTGTGTGCACAGGCGGGCAACAGAGTTGCTCGATCTCACTCTGTCATCGGGAACTGAGCTCCTTGAAGGAGCTCAGTCGGCCTATTTGTCCACAAGCCGATCGAACTGCGTAGTGGTGTGCCGCAGATGCGCGACCAACTCGTCGCCGACCTTCGGCTCGGGAGCGTCCGAGGGGACGAACAGGATCGAGACCTGCATGTGCGGCGGCTCCGCGAACCAGCGCTGCTTGCCGCCCCATACGAAGGGAGAAAGGTTCCGGTTGACCGTGGCGAGGCCGGCCCGGGCGACGCCCTTGGCGCGCGGCATGACGCCGTGCAGGGCCTTGGGGGCCTCCAGACCCACCCCGTGCGACGTGCCGCCCGCTACGACCACCAGGAAGCCGTCGGAGGCGGCCTTCTGCTGCCGGTAACCGAAACGGTCGCCCTTGGAGACGCGCGTGACGTCCAGGACCGCGCCGCGGTACTCGGTGGCCTCGTGGTCCCCCAGCCACAGCCGCGTACCGATACGGGCGCGGAAGCGGGTCTGCGGGAACTGCTGCTGCAGGCGCGTGAGTTCCTCGGCCTTGAGGTGGCTGACGAACATCGTGTGCAGCGGCAGCCGGGCGGCACGCAGGCGGTCCATCCAGCCGATGACCTCCTCGACGGCGTCCGAGCCGTCGGTACGGTCCAACGGCAGGTGGATGGCGAAACCCTCGAGCCGGACGTTCTCTATGGCGGCGTGCAACTGCGGCAGTTCGCGTTCGCTCACGCCGTGCCGCTTCATCGAGGACATCACCTCGATGACGACGCGGGCCCCGACGAGGCCGTACACGCCGTCCACCGAAGACACCGAGCGGATGACCCGGTCGGGCAGCGGCACCGGCTCCTCACCGCGCCGATACGGCGTCAGCACCAGCAGATCACCGCCGAACCAGTCCTTGATGCGCGCGGCCTCGTACGTCGTGCCGACCGCGAGGACATCGGAGCCCAGGCGCGTGGCCTCCTCCGCCAGCCGCTCGTGCCCGAACCCGTAGCCGTTGCCCTTGCAGACCGGGACCAGGCCCGGAAACTGCTCCTGCACGTGCTTGTGGTGCGCCCGCCAGCGCGCGGTGTCGACGTAGAGCGTGAGCGCCATGGCCGGACCTGGAACCTTTCTCGTGGCTGCGGTGTATCAGAGGTATGGAAGCTATCGACGGTGCAGCTGTTGACGGTATCGAAGCAGAGAACGCAAGGTCAGCGACGCGACATGTAGATGTCGAGCGCCTTGTGGAGCAACTTGTTCAGCGGGAAGTCCCACTCCCCGAGGTACTCGGCGGCCTGTCCGCCCGTGCCCACCTTGAACTGGATCAGGCCGAAGAGGTGGTCGGTCTCGTCCAGCGAGTCGGAGATGCCGCGCAGGTCGTAGACGGTCGCGCCGAGCGCGTAGGCGTCACGCAGCATCCGCCACTGCATCGCGTTCGAGGGCCGGACCTCACGGCCGATGTTGTCGGAGGCGCCGTAGGAGTACCAGACGTGTCCGCCGACGATCAGCATCGTCGCCGCCGACAGGTTCACACCGTTGTGGCGGGCGAAGTACAGCCGCATGCGGTTGGGGTCCTCAGTGTTGAGAGCCGTCCACATGCGCTGGAAGTACGACAGCGGACGCGGCCGGAAGTGGTCGCGCACGGCCGTGATCTCGTACAGCCGCTGCCATTCCTCGAGGTCCTGGTAGCCACCCTGGACGACCTCGACGCCGGCCTTCTCGGCCTTCTTGATGTTGCGGCGCCACAGCTGGTTGAAGTTCTTGTGGACCTCTTCCAGGGAGCGGTTCGCCAGCGGCACCTGGTAGACGTAGCGGGGCTGTACGTCGCCGAAGCCGGCGCCCCCGTCCTCACCCTGCTGCCAGCCCATGCGGCGCAGCTTGTCGGCGACCTCGAAGGCCCGCGGCTCGATGAAGTCGGCCTCGATGTCCCGCAGCCGCTTCACGTCCGGGTTCTGGATGCCGGCCTTGATGGAGGTGGCCTCCCAGCGTCGGATGATCACCGGCGGGCCCATCTTCACGGAGAAGGCACCCTGGTTCTTGAGATGCGCGAGCATCGGTTCCAGCCAGTCGGTCAGATTCGGCGCGAACCAGTTGATGACCGGGCCCTCGGGCAGATAGGCGAGATAGCGCTTGATCTTGGGCAGCTGCCGGTAGAGGACGAGACCCGCGCCCACGAGTTCGCCGCTCTTGTCGAACCAGCCGAGGCTCTCCGAGCGCCACTCCGCCTTGACGTCCGCCCAGGCCGGAACCTGCATGTGGCTCGCCGACGGCAGGCTCTGGATGTATGCCAGATGCTGCTCGCGACTGATCGTCCTCAGGGTCAGGCTCATTCGGGGCGCTCCTCGGGCTGGTGTGTCCCCATGGGTACAGGGGCTCCGGCTCTCGCGCCGAAGCCTACTGCGCCTTGGGAGCGCCCCGACTGGGCGTATGGAACCTTCGCCCCGGCCCTGTGGGCTGCCGAGGCGTTCGGTGGTGTTCTATGCGCTGTTCTACCGGTGTTCGGAGGGCAGTCTCCGAGGCCGGTGCTTGGGAGGACGGTGCCCTGGCGTCAGAAGACCCCGCCGAAAAGGCCGCCGTGCGCCATGCCGAGGAAGAAGCCGACCGCCGAGGCGCCGAGGCCGATGATCAGCCCGAAGCGCTCGCGGGTCGTCTCCGAGATCCACTGCCCGTACGCGCCGGTGAGGATCCCCACCAGACCGGTCCAGGAGCTGAGCAGGTGCAGGTTGTGGAACATCGCCGTGACGAAGGCCGTGATGCCCAGCACCAGGGTCACCGCGAGCAGGGTGTCCTGGAGGGGGTGGGGCTTTCCGTCCGTGGCGAAGAGGCCTCCGACGGTATTGGGTCGCATTGCTTGTGCCATAGGGCACCTCCTGCGGAAGGCGGCGCACGTAGCGCCATACACACCCGATGTGTACAGATTGTCGGTGACGGCGGCCGGATTTCAACCGGACGCCGGTGTGCGGGTACTGTGTACCGTCTGCACCGGTGTCTGCCCGGGCCAGCTCGGGGAGACCGCGAGGTCACCCCCGATTGTCAGTGGCGGCCGATACCGTTGCGTACGCATCACAACCCTCCTGCCACGGAACGACCGTGGCCGCTGAGTCCAAAGGAGGTGGGTTCCACATGCGTCACTACGAGGTGATGGTCATCCTCGACCCCGATCTGGAGGAGCGCGCTGTCGCCCCCCTGATCGAGAACTTCCTCTCCGTCGTCCGTGAGGGCAACGGCAAGGTCGAGAAGGTCGACACCTGGGGCCGTCGTCGTCTCTCGTACGAGATCAAGAAGAAGCCCGAGGGCATCTACTCGGTCATCGACCTGCAGGCCGAGCCTGCGGTCGTCAAGGAGCTCGACCGCCAGATGAACCTGAACGAGTCGGTCCTCCGGACCAAGGTCCTCCGCCCCGAGACCCACTGAGCTCTCCCGCTCAGCTGATCTCGGGATTTCGAGTAGCAGCACTAGCAGCCAGCAGCAAACCCGCCGAGAGGTTCCCCCATGGCAGGCGAGACCGTCATCACGGTCGTCGGCAATCTTGTCGATGACCCCGAGCTGCGCTTCACCCCCTCCGGTGCGGCGGTCGCGAAGTTCCGTGTCGCGTCCACTCCCCGCACCTTCGACCGCCAGACGAACGAGTGGAAGGACGGCGAGAGCCTCTTCCTCACCTGCTCGGTCTGGCGTCAGGCGGCGGAGAACGTCGCCGAGTCGCTCCAGCGAGGCATGCGCGTCATCGTGCAGGGCCGGCTGAAGCAGCGGTCCTACGAGGACCGTGAGGGCGTCAAGCGCACGGTCTACGAGCTGGACGTCGAGGAAGTCGGCGCCAGCCTGCGGAACGCCACGGCCAAGGTCACCAAGACCGCCGGTGGCGCTCGCGGTGGCCAGGGTGGTTACGGCGGCGGTGGCGGCGGCGGCGGCCAGGGTGGCGGCGGCTGGGGCGGTGGCTCCGGCGGCGGTCAGCAGGGCGGCGGCGCTCCCGCCGACGACCCGTGGGCGACCGGCGCTCCTGCCGGTGGCCAGCAGGGCGGCGGCGGTGGCGGCGGCTGGGGTGGAAGCTCCGGCGGTGGCGCCGGCGGCGGCTACTCGGACGAACCCCCCTTCTAGGCCTTGGGCCGGAGGGCGGGTCGTACCCAAACTTCTTGATCACACAGGAGAAACACCATGGCGAAGCCGCCTGTGCGCAAGCCTAAGAAGAAGGTCTGCGCTTTCTGCAAGGACAAGGTCACGTACGTGGACTACAAGGACACGAACATGCTGCGGAAGTTCATTTCCGACCGCGGCAAGATCCGTGCCCGCCGCGTGACCGGCAACTGCACGCAGCACCAGCGTGACGTCGCCACGGCCGTCAAGAACAGCCGTGAGATGGCGCTGCTGCCCTACACCTCCACCGCGCGATAAGGGAAGGGTGACCGACACATGAAGATCATCCTCACCCACGAGGTCTCCGGCCTCGGTGCCGCGGGCGACGTCGTCGACGTCAAGGACGGTTACGCTCGCAACTACCTGATCCCGCGGAACTTCGCGATCCGTTGGACCAAGGGCGGCGAGAAGGACGTCGAGCAGATTCGTCGCGCTCGCAAGATTCACGAGATCCAGACCATCGAGCAGGCCAACCAGATCAAGGGCCAGCTCGAGGCTGTCAAGGTCCGTCTGGCTGTCCGCTCGGGCGACGCCGGTCGTCTCTTCGGTTCCGTCACCCCGGCCGACATCGCTTCCGCGATCAAGGCTTCCGGTGGCCCCGAGGTCGACAAGCGCCGCATCGAGCTTGGTGCGCCGATCAAGACCCTGGGCGCCCACGAGACGTCCGTGCGTCTGCACCCCGAGGTTGCCGCCAAGGTCAACATCGAGGTCGTCGCGGCCTGATCGCTGCGTTCGGCTGCAACAGCTGAATGAGGGGCCGTACCCGGTGGGGTACGGCCCTTCGCTGTACAGAGAGCGGATCCGGTCCGTTTCACGTGAAACAGCGTGTTTCACGTGAAACATTCAACGCGTCGCGCCGGTGACGATCCAGCGGCCCGAGCGGGTACGCGCCCAGAGCGTCAGCATGCGCACCGTCATCATCAGCGTCATGGCCGCCCAGACTGCGGTCAGGCCGCCGCCGAAAGCGGGGACGAGCAGCGCCACCGGGGTGAACACCGCCAGGGTGAGCACCATGGCCCAGGCGAGGTAGGGGCCGTCACCCGCCCCCATCAGGACGCCGTCCAGGATGAAGACGACGCCGCAGATCGGCTGGGAGAGCGCCACCATGAGCAGGGCGGGCAGCGCTGTTTCCTTGACGACCGTGTCACTGGTGAACAGTGGCAGGAAGAGCGGTCGGGCGATCACCACGAGCAGACCGAGTACGACACCGGCTGCGATGCCCCACTCCACCATGCGGCGGCAGGCGGCCCGGGCGCCCTCGGCGTCGCCGGCACCGAGATACCGCCCGATGATGGCCTGGCCGGCGATGGCAATGGCGTCCAGCGCGAAAGCGAGCAGGCTCCACAGCGACAGGATGATCTGGTGCGCTGCGATGTCGGAGTCCCCGAGGCGGGCCGCGACGGCCGTGGCGATCATCAGAATCGCCCGCAGCGAGAGGGTGCGGACCAGCAGGGGAACTCCGGCCTGTGCAGAGGCCTTTATCCCGGCCGCGTTGGGGCGCAGGGAGGCACCGTGCTTGCGGGCCCCGCGGACGACGACCACGAGATAGGCCGCGGCCATGCCGCACTGGGCGATGACGGTGCCCCAGGCAGAGCCCGCGATGCCGAGGTCGGCACCGTAGACGAGGCCCGCGTTCAGGGCAGCGTTGGCGACGAAGCCTGCGATGGCGACGTAGAGCGGCGTCTTGGTGTCCTGCAGCCCGCGTAGAACGCCTGTGGCGGCGAGAACGACGAGCATGGCCGGTATGCCGAGTGCCGAGATCCGCAGATAGGTGGTCGCGTGGGGAGCTGCTGTGTCCGAGGCGCCGAAAAGTTCCACGAGGTACGGTGCGGTCGGCAGGACGCCTGCAATGACGGCGGCACCGAGGAGGAGGGCCAGCCAGATGCCGTCCATGCCCTGGCGGATGGCGGCTTGGAGGTCTCCCGCGCCGAGGCGTCGGGCAACGGCCGCCGTGGTGGCGTAGGCGAGGAAGACGAAGACACTGACGCCTGTCATGAGGAGAGCCGAGGCGACCCCGAGTCCGGCCAGCTGTGCGGTGCCGAGATGGCCGATGATCGCGCTGTCGGCCATGACGAAGAGGGGCTCGGCGACCAGTGCGCCGAAGGCCGGGACGGCGAGTGCGACGATCTCTCGGTCGTGCTGTCGCCGGGTGGCCGTAGGAGTCGCGGGAGCCTGTGTCATGGCCACCAATCTAATCGTCCACAGGTAAGAGATGCAATCAGTTAGTGACCCTTACGGGCTGTCTCGCGGCGTGTGCTTCTGTGTACCGTTCGAAGCGATCTTGGTCCGACTGGGGAAGTTTTTCTTCTGCACAGCCGGTGGACGGTAAATGTGCAGGTCAGCACCGGTGCCCGGAATTCTGCGAGGGCTTGTTCACAGGGCTGTCCACCGTGTCGTGCACAGGTTTTGTGGAGTTCTCCACAGCATCCGGGCCGTCGTCCACATGGCCTGTGGATAACCAGATTGGCTGACGGTGCCCGCGGGCCTACCGTGGTCCGGCGCCCGCTCCGTCCGCCGACTGTGAAATCCTCACAAAACCGGCGAGCCAGAACCGGAGTTGGGCCTCTTATTTGTCAGTGGCGTGCCGTAGAACTAAGGGGCACGGCGAGGTCCGCTCGGCGGACGGGAGGAGGTGGCTCGGTTGAGCATTTCCGAGCCCTTGGACGACCCGTGGGCCGACAGGCGTCCAAGTGATCGTCTGCCTGCCTCCCGCCGACGCGGCGACGGTGGCCGGGGACGCGACGAGCAGCATGATCGCGGCCGGGAGAGCGGCGAGTGGGACGGCGGTGGTTCGGCCTTCGAGCGGGTGCCGCCGCAGGACCTCGACGCCGAGCAGTCCGTCCTCGGCGGCATGCTCCTGTCGAAGGACGCCATCGCCGATGTCGTCGAGGTCATCAAGGGCCACGACTTCTACAAGCCCGCGCACGAGACGATCTTCCAGGCGATCCTCGACGTCTATGCCAAGGGCGAGCCGGCCGACCCCATCACCATCGCCGCTGAACTCACCAAGCGCGGTGAGATCAACAAGGTCGGCGGTGCGTCGTATCTCCACACGCTCGTCCAGACGGTGCCGACGGCGGCGAACGCGGAGTACTACGCGGAGATCGTCCATGAGCGTGCCGTACTGCGCCGCCTGGTCGAGGCCGGCACCCGCATCACGCAGATGGGATACGCGGCCGACGACGACGTCGACGAGATCGTCAACCGCGCTCAGGCCGAGATCTACGCGGTCACCGAGCAGCGCACCAGCGAGGACTATCTGCCGCTCGGCGACATCATGGAGGGCGCGCTCGACGAGATCGAGGCGATCGGCTCGCGCACCGGTGAGATGACCGGCGTGCCCACGGGGTTCACCGACCTCGACTCGCTCACCAATGGCTTGCACCCGGGCCAGATGATCGTCATCGCGGCACGTCCCGCCATGGGTAAGTCCACGCTTGCGCTGGACTTCGCACGGGCGGCGTCGATCAAGCACAACCTGGCGAGCGTCATCTTCTCCCTGGAAATGGGGCGTAACGAGATCGCGATGCGTCTGCTCTCGGCCGAGGCGCGCGTGGCCCTGCACCACATGCGTTCCGGCACCATGACGGACGAGGACTGGACACGCCTGGCGCGGCGAATGCCCGAGGTTTCGGCGGCGCCGCTGTACATCGACGACTCACCGAACCTGTCGATGATGGAGATCCGTGCGAAGTGCCGTCGGCTGAAGCAGCGCAACGACATCAAGCTCGTGATCATCGACTATCTGCAGCTGATGCAGTCCGGTGGTTCGAAGCGTTCCGAGAGCCGTCAGCAGGAGGTCTCGGACATGTCCCGTAACCTCAAGCTTTTGGCCAAGGAGCTGGAGGTCCCGGTGATCGCGCTCTCGCAGCTCAACCGTGGACCCGAACAGCGCACGGACAAGAAGCCGATGGTGTCCGACCTGCGTGAGTCCGGCTCCATCGAGCAGGACGCCGACATGGTGATCCTGCTGCACCGTGAGGACGCCTACGAGAAGGAGTCGCCCCGCGCGGGCGAGGCGGACATCATCGTGGGCAAGCACCGTAACGGCCCGACGGCGACGATCACGGTCGCCTTCCAGGGGCACTACTCGCGCTTCGTGGACATGGCGCAGACCTGATCCGTCGCACTGTAGGGTCTCAGATTTCGTGGCACAGTCTCAGCCGTGATGGCGCAACGGTGGCACTTATGCCGACGTTGTGAGACTCCCTGGTCGGAGCTTTCATCCTTTCCGGTGGCGGGGAACTGGCGGGTGAAGTGTGAGGGCGGCATCAGGGCGGCCCGCACCGTCGCGGGCACGTCGAGCGGTTCGGCGTACTCGCGGTCCATGAGGTCGTGTGCGCGGCGCAACCGAGCCAGCTCCTCCGGTGTCACCCGCGGAGCAGATGGCCCGTGACTCCCGGACGGGCGCTCAGCGCCTCGTCTCGTACCTGGTCAGGATCACGCCGCAGGGAAGCGTCCGCGTCTCCACCAGGTTCAGGTTCACCCAGCTGTCCATCGCGGTGAAGAACGGTGTGCCGCCGCCCACCAGGACCGGCGCGGTGGCCAGCACGTACTCGTCAATCAGCCCGGCCCGCATGGCCGCCCCGGCGAGCGTCGCGCCGCCGATGTCCATCGGGCCGCCGTCCTCGGCCTTCAGCCGGGTGATCTCGGCGACCGCGTCGCCGGTGACCAGGCGGGTGTTCCAGTCGACCTTGTCGATTGTCGAGGAGAACACCACCTTCGACATGTCCCGCCAGCGGCGCGCGAACTCGATCTCCGCCGGGGTGGCGTTGGGCTGCTGGTCGCCGGTCGGCCAGTAGGAGCTCATCGTCTGCCACAGCTTGCGCCCGTACAGCGACAGGTCGGTCGCCTGCAACTGGTCGGACCAAAACTGGAACAGCTCGTCGCTCGGCACGCTCCAGCCGATGTCGTCGCCGGGCGCGGCGATGTAGCCGTCCAGGGTCAGGTTCATGCCGTAGATCAGTTTCCGCATGGCGCCAGCCTTCCGTGAGTCGGTCTCACGCGTACAGACCGGCGCGGCGCGGGAAACTCATCGGTGCGCGATCTGAGCTCGTATGTAGTCCTCGTGCTCGGTGGCTCAGCCGCAGACTCATTGTTCCGCCGAGGAAATGGCCTCGATCTGAGACTGATCTTGGGTGACATCGCGGTGAGACAACGGAGAACCAGCAGGTCACAGAAGATCGACATGTCATCGGCGGCGAGACCCTACAACCTCACCCGGGGATATGCGCTCGACTCGCGAGAGTCCACCGGGGTGAACTGGGCGCATGACGACATCTCAGGAAGAGCTGCTCCCCGCCACGCGCCGGGCGCTGCTGCACCGCATCGCCGTGGCCCAGGCCGAAGGGCGTGCGCCTTCGCTGGTCGCCGCTGTCGTACGGGACGGCCGGGCTGTGTGGCACGGCTCGCGTACCTCGATGGACGGGCACGCGCCGGACGAGAATGTGCAGTACCGCATCGGCTCGATCACCAAGACCTTCACGGCCGTTCTCGTCCTGCGCCTGCGTGACGAGGGTCTGCTCGACCTCGGTGATCCGCTGGAGAAGCATCTGCCGGGCACGGGCGCGGGGGAGGCCACCATCGCCGAACTGCTCGCGCACACGAGTGGGTTGGCGGCCGAGACGCCGGGACCCTGGTGGGAACGGAGTCCGGCGTCACTGCGGACCAGTCTCTCCGACATCTTGGGTGAGCAGCCTTTCCTGCATCCGGGCGGCCGCCGATTCCATTACTCGAACCCGGGCTACACGTTGCTGGGCGCGCTGGTCGAGAAGCTGCGGGGGGCTTCCTGGGAGGACGTACTCCGGCGCGAAGTGCTCGAACCCCTGGGTCTGAACCGTACGAGTACGCGACCGCATGCGCCCCATGCGGGAGGCTGGGCCGTGCATCCCTGGGCCGACGTCATGCTTCCCGAACCCGTCGAAGACCTCGGTCTGATGGCGTCGGCTGGCCAACTGTGGTCGACGACCAGCGACCTGGCGAGGTTCGCGGCCTTTCTGGTCCAGGGCGACAACCGTGTGCTGGGTGCTGAGTCGCTGGGGGAGATGAGGACGCCGGCGGCTCCGCCGGAGACGGCGGACGTGGCGAGCGGCTATGCGTACTGCCTGGGCCTGGAGGTGCGGCACCAGGACGGCAGGACTCTGGTTGGACACTCCGGCTCCCTGCCGGGCTTCCTCGCCTGCCTCACCGCCAGCGTGGAGGACGATCTTGCAGTCGTCGTCCTGGCCAACTGCACTTCTGGCCCACTGCTGTTCAGCGTTGCCGCTGACCTGGTTCGCATCGTCGCCGAGGCCGAGCCCCGCATCCCCGAGCCGTGGCGTCCGATGCCCGAGGTCGAATCAGCGGCATTGGAGTTGGCGGGACAGTGGTACTGGGGAACCCATGCCTTCGGCCTGCGGCTGACGGCCGACGGGCTGGTCTCGTTGGAGCCGTTGTCCGGCAAGGGCCGCCGTTCCCGGTTCCGGGCCAACGGTGACGGCACATGGACGGGCTTGGAGGGCTACTACGCAGGCGAGCTGCTGAAGGCCGTACGGCGCCTCGATGGAACCGTGGACCATCTGGACCTCGGGTCGTTCGTCTTCACGCGTCAGCCGTACGACGAGGGGGCTGCCGTGCCGGGCGGCGTGGATCCCGACGGGTGGCGGGGGACCGGCTCGTTCTGACTGTCCTGCGAAGCGCCTGTTTCACGTGAAACAGGCGCTTCGTCGTGTCACAGCGGGAGCTTGAAGCCCACGTGCGAGGCTGTGAAACCGAGCCGCTCATAGAAGCGATGAGCGTCCGTACGGGTGTTGTCAGAGGTCAGCTGTACCAGCTGGCAGTTCTGGCGCCGGGATTCGGCGACCGCCCACTCGATGAGCTGCGTGCCGAGGCCGTTGCCGCGCTCGGCGGCGTGGATGCGCACGCTTTCGATGATGGAGCGGGTCGCGCCCCTGCGGGACAGCCCGGGAATGATCGTGAGCTGGAGTGTGCCGACGACGCGGTCCTCACGGACCGCGACGATCAGGTGCTGGTTCGGGTCGCTGCTGAGGCGCTCGAGCGCGGCCAGGTAAGGCGTCAGATCGTCTGGTGACTCGCGCTGGGCGCCCAGCGGGTCGTCCGCGAGCATGCCGACGATCGTGGGGATGTCGTCGGCGACGGCGGCTCGTATTTCAAGATCTCCCATGCTCGCAGCTTATGCCGGTGCCGGGAGTGTCTCCATGGCCCGGACCAGCGGGGCCAGTTCGGGATTTTTCGCGGCCTCGTCGAGGGCGTTGCGCAGGGCTGTGTCGTTGGTCGGCCGTGCTTCTTCGAGGAGTTT
>NZ_LLZG01000359.1 GCF_001509475.1 Streptomyces regalis
GCAGGGCGCGCTCGATGTGCGCCTCGATCCTCCCGTGCAGCAGGGAGAGGGCGCACCAGCCCTGGGCGAGGGCGGTGAGCGCGGGGTCCGTGGCGGTCAAGGCGTTTCCTCCGTCCTGGAGCGGCTGAAGCCAGAGTAGAGCAGGAGTGCAATAGTCTGCGCTTGCAAGTATCAAGCGTCTGCAAGTATTGTCTTCACTTGTAAAGCGCTCCTGCAATCTTCTGGGAAGGTGTAACCCTTCATGCCTCTCGCGCTTCTTGCCCTCGCGATCGGGGCCTTCGGAATCGGAACCACCGAGTTCGTGATCATGGGTCTGCTGCCCGAGGTCGCGGGCGGCTTCGGGGTCTCCATCCCTACAGCAGGGCTGCTCGTGACCGGCTACGCGCTCGGCGTGGTCCTCGGCGCTCCCCTGATGACCGTGCTCGGAACCAAGGTCTCCCGCAAGCGGATGCTGATGCTGCTGATGGGACTGTTCATCGCCGGCAACCTGCTGTCCGCTCTAGCCCCCACCTTCGGCGTCATGCTGATCGGCCGTGTGGTCGCCTCGCTCGCCCACGGCGCCTTCTTCGGCATCGGCTCGGTCGTCGCGGCCGACCTGGTCGCCCCGGACAAGAAGGCCGGGGCCATCGCGATGATGTTCACCGGCCTGACCATCGCCAATGTCGTCGGCGTCCCGCTGGGCACGTTCGTCGGGCAGGCCGCCGGCTGGCGCGTCACCTTCGGCATCGTCGCCGCCCTCGGCGTCGTCGGCCTGCTCGGCATCGCCAAGCTCGTCCCCGACCTGCCCCAGCCCCAGGGCGTACGCCTGCGCCACGAGCTGGCAGCATTCAAGAACGCCCAGGTCCTGCTCGCCATGGCGATGACGGTCCTCGGCTTCGGCGGCGTCTTCGCGGCCATCACCTACATCGCGCCGATGATGACCCATGTCGCCGGCTTCGCCGACGGCTCCGTCACCTGGCTGCTGGTCCTCTTCGGGCTCGGCATGGTCGGCGGCAACCTCATCGGCGGGAAGTACGCCGACCGCGCGCTGATGCCCATGCTGTACGTCTCCCTGGGCGCCCTCGCCGTCGTGCTCGCGCTCTTCACGCTGACGGCCCAGAACAAGGTCCTCGCGGCCATCACCATCGCGCTGATCGGCGCCCTTGGCTTCGCAACCGTTCCGCCGCTGCAGAAGCGCGTCCTCGACCAGGCCCACGGCGCACCGACGCTGGCCTCGGCGGTGAACATCGGCGCCTTCAACCTCGGCAATGCCCTCTCCGCCTGGCTCGGTGGCATCGTCATCGCGGCGGGCTTCGGCTACACGTCCCCCAACTGGGTCGGCGCCGCCCTGGCGACCGCCGCGCTGCTGCTCGCGTTCCTCTCGGCCGCGCTGGAGCGCCGCGACGGGGCATCCCCCAGCACCATCGTCACAGGCATTGCGCCCGCCGAACAGCGAGCCGCCGTACGCCACTGAGCCGACCTGTGTGCGGGGTCAGGGCCGCCCCTGCACACCGCCCCTCGAGACGCACCACCGGCTCCACGCCACAAGGAGAAGCTTCCTCATGAGCACCGCCACAGCCTTCGCCCCCCTGACCACTCAGGACGCCGACGTCCTCGTCGCCGCAGCCCACCGGGCTGCCGAGGTGGCCGGGGTGACCGTCAGCGTCACGGTCCTGGATGCCGGAGGCCATCTGCTCACCTTCCGACGGGACGACCGAGCCGTGCTGGTCTCCGGGGAGACCAGCACCCGCAAGGCCTACACGGCGCTCCAGCTCGACGCCCCCACCGCCGATCTCGTCGACGCCGTACAACCTGGCGGTCTCTTCCACACCCTGCCCACGGCGCTCGACCGGCCGCTGCTGTTCATCGCGGGCGGTGCGCCGATCCATCGGGACGGCCGGCTGATCGGCGCGATCGGTGTGGGCGGCGGGGCGCCGGATCAGGACCACCACGTCGCGACGGCCGCGATCGAGGCACTGGCCTGACGACACCTCAGAGGCGATAACGAAGGGGTCGACTACGGGCGCCGACGACGAAACGCCGGTCCCCGACGGGACCGGCGTTTCCCATGCAATGCCTCAGCCCGCAGCCACCGTCAGTGGAGCGAACCGTCGGGTCCAGTCGCCGGGTAGTTCCGAGATGCCGTACGTCATGACCGCGTTGAAGGCGACGGAGGCCAGACCGTGGTCCTTCGCCCAGGTCAGCAGCTCCTCGTGGCGTACGTCGATGTCGGTGCGCAACAGGCGGTCGGTGTGCGCGGCGAGGGAGGCGATGAGGGCCTTGGCGGTCTCCGTGTCGCGGGCGATCAGGGGGCCCACGACCTGCGTGGCCATGTTCGGCCAGGCACCCGCGAATCCGATGATCCGGCCGTTCGCCTCGGCGACGCGCAGCTGGTCGGCGAATGCGGGGAGCCGCGTGATGATGTGCGTGCGATCTGCGCCGAACACCTCCTCGTCGAGCCGCAGGATCGCGGTGAGGTCCTCTGCGGTGGCCGCACGTGTGGCGACCGACGGCCCCGAGGCGTCGTGCGTGAAGTGCCCGCACAGCATCTCCGCCCGGCCGGTGACCTTGAAGCCGAGTTCCTCGTAGAGCGGTTGGCCGTTCGGCGTCGCGTGCAGCGTCAGCGGTGTCGTGCCCATCGCGGAGACGACGTGACGCATCAGGTGGCGCCCGATGCCCTGGCGGGAATGCCGCTCGGCGACCAGGACCATGCCGATGGCCCCCAGGTCGAGGCGGTCCTGCGGTCCGTACTCCGTGACGACGCAGGCGCTGACGAGCCCGCCGTCGGGGTCGTCGATGCCGTAGCCCTTCCCGGCGGTGAGGAGGAACCCCCACTTGTGTTCCTCACGGGGCCAGCCCCGATCCTCGGACAAGTCGGCGCAGGCGGTGAGATCGCGAGGCGTCAGGCGGCGGATGGGCAGAGCGGCGAGGGAAGGAGTCGGCACGCAGGTCAGGCTGTCTGACGACTGCCCTGGTCGTCCAGCCGTTTCCGGGGACAGGTACGAGCTTTTGGCCATGTCATGGGCCGGCGCACAGCATGCCCGCAGACGCTGGGTGTTTCACGTGAAACATGGAGAAACGACTGGCGTCCAGCAGACGAGCGATCATCGAAGCCGTCTCCGGCCAAGGGCGTGACAGCACATCCCATTAGCCTCATGGCCCATGGCAAGACTCCACCTCTTCGACCTCGACGGCACGCTTCTGCGCGGAACTTCCGCACCCGTGGAGATCTCGCGGCAACTCGGGCTGGAAGCCGAGACCGTGGCACTCGACCGGGAAATCTCAGCGGGGCTCATAGGGCCACCGGAGTACGCGGCCAGGGTGCACGCACTCTGGGCGGATCTCACGGAGGCACACGTAGCGGCCGCTTTCGAGGGCGCTCCTTGGCTGGCCCGAATCCGTGAGGTCTGGGCGGAGATCAGGGGACAGGGGGACTACTGCGCGGTCGTATCGCTCTCGCCCTCCTTCTTCGTGGAGCGGCTGACGGGCTGGGGCGCGCACGCGGCGTACGGTTCCCGCTTTCCAGCCGTGCCGTTCACCGAGCCCGTCGACCCGGCAGGGGTTCTCAGCGCCGCGGCCAAGGTCCTCATCGCCGACCGGCTTTGTGAGGAGTTCGGGGTCACGCGAGCCGATTGCGTCGCTTACGGCGACTCGCTGTCGGACAAGGACCTGTTCGGCGCCGTCCCGGTCTCCGTCGCTGTCAACGCCGACGGCCATCTGGCCGGACTCGCGACCCACTCCTACATAGGGATGGATCTGTGGGAAGCCTATGAATTGGTGCGCAGCAGCCGGTAATCGAAGGAATTAGTCGTTCGCTGCCCCGCCCAATTCGTGGGGGAGGAAGGGGGGACTTGTGATCGGAGCATCGGCCGGTAGGGTCGACTCCGGTTCGTGTCCGAGCTGTGATGCAGACACCCAGCGCGGACCGAGCGCAAGGCAATGCAGCCTAACGGGACGGAGAGATCGAAGACCCGCATTCACGTGTATGCGGCCGGGGCGCCCACACGCGGTGGGATGCTGCGGTGAGAGTACTGCGGCCAATGTCACACTCTCGCCTACTTGTCCGTACTGAGTGTGAATACGGGTTGAATGTGGCCGTATTGGTCGCGGCAACGAACGGGGAAAAGTAAGCCGTCGCGGGGGCAGCAGGCACCTTCCGACCGAGGAAGTGCGCAGACCGACCGAAAGATGTTCGAGGCGAGGCACACCATGGACGCTCCGACCACCACGTCGGCCGACAACGGCACTTCCGGCGGCGGGGGCGGCTGGTTCACGCCGCGCAAGCAGCCGGCGACGACTCCGGGCAGCGAACAGGAGACGGCCGACGGCCGCCGGCTGGCCGCGATGCGTCCGGTCGGCAGGACGGCGCCGGGCGACGACACGCCCTCGTCGGGCCAGGACGGCACACAGCCTCCCACGACGGTCGGCTCGGCAGTGCCCACCCCCGCGGAGGTCGGCGACGGCCCCGGAATACCGGACCCTGCCTCCCGCCCGGCCCCGGAACGGGCACCCGCCGAGCCCGGATACGGCATCGGCGAACCTGGCCGCGCATCGAACGCCGCCCCTGACCCGACCCGGGTCCCTGGCTCTGGCCCCGACGACGCCCACCGCGCGAACCACGGCACAACGCCTCCGGACCGAGACACACCGGTCGCGATATCGACGCCCGGCACACCCACCCCGGGTCACATACCGCCCGCTCCCACGCCGCCGACGCCCGTCTCTGCTCCCGCCTCGGCCAGCGCCCAAGAGCCGCCTGCTCCTGCCCCGGCCCCAAGCCAAGCGGCGTCTGCCCCCGCCGCCGCCCAGGCCGCCGCTGCCCACCAGGGGATATCAGGCCTCAGCCCCATATCCCCACCCTCCCCCCAGCTGCGCGTGCCGACCCAGCGCCCCGCCCCGGCCCAACCCGCCTCCCCGGACGCCGTCCTGATCCGCCGGACGATGGCCGAGATCTCCCCCGTGGCCGACAAGGTCACCTCGTACTTCTACGCGCTGCTCTTCGTACGCCACCCCGACCTGCGCGCCCTGTTCCCGGCCGCGATGGACACCCAGCGCGACCGGCTGCTCAAGGCCCTGCTCACCGCGGCCGAGCACATCGACAACACGCCTGTCCTTGTCGAGTACCTGCAGAACCTCGGACGCGGCCACCGCAAGTACGGCACCCGGGCCGAGCACTACCCGGCCGTCGGCGAGTGCCTCATCGGCGCGCTGAGCAAGTACGCCGGCGGCGTCTGGGACGGGGAGATGGAGGCCGCCTGGGTGCGGACGTACACGACGATCTCGCAGGTCATGATCGACGCTGCGGCGGCGGACGAACTGCGCGCCCCCGCCTGGTGGTACGCGGAGGTCGTGTCGCACGACCTGAGGACCTCGAACATCGCGGTCGTCACCGTCCGCCCCGACCAGCCCTATCCCTTCCTCGCCGGGCAGTACACGAGTCTGGAGACGCCTTGGTGGCCGCGGATCTGGCGGCACTACTCCTTCGCCTCCGCGCCGCGCTCCGACGGCCTGCTGACGTTCCATGTGAAGGCGGTGCCCGCGGGTTGGGTCTCCAACGCGCTGGTGCACCGCGCCCGGCCTGGGGACATCATCCGGCTCGGCCCGCCGGCCGGTTCGATGACTGTGGACCACACCACAGCCAGCGGTCTGCTCTGCGTGGGCGGAGGCACCGGCATAGCGCCGATCAAGGCACTGGTCGAGGATGTCGCCGAGCACGGGGAACGGCGACCGGTCGAGGTCTTCTACGGCGCCCGCACCAACCAGGACCTGTACGACATCGACACGATGCTCAGACTCCAGCAGTCCCACCCCTGGCTGGAGGTCCGCCCAGTGGTGGATCGGCACGGACTGCTCCAGCTTCCCGACGCCATACGCGAGTACGGGCCCTGGACCGAGTACGACGCCTATGTCTCCGGACCGCCTGGCATGATCCGCAGCGGTGTGGACGCGCTGCGAGACATCGGTATCCCGTCCGAGCGCATACGCCATGACTCGGTGGAGGAGCTCGTAGCCACCGGGGACTGACGAGCCGTCGCCCAAGCCGAGCCGACCGTCGGTATCACCCGAGGTCGGGGGCGTGCATGGCGCGGACGCCCTCGATGTTCCCGTCCAGGTAGTGCCGTAGTGACAGCGGTACGAGATGGACGGAGGCGATCCCGACCCGGGTGAACGGCACCCGCACGATCTCGTACTCGCCGACGGGCTCGTCCACCTCGGGGCCGTGCCGCAAGGACGTGTCCATCGACTCCAGGCGGCAGACGAAGAAGTGCTGCACCTTCACACCGGTCGCGCCGCCGTCCTCGCCTATGTGCTCGACGGTGTCGACGAAGCAGGGCACGACGTCGATGATCTTGGCGCCGAGCTCCTCGTACACCTCGCGGTGCAGGGCCTCGACGACAGTCGTGTCCGTCGGCTCGACTCCGCCACCGGGAGTGAGCCAGTAGGGATCCAGACCAGGCTTGGTGCGCTTGATCAGGATCAGATCGTCGCCGTCCAGGAGAACGGCGCGTGCGGTGCGCTTGACCACGGGTCGGACGGTCATGGGAGAAATGTGGCCCGGCTGGTTCCACGTGAAACATCGCGAGATGTCACCGATCGAGCTCACGCTGTGATGGACCTGAATGCCCTGCTCAGGCCCAGTCGGAAGACGCTCGCAGCAACCACTCGTGGGCCCGCGCGATGTGTGGCATCGCCAGCGTGCCGGTACGGACCACCAGGAAGTACGTGCGTAGTGGCGGCACCGGCGGATCGTGCAGGGCGACGACTTCGCCGCGCTCCAGGGCGGCCGCGCACAGATAGCGGGGCAATACCGCCAGCCCCGCCCCCGCTGCCGCGCAGGCGAGGACCGCGCGCAAGTCGGGGACGATCACGGTGCCTGGGGCGGCGGGCCGGGAGTCGTAGACCGATGCCCAGTATCGGGAGACGAAGGGTAAAGACTCGTGCACCTCCACCACCGGGACGTCCTCCAACGCGTGCGCTCCCTTGAGGCGCAGCTCCCCCGAACCGATCCGGTCGGTCCAGCGGGGAGCTGCGACCAGGACGTGCTCCTCGTCGCAGAGTGCAGTCGCCGTGAGCAGAGCGCCACGAGGACGGGCCGTACTGATGGCCAGATCGTGATGTCCGGCGGCCAGCCCTTCGAGGGTCTCCTCGGCGTTGCCGAAGGACGCGCGCAGTGCGAAGCCCTGGCCGTCTTCGCCCGTCAGCTCGGTGAGTGCGGGCAGCGCTCGCTCGGCCGTGAACTCAGGAGGGCCGGCGAGGTGCAGGGTGCGTAAGGAGGACTCGTCGTCGAGACCCGTCTCGGCGATCTCCACCAGGGCGTCGAGGTGCGGCGCCGCCTTGTGGGCGAGCTCGTCGCCGATGGTCGTCGGTGTCACTCCGCGGGCCTGTCGCAGGAACAGGGGGCGGCCCAACTGCCGTTCCAGGGTGCGGATCTGCGAGGTCACGGCCGGCTGCGACAGCCCGAGCAGTGCAGCGGCACGGGTGAAGGAGCCGGCCCGGTGCACCGTCACAAAAGTGCGCAACAAGGCCAGATCCATGCCACACCCTCCCCTTCCCCGCCCTTCTCCCCACCCCCAGGGCAGGGCCCAACTATAAATAAGTCGATAGGTCGCTGTCGCTACTGTGATTGGACACTGACAGAGAGTCAACTAGCCTTGTTCGCGCGGTTCTTCGCGCGCGGAACCGAGGACGGTCCGAGCCACGAGGGGGGAGGCTCGGACCGTCCGTTCTCTGTAGCCGAACACCGGCGGACGCAGGGGCGAACGTGATCACTGCGCCGATTCGTCCAGCGCACGCAGCACATCGGGCACCAGGTCCTCGGGATCCTCGGCACCTACCGACATGCGAATGAAGCCCTCCGGCACGGCGTCGCCACCCCAGCGTCCGCGCCGCTCGGCCGTGGACCGCACCCCGCCGAAGCTGGTCGCGTCGTCGACGAGCCGCAGGGCGTCGAGAAACCGCTCGGCACGCGCACGCGTCGGCAGCGTGAAGGACACCACGCAGCCGTAGCGCCGCATCTGCTGCGAGGCGATCTTGTGCGAGGGGTCGCCCGGCAGCCCCGGATAACGCACGCCGAGCTCCTCCGGCCAGTCCCGCAGCGCCTCGGCGACCGCCAGGGCATTGGCGTTCTGCCGCTCCACACGCAGCTGGAGCGTGGCGAGGGAACGGTGCGCGAGCCAGGCCTCCATGGGTCCCGGAATCGCCCCGATGATCTTGCGCCAGCGCCGTACGGCGGCCATGGCCTCGGCATCGCGGCCGGTGACGTATCCCAGCAGTACGTCGCCATGCCCCGTCAGCTGCTTGGTGCCGCTGGCCACGGAGAAGTCGGCGCCGAGCTCCAGCGGCCGCTGCCCGAGCGGCGTCGCGAGTGTGTTGTCGACGGCGACGAGCGCGCCACGCGTGTGTGCCGCTTCGACGAGCCGGCGGATGTCGCACACGTCGAGGCCGGGGTTCGACGGCGTCTCGAGCCACAGCAGCTTCGCGCCGTCCAGGACGTCGAGCTGTGCGTCCCCGCCGGTCGGCGCCGTGCGCACCTCGATGCCGTACGCCTCCAGCTGCGCCCGCGCCAGGGGCAGCGCCTGGTAGCCGTCGTCGGGCAGGACGACCGCGTCCCCGGCGCGCAGCTGGGAGAAGAGCACCGAGGAGGTGGCGGCCATGCCCGACGCGAAGACCAGCGTCTCGACGCCGTCCTCCCCTGGTGCCTCCAGCTCGCCGATGGCCCGCTCGAGATGGGTCCAGGTCGGATTCTCGTCGCGGCCGTAGGCGTACGGACCTGTGGGCTCGCCCGGCAGGTGGTAGTGGGCGGCGAACACCGGGCCCGGCAGGGTCGGCTCGTGCTTGACCGGCTCGGGCAGCCCGGCCCGCACCGCGCGCGTGCCGTCTCCGGCGCCGGAAGACAGTCCCTGAGGATCTGTACCGCTCATGCCGCCTGTCCCTCCACCTGTTCGCGGACCTCGGCGAGGAGGCCCGTGCTTGCCGCCTCCACCATCTCGAGGCACTCCTCGAAGCCGTCCCGGCCCCCGTAGTACGGGTCCGGCACATCGAGGTCGTCCCCCGCGGCGGGATCGTAGGAACGCAACAGCCGCACCTTCGCCGCGTCCTCCGGCGAGGGCGCAAGGCGACGCAGGGCCTTGAGGTGCCCGGAGTCGAGAGCTATGACGAGGTCGAGGCGGTCGAACCAGGACGGCTGGAACTGGCGGGCCGTGTGGCCGCCGTCGTAGCCGTGCTCCTCCAGGACGGAGACGGTGCGCGGATCGGCCGGGTCGCCCTCGTGCCAGCCGCCGGTGCCGGCACTGTCGACCTCGACCAGTGAGTCGAGTCCGGCCTCCGCCACGCGGGCGCGGAAGACGGACTCGGCCATCGGAGATCGGCAGATGTTGCCGGTACAGACGAAGCAGACGCGGTAGGTCATCGGATGCTCAGTCCCCGTCGGGCAGGACGACGTTGAGCGCCCAGGAGACGATCGAGATGATCAGGCCGCCGAGCACGGCGGTCCAGAAGCCCTCGACGTGGAAGCTCAGGTCGAGCTTGTCGGCGAGCCACGAGGTCAGCAGCAGCATCAGCGCGTTGACGACCAGAGTGAACAGACCGAGCGTCAGGATGAGCAGCGGCAGGCTCAGGAGCTTGACGACCGGCTTGACCAGGAAGTTCACCAGGCCGAAGATCAGTGCGACGACGAGCAGGGTGCCGACCTTCTTGCCCGTGCTGTCACCGGTGAGTGTGATCTTGTCTATCAGCCAGACGGCGACCGCCAGGGCGCCCGCGTTGGCGATCGTCTTGACTACGAAATTCTTCATGTGTCTGATCGTGGCAGACGAGATCGGCCATGAGCACTGCGACAAGAGCGGACGAGAGCGATGAAGGCATTCCGGCTGGACGAACTGGAGGCGGAGCGCGCCGCCAACGAGGGCGCCTACCTGCAGTTTCTGCGCGAGCGGAACATGTCGGTCGGTCTGTATGCGCTGAACGCCGGTGAGCATGATCCACAGAAGCCGCACAATCAGGACGAGGTCTACTTCGTTGTGAGCGGCCGCGCCCAGATCACCGTCGGCATGGAGACCACACAGGTGGCGCGCGGCAGCGTGGTGTACGTGCCGGCCGGGGTCGCCCACAAGTTCCACCACATCAGCGAGGATCTGCGGGTCCTCGTGGTGTTCTCTCCGCCCGAGAGCTGACCTTTGGTCTCGGGGTTCCCTAGGGGATCGATCAGGGGAGGACAAGGGCTGCGAGGCCCCCGCCGGGGCACCTGCCCGCCCTAGCATCGAGTGCAGGGAATCAGCAGATTCGCAGGATCGGACCCGGCACTGTGACGGGCGGAGAGGTAAGGACGAGGGCGATGCGTGAGATCTTCGCAGGACTGCCGTGGTGGGTGAAGTGGATCGCGGTGCCGGTCATCGCCCTGGTCGTGTTCGGTGGGCTGATAGCCAGCGTCGTCGGGTTCGTCATCTGGCTGCTTTTCAAGGTGCTGGTCTTCGTGGCACTGGTCGGTGGACTGATCTACGTCGTACGGAAGTTCATGTCGAGCTCCTCGTCGCGCAGCGACTGGTGAGGGGCCGACAGCGACTGGTGGGGGCCGTGGGGACAGGGAGGCGGTAACAGGAATCACCGGTTCCCTCGGGCGAGGGAAGTTTCCGGGCAGGGCGTCTGCGAGCGGTGGCGGACGAATAGAGTCCGGAAATCGACGCGGGGACGACCCCCGCGAGCGGCGTGCACCCCCTCCCGTGTTCCCCCGCACGGGCTCCCCCCTCGCGCCTTTGGGAGTGACCCTTGGCCACGGTTGACACCGCACCCTCAGAACCCCACGCACCCCTCGGACGGCCGGGCTCCTCCGTACCCCAGGTACCGAGACAGGCCTCCTCGAGGACACCCCCCGAGCAGCCGCAGTCCGCGACGCTCATCGGATCCGTCCAGCGTGCGATGCGCCTGCTGGAATGTGTCGCCGAGCACGAGTACGGCGCTCCCGCGAAGCAGCTCGCCCGCGAGACGGGCCTGGCGCTGCCCACCGCGTACCACCTGTTGCGAACCCTCGTGCACGAGGGCTATCTACGCCGAGACAAGGGCCTGTTCTTCCTTGGCGAGGCGGCCGTTCGGCTGGGCAGCAGCGGAGCCCAGCAGAAACGTCGCAGCACGGTCGCCGAAGCACTCGCCCAATGGCGTGATGCCATCGGTGTCCCCGTTTACTACGCCCAGTACCGCGACGGCGAGATCGAGGTCATGTGCGTCTCCGACACCCCGGGCAATCCCGCGGTCGAGGAGTGGGCCGACTTCCGTGAGACCGGCCACGCGCACGCCATCGGTCAGTGCCTGCTGTCCCAGCTCGACGAGGAAGCCCGCCGCGATCACCTCGACCGCCATCCCGTGCAGTCCATCACCCCGTACACCGTGCGCGACAGCCACACGCTGCTGCAACGCCTCGAACGGACGCGTCGGATGGAGCCGGTGACCGAGCGTCAGGAGTACGCGCTGGGCACGGTGTGCGCGGCGATTCCGATCACGGTGGGCACCACGGCTGCGACGATGGCCATTTCCCTGCCCGCCCATCAGGCCGACCGGCTGCTGTCGGCGGCCCGGCAGCTGCAGGACGAGGTCGGGCGGCTCCTCGGGTCACTGGCGATCTCTATCAGTATCTGAAAACTCACTCCTTGTGATCTCTCGTGTACTTTCAGCAAGATTCCACCAGTGTCGGGTTCGTTCCCGGACAGTCGACGGCAAACGACGGGGTAGGCGATGCGCGAGTCCGTGCAGGCAGAGGTCATGATGAGCTTTCTCGTGTCCGAGGAGCTCTCGTTCCGTATCCCGGTGGAGCTGCGCTACGAGACCTGTGATCCCTATGCCGTACGGCTGACCTTCCACCTGCCCGGTGATGCCCCAGTGACCTGGGCCTTCGGCCGCGAGCTGCTGGTCGATGGGGTGGGCAGACCGTGCGGGGAGGGCGACGTACGGGTCTCGCCGGCCGGTTCCGAGACGCTGGGTGACGTCCTGATCCGGCTTCAGGTCGGTGCCGACCAGGCGCTGTTCCGCTCCTCGGTGGCGCCGCTGGTGGCCTTCCTCGACCGCACCGACAAGCTGGTGCCGCTCGGGCAGGAGGGTGCGCTCGCCGACTTCGATGCCCACCTCGACGAGGCTCTCGACCGCATCCTGGCGGAAGAGCAGAGCGCGGGCTGAAGCGCTACGGCAGCGAGGGGGTGGCGTAACGCTTCGCCGGAGCGCTGCGGGGCGCGCGGGAACGCTTCTTCTTCGCGGGCGTGCGCCGTGTTCCGGCGGATGGGCAGGCCCGCCGCCTGTGCGAGAAGGGCGGCCGTGTCCGTCACCGCTTCCGGCGTCGTCCCCGCCCGCCCCGCCCTGGAGCCGACTGCGTGCCCGCCGGGGCCGGCTGGGTTCCCGCAGACACCGCCCCCTTCTCCGGCCGGTCGGCCGAGACCACCAGGGCCGCGAGAGCCGTGGTGACCGGCACCGAGGCGACCAGGCCGATGGAGCCCACCAGCGTGCGCACGATCTCCTCCGCCACCAACTCACTGTTGGCGACCGTGCCGACGCTGCTCTGCGCGATCGAGAAGAGCAGCAGCAACGGCAGCGCGGCGCCGGCGTAGGCGAGGACCAGTGTGTTGACGACGGACGCGATGTGGTCGCGGCCGATTCGGATGCCCGCCCGGTACAGCCCGCGCCAGCCCATCGTAGGGTTGGCCTCGTGCAGCTCCCAGACCGCGGACGTCTGGGTGACCGTCACGTCGTCGAGGACGCCGAGCGAACCGATGATGACACCGGCGAGCAACAGACCGCTCATGTCGATCGAGGGGTACAGCCCGTGGATCAGACCGGTGTTGTCGTCCGTGTTGCCGGTGAGCGCTGCCCAGTCGATGAACCCCGAGCCGAGAAGGCCGATCAGCAGCAGTGAGAGCAGCGTGCCGAGCACGGCCACCGACGTGCGGGCCGACAAGCCATGGCACATGTAGAGGGCGATCAGCATGATCGCGCTCGCCCCCACCACCGCCACGACCAGCGGGTTCGAGCCCTGCAGGATCGCCGGCAGGATGAAGAAGGTCAGCATCATGAAGCTGATGGCCAGTGCGATCAGCGCCATGACACCGCGCATCCGCCCCACCGCCACGACGGCGAGCGCGAAGATGCCGGCGAGCAGGGCCATCGGGATCCTGCGGTTCACGTCGGTGACGGAGTACTGCAGGTCCTTGGGCGCGGAGGGCTCGTAAGCGACCACGACGTCCTGGCCCTCTTGCAACTGCCGTGACTGGTCGGGCTGCACGATCTCCGTGAAGGTGCGGCCCTTGTCCTTGCCCGTGTCGACGCGGATCGTTGCCTTCTTGCAGGTGCCGTTCTCCTGCTGCACCGCGGAAGAACCCTCGGCGGTGGAGGTGTCCCCGGTCGGGGGCACTCCCGAGGCGCCGACGTCCTTGCAGCTGACCTCGACCACCTTGGTGACCGTGGCATTCTGCGTCTGCCGGTCGAAGCCGACCCCCGTGCGCTCGTGTGGCGGGGCACCGCCCGGCCACAGCACCGCGAGCCCCACCACCACCGCCGCGGCGAACGGGATCAGGATCGCCGCGATGACCTTGCGCAGGTGCTGGGAGACGGGCGCCGCGGGGCCATGGGCGTGACTGTGGGAGTGCGCATGCCCGCCACCGTCATCGCCGCCGTTACCGCCGCCACGGGATCCGCCGGATCCGTCCCCGTGCCCATGGCCACCACCGGAGTCGTGACCGTCGCCCGGGCCGGCGCCCTGCCCCGGTGAGCCGCCGAAACCGGGACCCTGACCGTGCAGTCCACCAGAACCGGGACCGTGCAGGTCGCTGGATCCAGGCCCGCGCCCATGCCCTCCGCCGCCCCCGCTCCCGTGTGGCCCCTGCATCCCACCGGCTCCGGGCCCGTGTTCGTGCCAGCCGCCCGAATCAGCCGTGTGATCGCCGTGGCCGCCTCCGGAACCAGGCCCGTATCCACCGTCGTATCTGCTTCCGGCAACCCCCGAACCCCGGCCGTCAGTACGGCCGTTGCTCCGCGTGGGGCCGCTTCCGGGGCCGTTTCCGAAGCCGGAGCCGCGGGGCGGCTCGGGCGGTGGGTACGGAGGCTCATGCGTCGTGGTCACCGACCGATCATCGCAAGAACGACCGGGGCCCTCTGTTCACCGCGCCCGAATTGGCGCTAGCGTGGTGCCACCTTTGTACACGCGGGAGCTCGGAGCACCGGGCTGAGAGGGCGCTGACCTCCGTCCCTGCGATGTTTCACGTGGAACATCATCCGAAGAGAGTGACGTTCCCCACGAAACGTCGGCAGACGGAAGCCGCTGCGTCGACCGCCGAACCTGTTACCGGGTAATGCCGGCGTAGGGAGTAGGTCTCATGACCATCAAGGACGCGCGCACGCCTGCCTCCGTCCAGGACGACAAGTCCGAGGAGGCCGGGAAGTCCATCGGCTGGCACAAGGCGTATGTCGAGGGCTCGCGCCCCGATCTGCGGGTGCCGGTCCGCCAGGTGCACCTCACCAACGGGCAGTCGGTCACGCTGTACGACACATCGGGCCCGTACACCGATCCACTGGCCGACACCGACGTCCGCAGGGGGCTGCCCCCGCTGCGGGAGAACTGGATCATCGGCCGCGGCGACACCGAGGAGTATGCGGGCCGTCCGGTCCGTCCCGAGGACGACGGGATCAAGCACACCTCCCCGCGCGGCGGCCTGCGCAACCTCGACGCGGTCTTCCCCGGACGGCCGCGCCAGCCGCGCCGGAGCCGTGACGGCGGGGCGGTCACGCAGCTCGCCTATGCGCGCCGCGGCGAGATCACGCCCGAGATGGAGTACGTGGCCATCCGGGAGAACGTTTCGCCGGAAGTGGTCCGCGAGGAGATCGCCGCGGGCCGGGCGGTACTGCCCGCCAACGTCAACCACCCCGAGATCGAGCCGATGATCATCGGCAAGCGGTTCCTGGTGAAGGTCAACGCCAACATCGGCAACTCCGCGGTCACCTCCTCCATCGAGGAGGAGGTCGAGAAGATGACCTGGGCGACCCGCTGGGGCGCCGACACAGTCATGGACCTGTCGACCGGCCGCAACATCCACACCACTCGCGAGTGGGTGCTGCGCAACTCCCCCGTCCCGATCGGCACGGTGCCGCTCTACCAGGCGCTGGAGAAGGTGGACGGCAGGGCCGAGGAACTGACCTGGGAGATCTACAAGGACACGGTCATCGAACAGGCCGAACAGGGCGTGGACTACATGACGGTCCACGCGGGCGTGCGCCTGCCGTATGTGCCGCTCACCGCCAACCGCAAGACCGGCATCGTCTCCCGCGGCGGCTCCATCATGGCGGCGTGGTGCCTGGCGCACCACAAGGAGTCGTTCCTGTACGAGAACTTCGAGGAGCTCTGCGAGATCCTCGCCGCCTACGACGTCACGTACTCGCTGGGCGACGGCCTCAGGCCGGGCTCGATCGCGGACGCCAACGACGAGGCGCAGTTCGCGGAGTTGAGGACGCTCGGGGAACTCAACCGGATCGCGAAGCGTTTCAACGTACAGACCATGATCGAGGGCCCGGGACATGTCCCGATGCACAAGATCAAGGAGAACATCGACCTTCAGCAGGAGATCTGCGATGAAGCTCCGTTCTATACGCTCGGCCCGCTGACCACGGACGTCGCGCCGGCGTACGACCACATCACCTCCGGCATCGGTGCCGCGATGATCGCCTGGTGGGGCACGGCCATGCTCTGCTACGTCACGCCCAAGGAGCACCTGGGCCTGCCCAACCGTGACGACGTCAAGACCGGCGTCATCACCTACAAGATCGCCGCCCACGCGGCCGATCTCGCCAAGGGGCATCCCGGTGTGCAGGAGTGGGACGACGCGCTGTCCGACGCCCGCTTCGAGTTCCGGTGGGAGGACCAGTTCAACCTGGCTCTCGACCCGGACACGGCACGGGAGTTCCACGACGAGACCCTTCCGGCCGAGCCCGCCAAGACGGCCCACTTCTGCTCCATGTGCGGGCCGAAGTTCTGCTCGATGAAGATCTCCCAGGACATCCGCCGCGAACACGGCGGTTCCCGGGAGGAGATCGAGGAGGGCATGGCTCAGAAGTCGAAGGAGTTCGCCGCGGCGGGTAACCGTGTGTACCTGCCGATGGCGGACTGACGCCGACGTCCTGACCCAGGGCGCCATGCCCCGGTGTCCGGCATGCTGCCCGGGCATTCGGCTTGCGCCTCCCCGAGGAGGTCTCCCCGGGGCTCCGTCGCTCAGGAGGGTCCCCGGCGGGGCTCTCCTACGGCGGGGGCGCAAGCCGAGGGGCTACTCCGGCTGGTGTTCCGGCCCTCCGAAGTCCGGGCTCGTGTAGTCCGGGCTGGAGAAGCTCGGCCGTGGGCCCCGGGAGCCACCGTCGTCCGGGCTGCTGAAGCCCGGGCGGTCGTAGCCGAGGTTCGGGATACGGCCGGCCGGCGTCGACGGTGGCGTGCGGTGCAGTGCCGATGCCGTGCCGGGGGCGGCGAGCGCCTCCCGCAGGAAGGGCAGGACGCCGCGCTCCAGAAGGGCCTCGCGCCAGGCTTCCCTGGCCCGGGTGACTTCCTCGCTCAGTTCGCCGTACGGGCCGCCGTCGAATGCCGGCCGGTTGCGCAGGGCGGTGAGCAGGAGTCCGACGGCGGCGACCAGGATCGCGGCCGCCGCCACGGCGCCGAACACCCATCCGGTGGTCAGCATCGTCTGGGCGAACGCCGGCTCGGGGTCGAACATCTTCAGGATGTAGCCGACGAGCAGGAAGATCGCCGCGGCGGTGCCGGCGAGAACGGGTGCCAGGACGGCGAGGACGGCGACGACGCCCGGGCCGGCGGTCTCAGCGACCTCTCCCATGGTGGTGGCGAGCCCCATCGCACCCATGCCCGGCTCGGTGGAGCCGGACTCGCGGGCGGACGACGGGGTGGACGGCGCCGGCTGGCGCAGTTCCTCGCGGACCTTCACGTAGTGCTGGTACTCGGTCGCCGCGGCCGCCGTGATGAGTGCGGTGGCGTTGAGCGCCATGGTGCGCAGCTGTTCGGGGTTGAGCCGCTGTCCGACAGCGGCCAGTTCCGGGCGGTGTGGTGCGGAGCGCAGCGCCTCATCGAGGATCCGCTCGTACTCTTGGCGGTCCTCGCTGTGCAGGTGCTGCGGAACGCTGTTCATGTGCATCCCCCGATGCTCCGTAGGGCTTGGGGCTCGCATGCCAACGAGCCGTCGGGCAGAAACGGAGGGGAGCCTGCTACGGATAAGCCGATGGTAGAGCGGTGACGGCACACGGTGACAGGGGGTTTCCCAAAATTGGGCCCTGGCCTGCGCCGTCCTCCGTCACTGTGCCATGGGGGACGCCTGCCCGGTGAACGTTCAGATATCCAGGGGAAGTTGCTGGACCAGCAGCTTTCCGGCCATGGTCACGCCGCCGTCCATCGCGATGGCGAGGCGGTCGGCGTAGACGTGCGGTCCCTCGATCAGGGGGCCGGCGCTGTCCTCGCCCTCCTCGGAGCCGACCTCGCCCAACAGGTACGGAATGGGGCTGTGGCCGTGAACGATGCGGGTGCCGCCGTACGTATCGAGCAGGGAGCGAACGTGGTCGGCGCCACCCTCGTCGCGGAAGGAGAACCGCTTGGTGAACTTGCGGAACAGGTCCCAGACTTCGTCGGCGTCGTTGCGCGTGAGTGTCTCGCGGACGGTGTCGTTGACGGCCTCGATCGAGTCGCCGTAGTCGAGATAGGCGGTGGTGTCCGAGTGCACGAGCAGATGGCCGTCGACCTCTTCCATGGCGTCCAGCCGGGACATCCACTGCAGGTGGTGGTCCTGGAGGCGGTCCATGTCGGTCTTCTGGCCGCCGTTGAGCAGCCAGGCCGCCTGGAAGGTGGCGGTGCCCGCGCCGGAGTTGACGGGGGTGTCGCCGAACCGCTTGGCGCCGATCAGCAGCAGCTCGTGGTTGCCCATCAGGGCCTTGCAGTAGCCGCCGGCCGCGGCGGCCTCCGCCGACAGTCGCATCACGAGGTCGATGACGCCGATGCCGTCGGGGCCGCGGTCGGTGAAGTCGCCGAGGAACCACAGCCGGGCGGTGCCCGCGCACCAGTTCCCCGCCGAGTCGATGAGGCCCTTCTCCTGGAGCGCGGCCACCAACTCGTCGAGATAGCCGTGCACGTCACCGACGACGAACAGTGGACCCGGACCGTCCACCGACTGCGGCTCCGGCACGGCCGCGGGGTCGACGGTCACTTGAAGGGTGTCACCGCGGTTGATCACGGGCAGGTCGCGCTGCGTGGGCGTGTAGCCCTCCGGATGGGCTTCGTCGAGGGGCGGGGCGACGTCGCCGGGGTGCGTGCTCTGGGCGTACGGACCGGTCTCGTGGACGTAAGCGGGCACCCGGAAGTCGCGCAACGTCGCCGTACGCTCCATCTCGGGTCCCTGACCGGCCCCCTGAGTCATCAGACCCCTCCACCATCGCGCCGCAGCTGCACCGCATCGGACTGCCTGGTCGCAGCGGCCCGCGGGTGTCGTGGGCCCATCATAGGAATGCCGATCGCGCCATGTGATGACCCAGGGGTGGTGAATCGGAGCAGGACTCCTGTTCACCGCGGCTTTCGCCCCGATTGGCCAGGACTTCGGCCGCCTCGATGACCGCGCTTTCTTCCGCTCTTCGACCTGCGTGTGCCGCCCTCCGACCTGCTTCTACCGCTCCTCGGGCGACCGAGGCGGGCTGACCGTCGTACGCGGCGGACGTCGCTGGGACGAGGTACGCACGATCAGCTCGGTCGGTATCACCTGCTCGACCGGTCGGTCCGACTCGACGCCCTCGATGGCGTCGATGAGGAGCTGGACCACGGCCGTGCCGATCCGGCGCGGCTTCAGGGAGAGCGTGGTGATGGGTGGCTCGGTGTTGGCATACACGGTGGACTCGCTGCAACAGACCAGAAGCAGGTCGTCCGGTACGCGCAGGCCGTAGCGGCGGGCGGCGGCGAGCAGGTCGGTGCCGTTCGGGTCGAACAGGCCGTAGACGGCGTCGGGGCGGTCAGGGCGGGCGAGCAGCCGGTCGGCGGCGACGGCGCCCGCACACGGGTCGTGCGCCGGGTAGGCCTCGTACACCGGATCCTGGCCGACCCGCTCGCACCAGCGCAGGTAGGCGGTGGTCGACAGATGGGTGTACGTGTCCGTCGTGGTGCCGGTCAGCAGACCGATCCGGCGGGCGCCGGCGTCGGCCAGGTGGTCGAGGATGCCGAGTACGGCGGCCTCGTGGTCGTTGTCGACCCAGGCGGTGACCGGGAGCGAACCGGCCGGGCGGCCGTCGGAGACGACCGGTAGGCCCTGCCTGACCAGTTCGCTGACGACCGGGTCCTGGTCGGACGGGTCGATGACGACCGTGCCGTCGAGGGCGACGTTCGACCACACGTCGTGGCGCGAGGTCGCGGGGAGGATCACGAGGGCGTAGCCGCGGGCGAGCGCGGCCGAGGTCGCGGCTCGGGCCATCTCGGCGAAGTACGCGAACTCGGTGAAGGTGAAAGGTTCATCCCCGTATGTCGTCACGGTCAGGCCGATGAGACCTGATTTGCCGGTACGGAGTGTGCGGGCGGCGGCCGAGGGCCGGTAGCCCAGCCGATCGGCGACCTCGCGGACATGGCGTCGGGTGGCGTCGGGGAGCCGACCCTTGCCGTTGAGGGCATCGGAGACGGTAGTGATGGAGACCCCGGCGGCGGCGGCCACGTCTCTGATGCCCGCCCGGCTGGGCCGACTGCCTCGACGAGAGGTTTCCGCGCGGCTCACCTGGTGCTTCCCTGCTGCTGTCATGGCGAGCCGATAGTAGGGCTCATGCGGTGGGGTAGTGCGGACGCATATGCACTCGTTGACAGGCACGTTTCTGCAAGGTCATTGAGCGTCAAATCCCTTGGAATGCAAGGTAGTTGAACGATCCAATGATAGGACGTGACTTGTCGACACGCATGGGCCTGCCAAGTGTCCGATGTTTCGAAGAGGTCTCAACTCACCTTCACGAGGGATGCGCGCCACGGCGCAAGCCACCGGCGCGTAGATATATGTGTGATGCGCCCCCCAATTCGTACAGCTTCGTACAGTGATGCCCCTGATGCAGGTGTGACAGAAGGGGTCTGCAGTCGAGGGCGTCCGTCGCACCTGTACGCATCGGCGCCGAATCCTCATAAGGTGAGGAGTATTGGAGCCGGCGGCGGTGATGGGCCGCCGGTGGTCGCGAGGAGGACTGCGGTGAGCGAGACGAGCCCCAAGCTGCGCGCCGAGCTGGAGGGGATCCCCACCTACAAGCCCGGCAAGCCTGCCGCGGCCGGTGGTCCGGCGGCCTACAAGCTGTCCTCCAACGAGAACCCCTATCCGCCGCTGCCCGGTGTGATGGAGACCGTGACGGCCGCCGCCTCGTCCTTCAACCGCTACCCGGACATGATGTGCACCGGGCTGATGAACGAGCTGTCCGAGCGCTTCGGCGTCCCGGCCTCCCACCTGGCCACCGGCACCGGCTCGGTCGGCGTCGCCCAGCAGCTGCTTCAGGCCACGTCCGGACCGGGCGACGAGGTCATCTACGCCTGGCGGTCCTTCGAGGCGTACCCGATCATCACGCAGATCAGCGGTGCCACGTCCGTGAAGGTGCCGCTGACTCCCGGCGATGTGCACGACCTGGACGCGATGGCCGCCGCCATCACCGACCGGACCAGGCTCATCTTCGTCTGCAACCCCAACAACCCGACGGGCACGGTCGTGAAGCGGGCCGAGCTGGAGCGGTTCCTCGACCGGGTGCCCAGCGATGTGCTGGTGGTGCTCGACGAGGCGTACCGCGAGTTCATCCGCGACCCCGAGGTGCCGGACGGCGTGGAGATCTACCGCGAGCGGCCGAACGTGTGTGTCCTGCGGACGTTTTCCAAGGCGTACGGCCTCGCCGGTCTCCGCGTCGGCTTCGCGATCGCCCATGAGCCGGTCGCGGCGGCGCTGCGCAAGACGGCCGTGCCCTTCGGGGTGAGCCAGCTCGCGCAGGACGCGGCCATCGCCTCGCTGCGTGCCGAGGACGAACTGCTCGGCCGGGTCGGCTCGTTGGTGTGCGAGCGCAACCGCGTGGTCGACGGGCTGCGTGCCCAGGGCTGGACGGTGCCCGAGACCCAGGCCAACTTCGTGTGGCTGCGGCTGGGGGAGCGCACGGTCGACTTCGCGGCGGCCTGCGAGCAGCATGGCGTGGTGGTCCGACCGTTCCCCGGCGAGGGTGTGCGGGTGACGGTCGGGGAGGCCGAGGCGAACGACATCTTCCTGAAGGTGGCGGAAGGGTTCCGTAAGGAGCTGTAAGGCTCCGCAGGGAGGTCAGGCGTCCACGAGCTCCACGCGCACGGGGTCGCCGGCGCGGACGGTCGCCAGCAGGCGGGGATCGCCGTCTATGTGGCCGAGGACGTTGCACGGGCTCGCGAGGCGGCACTCGTCGCCCCGCGAGATCGGCGTGGGTCCGTAGGGGAGGGCGAGCGCGTCGCCGTCCGTCCAGAAGGTGACCGTGCCAGGGGCGACGACCTGCCGGGCGTTGGTTTCACGTGGAACGGCGACGCCCGTGTCGAAGTAGACCTCCTCGCCCCACGTAAGGGCGGTGGAGACGAGGGGCAGGGCCTTGGCGAGGGCCTGCGTGGTCGGAGTGTCGTCGAGGCTCGCGGTGAGGTGCCCCGCGGGCCAGGAGATCCGTATCCGTAGTGGCTGCTGTGTCTGCATGCCGTCGATTCAACAATATGTTGAAGAGCCTCGCCAAGGGGTTGGTTCTGGCGAGGGGACCCCCCTTGGAGGGTCGGAAAGTCGGATGCTGCATAATTGCTTGTGAATGTGAACGCTTTCACAAGCGGTAGGTAAGGAGCGGCGACGTGGACCTGGCTTTGGCGCCGGAGACTCTGGCGCGCTGGCAGTTCGGTATCACCACCGTCTACCACTTCCTGTTCGTCCCCCTGACGATCTCGCTGGCCGCCCTCACGGCCGGACTGCAGACCGCCTGGGTGCGCACGGAGAAGGAGAAGTACCTCAGAGCGACGAAGTTCTGGGGCAAGCTCTTCCTGATCAACATCGCGATGGGTGTGGTCACCGGCATCGTGCAGGAGTTCCAGTTCGGCATGAACTGGTCCGACTACTCCCGGTTCGTCGGCGACGTCTTCGGCGCTCCGCTCGCCTTCGAGGCCCTGATCGCCTTCTTCTTCGAGTCCACCTTCATCGGCCTGTGGATCTTCGGCTGGGACAAGCTGCCGAAGAAGATCCACCTGGCCTGTATGTGGATGGTCTCCATCGGCACGATCCTGTCGGCCTACTTCATCCTCGCGGCCAACTCGTGGATGCAGCACCCGGTCGGTTACAAGATCAATGAGGCCAAGGGGCGCGCCGAGCTCACCGACTTCTGGCTCGTGCTGACTCAGAACACCGCCCTCGCCCAGGCCTTCCACACCCTCTCGGCGGCCTTCCTCACCGGTGGCGCGTTCATGGTCGGCATCTCCGCCTTCCACCTGCTGCGCAAGAAGCACATCCGCGAGATGAAGACCTCGCTGCGGCTCGGCCTGGTCACCGTCGTCATCGGTGGCATGCTCACCGCGATCAGCGGCGACGTCCTCGGCAAGATCATGTACGAGCAGCAGCCGATGAAGATGGCCGCGGCCGAGGCGCTGTGGGACGGCGAGGAGCCCGCGCCCTTCTCGGTCTTCGCCGTCGGCGACGTCGACAAGGGCCACAACAAGGTCGCCATCGAGATTCCGGGCCTGCTGTCCTTCCTGGCCAAGGACGACTTCACCTCGTACGTTCCCGGCATCAACGACGTCAACAAGGCCGAACAGGAGAAGTACGGTCCAGGCGACTACCGGCCCAACATCCCCGTCGCCTACTGGGGCTTCCGCTGGATGATCGGCTTCGGCATGGCGTCGTTCGCCATCGGCCTGGTCGGACTGTGGCTGACCCGCAAGAAGTTCATGCTGCCGCAGCACCTGAGGGTTGCCGACGACGAGGTGCCGCATCTGGCGCTGCTCCCGAAGAAGGCGCTCGGCCCGAAGCTGACGAAGTGGTACTGGCGCATCGCGATCTGGACCCTGGCCTTCCCGCTGATCGCCAACTCCTGGGGCTGGATCTTCACCGAGATGGGCCGCCAGCCGTGGGTCGTCTACGGCGTGCTGCAGACCCGGGACGCGGTCTCCCCCGGTGTCTCCCAGGGCGAGGTCCTCACCTCGATGATCGTCTTCACCGCGCTCTACGCCATCCTCGCCGTCGTCGAGGTCAAGCTGCTCGCGAAGTACGTCAAGGCCGGCCCGCCCGAGCTCAGCGAGGCCGACCTGAACCCGCCCACGAAGATCGGCGGCGACTCCCGTGACGCCGACAAGCCGATGGCCTTCTCGTACTAGGCCGAGGGAGCTGCACAGTCATGGAACTTCACGACGTCTGGTTCGTCCTGATCGCCGTCCTGTGGATCGGCTACTTCTTCCTGGAGGGCTTCGACTTCGGGGTCGGCGTCCTCACCAAGCTGCTGGCCCGCAACCGGCCTGAGCGTCGGGTGCTGATCAACACCATCGGCCCCGTCTGGGACGGCAACGAGGTGTGGCTGCTCTCGGCCGGCGGTGCGACCTTCGCTGCCTTCCCCGAGTGGTACGCCACGCTCTTCTCGGGCTTCTATCTGCCGCTGCTACTCATCCTGGTCAGCCTGATCGTCCGGGGTGTCGCCTTCGAGTACCGGGCCAAGCGACCCGAGGAGAATTGGCAGCGCAACTGGGAGAACGCGATCTTCTGGTGCTCGCTGATCCCGGCGTTCCTGTGGGGTGTGGCCTTCGGCAACATCGTGCGGGGCGTGAAGATCGACCAGAGTCATGAGTACGTCGGCAACCTTTTGGACCTGCTCAACCCGTACGCGCTCCTCGGCGGCCTGGTGACGCTGACGCTGTTCACCTTCCACGGCGCGGTGTTCACCGCGCTCAAGACCGTCGGGGAGATCCGGGAGCGGGCGCGGACGCTGGCCCTTCGGGTCGGTCTGGCCGCAGCCGTGCTGGCGCTGATCTTCCTGCTCTGGACGCAGGCCGAGAACGGCGATGGCGAGAGTCTGGTCGCGCTGATCGTGGCTGTCGCCGCGCTGGTCGCCGCGCTCGTGGCGAACCAGGTCGGGCGCGAGGGATGGTCGTTCGCCTTCTCCGGCGTCACCATCGTGGCCGCCGTGGCGATGCTCTTCCTGACGCTCTTCCCGAACGTCATGCCGTCCTCACTCAATGACGAGTGGAGCCTCACGGTCACCAACGCCTCATCGAGTCCCTACACGCTGAAGATCATGACCTGGTGCGCGGTGATCGCCACGCCGATCGTCATGCTCTACCAGGGCTGGACCTACTGGGTCTTCCGCAAGCGGATCGGCACGCAGCACATCGCTGCGGACGCCGCCGCGGGGGCCACGCACTGAGTCCGCTGTGGCGGGGTGGTTCACGATGTTTCACATGAAACACCCCGCCCTGGACCGAAGGGCATGTTTCACGTGAAACCGATCGATCCGCGTCTTCTCCGATACGCCCGCACTACTCGCCTCTTCCTGATCGCGGTCGTCGGTCTGGGTGCCGTCGGTGCGGTGCTGGTCATTGCGCAGGCGATGCTCATCGCCGAGGCGGTGGTGGGTGCGTTCGAGCACGGGATGTCCGCCGCTGAACTCCGCACTCCCCTACTGCTGTTGGCCGCTGTCGCGGTCGGCCGCGCAGTCATCGCCTGGCTCACTGAGCTCGCCGCTCACCGCGCGAGCTCGGCGGTGAAGTCTGAGCTGCGGGCGCGGCTGCTGGAGCGGTCGGCTGAGCTGGGGCCCGGATGGCTGAGTGGACAGCGAACCGGATCGCTGGTTGCCCTCGCCACGCGCGGCATCGACGCCCTCGACGACTACTTCTCGCGCTACCTTCCGCAGTTGGGGCTCGCGGTGGTCGTGCCCGTGGCCGTGCTGGCGCGGATCGTGACCGAGGACTGGGTCTCGGCGGCGATCATTGTCGGCACCCTGCCGCTGATTCCGATCTTCATGATGCTGATCGGCTGGGCCACGCAGTCCCGGATGGACCGTCAGTGGAGGCTGCTGTCCCGGCTGTCTGGCCACTTCCTGGACGTCGTCGCCGGGCTGCCGACCCTGAAGGTGTTCGGGCGGGCCAAGGCACAGGCCGAGTCGATCCGGCGCATCACCGGCGAGTACCGCAGGGCGACCATGCGGACCCTGCGGATCGCCTTCATCTCCTCATTCGCACTGGAGCTGCTCTCCACGCTCTCGGTGGCACTGGTCGCCGTGACGATCGGCATGCGGCTCGTCCATGGCGAGATGCATCTGTATGACGGCCTGGTCATCCTCGTGCTGGCCCCCGAGGCCTATCTCCCGCTGCGTCAGGTGGGCGCGCAGTACCACGCGGCGGCCGAGGGGCTGGCCGCGGCCGAGGAGATCTTCGAGGTGCTGGAGACGCCGGTGCCCGCCTCAGGGACCGCGGCGGTGCCGACGGGGACGGTGTCGTTCGAGGGAGTCTCGGTCCGCTACCCCGGACGGTCCGCCGACGCCGTGTCGGACGTGTCCCTCTCCGTCGCGCCCGGAGAGACGGTCGCGCTCGTCGGACCGAGCGGTGCGGGTAAGTCGACGCTTCTGAACGTGCTGTTGGGGTTCGTGCGGCCGGCCGAAGGGCGGGTGCTGGTCGGGGGAGCCGACCTCGCCGAACTCGATCTGCAGGAGTGGCGCTCACGCATCGCCTGGGTGCCGCAGCGGCCGCATCTGTACGCCGGGACGATCGCCGAGAACGTACGGCTGGCCCGTCCCGACGCGGACGACGCTGCCGTACGACGTGCGCTGGAGGACGCCGGGGCGCTGGAGTTCGTGGAGGCGCTGCCCCGGGGCGTGGACACCGTGCTGGGTGAGGACGGGGCCGGGCTGTCCGCAGGGCAGCGGCAGCGGCTCGCGCTGGCCCGGGCGTTCCTCGCGGACCGGCCCGTACTGCTGCTCGATGAGCCGACGGCCGCGCTCGACGGGGCCACCGAAGCCGAGGTCGTGGAGGCCGTGCGGAGGCTGGCGGTGGGGCGGACGGTGCTGTTGGTGGTGCATCGCCCGGCGCTGCTGGGCGTGGCGGACCGGGTGGTGCGGCTGTCGGAAGCCGCGGTACCTGTGCAGGCAGGCGCACTGCCCCATGCGCCCGTGCCCGCCGCCGACCGCTCGATCGAGCGGGAAGCACATGGCGGTACTGCCGCGGACGAAGCTCAGGCCGCTTCGGCCGACGCCGAGACCGTGCCGCTCGCGACGGGCGCACGGGGCGTCCTCGCCCGTGTCCGCGCCATGTCGGGGCCCCGGCGCGGTCGCCTCGCCCTCGCGCTGCTGCTCGGGAGCCTCGCGCTCGGCAGTGCCGTCGGGCTCATGGCCACCTCCGGGTGGCTCATCTCGCGGGCCTCGCAGCAGCCGCCCGTGCTCCACCTGATGGTGGCCGTGACAGCGACGCGGGCCTTCGGCATCGGGCGGGCCGTCTTCCGGTACGCCGAGCGACTGGTGTCGCACGATGCGGTGCTGCGCATGCTGGCCGACACCCGGGTCGCTGTGTACCGGCGGCTGGAGCGGCTGGCGCCCGCCGGGCTGAGTCGCACGCGCCGGGGCGATCTGCTGTCGCGGCTCGTCGCCGATGTGGACGCACTGCAGGACTATTGGCTGCGGTGGCTGTTGCCCGCGGCTGCGGCGACCGTCGTGTCCGCCGGGGCCGTCGGCTTCACCGCGTGGCTGCTGCCTGAGGCCGGTTGCGTGCTCGCGATGGGGCTCCTGGCTGCCGGGGCCGGTGTCCCGCTCGTCACGGGTGCCGTAGCCCGCCGTGCCGAGCGCAGGCTGGCCCCCGCCCGCGGAGTGCTCGCGACACGTGTGACGGATCTGCTCACTGGCACCGCGGAGCTGACCGTCGCGGGCGCCCTGCCCAGCCGTAGGGCCGAAGCGCGGCGGGCTGACGGGGCGCTCACCCGGATCGCCTCGCGGGCCGCCACCGCCACCGCGCTCGGCGACGGGCTCACCGCGCTGATCTCCGGGCTCACCGTCGCCGCCACGGCCCTTGTGGGCGCCCAGGCGGTCGTCGACGGGCGGCTGGGCGGCGTCACGATGGCCGTGGTCGTCCTCACCCCGCTGGCCGCCTTCGAGGCCGTCCTGGGGCTGCCGCTCGCCGTGCAGTACCGGCAGCGGGTGCACAAGAGCGCGGAGCGTGTGTACGAGGTACTGGACGCCCCTGAGCCCGTACGGGAGCCGGAGCAGCCCCGGCAGGCGCCCGCGTCGCCGTTCCCGGTCGTCGTCAGGGGCCTGACCGCCCGCCACGCGGGGCAGGACCGGGACGCGCTCGCCGGACTCGACCTGACCTTGGAGGAGGGCCGCCGGATCGCCGTGGTCGGCCCGTCCGGATCCGGCAAGACGACGCTGGCGCAGGTGCTGCTGCGCTTCCTCGACGCAGAGGCGGGCACATACACGCTGGGCGGCGTGGACGCGTACGCATGGGACGGCGACGACGTACGGCGGCTCGTGGGGCTGTGCGCGCAGGACGCGCACCTCTTCGACAGCTCCGTGCGCGAGAACCTGCTCCTCGCCAAGAAGGGCGCCACCGAGGCCGAACTGCGCGACGCCCTCGAGCGGGCCCGGTTGCTCGACTGGGCCGACAGCCTGCCCGACGGGCTGGACACGCTCGTGGGCGAGCACGGGGCGCGGCTGTCGGGCGGGCAGCGGCAGCGGCTCGCGCTGGCCCGCGCCCTGCTCGCCGACTTCCCCGTCCTCGTGCTCGACGAGCCCGCCGAGCACCTCGATCTGCCCACCGCCGACGCCCTCACCGCCGACCTGCTGGCCGCCACCGAGGGCCGTACGACCCTGCTCATCACCCATCGACTGGCCGGTCTGGAGGCAGTGGACGAGGTGGTCGTCCTGGACGAGGGGCGTGTGGTGCAGCGGGGGGCGTTCGTGGAGCTCGCCGCTGTGGACGGGCCGCTGCGGGGAATGGTGGAGCGGGAGGAGGAGGCGGATTTGCTGGTGGGGGCGCCGTAGTGCGCGACCGGCCCCGTGTCTTGGGTGACTGCTCTCCGGCGGGGACCGCTCATCGACGCTTGCGTCAACAGCCGTACTGACCCGTCCGCAGCAACACGTTCCCCCAGGCGTACGACCTGAACAGGACCGGGACCCCGCCCAGGGGCCAGGATCGCTGACATGCGCTCATTTCGCCGCAATCGCCTGGTCGTTCCGGCGCTGCTGTGCGCGCTCACCCTGCTCGTCACCCCGCCCGCCGACGCCTCCGGCGACGGGAAGGACTCCACGGACCGCAACGGCGGGGGAACCGGCGGCGACTTGGGCCTCGGTGCGCAGGTGGCGCAGCTGTACGAGGATGCGGCCCTGGCGACGCAGCGGTACGAGGCGGGGCGGCAGCAGGCCGAGGTGCAGCGGGCGAAAGCACAGCGGATCGAGACGCTGCTCGAACGCGAACGGCGGCAGATCGGCGTCCTGCACGAGGACCTGGGCCGGATCGCACGCGCCCAGTACCGCAGCAGCGGCGGGATGCCCCTCACCGCGCAGTTGATCCTCGCCAAGAGCCCGGATCAGTTGATGCGCGGTCAACACGTCTTCTCGCAGACGAACCTGGCCGTCAACAACGCCATCGAGAAGAACCGTCGAGCCGAGGCCCGGCTGGCCACGGACGAGGCCAAGGCCGCGGCGGCCTGGCAGATCCTGGACAAGCGCAACGCCGAGCTGGCCGAGTTGAAGAAGGGCATCGAGCAGAAGCTCGAAGCGGCGCGGTGGCAGTTGCAGGGACAGGCCGAGGCCTCCGTGGCCGCCGGCTCCTGCGCCGGTGCCATTCGGCTCGACCAGCAGCAGAAGGACTTCACGACCGAGTGGGTCGCACCGGTGGAGTCGTACGAGCTGTCCGCCGGGTTCGGCAGCGGCGGGTCGCGGTGGGCGAACCGGCACACCGGGCAGGACTTTGCGGTGCCGATCGGTACGCCGGTGCGGGCGGTCGGGGACGGACGTGTGGCCAGGGTGTCGTGCGGGGGCGCCTTCGGCATGGAGATCGTCGTCCGGCACGCGGACGGCTACTACACGCAGTACGCCCACCTCGCCTCCGTCGCCGTCGACCAGGGCGAGCGCGTGGACACCGGGCAGTGGATCGGCCAGACGGGCACGACCGGCAACTCCACCGGGCCCCACCTGCACTTCGAGGTGCGGGTCACTGCGCAGATGGGCTCGGCGTTGGATCCGGTGCCATGGCTGGCGGCGCGGGGGGTGCAGCTCGGGTGAGGGGGAAAGGCGGGTCGGGCAGGCCTAGTGCCGCTCCGCCAGCAACTGTTCGATCACGACCGCCACACCGTCCTCGTTGTTGGCGACCGTCCGCCCCGACGCGGCGGCGATGACGTCCGGGTGCGCGTTGCCCATCGCGTACGACTGGCCCGCCCAGGTCAGCATTTCCACGTCGTTCGGCATGTCCCCGAAGGCCACGACCTCCTCGTGCGAGATACCGCGCTCGGCACAGCACAGGGCGAGCGTGCTGGCTTTGGAGACGCCGGGGCCGCTGATCTCCAGCAGGGCGCTGGGGCTGGAGCGGGTGACATTGGCGCGGTCGCCGATGGCGAGGCGGGCGAGGGTGAGGAAGGCGTCGGGGTCCAGGGTGTGGTGGTAGGCGAGGATCTTGAGGACCGGCTCGTGGGCGCCGGGGGCGTCAGGGGCCAAGAGGTCCTCGGCCGGCGCGAGCTGGTCCGGTATCTCCATGTGCAGCTTGGGATAGTCCGGCTCCTGGTAGAAGCCGTACGTCTGCTCCACCGCGTACACCGTGCCCGGAGCCGCCTCGCGCAGCAGTCGTACGGCGTCCAGCGCGTTCTCCCGCGCCAGCTCCCGTACCTTCACGAACCGGTGGGTGCCGGGGCCGCCGTGCAGGTCGACCACAGCGGCGCCGTTGCCGCAGATCGCGAGGCCATGACCGTGGACGTGGTCGCTGACGACGTCCATCCAGCGGGCCGGCCGGCCGGTAACGAAGAACACCTCGATGCCTGCCTCCTCGGCGGCGGCCAGCGCGGCCACCGTACGGGGGGAGACCGACTTGTCGTCCCGCAGAAGGGTGCCGTCCAGGTCGGTGGCGATGAGCCGCGGGCGGACAGCGGCGGCGGCCGGGGTCTGGGGCTGTCGAGTCGCTGAGGTCACCGGGTCATTCTCCCGCATATGCCTGCACGGCCGTGCGGCAGTCCGCACATCTGAGGCGGCAGCTGAGGAGAAACAGCCCCTGAGAACGCCGCCCTCACCGCCTTGACCAGCACTGTCGCGCCCGACCAGCTCACCGCAGCTGCGCCGCCGCCTCCATGGCGATCTGCTCGAAGACCTTCTCGTCGGCCGCGAAGTCCGAATCGGGGATCGGCCAGTGGACCACGATCTCGGTGAATCCCAGTTCCTGATGGCGCCCCGCGAAGTCCACGAACGCGTCGAGGGACTCCAGTGGGCGGCCGCGGTCCGGGGTGAAACCGGTGAGCAGGATCTTGTCGAGGTCGGCGGAGTCCCGGCCGATCTCGGCGCAGGCGTCGGCCAGCTTCTCGGCCTGTCCGCGAATGGCTTGAATCGACTGTTCAGGAGTGCCGTTCTCGTACAGCTTGGGGTCGCCCGTGGTCACCCACGCCTGCCCGTACCGCGCTGCGAGCCGCAGCCCGCGCGGGCCGGTCGCGGCAACCGCGAAGGGCAGCCGGGGGCGCTGCACACAACCGGGGATGTTGCGCGCCTCGTGCGCTGAATAGAAGTCGCCCTCGTACGACACCGAGTCCTCGGTCAGCAGCCGGTCCAGGAGCTGGACGAACTCGGCGAACCGGTCGGCCCGCTCGCGCGGCGTCCACGGATCCTGGCCGAGCACGGTGGCGTCGAACCCGGAGCCGCCCGCACCGACGCCGAAGGTGAAGCGGCCGTCGGAGATGTCGTCGAGGGAGATCAGTTCCTTGGCGTAGGGCACCGGATGCCGGAAGTTCGGCGAGGTCACCAGAGTGCCCAGCCGCAGACGGTCGGTGACGGCCGCGGCGGCGGTCAGCGTCGGCACGGCACCGAACCACGGGCCGTCCCGGAAGCTGCGCCAGGACAGGTGGTCGTAGGTGTACGCGGTGTGGAAACCGAGCTGCTCCGCGCGCTGCCATGCCTCGCGGCCCCCCTCGGACCAGCGACGGTACGGGAGGATCACGGTGCTCAGGCGCAGACTCATGTGTCGAGCGTAAGCGGCCGAACGGGTTTCACGTGAAACAGTCACCGCACGCGGCTGATCAGCCACGGAGGGAGGCTGATCACCGGCATCCGTGCGATGGCATCCTGGATGCGATGGTTCCTGGAGCGGTCGATACCACTGATCCTGCCGGGCGGGGGGTCAGTCCGACTCGGGAAAACGCAGGTACTCCGGCGGCACGGCCTTCGTCAGCCACACCCCGTTGGCGCTGACGTGGAAGACATGGCCGTCGCGGTGCATGGCGTCGGCGTCCACGCAGAGCACCACGGGGCGGCCACGCCGGGCGCCGACTCGCGTGGCGGTCTCGCGGTCGGGTGAGAGGTGCACGTCGTGCCTGTTCATGGGCCGCAGGCCTTCGGCGCGGATCGCGTCGAGGCTGTGGGCCACGGTGCCGTGGTAGAGGCACGGCGGTGGCGTCGCCGGAGGCAGTCCGAGGTCGACGTCGATGCTGTGACCCTGGCTGGCGCGGATCCGGCTGCCCTCGATCGCGAAGCGCTGCTTGTCATTGGCGGCGACCACGTGGTCCAGCTCTTCCCGGGTGAACCGGAATCCGTGCGCGGCCGCGGCGGCGATCAAGGTGTCGATCTCGACCCAGCCGGCCTCGTCGAGCGTGAGCCCGATTCGCTCGGGCTGATGGCGCAGGTGTTTCGAGAGGTACTTCGACACCTTCACGGTGCGTCTTTCGTCCATGCCACCAGCGTGCCGGGAGAGGTGTGAATCACGCGAATGATTTCGCTCCGGATGTTTGATCCACAACCAAGTGTGGTTATCCACAGGGGAATTGGCGATTCTGTGGACAACGACCCACCCATTCAAGAGGTTTCGTCAAGATCAGCTGATGTGGAGTTACTTGCGGCAAGCCGGTCCAAGGCGCGGGCCCGCACCTCCCGTTCGGCGGCCAACGCGATGAAGGACGAAGCCTGCTCCGGGCCAACAAGCCTCTCCACGGCCGCCATCGTTTCGGCGGGGACGGTCACGGAACGCGTCCGATTCCGCAGATCGGGCGTCTCGCCCGGATCCAGGTGCTGACGCAGGTGCCGCACGGCCAACAGGCGCATCGCCCGGGCGAGTTCCGCTTCCACCGACTGCTGAGCGAGCGGGCGCAGCCGTCGTACGAGAGAGGCCGCTTCGGCCGCTTCGGCGTCCGTCGGACGGTGTGGACCGTCGAGGTAGCGGGCGAAGACGTGTTCGGTGGTGAACTCCAGGAAGCGGGCGGCGATGTGCTCGACCTGGCCCCTCAACTCCCTTAGGTGTCCCGAGATCGCGGAGAGGGGAACGCCGGCCGCGTGCAACTCCACTGCCACGGCGAGCTCTTGAGGGCTCGGCACGAGGAAGGAGTCGTCGTCGCCGGAGACGGGCTCCAGCACGCCGAGGTCCACGGCATCGGCCACCGCCGCGTCGTCCGGGGTGCCGCCGAAGCGCTCGACCAGCTCGGCACGCGAGATCCGTACGGCCTCCTCGTCGGTCCACGGCCCGTCCACCTCGGCGACCAGCCCGAGCACTCCGCCGAGGCCGCGGCCGGCGTCCCAGGCCTGAAGGAGTTCCTTGATGGAGGCCAGGGTGTAGCCGCGGTCGAGGAGGTCGGCGATCTGGCGCAGGCGGACGAGGTGGGCGTCGGAGTAGACGTTGGCCCGGCCGCGGCGCTCGGGGCGGGGGAGCAGGCCCCGGTCCTGGTAGGCGCGGATGGTGCGGACGGTGGCACCGCTGAGGTGCGCGAGGTCCTCGATCCGGTAGGCGGGAGGGGCCGGCCCGCCGCCCGCGGGGCCGACCTCACCGCGCTGATCGGCCAGGCGGCCGACCCCACCGCGCTGGTAGGCCGTCCGGCTGACCTCACTCACAGCGGTGGCTCCCCACTCATAGCGGCGGCTCCAACCGCGCGATCCTGCGCAGCGCCCTCGGTGTGAACCTCGACATGAGATACGCCCCGCGAGCCTCCGGCGTCACCGGAACCACGGCCTCACCGCGCACCACCGCCCGCAGGATCGCGTCGGCGACCTTCTCCGGCGGATAGTTCCGCAGCCCGTAAAGCCGCGCGGACTTCTTCTGGCGCCGCTTCTCCTCCTCGGAGTCGACCCCGGCGAAGTGCGCGGTCGAGGTGATGTTGGTGTTGACGAAGCCGGGGCATATCGCGGTGACGCCGATGCCCTGGCCGGCCAGTTCCGCCCGCAGGCACTCGCTCAGCATCAGCACGGCTGCCTTGGAGGTGCTGTAGGCGGGCAGTGCCTTGGAGGGCTGGTACGCCGCCGCCGAGGCGGTGTTGACGATGTGGCCGCCCTGCCCGCGCTCGGTCATCTGCTTGCCGAACAGGCGGCAGCCGTGGATGACACCCCACAGGTTGACGTCGAGGACCTTCTTCCAGTCCTCCGGTGTGGTGTCGAAGAACGAGCCCGACAGTCCGATCCCGGCGTTGTTCACCAGGACGTCCACCACGCCGTACTCGGTGGCGACCTTCTCGGCGAGCTTCTCCATGGCCTGCTCGTCGGAGACGTCGACCGTCTCCGCCCAGGCTGCGGGGGCGCCGATCAGGCGGGACATCTCGGCGGTGCGGGCCGCGGCCTCGGCGTCCCGGTCGACGGCCACCACGCGCGCGCCGGCCTCGGCGAACGCGTACGCCGTCGCCCGCCCGATGCCGCTGCCGGCACCGGTGACCAGGACGAGCTGCCCGCCGAAGCGATCGGCGTACTTCCCGGTCGCCGTCACCGCTTCCGGCCGCCCGCCCTCCACGGACGTCACGAACTCCGTGATCCAGGCCGCCAGTTGGTCCGGGCGGGAGCGCGGGATCCAGTGCTTCGCCGCAAGTGTGCGCCGGGTCAACTGCGGGACCCACTGCTCCAGTTCGTCGTAGAGCTTCTCCGACAGGAAGGCGTCCCCGAGGGGCGTGATGAGCTGCACGGGTGCGTGCGCGTACGCGTCCGTGCGTGGACGGCGCAGCCGGGCCCGTACGTTGTCCCGGTACAGCCACGCCCCGTGCGCCGCGTCCGTCGGCAGCGACGAGGCCGGGTAGCCGGCGCCGGGCACCTGCTCGAAGCGCTCCAGCAGCTTCGGCCAGTGCTTGCCGAGGGGGCCGCGCCAGGCCAGTTCGGGCAGCACGGGCGTGTGCAGCGCGTACACGTACCAGGACTTGGCGCCCTGACCGAGGAGTTGGCCGACCCGGCGTGGGGTGGGGCGCTTCAGACGCCTGTTGATCCAGTGTCCGAAGTGGTCCAGGGACGGGCCGGACATGGACGTGAAGGAGGCGATCCGGCCCTCGGTGCGCTTGACGGTGGCGAACTCCCAGGACTGCACCGAGCCCCAGTCGTGCCCCACCAGATGCACCGGCCGGTCCGGGCTGACCGCGTCCGCGACGGCCAGGAAGTCGTCCGTCAGCTTCTCCAGCGTGAAGCCGCCCCGCAGCGGCTTCGGTGCCGTCGAGCGGCCGTGGCCCCGGACGTCGTACAGCACGACATGGAAGCGCTCGGCCAGCCGCGGCGCAACCTCGGACCACACCTCCTTGCTGTCCGGATAGCCGTGCACGAGGATCACCGTCGGCTGCCCGGGGTCACCGAGCTCGGCGACGCACAGTTCGACCCCACCGGTCCGCACCCGGCGCTCACGCGCGCCCTGAAGAGTCACCGGCACCGTCACTTCTCCTCCGCCCAGCGCCGCACATGCGGCAGATCGTCGTCCAGCCAGAAGGCGCTCTCCTCGGGGTCCGCGGAGTCGGTGACGACCAGGATCTCCTCGAACTTCGCGCCCGTGCCCCGGAAGCCCAGGTGCGGTTCGACCGCCCACAGGCCCGGCTGCGGCGGGTGGTCGGAGAAGCGGTACGGCGACCACAGCGGGGACCAGCCATCGCGGTGACCGTGCAGCGCGTCGCTCGCCAGGCCCTTCAGGGACTGGGTGCCGAACCCGAAGACATGCGCTGACCAGCGGCGCTGCCTGACCCGGTCGACCTTGTGCGCGATCACGCCGAAGGGATAGGCGCGGTGCCGGTTGGCGTAGCCCTGGCGGACCATGAGCCGGTCCACGTCCTCGTAGATCTCCCGCAGCGGCCGCCGCTCGCGCACCTCGTGCAGGATCAGTTCGCGATGCGCCTCCAGGTCGGCCATCAGCTTGTCCTGTACGGGGTTGATGCCGAGTGAACCCGAGTAGCCGATGTCGGCCGTGCAGCCGTCGTACACAGGAGCCATGTCCAGGATGAATGGCATCCCGGGCTCCAGCCGGCGGTTCGTGGGGAAGAACTGCAGCGGAATGCGGAAGTTCACGAACGCCGTGCGGTCCCCGAACCAGGCGAAGGGGAGGTGGAACCAGTCCCGCACCCCGCGCTCGCGCAGCCACTCGCGCTGCATACGCGCCGCCTCGCGCTCGGTGATGCCCGGCTCCAGCCGCGCCGCCACGGCCTCGGCGCACTCGTACGCCAGCCGCTGGACCTGCCTGAATCCTCGTAATTCCGCGGAATCCGCACGGAGTTCGCCTGTCACTGCCGTAGTCATGCCACCGCCCCACTTTGTCCACGCTGACTGCGGTACGCGCCTGCAACTTGACACTGGCGAATGTGACAGTTGTTAGAGTCTGCGTCAATAGGAGGGTCTCGGGCTGTGGAAAACCACGCCGATGTGGAAAACCAGGGTCGCGTTGTTCGACTCAGGGGTGACCCCTAGGGCCCCGTAGTCCTGGAGTCTGACCCCAATACAGCTCTGCGGGGTGACGACCGGCGTGGTCCGCGTCACTACCTTCGAAGCGTGACTGTGATCGCGACCGAAAGCCTGAGCAAGCGGTTCCCCAGGGTGACCGCGCTTGACCGGCTCTCCGTGGACGTCGGGCCCGGTGTGACCGGACTCGTCGGAGCCAATGGAGCCGGCAAGTCCACACTGATCAAGATCCTGCTGGGTCTGTCCCCCGCCACCGAGGGCCGCGCCGAGGTGCTCGGCCTCGACGTCGCCACCAAGGGCGGCGCCATCCGCGAGCGCGTCGGGTACATGCCGGAGCACGACTGTCTGCCGCCCGACGTCTCGGCCACCGAGTTCGTCGTCCACATGGCGCGCATGTCCGGCCTTCCGCCCACCGCCGCGCGCGAGCGCACCGCGGACACGCTGCGTCACGTCGGTCTGTACGAGGAGCGCTACCGCCCCATCGGCGGCTACTCGACCGGCATGAAGCAGCGCGTGAAGCTGGCGCAGGCCTTGGTGCACGACCCGCAGCTGGTCTTCCTGGACGAGCCGACCAACGGCCTCGACCCGGTCGGCCGCGACGAGATGCTCGGCCTCATCCGCCGTATCCACACAGACTTCGGCATCTCGGTCCTGGTCACCTCGCACCTCCTGGGCGAACTGGAGCGCACCTGCGACCACGTCGTCATCATCGACGGCGGCAAGCTCCTGCGCTCCAGCTCCACCACCGCCTTCACCCAGACCACCACGACCCTCGCCATCGAGGTCACCGACACCGACGACCACCCGGACGGCACCCGCGCGGTGCGCGACGCGCTCCACGCGCGCGGGGTGGACGTCCTCGACGGAAGCGGCGGCCTCCCGGGCGCCGGTCACATCCTGCTGCTCACCGCGCAGGGCGACGAGACCTACGACCTGGTGCGGGACGTGGTCGCCGACCTCGGCCTCGGCCTGGTGCGCATGGAACAGCGCCGGCACCACATCTCGGAGGTCTTCACGGACAGCGAGCAGGGCAGCGAGCAGAGCACCGACGCACAGCGGAAGGAGGCGGTCGGCCATGGCGGTTGAGTACCCCACAGCGACACAGTCGGGTGACCAGACCCGTATCCACAACATCGGCTACCGCAGCTACGACGGCCCTCGCCTCGGCCGCTCCTACGCCACCCGGTCCCTCTACTCGCAGTCCCTGCGCGGCGCCTACGGCCTCGGCCGCTCGGTGAAGTCCAAGGTGCTGCCGATGCTGCTGTTCGTGGTGATGTGCGTGCCCGCGGCCATCATGGTCGCCGTCGCGGTCGCCACCAAGGCAAAGGACCTGCCCGTCGACTACACGCGCTACGCGATCATCATGCAGGCCGTCATCAGCCTGTACGTCGCCTCGCAGGCACCCCAGTCCGTCTCCCGCGACCTGCGCTTCAAGACCGTACCGCTGTACTTCTCGCGGCCCATCGAGACCGCCGACTACGTACGGGCGAAGTTCGCGGCACTGGCCTCCGCGCTGTTCATCCTCACCGCGGCACCGCTGCTCGTGCTCTACGTGGGCGCACTGCTGGCCAAGCTCGACTTCGCCGACCAGACCAAGGGATTCGCACAGGGACTCGTCTCCGTGGCACTGCTCTCGCTGCTCTTCGCCGGCCTCGGCCTGGTCATCGCGTCGGTCACCCCGCGCCGCGGCTTCGGCATCGCGGCCGTGATCGCCGTACTGACCATCTCCTACGGCGCGGTGTCCACACTCCAGGCCATCGCCGACGCCCAGTCCCTCGGGGACGGCGGGGGCAGCAGCGGGGCCATCGCCTGGATCGGCCTCTTCTCGCCGGTCACGCTCATCGACGGCGTGCAGTCCGCCTTCCTGGGCGCGAGCTCCGCGTTCCCGGGCGGGGTGGGCCCGAGCAGCGGCGAAGGCGCCCTGTACGTCCTTGTCACCCTCGGCCTGATCGCCGCGAGTTACGGCCTGCTGATGCGCCGCTACCGAAAGGTCGGACTGTGACCACGCTCTCCATCGACCACGTCTCCCGCTGGTTCGGCAACGTGGTCGCCGTCAACGACATCACCATGACGATCGGCCCCGGCGTCACCGGCCTCCTCGGCCCCAACGGAGCCGGAAAGTCCACCCTCATCAACATGATGGGCGGCTTCCTGGCTCCCTCCACCGGCACCGTCACCCTCGACGGACAGCCGGTCTGGCGCAACGAGGCGATCTACAAGCACATCGGCATCGTCCCCGAGCGCGAGGCGATGTACGACTTCCTCACCGGCCGCGAATTCGTCGTCGCCAACGCCGAGTTGCACGGCCTGGGCGCCAAGGCCGCCCAAAAGGCCCTGGCCACAGTCGAGATGGAGTACGCACAGGACCGAAAGATCTCCACGTACTCCAAGGGCATGCGCCAGCGCGTGAAGATGGCGAGCGCCCTCGTCCACGCCCCCTCGCTGCTCCTGCTCGACGAGCCCTTCAACGGCATGGACCCGCGCCAGCGCATGCAGCTCATGGACCTGCTGCGACGCATGGGAGACGAGGGCCGCACCGTGCTGTTCTCCTCCCACATCCTCGAAGAGGTCGAGCAACTCGCCTGGCACATCGAGGTCGTCGTCGCAGGGCGGCACGCGGCCAGCGGTGACTTCCGCAAGATCCGCCGCCTGATGACCGACCGCCCGCACCGCTACCTGGTGCGCTCCAGCGACGACCGCACCCTCGCGGCCGCGCTGATCGCCGACCCGTCGACGTCCGGGATCGAGGTCGACCTGGCCGAGGGCGCGTTGCACATCCAGGCCGTCGACTTCGGCCGCTTCACGGCCCTGCTGCCGCGGGTGGCACGCGACCACGGCATCCGCCTGCTCACGGTCTCGCCGTCCGACGAGTCCCTCGAGTCCGTCTTCTCGTATCTCGTCGCGGCGTAGGAGGCCGAAAGATGTACGACCCCACAGTCGCCCGGCTCACCTACCGGGCCCTGCTCGGCCGCCGCCGGGCCCTCATCCTGGGCGCGTTGCCGATGCTCCTCATCGCGGTCTCCGTGGTGGTGCGCGGCCTCGCCGGAGCCGACGACCAGACCGCGTCGGACCTGCTCGGCGGGCTGGCGCTCGCCACCATGGTGCCGATCATCGGAGTCATCGCCGGCACGGGCGCGATCGGGCCCGAGATCGACGACGGCTCGGTGGTGTATCTGCTGTCCAAGCCGGTGAAACGGTCGACGATCATCTTCACCAAGCTGATCGTGGCGATCGCCGTGACGATGGTGTTCTCGGCGCTGCCCACCTTCATCGCCGGGTTCATCCTGAACGGCAACGGCCAGCAGATCGCCGTCGCCTACACGGTGGCCGCCCTGGTCGCCTCCATCGCCTACGCAGCGCTCTTCCTGCTGCTCGGCACGGTGTCCCGGCACGCGGTGGTCTTCGGGCTCGTCTACGCGCTCGTCTGGGAGGCCCTGTTCGGCTCCCTGGTGTCGGGCGCGCGCACGCTGAGCGTCCAGCAGTGGGCGCTGGCGGTGGCGCAGAAGGTCGCCGGCGGGGAGATGGTGACGTCGGACGTCACACTGCCCACGGCGACGGTGCTGTTGGCGCTGGTGACCGTGCTCGCGACCTGGTACGCGGGACAGAAGCTGCGGTCGCTGACGCTCGCCGGTGAGGAGTGACCCGTCCGTGAGACGTAAAGAGCCGGGCCCCTGACCGGGCCCGCTCTTGACGGAGGCTTCACCACTGTCCGGGCACACTGAGAACACGGGAACGGTCGGCTGAGAGGAACGGGGATGGCAGACGACTGGGACGACCTCGTCCTGGACGAGGACTTCATACGGTCCGCCGAGACGTCCGAACCGTCCGCCCGCGCCCGCATGCTGGCCGCCCGCTGGCGCCGCGAGAAGCCCGAGCCGCAGCCGTGGCGCTCCGACGAGCCGCCCGCCGGGTGGTTCTTCAGCAAGGGGCGCCGACGCAAGTGGCGCCGCCGGTAAGGGGCGTACGGCGCCTCACCGGGGCTTCTTAATCAGTGGCGCCCAACTCGCCGTACGGGCACAGTGGTTGTGTCCACACCGCCGGACGACGAGTTCGGCACCACGTTCTGGGAGAGGAGTCCGACGATGTCCATGCACGGCAGTACGTCGAGCTTCCGACAGGGCAGTCGGCGGCGGACTCCGGAGTAATCCCTACCCCTCCGTAGAGTCCGTACCGCACGGGGAGCTGCCCGGGGCGGCCGCTTCGAGCACGCGGCGCGCTGCGCTGACGTGGGCCGCCTTCCCAGTCACCGCCCCTCGGGGAGGGGCCCTGCGCTGGGGCGGCACGGGTGGGCCGCGCAACTCGGCGCTGCGGAGCGCCGCTGCGCCCACCTGTGCCGCCCCAGCGGCACGACTGCCCGCAGCTACGCAGATACGACCGCCCGTTGCGGCACGGACGCGACCGCACGTGGCCGGCAGCCGCTGATCAGCCGAGCAACCGCTCCAACACCACCGCGATCCCGTCCTCCTCGTTGGAGGCCGTCACCTCGTCCGCCACCGTCCTGAGCTCCTCGTGAGCGTTGGCCATCGCCACGCCCCGAGCCGACCACGCGAACATCGGGATGTCGTTCGGCATGTCACCGAAGGCGATCGTGTCGGCGGCCTTCAGGCCCAGGCGGCGGGCCGCCAAGGACAGGCCCGTTGCCTTGGACAGGCCCAGGGGCAGGAGCTCGACGATGCCCTCGCCCGCCATGGCCACCGTGACGAATCCGCCGGCGGCCTGCCGGGCGGCCTCTGCCAGCTCGTCGTCCGACAGGTCCGGATGCTGTATGTAGATCTTGTTCAGCGGGGCGCTCCACAGATCCGACGCGTCCGTGAACGGAGTCGACGGGAGCGTGCCCGTGACCGCGTAGCCGGGTCCCACCAGGACGTCGCCGTCCAGGCCGTCGCGGCTCGCCGCCAGGAACAGCGGGCCGACCTCCGCCTCGATCTTGGCCAGGGCCACGCCCGCCAGCTGGCGGTCCAGGGTCACCGACGTCAGCAGGCGGTGCTCGCCGGCGTCGTACACCTGGGCGCCCTGACCGCAGACGGCGAGGCCCTCGTAGCCGAGGTCGTCGAGGATGTGCCGCGTCCACGGGACCGCGCGGCCCGTCACGACGATGTGCGCGGCGCCCGCCGCGGTGGCCGCGGCGAGGGCGTCACGGGTGCGCTGCGAGACCGACTCGTCGGAGCGCAGAAGCGTTCCGTCGAGGTCGGTCGCGATCAGCTTGTACGGGAAGCCCTCGGACACCTCGCCGGAAGCCTCGCCGGCCGCCTCGCTCACTTGGCCACCGGCTCCAGGACTTCCCGGCCGCCCAGGTACGGGCGCAGCACCTCGGGGACCCGGACGGAGCCGTCGGCCTGCTGGTGGTTCTCCAGGATCGCCACGATGGTGCGCGGTACGGCGCACAGCGTGCCGTTGAGCGTCGCCAGCGGCTGCACCTTCTTGCCGTCACGCAGGCGCACCGACAGTCGGCGGGCCTGGAAGCTGTCGCAGTTGGAGGCCGAGGTCAGCTCGCGGTACTTGCCCTGGGTCGGGATCCACGCCTCGCAGTCGAACTTGCGGGACGCCGACGCGCCCAGGTCGCCCGAGGCCACGTCGATGACCTGGAAGGGCAGCTCGAGGCCGGTGAGCCACTGCTTCTCCCAGTCCAGGAGCCGCTTGTGCTCGTTCTCCGCGTCCTCGGGGGCGACGTACGAGAACATCTCGACCTTGTCGAACTGGTGCACGCGGAAGATGCCGCGCGTGTCCTTGCCGTACGTGCCGGCCTCGCGGCGGAAGCACGGCGAGAAGCCCGCGTAGCGCAGCGGCAGCTTCTCGGCGTCGAGGATCTCGTCCATGTGGTACGCGGCGAGCGGGACCTCGGAGGTGCCGACCAGGTAGTAGTCGTCCTTCTCCAGGTGGTAGACGTTCTCCGCGGCCTGGCCGAGGAAGCCGGTGCCCTCCATGGCGCGCGGGCGGACCAGCGCCGGGGTGAGCATCGGGATGAACCCGGCCTCGGTGGCCTGGGCGATCGCCGCGTTGACCAGTGCCAGTTCCAGCAGGGCGCCGACGCCGGTGAGGTAGTAGAAGCGCGAGCCGGACACCTTGGCGCCGCGCTCGACGTCGATGGCGCCCAGCGCCTCGCCGAGCTCGAGGTGGTCCTTGGGCTCGAAGCCCTCGGCGCCGAAGTCGCGGATGGTGCCGTGCGTCTCCAGGACGACGAAGTCCTCCTCGCCGCCGACCGGGACGTCGGGGTGCACGAGGTTGCCGAGCTGCAGCGCGAGCCGCTTGGTCTCCTCGTCCGCCTCGCTCTGCTCGGCGTCGGCCGCCTTGACGTCGGCGGCAAGCTGGCTCGCCTTCTTCAGCAGCTCGGCCTTCTCGTCGCCCGAGGCCTTGGGGATGAGCTTGCCGAGGTTCTTCTGCTCGGAACGCAGTTCGTCGAAGCGGACGCCGGACGACCTGCGCCGCTCGTCGGCAGACAGGAGGGCGTCGACGAGCGCGACGTCCTCTCCACGGGCGCGCTGCGAGGCGCGCACTCGGTCGGGGTCCTCACGGAGCAGGCGAAGGTCAATCACGCGCTCAAGGCTACCGGGGCGGGGTGACAGCCCACGACTCGCTATTCCGAACCACGGCTTACGTTCCGTTATGAGTGAATTGCGAGGCGTGTCAATAAAAGGCGTCTCACTCCCTGGAACGGGGCAGGTGCGAGGCGGCCGGTTGACTCGACTCCCTTGTGGAGAACGGGATTTGGGCCGGGGTTGTCCACAGGAATCCCCAGCCGGGGAAGAGTTATCCACAGGGTGTGTGGATGGACTGTGGACGCCGGAATTGATCACTCCGCAACATGTCGAGCAAGTCGAAGATTCCCAGGACAAACCCTATCCATCCCCACTTTCGAGTGGAAAGCGGTCGCCCCAAAGGATTACCCAAAGGAAAAGAGTGGACGAAGGGTGACTTGCTCGATGGTGGACGCCGAGGTGGCCCGGAGGGCTATTTGTCGACAGGCTCACCCTTGGTTGTCGACTTGTCCCCAGGTCGAGAAGAGTACCTGTGGATAACGCCTGTGGATAACGATAATCAGCTGGTAGTACCGGTGTGAAACCTGCACGGGCGCCGATCGGAACCGGCCGCCACGGGCCGGCCCAAGCGCTCGTCACGCGCCGCTCAGAACCGCCCGTCCTGGCACCGCGCCACCCAGTCCGCCGCCGACACGAACGCCTCGTCCGACGTCCCCAGCCGCGGCGGCCGCACATCCCCCGGCTCCATGTCCGCGCGCGGGTACGAGCCCAGGAACCGCACCTCCAGGCAGATCCGCTTCAGCCCCATCAGTGCCTCGGCCACCCGGCGATCGGAGATGTGCCCCTCGGCGTCGATGCAGAAGCAGTAGTTGCCGATGCCGGCGCCGGTGGGCCGGGACTGCAGCAGCATCAGGTTGATGCCGCGCGTGGCGAACTCGCCCAGGAGGTCGCGCAGACCGCCGGGGTGGTCATCGCGCTGCCACAGCACGACGGACGTCTTGTCCGCGCCGCTCGGTGCCGCGGGCCGGGCCGGCCGGCCCACCAGCACGAACCTCGTCTGGGCGTTCTCCGCGTCGTGGATCCCGGTCTCCAGGGCCTCGAGGCCGTACCGGGCGGCCGCGAACTCGCCCGCGAAGGCGGCGTCGTACTGGCCCTCCTGGACCAGGCGCGCGGCGTCCGCGTTCGAGGCGGCGGACTCCCAGTGGGCGTCCGGCAGGTTCTTCTTGAGCCAGTTGCGCACCTGCGGCTGGGCGGCCGGGTGTGCGGAGACCGTCTTGATGTCCGACAGCTTGGTGCCGGGCCTGACCAGCAGCGCGAAAGTGATCGACAGCAGCACCTCGCGGTAGATCATCAACGGCTTGCCCGCGACCAGCTCGTCGAGCGTGGTCGTGATCCCGCCCTCGACGGAGTTCTCGATCGGTACGAACGCGGCCTCGGCCTCGCCGACGCGCACCGCGTCGAGCGCGGACTGTACGGACACGTACGGGATCAGCTCCCGGGTCGCGGCCTCGGGAAGCGTGCGCAGGGCGACTTCGGTGAAGGTGCCCTCGGGGCCGAGATAGGCGTAGCTCGCTGGCATGCCCTCACCCTAATGGGCCTTGCGAAACGCGGCGGACACATCTCACCCGGCCGCGCCGAGGGCGATCCGGACGCCGGCTCACGGAATGCGCGAGCTCAGCCCGGCGCACCCCGGGCCGGCCCAGCTCACCCCCTGCTCGGCTCCGTCCTGCCCCGCCGCCCCGCGTCACCCCTCCAGCAACCGCTGCCCCACGTACTCGCCCTCCGTCGCCCCGCCCGGCACCGCGAACAGCCCGCTCGCCTCGTGCCGGATGAACTTCGACAGCGCGTCGCCGCGGTCGAGCTTGCGCTGGACGGTGACAAAGCCGCGCAGTGGGTCGGCCTGCCAGCAGATGAACAGCAGCCCCGCGTCGGGCACCCCGTCCGCGTCGATGCCGTCGTGGTACGAGAAGGGGCGCCGCAGCATGGCCGCGCCGCCGTTCTGGTCGGGCCGGGTGATGCGGGCGTGGGCGTTGAGGGGGACGACCAGATTCCCTGCCTTGTCCGTCTTCTCCAGGTCCATCTCGGTCGTCTCGGTGCCCCCGGACAGCGGCGCCCCGTCGGACTTGTGGCGCCCGATGACATCCTCCTGCTCCTTGACCGAGAGCTGCTCCCAGTCGTCGAGAAGCATGCGGATGCGGCGTACGACGGCGTAGGAGCCGTCTGCCATCCAGGCCGGGTCCTTCGCACTGGACTCCGGGACGAAGATGCGCTGGTCGAAGTCGGCGTCCGTCGGCTTCGGATTGCGCGTACCGTCCATCTGGCCCATCAGGTTGCGCGCCGTCATCGGGTGCGCGGTGGCCCCCGGCGACCGGTTGAAGCCGTTCATCTGCCACCGCACCTTGGCGGCCTGGCCGGCGTCCTTCTGGATCGCGCGCAGGGCGTGGAAGGCGACCAGGGCGTCGTTGGCGCCGATCTGCACCCACAGGTCGCCATTGCTGCGCGCCTTGTCGAGCTGGTCGGAGGAGAAGTCCGGCAGCGGGTCCAGGGAGACCGGGCGCTGCTTCTCCAGGCCGGTTCGTGCGAAGAAGCTGTGCCCGAAGCCGAAGGTGATCGTCAGTGCCGCCGGCCCGGCGTCCCGGGCCACATCCGTGTCGTCCTGCTTGGCCGCCTCGCCCGCCATCAGCCGCTGCGCCGTCTCCGACCAGCGGCGCAGCAATGCCGCGGCTTCCTTGCGGCCCGCGCCCGCCGTCAGGTCGAAGGCGACGACGTGGCCGCGCGCCTGGAGTGGCTGGAGGATGCCGGGTTGATGTTTCCCGTGAAACATCACCTGATCGGCGCCCAGCGAGGTGAGCGGCGTCGCCTCGGCCGGCCGGGCGGCGTATCCCACGGCCCCGCCGGCCGCACCGAGCATCAGCCCGCCGGCACCGGCGGTCCCGAGCAGCCGTCGCCGCGAAATGCCGTCCTTGTGTGAGGCGCTTTCTGGAAGGCCGCCATTAAGTGCGGTCTCGCCATTAAGTGCCTTCTCGGGAGTCTGGGGAATCTGGGGAGTCCCAGGAGTACGGGCCTCCGGAATGGACTGGTCAGCCATGGTGCGGTTCAGCCGATCTGCGCGTTCTTGGAGACGGTGGTCTGGTCGATGTCGGAGGTCCGCACGGTGACGGCGATCTTCCATTCGCCCGCCATGGGGATCTGGACTCCGTTCGCCGACCAGTGTCCGGTGGCGATGTGGTCGGGGACCACGGGCAGCGGACCGATGTCCTGGGACTCGAGGGTGAAGGCGACCTTCACCTCGGGGACGTCGAAGGCTCGGCCGTTCGGCCGCTCCGCGTAGACGTGCATCTCGTTGCCGCCCACGCGCGCGGGATCGAGGTCGATCCGCACGACGCCCTTGCCGTCCTCGCCGCCGGTGTCGAAGGACATGTCCAGGGTCAGCGCCCCGGCCGCCGAGGCGTCGGCGGAAGAGGACGACGTGGCCGCCCTGGCCTGCTCCTCCGTTCGCCCCGGTTCGGTCGACGTCAGCATGGTGGTGACGGCGAGCAGGACGACGGCGACGCCCGCCTCGGCGAGCACCGAGCGGCGCAGTCCGAACCGGTTCGGGTCGGCGTCCCGCTGCTGCTTCTGCCGTGCCGTGTCGATCGCAGCCTGCTGCCGGGCGAGCTGGGCGGCGCGCTGGGAATCGCTGCTCTTGGATTCGCCGCCCTTGTTGCCGGATACGGCGGCCGAGGCGTCCTGCTTGCCGGAAGCGGAAGCGGAGGAAGTGAGGGTGGAGGCTGAGGCTGAGGCTGAGGCGGTGGCGTGCTCCCGCTCGCCCTCAACGTCCTCGTCCTCGCCCTTGCCCTCGACGTCCTCGACTGTGCCCGTCCCGCTCTGGCCCTCGACAGCCTCCCCCGCGGCGGTGTCCGCCTCGCCCGTGACCGCCTCCTTCTCGCCCTCAGCCGCGTCCTTTGCCTCCCGCCGCTTCACCACGACGGCCTCCGCCAGCCGCGCCGTCCACCGCCGCGAGATCCACGCGATCCCGACCAGCAGCACCACGAGCCCGATCTTGACCAGCAGAAGCTGCCCGTACCGCGTCCCGGTGAACGCCGACCACGACCCGAGCTGTCGCCACGACTGGTAGATCCCGGTCGCGACCAGCGCGAGCACGCTGCCGAAGGCGACACGCGAGAACCGTCGTACGGCGGAGGCCTCGACCGGCGTGTCCGCGGGCGCCCAGTAGAGGCCGACAAGGAGTGCGGTGAGCCCGCCGAGCCACCCCGCGACGGCCAGCAGGTGGACGACGTCGACCGGCATCGCGATCCCGGCCTGGAGCCCGGTCGAGGCGTGCTCGGACATCGCCCAGCTCGCCGCGAGCCCCGCCGCCACGACGGTCCCGCCGATCGCGAGCCCGAAGGTCAGGTCCTGCTGCTCCTCTTCCTCACGCTTGTCGTACGCCCCGAACAGCACCGCGACGAACAGCGCCGCAGCGGCGAGCAGCAGCAGCCGGGACACCAGCGCCGCACCCGTCTTGGTCTGCAGCACCTGCCCGAGCAGGTCCAGGTCGAAGATGTCGCCGATCTTCCCGGTGCTGGTGTACGAGCCGCGCACGAGCAGCAGACCGAGCGTGGCGGCGGTCAGGGCCAGCCAGCCGGAGACGACGAGCCGCTGGAGCACCCGCACGCCCGCCCCGCGCTGCCAGCAGGCGAGTACGAAGGCGGCGGCGCCGACCATGACGGTGAAGCCGGCGTACGACACGTACCGCCCGAACCCGTAGAGCGCGCCGACGATTCCGCCGCCTGCCGTCTGGTCGGAGACGGAGACGGTGGTCTGGGAGGGTGCGCCGATGGAGAAGGTGTAGGCGCCGGCGACGGGATGGCTGTCCTCGGACACCACCTGGTAGGTGACGGTGTACGTGCCGTCGGGCAGGCCGCTGTGGAGTTTCACGGCGTACGTGGTGCCGCTGGGGTTGGCCGGGTCGCCGCGGTCGATCCGCTTGCCCTTGGGGTCGAGCACGCGCAGGGAGTCGTCGGACAGGGCGACCTTCTCGGAGAAGGTCAGCGAGACCTGCGTCGGGGCCTCGTCGACCACCGCCCCCTGCCGGGGGTCGCTGCCGGTCAGCGCGGCATGCGCGGAGACCGGCCCGGCACCGGCGAGGAGCAGGCCGGTGGCGGCCAGGAGCAGCAGCACCAGGATCCGGACGCGGGGGGCGATGGTCTGGGTCAAGGCGATCTCTCCCTCAGTGTCCGGTCTTCGGGTTGTACGTCGCCGACTTCACCGGCATCTCGACCGTGACCGTGCCGGACTCGGCGAAGTGGAGCTGCACGGTCACCTTCTCGCCCTGCTGCGGCTTGCGCTTCAGCTTCTCGAACATCAGATGGCTGCCGCCGCTCTTGAACACGAGTTGACCGTGCGCGGGGACGTCGAGGTCCTTGACCTCCTGCATCGACGATCCGACGGTCTCGTGGGCGGTGACCTCGCCGACGTCGCTGGTGACGGAGGTCAACTCGTCCTTCGTACCGCCCTTGTTGGTGACCGTCAGGAAGCCGGCCGCCATGGAGTCCGACACCGGCTGCGGCATGTAGGCGCCGCTGACGGACACTTCGGCCCCGGAGCCGGCCTGGGAGTCGGCCCGGGTGTCCCCGGAACCGCAGCCCGCGAGGAACAGGGTCCCGGTCAGGACCGCGACGGGGGCGACGAGACGCCTCACGGCTTCTCCCCCTTGATGAGCTTGGGGAGGTCCTTGGTGTAGTCGTCGACGGTGGCGTCCTCGGTGTAGAGGACGTACCCGGCGTCGGTCTTCGGTGAGAACGCGACGACCTGGGTGCCGTGGGTGGAGACCACCTTGCCGTTCTTGTCCTTGTGCGGCGGCTCGATGGTGATGCCGAGGGTGCGGGCGCCGGCCTGGATGGTGTCGAAGTCGCCGGTCAGGCCGACGACCTGCGGGTCAATGCCCTTGAGCCACTTGCCGAGCGCGGACGCGGTGTCGCGCTCCGGGTCGGTGGTGACGAACACGACGCGCAGCTCGTCCTGCTGCGCCTTGGACAGCTGCTTCTTGGCGACGGCGACGTTGTTCATCGTCAGCGGGCAGACGTCGGGGCAGTTGGTGTAGCCGAAGTAGATCAGCGTCGGCCTGCCCTCGGTCTCCTTGCGGAGGTCGTACTTCTTGCCGTTCGTGTCGGTGAGGACCAGGTCGGGCTTCTCGAACGGCTTGTCGAGGACGATGGCGGCCTTGTCCGAGCCGGCCTCCTCGGAGACCACGGTGACGGGCTGGGCGCTGTCCTCACCGCTGCCGCAGGCGGAGAGGGTCAGGGTGGCGGCGGCGAGCAGTGCGGCCGCGGCGAAAGTCTTCTTGCGCATAGAAAAATGTCCCAGTTGTGAGAGCTCCGGCGCGCACCGGGGTGTGTGCCCCGGCGCGCGCCGCGAACCGAAGGGGCGTCAGGCGTCGGTGCGCCGACGGCCGGCGAGCACGCCGTACGCCACGCCCAGCGCGCCGACGACGATGCCGACCACGCCCAGAACGCGGGCGGTGGTGTCGCTGCTGTCGGCGGGCTCGGCGGCGGCGGTCTTCGCGGAGGCGGCCTCGGCGTCGTCGGAGTCGGCGGCCTTCTCGGACGACGACGAGCCGTGGTGGCCGTCCTCGGCGGCGGACAGTTCGAGCACCGGGGCCGGGTTCTCCGGCTCCTCCTGGCCGTCCTGCGGTACCTCGATCCAGCGCACGACCTCCTTGTTGGAGTACGTCTGGATCGCCTTGAAGACCAGTTCGTCGGCGTCCTCGGGGAGCTGGCCGACGGCGACCGGGAACTTCTGGAAGAAGCCCGCCTTGATGCCGTCGCCGGTGGCCGTCCAGGTGATCTTGGAGACCGCCTCGGAGATCTTCTCGCCGTGCATCTCGATCGGCTTGTCCAGCTTGGACTTGGTGACCTTGATGTCCCAGCCGTTGATCGCCTCCGGCATCGCCGAGGCCAGCGGGTGGTCGGTCGGGAAGTTGACCTCGAGCTTGGTGGTCGAGGCGTTGTCGCGCTCGTTCGGCACCTTGAAGTCGACGACCGCGTAACCGCCCTTGGCGGCGGTGCCCTCCGGCTGGACGCTGACGTGGGCGAAGGCGGGGGCGGACAGGGCGAGCACGGCCGTGCCGGCGAGGGCGCTTGCGGCGGCGATGCGAGAGGCCTTCATTCGAGGCATTCGGAGCACTCCACTGTGAGTGAGATTCGGGATTCTGGTGGTGAAGAGGAGTACGCGTGCGCAGGGGTGCCCGATCAGGCGGGAAGCAGCGGGAAAGGCAGAACGAAGCTGTCCCTCGATCGGAAACTCGGGCACGCGCGCGTGCCGCACGACGGCGGCTCCTCATCCCCACGTCAGTGGAGTGACGGTCGCGTCGTGTCAGGCGGCGAGGACGAATGCGGTGTCGGGCGGGCCGCGCCTGACCACCGTGTGCTGGAGTGCGAGGGCGCGGGGCTCGGACGGGCCGAACCATCCGGCGCACTGGATGCGCGGGCCCGCCTCGGGCGCGCCCGGCAGTCCGACACGCAGGGCGCGCACCAGCGCGAGCGCCCCGCGCAGGGATCGTACGGACGCCCCCTCGGCGACCGAGTGCGCCGACAGGGCGGACATCTCGACGATCCGCAGCAGGGCCATGTCCCCGCGCCGCAGCAGCCACCCCGCGACGACCGCCGCGAGAACGTGGGCCAGCACCATGGGCAGGGACGGCAGCAGCGAAGCGGTGGAGTCGGTGGCGGAGTCCGTGACGGTGGACAGGGCGTCCATCGACGGATGTGAGGCATGCGCCCCGGTGGCCGGGCCGATCCGCGCCTCGGTGAGGATCCGCTCCGCCCGGGCCGGGCTGATGGCCGCCGCGGCGGTTCCGCAGAGGAGCCGCGCCGCCTGTTCCACGAGCGCGGCGTCGGACATGGAGGCGGAGGAGGCCGTGGTGGCCGCCCCGGCACTCGCCCCGTGCTGCCCGAGCCCGAACAGCGTGTGCAGCACGGTCTGGCCGGCCGCGAGCAGCCCCGCGATCCCGGGCAGCGAACGCTCACGTCCCGCGAACGGCACCGTGACCAGAACAACACCGAGGAACCCCGCGCCCAGCGTCCACAACGGGATCCTGGCGCAGGAGCCCAGCACGTGCCCGAACGCGGCCAGCACGACGCAGACCGCGGAGAACACCGCGGCCCGCAGTATCCGGAGATCACTTCCGGAGCGCGCCGTGCGCGGGTGGGGGGCAGTCATGGCGGGCTCATCATCGCACTGGCCTTATCGCCGCCATACGGCAGGTCCGCAAGATGACGTACGGGTGGTTGAGGGCGTACGAGGAGATAGGAGTCGTACGCCCGGAAGATCACCTTCTGGTGTGGGCCGCCCCCACATACACCGATTCCTGCGTAGGCGCATCGACCATATGGGCGGCATCACGTCAATGAAGTGCTTACAGCGGGGCACTCGCGGCAATACGTAACGGTATGTCGAGCCGCGGCCAGGAGGCTGGAGCATGAGCATCTGGTGGTCACTCCATCTGCGGCGGGAAGCCGCGAGCGTGCCGCTCGCCCGGCGGTTGCTGATCGGCACCATGGAGACCGCGGGTGTCGACCCCGATGTGTCGTACGACCTCTCTGTCGCCCTCAGCGAGGCTTGCGCGAACGCCGTCGAGCACGGCGGCGACACCGCTCCTGACGGCTCCCCCCAGGCCTACCGCGTCACGGCCTACCTCGACGGCGAGAAGTGCCACATCGAGGTCACCGACTCGGGCCCCGGCTTCATCGCCCCGCACCGCGCCCCACGCCCGGCGGCCACCGACGCCGAGCACGGCCGAGGGCTCTGCCTCATCGAGCAACTCGCCGACCACGTCCAGATCGGCAACAAGCCGGGCCGGGGCGGGGCGGTGGTGAGCTTCGACAAGATCCTCAAATGGAGGGAAGACGCCCCTCTGGTGGCGGTGTAGTGCCGGTGGTGAGGGCTCGGGAGCGGGGGATCAGGGCTCCCGTCACCCGTGACGATCAAGCGGAAGGGCTCCGCATGGCTGCCGGCACTGCCCCGGGATGAATTCAGCCACCCGAGGAGACCAGCGCGACGTCCCCCAGAGACATCGCAGTTGGGAAGGTGGTGGATCAGGAGTAGTCGCCGCGTTCGGCCCGGCGCAGGATGTCGCGCTCCCGGCCGGTCTGGGTGTCAAGGCAGTCCTCGTGGTCGATGACGATGGTGTCATCGGCCGGCCGGGCGCGTACCTGAGCCCCGTAAGCGTCGGTCGCCTTCACCAGGAGAGCATCCTGGTGTGCGGCGGGCCAGCTTTGGATCAGGTAGGACTCCACGACGTCCTCCACGGACGTCTGGTCGACGGCCCGGTCCCTGCCGCACGCATGGACGCGCAGCCGGTACGGGCCTGGCCCTTGGGACGCCAGAGAGGGCAGATCCGCGGGGTCGTCCATGAAATGAGTCACCAGCACTTCCCCGGAACGGGAGGGGCACGAGATCTCAGCGATCTCCTCCCAGTCCGCAGCCACGTCGGGGCGCTGCGAGTGCATCTCGACAGTGACCTGGACGTTGCCGGTGTGGATCCCGGTTCTCACCTCGACGGCTCCGCCGGAGGCTGAGACCAGCCCGGTGAAGGTGCTGTCGAGGTCGTCGGCGAGGGGCCCCTGCGGGTCCACGATCTGGAAGTGGTGGTATTGGGCGAATACCAGAGCTGTCCCTGTACGGGCTGACTCATTCACAGCTGACATCTTCCCGATCTTGTCGCGGGCCCAGCGGATCCATATGAGGAATCGCTGATGCAGGGCCCCGCAGGGCTCAGCCACCGCAGGCCGAGCGGATCTTGTAGAACGTGCTCAGATACCTCGAGTGGTACGACGCGCTCGCGATCCGCACGATCGCTTCGTCGGCCGAGCGCAGTGACGACCCGGTCAGGTTGGCGCTGCCCGTGTAGACGCGCGGGGTGATGTCGCCGTTGTAGTCGCCGTCGAGCAGGATCTGCTTGTTGTGCGGGCGGACGTCGATTCCGGGGCCGTTGGGAATGCGACACCTGCGGTGCTGGATGCCGGCGGCGTTCAGGCGGCTGGTGATCACGGAGTCGCTGTCGCCGTAGACGATGTCGATCCAGCAGCCCCGGCCGCGCAGCTGGGCCAGTTTGTCGGCGACCTGGAGGCGGGAGCGGAAGAAGCTGTGCATCACGATGCGGATGTCGGTCTGGTGCGGCAGCCCGTCCGCGCCGGTGTAGGCGCAGCCGACCTCGTTCAGCACGTTGACGACGGTGTCCGTGGCGGGGTTGTTGTACGACACGTCACCCCGGGGGAAGAAGTAGCCGCGGTAGGCCGAGCCGGTCGGTGTGGAGAAGTAGGCGTTGTTGTTGCCGCGTGCGAGGGTGCGCCCTTGGCGGAGCTGCTCGTGGTACGAGGCATAGCCGTTGTAGACCGTGCTGTCCGTGAAGGTGATGGCGTCGTTGAAGGACTCCACCTTGTACCAGTCGGAGAGGTTCGAGGAGGTCTGGAAGACGACCCTCGAGTAGCTGGTGCCGTCGTCGAAGGGCCCGATCCTCGAGAAGAGGAAGAACTTGTTGTGGTTGTAGGCCGGTTGGGGCGGGGCCACGGCCAGGCAGCCGCGCTGGACGTCGTCCACCCCGTCGGCGTCCTCGAACCTGTCGTCGCAGACGACGACCCAGGAGCGGGCGGCGGTGTTGGTTCCGAGTACGGCCCTGAGGGACCGGTAGGCCGGGTTGGCGAACTCGGCGCCGTCAGGGCCCACATAGGTCGAGTCGTCGAGGATGAGTCTGACGTCGACGCCCCGCCCATGGGCGGCGATCAGGGCGTTCGCGACCTCCTGGTCGACGAACTCGTGCATCGAGCCGCGGATCTGCGCCCCGGCGGGCGTCGCGTCGATCAGCCGGACGAGCTGAGTGAAGATCGCCTTCCGCTGAGCCGCCGTGCCCAGCGGGTCGTTGAACACGGGCCCGTTGACGACCGGCTTCGTCAGCGCGGCGGCCGGTGTCGCACCGCCGAGGAGGAGCGCGCACACCACAGTCAGGACGGTGGCGACGGCGGGCAGCACCGAACGGAGCAACCGCGCCGGGCTCCGGCGTACAGACGAACGGGTCATCGTCTTCGCTCTCCTGGGCAGGGAAGATCGCGGAAGTGACCAGTTCTCTTTGCCCAGGCGGGCGACAAACCCACCGGAAGATGCGCATTCGGGGTAATTGCTGAGCTCTACGGGTGACGGGCCGGCCAGCCCACCAACGGCCGGTGAGGGCTGCGAACTTCAGCTTCCTCAGGACTCACAGCCTGCGCACAGCGCCACCCCAAGCTCCTGCCGGGCGGTCTCCCTAATTTCCTGGTCATGACGGGAAACCACAAGGACAAGTCGATCACCCGGCGCCGCGCGATAGCGGTGACCGGAGGGACGGTCGTGGCGGGCGGGCTCGCCGTCACCGGTTACCAGGCGGCGTTCGCCGACACGACCACCACCGACGCGGCGGCCACGGCCACCACGACGGCCTCGGAGAGCTCCGGTACCTGCATGACGCTGATGTCGAGCGTCACCGAGGGCCCGTACTACCTCGACAACGCCCTCGTCAGAAAGGACATCACCGAGGGCAAGAGCGGCGTCCCACTGACGCTGCGCCTCACCGTCGTCGACGCCACCGACGGCTGCACCCCGGTCCCCGGCGCGGCCGTGGAGATCTGGCACTGCGACGCCTGGGGCTACTACTCCGGCTACACCACCGCCAACCCCGGCGGCTCCGCGCCCGCCGAGAGCGAGGACGGCTCGACCGCGAACGACAACACCTACCTGCGCGGCTACCAGATCGCCAACGCCAACGGGGTCGTCAAGTTCGAGACGATCTTCCCGGGCTGGTACACCCCGCGCACCTGCCACATCCACCTCAAGGTGCACACGGGCGGCCAGAAGGAGGACGGCACCTACGAGGGCGGCAAGGTCAACTACACCGGCCAGCTGTTCTTCGCCGACGACATCGCCCAGCAGATCTTCACGCTGGAGCCCTACTCGAAGCACTCCGGCAGCTACACCACCCTCGACAACGACATGGTCTACGACGGCGGCGGCGCCTCCAGCGGCCTGCTGACCCTCAAGCCGGTCAAGAAGGCCGACCCGTCCAAGGGCTACAGGGGCTTCCTCACCCTCGGCATCGACCCCGACGCCGAGAACACCGGCGCGGGCAGCGGCGACGGTGGCGGCGAGGGCGGTACGCCGCCGAGCGACGCGCCCACCGGCACCCCGCCCAGCGACGCCCCGTCGGCCTCGGCGTCCTCGTAGGGGTTGAAAGCTGCTGCCGGGAGTTTCGGTATTCGTCAGCGGCTGTCAGTGGGCGTTGGTAGGTTGAGTGTTGGCCGGGTGGCGAAAGCCAAGCCATCCG
>NZ_LLZG01000360.1 GCF_001509475.1 Streptomyces regalis
GCGCCGGGGGAGTGGACATCGGTGGTGCGGGCGGGGCGACCGGGGGCTGCATGGTGGGCTGCGGCGGGGCTACCGGGGCGGCGGCCGGGGCCGGTTCCTCGACCGTGACGCCGAAGTCGGTGGCGATGCCGGCCAGGCCGTTGGCGTAGCCCTGGCCGACCGCGCGGGCCTTCCAGGCGCCGCCCCGCAGATAGACCTCGACGATCACCAGTGCCGTCTCGGTGCCGAGCTGCGGGGGCGTGAAGGTGGCCAGGACGCTGTTGTCGTCCGCGTTGCGGATGGTGGCCGTCGGTTCGATGCCCTGGAAGGTCTGGCCGGCGGCGTCCGGGCTGGCGGTGACGACGATCTTCTCGATGCCGGGGGGAACGGCCGTCGTGTCGACCGTGATCGCGTCGGGGCTGGTGCCGCCGCCCGAGCGGTATGTCACGCCGGGGCCCTGGGGCTGGTTGTAGAAGATGAAGTCGTCGTCGGAGCGCACCTTGCCGTCGGCGGTGAGCAGCAGGCCCGATACGTCGAGCCGCACCGGGGCGGCGACGTCCACCGTCACGCGCGCGGCGGAGAGAGGGATGTTCGAGCCGGGGGTCATAGCTGTCATGCCGAGTGAACGAGCGGGGGCGTTTTACCGTTCCCTTACCCAGGGCCCATTTGGCGGAAGGGTCAGCGGCGGTTGCGGGGGTGGTTGCGGGCGGTGCGTTCGTTGCCGCGCTTGTAGTTCCCGGTCCAGCGGGCCATGACGAGCTGGGGGTCGCCCGCTTCGACCTCGGCGCGGAATTCGTCGGCTCGGTGGCCGCGGAGGGTTGTGGCGGGGTGGCCGTGGTGGGTGATGCGGATGGTGCCGTCGGGGATGGCCTCGTAGTGGAAGCCGTGTGGGGTTGGCATGGTCGGGATCGTACGGGTGCGGGGTGGTGCGGCCCAGCGGGTTTCGCCCCCGCCGCCCCTACCCGTCCCGTCCCTGGAGGCCTGCGGCCCCCAGACCCCCGCTTCGGCCCTGAACCGGGCCTCGTCCTCAAACGCCGGACGGGCTGAAATCAGCCCCTCCGGCGTTTGAGGAGCGGGGGTCCAGGGGGCGGAGCCCCTGGGGGATGGGACGGGTAGGGGCGGCGGGGGCGAGAATCCCCTACGGCACCACCACGATCTTGCGGCCCACCCCGGACGCGAACTGCTCCAGCGCCTCGGGATACCGCTCCAGCGGAATCCGGTCGCTGATGAAGATCTCGGGGTCGAGGACCCCGGTCGCGAACAGCTCCGCCGCACGCTCGAAGCTATGCAGGACCGCCATGGAGCCCGTGATCGTGATCTCTTGGTTGTAGATGCGGTACGGATCGATCGTCACCCGCGTCGCATAGTCCGCCACCCCGAACTGCAGGAACGTGCCCGCCTTCGCGACCCGGTCCAGCCCGTCCTGGATCGCCGCCGCGTTGCCCGTCGCATCCACCACCAGGTCCCAGCCCTGCGGCCGGTCCAGCTCGTCCGGGTTCGCTGCGGACGCCGAGACGCCGAGGCGCCGTGCCGTCTCCAGCCGGGCCGGGTTCACGTCGACCACGTCCACGCTCGCCGCCCCGGTCCGCTTGGCCAGCTCCAGCATCATCAGGCCCATCGTTCCCGAGCCGTAGATCAGGACGTGGGCACCGAGACGGGACTGCAGGACGTCGTAGCCGCGGACGGCGCAGGACAGGGGCTCCACCAGTGCGGCGTCCTGGGTGCGGACGTGCTCGGGGAGCCGTACGCAGTTCGCCACCGGCGCCACCGCGTACTGCGCCGCGCCCCCCGCCGTCGTCACACCGATCGCGGCCCACCGCTCGCACAGGTTGTTGTGGCCGGTACGGCAGTACCGGCACTCGTAGCAGTACAACGACGGGTCGACCGCGACCCGGTCGCCCACCGACAGCTCCGTGACCTGCGTGCCGACCCCGACCACCTCGCCCGCGAACTCGTGCCCGGGCACGATCGGCAGCTTCGGTGCGAACTCGCCCTGGAGGATGTGGAGATCGGTTCCGCACAGGCCGCACGCTGCGACCTCGACCACGACGTCGCGCGGTCCTGGCGTCGGGTCCGGGACCTCGGCGACGACGGCCTTGCCCACGGACTCGATGACGGCGGCCTTCATTTCACGGCTCCCAACGACAGGCCCTGGACCAGCTTGTCCTGGGCGGCGAACCCCGCGGCGAGTACCGGCAGGGAGATGACGAGCGACGCGGCGCACACCTTGGCCAGGAACAGGCCCTGGCTGGTGATGAAGCCGGTCAGGAAGACGGGGGCGGTCTCCGCCACCACGCCGGTCAGCACTCGGGCGAACAGCAGCTCGTTCCAGCTGAAGATGAAGCAGATCAGCGACGTTGCCGCGATGCCCGGCAGGGCGATGGGGGCGACCACGCGCCACAGGATCGTCGGCAGCCTCGCGCCGTCGATCTGCGCCGCCTCGATGATCGCGACCGGCACCTCGGCGAGGAAGGACTGCATCATCCACACCGCGATCGGCAGGTTCATGGCCGTGTAGAGGATGACCAGCGCCCAGATGTTGTCGAGCAGGCCGGTGTTCTTCGCGAACAAGTAGATCGGCAGCAGGCCCGCCACCAGCGGCAGCATCTTCGTGGAGAGGAAGAAGAACAGGACGTCGGTCCACTTCTTCACCGGGCGGATCGACAGTGCGTAGGCGGCAGGTAGTGCCAGGAGCAGCGTCAGCAGCGTCGAAGCCACCGACGCCGTCGCCGAGTTGATCAGGGAGGGCCAGGGGCCGGCGCCGCCGCCCGCGCCGAAGAACTCGCGGTAGCCGTCCAGGGTGAGGGAGGCGGCGAGGGAGGGCGGGTTGGTTGCGGCGTCAGACTCCGAGTGGAAGGACGTCAGGGCCATCCAGAGGATGGGGAGGACGAACAGGATGCCAGCCAGCCAGGCGACGACTCCCAGGGCGGCGCCCTGGAACCGGCCGCGGAACGGCAGTCGTCGTGGGGCTGCGGTGGTGAGCGTGGTCATCAGCGGGACACCTCCGCGCGGAACAGGGACGACACGACGCGCAGGGCGAAGGTCGCGAGGATGATCGAGCCGATGACGACGATCACGCCGGCCGCCGAGGCGAGGCCGTTCTCGTGTGCCTGGTAGAAGGTCTGGTAGATGGTGTACGGCAGGTTCGCGGTGCCCAGGCCGCCGGAGGTGATGGTGTACACCGCGTCGAAGTTCTGCACGATGTAGATCGAGCCGAGCAGCACGCTCAGTTCGATGTACCGGCGGATGTGCGGCAGCGTCATGTGGATGAACACCTGCCAGTCGTTCGCGCCGTCCACCCGCGCCGCTTCGATGAGTTGCGGGTCACGGCTCTGCAGTCCGGCGAGCAGGATCAGCGTCATGAAGGGAGTCCACTGCCAGATCAGCGAGGCCTCCACCGCCATCAGCGGCATTTCGGAGATCCAGTCCGGCTGGGCGGCTCCGCTGCCTCCGATCCAGTGCAGGATGCCGTTGAACAGGCCGTACTCGGGATTGAAGAGCACGTGCTTCCACAGCAGCGCGGCCGCGATCGGCACCAGCAGGAACGGGGCGATGAGCATGGTGCGGACTGCTGCCCGGCCGCGGAACTTGCGGTCCAGCAGGAGCGCCAGCAGCAGGCCGAGGACCAGGCTGACGAGTACGACCGTGGCGGTCAGCAGGACCGTCGTCCACACCGACTTGCGCAGTTCGGGGGTGCTCAGCACTTCCGAGTAGTTGGCGAAGCCGGCGAAGTGGCGGTCGTCGGGGTAGAGGGCGTTCCAGTCGAAGAACGAGATGACCAGGGTGGCCACGAAGGGCAGCTGTGTCACGACGATCATGAAGATCAGTGCGGGCAGCAGCGGGGCCCGGGTGGCCCAGGCGCGCATACGGTTCGGCCGCCGGGCCGCCGGTCGCGGGGAGGCGGCGGCGATCCGGGTGGGGGGAGTCGTCACGGTCATTACTGGTACTTCTTTCCGACGGCCTCGGCGAGCTTCTGCGCCTTGCTCAGCGCGCTGTCCACCGACTGCCGCCCGGCGATCGCGGAGCTGATCTCCTGGGAGACCTTGGTGCCCAGGTCGGTGAACTCGGGGATGCCGACGAACTGGATGCCGGGCGCGGGCCGGGGCTGCACGCCCGGGTCCTCGGGCTTGGCGCCCGCGATGGCGTCACGGGTGACGTCCGCGAAGGCGGCCGCATCCTTGCGGTACTCCGGGATGTCGTACGTCGACGTGCGCTTGCCGCCCGGCACGTTGGCCCAGCCGATCTTCTCGCCGACGAGCTTCTCGTAGTCCTTGCCGGAGGCCCAGGAGATGAACTTCCAGGCGTTCTCGGCGTTCTTGGACGCCTTCTGGACGCCCCAGGCCCAGGTGTAGAGCCAGCCGGAGCTGTCGGTCTTCTCGACCGGCGCCGGGACGTAGCCGATCTTGCCCTTGACCGGGGAGCCGGAGGCCTCCAGGGAGCCGGCGCCGGCGGTGGCGTCGTACCACATGGCCGTCTTGCTCTGGGTCATGTTGTTCAGGCACTCGGCGTAGCCGGACTGTGCGGCGCCGGACTCGCCGTGCTTACGGACCAGGTCGACGTAGAACTGCGTGGCCTCCTTGAACTCCTTGGAGTCCAGCTGTGCGTTCCAGTCCTTGTCGAACCAGGTGCCGCCGAAGGTGTTGACGACCGTGGTCAGCGGCGCCATGACCTCGCCCCAGCCCGGCAGGCCGCGCAGGCAGATGCCCTTCATGTCGGACTCGGACTCGTCCACCTTCGCGGCGAGGTCGGCGACCTGCTTCCAGGTGGGCTTGGCGGGCATGGTCAGGCCCGCCTTGTCGAAGATGTCCTTGCGGTACATCAGGAAGGAGGACTCGCCGTAGAAGGGCTCGCCGTAGAGCTTGCCGTCCTCCGCGGTCAGGGCCTGTGTCATCGGGGTGAGGACGTCGTCCTGGTCGAAGGCGGTGTCGCTCTTGACGTACGAGTCCAGGGAGTGGAGCCAGCCGTTCTTGGCGTAGATGGGGATCTCGTAGTTGCTGAGGGTGGCGACGTCGTACTGGCCCGCCTGGTTGGCGAAGTCCTGGCTGATCTTGTCCCGGACGTCGTTCTCCGGCAGGACGGTGAAGTTCACCTTGATGCCGGTGTCCTTGGTGAAGTTGTCCGCGGTGAGCTTCTGCAGCTCCACCATCTGGGGGTTGTTCACCATCAGGACGTTGATGGAGTCGCCGCCGGAGGATCCGGACCCGCCGGCGCCCGCGCAGGCGGCGAGCGGAGTGATCAGCGTCCCTACGGCGGCCACGAGGAGGAGGTGGCGTGGCGCGCGTCGGCTCTGGGTTCGCATGGGGTGCTCCTGGACATTTAGATGCAAAGGGGACGGGGGTGGGTATGGAGGTGCCCTACGGGGTGGGTCGGTTGGATTTCTGGATCTTTGGTTGGGCGAGGTGTGGTGCCGGAGTCGGCCAGGACGTCAGACGCGGATGACCTGCGGCCCGAGGAGTGAGTAGCGGTGGGCCTCGGATGCGGGGAGCAGCGTGCTCGTCACGATCGCCTCCAGGGCGCCGACGTCGGCGAACCGGCAGAAGCTGACCGCTCCGAACTTGGTGTGGACCCCGGCGAAGATCGTGCGCCGCGCGGACCGGATCGCCTGCGACTTGACCTCGCTGACCGCAGGGTCGGGCGTGGTGAGGCCGTGATCGCGGGAGATGCCGTTGGCGCCGATGAACGCCAGGTCGATGACGAAGCCGGCGAGCATCTTCGTCGTCCAGTGATCGACGGTGGCCAGCGTGCCGGAGCGCACCCGGCCGCCGAGCAGCAGGACCGAGATGTTCTCGGCCTCGGCGAGTGAGCCGGCGACCGGCAGGGACGCGGTGACCACGGTCAGCTGCCGGTCCCTGGGCAGGGCCTCGGCGACGAGTTGCGGGGTGAAGCCCTCGTCGACGAAGACCGTCTCGGCGTCCCCGAGCAGCCCGGCCGCCGCGGCCGCGATCCGGCGCTTCTCGGGCACGTGGCTGGTGGCGCGGAAGGCGAGCGTCGTCTCGAAGCCCGCGCTCTCCACGGGGTAGGCGCCGCCGTGGGTGCGGCGGAGGAGGCCGTGGTCCTCCAGGACGCGCAGGTCCCGGCGTACGGTCTCCTTGGCGACGCCCAGTTCGGTGGCGAGCGCGGTGACGTCGACCGAGCCGGTGGCCCGCGCGATGCGCACGATCTCACGCTGGCGTTCCTCGGCGGTCTTCGCCGTATTCGCCGTCGTCATCGTCGACACCCGCTTCCGTGCTGTGCTGCGTGACTCGATCGCCTGCGGGGCGGTCGGGTTGTGTTGCCCGTTCGGGCCCGGTGGGGCCCATGGGGGAAGTTCTACAGCGGCAAAGCGGGACTGAACAGGCCTGTTGTCGAGTCGATACTGCCCGTTTGTGCCCGTTCGGCTCGGCGCGTGACCGTGTCGGACCTGGGCGACCGAAGATCGTGACGTGAGATCGGGCAGCGCGGATGCCCGAATGCGGAAGCGGACGGGCCCGTTCGGTGCCCGCCCGCTTCCCGGACGCTCGTTTTCCGCCGTGCCGGCGGGGTCAGTACGGCCAGATCGGCGGGTCGCTGACGAAGTGGCCGCCCAGGTAGGCGTGCGCGACGTTGTCCGGTTCGAGGTCGCCCTGCTCGGCGATGAGCTTCTCGGCGTACGGTTCGGAGTCGTCCTGCGGCTCGTAGCCGAGGGTGCGCGCGGTGGTCAGGTCCCACCACAGGCGCGTGTTCGCGGAGGAGCCGTAGACGACGGTGTGCTCGACGTTCTCGGCGGTCAGGGCCGCGTGGAAGAGGCGGGCGCCGTCGGCGGGGCTCATCCACACCGAGAGCATGCGGACGCTGGTCGGCTCGGGGAAGCAGGAGCCGATGCGGACGGACACCGTCTCCAGGCCGTACTTGTCCCAGTAGAACTGCGCGAGATCCTCGCCGAAGGACTTGGACAGGCCGTAGAAGGTGTCCGGGCGGCGCGGGGTGTCGATCGGGATGAGCGCGCTCGGATCAAGAGGTGTGTCGCCCTGGGGGCGGGGTGTGAAGCCGACGGCGTGGTTGGAGGAGGCGAAGACGATGCGCTCCACGCCCTCCTCGCGGGCGGCCTCGTACAGGTGGTAGGTGCCCTCGATGTTCGCCTTGAGGATCTTCTCGAACGGGGCTTCCAGGGAGATGCCCGCGAGATGGATGATCGCGTCGACGCCCCGCACGGCCTCGCGCACCGCGTCCTTGTCGGCGAGGTCGGTGACGATCGAGTCCGGCTCGCCGTCGACGGGACGCAGATCGAGCAGCCGCAGCTCGTAGCCGTACGCCGGGAGCAGGTCCCGCATCAGGGTGCCGAGGCCGCCGGCGGCGCCGGTGAGCAGAACGGTGCGGGGGGCTGGCATCCTCGGTTCTCCTTCGATCAGCGGCCTCATGCGTGCACGGTATTCACATTCGTGGACTAGTTAAGGATCACCACCCCTCCTCGTCAAGGGTGGTGCAGCCAGCGTTCATAAACGTAAACTCTGATCAGAATCCTGTACTCACCGCCTCGTTCCAGGGAGAGCCCGTGACGACTGCCCCCCTCGCCGCTCGACTCGGCATTCCCAGCGGACCCCTGTTCTTCCCCGTCACGGCGTACGGTCCCGATGGCGCGGTCGATCTCGACACCTACCGCACCCATGTGCGCCGAGGCGTCGAGGCCGGGGCCGCCGCCGTGTTCGCGTGCTGCGGCACCGGGGAGTTCCACGCGCTCACGCCCGAGGAGTTCCAGGCGTGCGTGCGGGCGGCCGTCGAGGAGGTGGCGGGACGGGTGCCGGTCGTCGCGGGCGCCGGGTACGGCACCGCCCTCGCCGTGCGGTACGCGCAGCTCGCCGAGGCGGCCGGGGCGGACGGGCTGCTCGCCATGCCGCCGTATCTCGTCGTCGCCGGGCAGGAGGGGCTGTTGCGGCACTACCGGGAGGTCGCGGCGGCGACCGCGCTCCCCGTCATCGTCTACCAGCGCGACAACGCCGTGTTCACCCCGGACACCGTCGTCGGACTCGCCCGCACCGACGGGATCATCGGCCTCAAGGACGGCCTCGGCGACCTGGACCTCATGCAGCGGATCGTCAGCGCCGTACGCACTGAGGTCCCCGGCGACTTCCTCTACTTCAACGGCCTGCCGACCGCCGAGCAGACCCAGCTCGCCTACCGCGCGATCGGGGTCCCGCTCTACTCCTCCGCGGTGTTCTGCTTCGCCCCCGAGATCGCCCTCGCCTTCCACCGGGCACTGGAGGCCGGCGACGACACGACGGTGAACCGTCTCCTGGACGGCTTCTACCGCCCGTTCGTCGAGCTGCGCGCCCGGGGTCGCGGATACGCCGTCGCCCTCGTCAAGGCCGGGGTACGGCTGCGCGGGCCGGCCGTGGGGGAGGTCCGGCCCCCGCTGCACGAGCCGAGCGAGGATCATGTCAAGCAGCTCGCCGAGGTGATCGAGCGCGGATACGCGCTGCTGGAGAAGGAGCCGGAGGAATCCAAGTGAAGGCGTCGACATTCGTCTACCCCTGGGACGTCAACGGAGACCCGGCGGCACCCGCCAGAATCGCCGCCCTCGGCGTGCCGCAGGTGACGCTCGCCGCCGCCTACCACTCCACCCGCGCCCTCACCCCCCGCCACCCGCGCCACCGCATCGTCACCGCCGAGCACGCGTGCGTGCTGTACCCGACGGACGGCCGGTGGCAGGGCCGGGAGCTGCGCCCCTACCCGGCCGGGGACTGGGCGCCCGGCGATGCCTTCGGCGAGGCGGCCGCCGCGCTCACGGCCGCCGGTCTGGAGGTGCACACCTGGGTGGTCCTCGCGCACAACTCCCGCCTGGGCGCCGAGCACCCCGACACCTCCGTCGTCAACGCCTACGGCGACCGCTACCCCTGGGCCCCCTGCATCGCACAGCCCGCCACACGCGCGTACCTCGTCGACCTGGCCGCCGAAGCCGCCGTACGGCCCGGGGCGCGCGGCACCGAGCTGGAGTCCCTCGGCTGGTACGGGCTGCAGCACCTGCACGCACACGACAAGACCGGCGGGGTCCCGCTCGGCGACGCCGGGATGTACCTGATGGCGCTCTGTTTCTGCCCGACGTGCAAGGAGGGCTACGGCGACCAGGGCCTGGACGCCGACGAGCTGGCGGCCGCCGTACGCGCCGCCCTGGAGCCCCTGTGGCAGGGGACGGTCGCCGACGAGGGCTGGGCCGGGGTCGAGAAGCTGCTCGGCGAGTCGAACGCGGCGGCCACGCGCGCGTGGCGCGACGAAACCGCCCGCACACTCCAGGAGACGGCGGTCCGGGCGGTCCGCGCGGCCGCCCCCGACGGCTTCCAGATCCTGCTGCACGCCGACCCCGTGACGTACCACGTCGGCGCCAACCCGGGCGTCGACCCCGAGCACATCCTCTCCGTCGCGGACGGCGTGGTCGTGCCCTGCGCGGGCGGGCCCGCTCTGCTGACGCCGTTCGCCGCGCAGGGGCGCAAGGGCGCGGTCGTCGCCGCCAACTTCGGTGTGGTCTCCGGGATGGGCGGCAGCCCGGGCACACTGGCGTCGGACGCGGCACGCGCGCGTGAGCTGGGAGCCACGGAGATCCGGCTCTATCACGCGGGGTTGGCGTCGGACGGCGACTTGGTGGCGGTGCGGGAGGCGCTGGCCGCGCTCTGAAGCAGCGGCAGCGCGGTCACCAGCCACACCAGGCCCAGGACGGGCAACAGCAGCCGCAGGTCGATCAGTTCGACCAGCGCCGCGCCGACGGCCAGCCCGAGGACGTTCGGCGCGAACACCAGGGTGTTGGCCGTGGCGGCCGTACGGCCGAGGAGGGCGTCCGGCGTCTCCCGCTGGACGGCGGTGAGCGCGGCGATCAGCACACAGGGCAGGCCCACCCCACTGGCCGCGCTGCACGCCAGCGCCACTGGATCGGACGGGATCGCCCGCAAGCCCGAGGCGACGGCCGTCAGCGCGATGCCGTACGCCGCGAAACGGCGCTCGTCGAGGCGGCGCAGCGCGGTGCCGGAGAGTAGCCCGACCGCCACGGAACCGGCGCCTTGGACGGCGTAGAGCACACCGGCGTACGTGGGGGAGTGCCCGAGGCCGTCGATGACGGCGTAGATCATCGCGCCGTTGAGACCGGCGAAGAGCATGGTCGTGCCGCCGGCCAGGACGAGGGGGCGCAGCCGGGGGTGGGTCCACAGGTGACGGGCGCCCTCGGCGGTCTGGGCGCGCCAGTTGATCGTGGGCGGCGCGGGGGTGGTCTCGCGGACGCGGAGGCAGGCGTACAGGCCGGTCGCGGCCACGAAAGTGGCGGCATCGAGGAGGGCGACGCTCGCGCCGCCGTACGCCGCGTAGACGCCCGCGCCGGCCAGCGGGGCGAGAAGTTTCATGCCCTCGGTGGCCGTCATGCGCAGCCCGTTGAAGTCGCCGAGCAGGGACGCGGGGACCGCGCCGGCGACGAGGGCGGACTCGGCGGCGTCGTGCACGACACCGGCGGCGCCGTAGACGAACAGGACCGCGAAGAGGAGCCAGAGGCGGGCGGGGGAGTCGACGGTGAAGAGGGTGAGCAGGAGGGCGGCCAGGAGGAGGTTCGCGCCGATCAGCAGCGGCTTGCGGCGGGCGCAGTCGGCGAGCGTGCCGAGCAGCGGGCCGGCCAGGGTGGGTGCCCACATGGCGAGCATGCACAGCGCGGCCAGACCGTCGGACCCGGTGAGGTCCTTGACCCAGACGCCGGACGCCAGCCACAACGCCGAGGTGCCGAAGCCGGAGACCACGACTCCGGTGAGGTAGAGGGCGGCGTTGCGGTCGCGCAGGACGCGGGGGAGGGCCCAGGTGGTGGGGGTCGTTGTCATGCCTCGCCATCGTGCGGCTGAGGCGGGGGTGTGCGGATCGGGGAAGTGCCTTGGACAGCGCGCTTTTCGCGTTGTGCGCCATAAGGCGTGCGGTGGCGTGTGGTGGGGTGCGTGTGTGGTGGGTGAACCTTGTTTAGCCGTGCGCGACCACTCGGCCTGCCCCAGGTGGCGTGCCGGGGCGGGTGTTGGCCGCTTGGCCTTCTCCAGGCGGTCTCCCTCGTCGGGTGTCGGCCGCTTGGCCTTCTCCAGGCGGTTCCCCTCGTCCGGCGTCGGCCCCTCCGCCTCCTCCAGGCGGTTCCCCTAGTCGGGTGTCGCCCCCTCGGCCTCCTCCAAGCGGTCCCCCTCCTCCCGCGTCGCCCCCTCCCTCCTCCACGCGGCGCGCCCCCTGCCCCAGAGGGCCGCCCCGCCGATGAGTTTCGTGAGCGCCGCCGATTAGTTTCGTCACCCCCGCCGGTCTACCTCCCAGGAACACATCCATGAGGAGCCGGCCCATGACCGAAACCGATACCGACACAACCCTCGACCTCGGACCGCAGGCCCGCATCGTGGCCCGCCTCGCGGAGGGCGTCACCGACGATCAGCTCTCGGCGCGGACGCCCTGCCCGGAGATGGCGGTGCGCAATCTGCTGGGCCACCTGATCGGTCTGGCCGTCGCCTTTCGGGACGCCGGGCGGAAGGATCTGGGTGTCACGACCGACACCAGCCCCGAGGCCGCCGTCCCGGACATCGGGCCGGGCTGGCGCGAGGAGCTGCCCAAGGTGCTCGACGAACTGGCCGAGGCGTGGCGCGCTCCGGAGGCGTGGGTCGGCATGACCCGGGCGGGCGGCGTGGACCTGCCCGCTGCCGTGGCGGCGGCGGTGGCCACGGACGAGCTGGTGATCCACGGCTGGGACCTGGCCGTGGCGACGGGCCAGCCGTACGCACCGGACCCGGCCGCCCTCCAGGCGTCGTACGACTTCCTCCTCGCCGCCGCCGACGACCCCGACCGGGGCGGCGGCATCTTCGGCCCGGTCGTCCCGGTGCCGGACGAGGCGTCACTGCTGGACCGGGCCGTGGGGCTGAGCGGGCGGGACCCCGGCTGGGCGCCGTAATCCCGGGCACACCGAGGCAGCGGGGACATACGCTCCCCGCATGCTCACCCTCACCGTCCTCGGCACCGCATCCCCGCACCCCGGCCCCGGCCGCCCCTGCTCCGGCTATCTGGTGCGCGCAGGCGGGGCCGAGGTGTGGGTGGACGCCGGGACCGGCACCTTCGCGGAGTTGCAGCGGCATACGCACCCGGCCCGGCTCAGTGCTGTCTGGATCTCCCACCTCCATGCCGATCACAGCGCCGATCTGATCGCCGCCTTCTACGGGCTGGCCTACGGCGGGCTCACTCCGGACGCGCCCATTCCGGTCTACGCGCCGGGCGACTGCGCGCAGCGCCTCGCCGCCTTCTTCGGGCGCGCGGACGCCGGGTTCCTGGGCGGCGTCTTCGACTTCCGGCCCCTGTATGACGGTCACACTGCCCGCCACGGCGAGCTGCTGCTCACCTCGCGTGCCGTCGTGCACGACGTCGAGGCGTACGGGCTGCGGGTGGAGAGCGGCGGTCGGGTTCTCGCGTACTCCGGGGACAGCGGTCCCTGCCCGGCGCTCACCGAACTCGCCCGCGACGCCGACCTGTTCCTGTGCGAGGCCGACATCGACGAGCATCGCGATGGCGAACAGGTGCACCTGACACCCGAGGACGCCGGAACCGCCGCGCGCCGGGCGGGCGTACGGGAGCTCGTCGTCACGCATGTCGGGCCCTCGCTCACCCCGGAGGCGGCGACCGCCCGCGCCGCCGAGGTCTTCGGCGGTCCCACCCTCACCGCTCGCGAAGGCCACATCCTGCACATCTGAGGCAACCTCAACTTCCTTTGTCAGAAGCATTGACGAAACATGCGCCCCCTCCTACCTTCATCGCGTCGTACTTCGTACGTCATATATGAGACGCGATACGTGAGATCCCATACGCGAGATGCAATCCCGCGAAGATCCGAGAGGCGCGCATGACCTCTGTGCCCACGCCGATCCCCTCCCGCACGCAGTACGTGCTGGAGGAGATCAAACGCCGCATCCTCACCGGGCAGTTGACGCCCGGTCAGGCCCTGGTCGAGACCGAGCTGGCCGCGCAGTTCGGGGTGTCGAAGACCCCGGTGCGCGAGGCGCTCAAGACGCTGGCCGGGACCGGGCTGGTCGTGATGAGCCAGTACAAGGGCGTCACGGTGCGCATGGTGGACGCGGACATGGCGCGCGAGGTCTACGACGTGCGGCTGCTGATGGAGCCCGAGGCCCTGAAGCGGGCGGTTCGGCGCGGTGCCTCCCTCGACGCCGCCCGTGACGCGCTGACTCGCGCCGACGCCGCCGCCGACACCGCCGAACGCTCCCTCGCCAACCGGGAGTTCCACCGCGCCCTCTACCTGCCGTGCGGCAACCCGCTGCTCGGCCGGATGCTCGACGAGGTCCGCGACCAGGCCGCCCTCGTCTCCGCCGTCGCCTGGGCCGCCTCGCCTTCCTGGGAGCGGGAGGCCGGCGAGCACCGGGAGATCCTGCGGCTCGCGCTCGAAGGGGACGCGGACGGCGCCGCGCGCGCCCTGCACGCCCACATCGCGTCGTTCGTCGAGCGGGCCTTCCCCGGCGCGGGGGCCGAGGCCCAGGGAGAGGACGGTCCGGCATGACCACGACGTTCGAGACCCAGACGTTCGAGACCCAGCGGACGGCCCTGGCCGACGTGGTGGCGATCCCGGTGACCCCGTTCGCCGAGGACGGCACCATCGACCAGTCCGCCCACCGGGCCCTGCTGCGTCGACTCCTCGACGGGGGCATCACCACCCTCACCCCCAACGGCAACACCGGCGAGTTCTACGCCCTCACCCCCGAAGAGCGCCGCCTCGTCACCGAGTTGACCCTCGACGAGGCGGGGGAGCGGGCCGTCATCCTCGTCGGCGTCGGGCACGACATCCCGACCGCCATCGCCTCCGCCCGGCACGCCCGCGAACTCGGCGCCCAGATGGTGATGGTCCACCAGCCCGTCCACCCGTACGTCTCCCAGAACGGCTGGGTCGACTACCACCGCGCCATCGCCGAGGCCGTCCCCGAGCTCGGCGTCGTGCCGTACATCCGCAACGCCCAGCTCAGCGGCGCGCGCCTCGCCGAACTCGCCGACGACTGCCCGAACGTCATCGGCGCGAAGTACGCCGTACCGGACGCCGCCAAGTTCGCCGCCTTCGCGCGGGACGCCGGGCTCGACCGCTTCGTATGGGTCGCGGGACTCGCCGAGCCGTACGCGCCCTCGTACTTCTCCGCGGGCGCCACCGGCTTCACCTCCGGACTCGTGAACGTCGCCCCGTCCGTTTCGCTGAACATGATCGAAGCGCTTCGATCCGGGGACTATCCGGGCGCGATGAAGGTCTGGGAGCAGATCCGCCGCTTCGAGGAGCTGCGTGCCGCGAACGGCTCCGCCAACAATGTCACGGTCGTCAAGGAGGCCCTCGCCTCCCTCGGCCTGTGCCGCCGCGACGTCCGCCCGCCGAGCCGGCACCTGCCCGAGGACGAGCGCGCCGAGGTCGCCGCCATAGCCGCCGGGTGGTCGATATGACGAGCAGGAAGAGCACTGACCGAAAGCGCCCCGAGGAACTCAGAAGCCATCAGTGGTACGGCGCCGAGGGCCAGCTGCGCACCTGGTCGCACAACGCCCGCATGCGCCAGCTCGGCTACGAGGCGGAGGAGTACCGGGGCCGCCCGGTGATCGCCGTCCTCAACACCTGGTCCGACATCAACCCGTGCCACGTTCATCTGCGCGAGCGTGCCGAGGCGGTCAAGCGGGGGGTGTGGCAGGCCGGGGGCTTCCCGCTCGAGTTCCCGGTCTCCACGCTCTCGGAGACGTACCAGAAGCCGACCCCGATGCTCTACCGCAACCTCCTCGCGATGGAGACGGAGGAACTACTGCGGTCGTATCCGATCGACGCGGCGGTGCTGCTCGGCGGCTGCGACAAGTCGACGCCGGCGCTGCTCATGGGCGCGGCCTCGGCCGATGTTCCGTCGATCTTCGTGCCCGCCGGGCCGATGCTGCCGGGGCACTGGCGCGGTGAGACCCTCGGGTCCGGCACCGACATGTGGAAGTACTGGGACGAGCACCGCGCGGGCAACCTGACGGACTGTGAACTGCGGGAGCTGCAGGGCGGGTTGGCGCGTTCACCCGGTCACTGCATGACCATGGGTACTGCGTCCACGATGACCGCGGCGGCGGAAGCCCTCGGCATGACGCTGCCGGGCGCCTCCTCGATCCCGGCCGTCGACTCCGGGCACGAGCGCATGGCCGCCGCCTCCGGGCGCCGCGCCGTGGAGCTCGCCTGGACCGGGCTCAAGCCGTCGGAGATCCTCAGCCGCGAGGCCTTCGAGGACGCCGTCACCACCATCCTCGGCCTCTGCGGCTCCACCAACGCCGTCATCCATCTGATCGCCATGGCGGGCCGCGCGGGCATCGAGCTCACCCTCGACGACTTCGACCACATCGCCCGCACGGTCCCGGTACTGGCCAACGTCCGGCCCGGCGGACAGACGTACCTCATGGAGGACTTCTACTTCGCCGGCGGCCTGCCCGCCTTCCTCTCCCGGATCACCGACCTGCTGCACCTGGACCGGCCGACGGTCAACGGCACCCTGGGCGAGCAGCTCGAAGGTGCCGTCGTCCACAACGACGACGTCATCCGCACCCGCGACAACCCGGTCGCCCGCGAGGGCGGCGTCGCGGTCCTGCGCGGCAACCTCTGCCCCGACGGCGCCGTCATCAAGCACATCGCCGCCGAGCAGCACCTGCTCAAGCACACCGGCCCCGCGGTCGTCTTCGACGACTACAAGACGATGCAGCGGACCATCAACGACCCGTCCCTGAACATCACCGCCGACAGTGTGCTGGTGCTGCGCAACTCCGGTCCCAAGGGCGGCCCCGGCATGCCCGAGTACGGCATGCTGCCGATCCCCGACCACCTGCTCAAGCAGGGCGTACGGGACATGGTGCGGATCTCCGACGCCCGGATGAGCGGCACGAGTTACGGCGCGTGCGCGCTGCACGTGGCGCCGGAGTCGTACATCGGCGGCCCGCTGGCCCTGGTGCGGACGGGGGACACGATCACCCTGGACGTCGAGGCCCGCACTCTCCAACTCAACGTGAATGATGAGGAGTTGGAGCGCCGAAGGGCCGACTGGACTCCGCCGCCCGCCCGCTACGAGCGCGGCTACGGCGCCCTCTACAACGAACAGATCACCCAGGCCGACACCGGCTGCGACTTCGAGTTCCTGGCAAGGCAGGGCAAGTCCCCAGATCCATACGCAGGCTGACACCAACGCCGCCAGGGGCGCGGGGAACTGCGCGACCAACCACGATGCACCCGCAGCCGCCACACAACCACAAGAGGCACCCCCTACCGCGATCCGGGCAACCTCTGCCCATCGAGAAAGCGCTTCCTGCACCACGAAGCAAGCCGCACGCACGCCGTACCAAGAACGGAGACCAGTCATGGCCCAAGCCGCAGCCGTGGCGAAACCGCCCGCGCCCCCCCGGCGACGCCGTGCCTCCGCCACGCCGCGCAGGCTCCCGTATCTGCTGATCGCCCCGGCGGCCCTGCTCATGCTGGGCTTCATCGCCTACCCGGTCCTCAGCGTCTTCTACTACAGCCTGCAGGAGTACAACCCCACCAAGCCATGGCGGAACGGCTTCGCGGGCTTCGACAACTTCGTCCACGCCTTCACCGACGACCCGCTGTTCTGGGACACGCTCGTCTTCAGCGCCCAGTGGGTGTTCGTCGAGGTCGGGCTGCAGCTGCTGTTCGGGCTCGCGCTCGCGCTGATCGTCAACCAGACCTTCGTGGGACGGGCGCTGGGCCGTGCGCTCGTGTTCTCCCCGTGGGCCGTCTCCGGCGTGCTGACTTCGGCGATCTGGGTGCTGCTCTACAACTCCCAGACGGGCATCACCCGTTACCTCGCCGACGTGGGCATCGGCTCCTACGGCACCAGCTGGCTGTCGGACACCTCCACCGTGTTCCCGGCGGCGATCGTCGCCGACCTGTGGCGGGGCGTGCCGTTCTTCGCGATCCTCATCCTCGCCGACCTCCAGTCCGTCTCCAAGGACCTGTACGAGGCCGCCGAGGTCGACGGGGCCAGCCGGATCAAGCAGTTCTGGCACATCACGCTGCCCCATCTGAAGGACGCCATCGTGCTGTCCACGCTGCTGCGCGCGGTGTGGGAGTTCAACAACGTCGACCTGCTCTACACGCTGACGGGTGGCGGCCCGGCAGGAGAGACCACGACGCTCCCGCTCTACATCGCCAACACCAGCGTCGACGCACACAACTTCGGCTACGCGTCCGCCCTGACCACGGTCGCGTTCGTGATCCTGCTCTTCTGCTCGATGGTCTATCTGCGGCTGAGCAAGTTCGGAGGTGAGGACAAGTGAGCGTCAAGGAAGCCACCAAGGCCGCGCCCGCCCCCATGCGTGCCGCCCCCGAACCGCCGCGTCCGTCGAAGAAGAACCGTTCCTGGGACGAGGTGCCTCGCTGGCAGATCTACCTTCCGCTGTCGATCTACCTGCTCTTCACCCTGATCCCCTTCTACTGGATCCTGCTCTTCTCCCTGCGCCCGGCGGGCTCGACCTCGCTCGTGCCCTGGCCGATGACCTTCGACCACTTCGAGAAGGTCTGGACGGAGCGGAGCTTCGGCACCTACTTCCAGAACAGCGTGCTGGTCGGCGTCGTCACCCTGCTGATGACGACCCTCGTCGCCCTGGCCGGCGGCTACGCCCTCGCGCGCTTCAACTTCAAGATCAAGCGCGCCTTCATGCTCGCCCTGCTGTGCTCCCAGTTCGTGCCGGGCGCGCTGCTCCTGGTGCCGCTGTTCGAGATCTTCGCCGAGCTGCAGATGATCAACTCGCTGGGCAGCGTCATCCTCGCGGAGACCGTCTTCCAGCTACCGCTGTCGATCATCCTGATCAGCAACTTCATCAAGAACGTGCCCTACACCCTGGAGGAGGCGGCCTGGGTCGACGGCTGCAACCGGATGACGGCCTTCAGGATCGTCGTCCTGCCGCTGCTGCGCCCCGGTCTGATCGCCGTCGGCTCCTTCGCCTTCGTGCACTCCTGGAACCACTTCCTGTTCGCCCTGATGTTCCTCAACAACCAGGAGAAGCAGACCATCCCGGTCGGCCTCAACACCCTGATGGGCGCCGACAGCGTCGACCTTGGCGCACTCGCCGCGGGCGGCATCATCGCGGCCGTACCCGTCGTGATCGTGTTCGCCTTCATCCAGAAGTGGCTGATCACGGGCTTCAGCGCGGGGGCGGTGAAGGGATGAGGACCCGAAGGGGAGTTCAACTGGCCCTCCTTGCCGGGATGCTGGGCCTCGCGCTCAGCACTCCGGCCGGGGCCCAGGCACGCGACATCAGCCGCGACACCCTCGCCCCGAACGACGGCTGGGCGGCGGCCGACGGTGGTACCACGGGGGGTTCCACCGCCGACGACGCGGAGCGTTCCGCGGGAAGTGCCGCGATGGGCGGTCGATCGTCTGCGGCGCCATCGTGGCTGGTCGCTCCCCATCGCGGCGGAGCCGCATATCGATACAGCGCCGCGCCCCTTCAGGGCGAGCGGACTTCGCCCGGCCCGCTCAGCGACATCAGCCGCGACATCCTCGCCCCGAACGACGGCTGGGCGGCGGCCGACGGTGGTACCACGGGGGGTTCCACCGCCGACGACGCCCATGTCTTCACCGTACGGAACCGGAGCGAGCTCGTCCGTGCGCTCGACGGGGGCAGCGCCACGCCGAAGATCATCAGGATCGCCGGCACCATCGACGCCAACACCGACGACGACGGCGACCACCTGGACTGCGCCGACTACGCCACCGACGGCTACAGCACCAGGAAGTACCTGGCCGCCTACGACCCCCGCACCTGGGGCTCCGCCAAGCCCAGCGGCCCGCAGGAGGAGGCCCGCCAGGCCTCGGCCGCCCAGCAGGCCGAGCGGATCGAGTTGACCGTCGGCTCCCACACCACCCTCGTCGGACTCGGCGACAACGCGGTCCTCAAGGGCGCAAGCCTCCAGCTCAGGGGCGCGAACAACGTCATCGTCCGCAACCTCGAACTCCGTGACGCCTACGACTGCTTCCCTGTGTGGCAGCCCAACACAGGGGGCCTCGGTGACTGGAAGACGGCGTACGACAACATATGGCTGCGCGGCGCCACACATGTGTGGATCGACCATGTGAGCCTCAGCGACAAGGGCCACTTGGACGAGCAGGAGCCCACCTACTTCGGCCGGAACTACCTGCGTCACGACGGCCTGCTGGACATCACCAACGCCTCCGACCTGGTCACCGTCTCCTGGAGCCGGTTCGCCGACCACGACAAGGCGATGCTCATCGGCAACGGCGACACGGCGACCGGGGACCGGGGCAAGCTGCGGGTCACCCTGCACCACAACGAGTTCGAGTCCGTCGTCCAGCGCGCCCCGCGCGTCCGCTTCGGGCAGGTGCACCTCTACAACAACCGGTACGTCGTCCCGGCCGACGCCCACGACTACCGGTACTCCATCGGCGTGTCGACCGAGTCCGGCATCTACGCCGAGAACAACGCCTTCACCACGCCCGGCCACGTCGAGGTCGCCGACCTGGTCAAGAGCTGGAACGGCACCGCCCTCCACCAGTCCGGCACCCTGTTCAACGGCTATCCGGTGGACCTGCTCGCCATCCACAACGCCTACAACTCCGGCAGCGAGCGTGATCTCACGGCCGACGTGGGCTGGACACCTACCCTGCACACAAAGATCGACAGCGCCGCCACGGCCGACCGTGAGGTGGCACGCGGCGCGGGCGCAGGGAGGACCCCATGAGCACTGCCGTACCCATCGTCCTGGCGGGCGCGCGCGGCCACGGCCGCTGGCACCTCGACAACATCCGCCGGCTTCAGGACAAGGGGATCGTGCGACTCGCGGGTATCTGCGAGCTGACCCCGCTGGGCGAGGACGAGCTCCCGGCCGGCCTGGGGACGCCCGAGCAGTCCGCCGACTTCGGTGCCCTCCTCGACTCCACCGGCGCGAGCGTCGCGGTGATCTGCACGCCGATCCCGACCCACACCGACCTGGCCCTGACGGCCGCCCGCCGAGGCGTGCACCTCCTGCTGGAGAAGCCGCCCGCCCCGTCGTACGCCGAGTTCCGGCGCATGGCCGACGGGGTCGCCGAGGCCGGGGTGGTCTGCCAGATCGGGTTCCAGTCGCTGGGCTCGGGCGCGGTGCCGGCGATCCGGACGCTGATGGCCGAGGGTGCCATCGGCGGGATCGTCGGGATCGGCGGGGCCGGCGCGTGGGCGCGGGCCGAGGCGTACTACCGGCGGGCAGCCTGGGCGGGCAAGCGGCGTCTGAACGGCGTCGACGTGATCGACGGTGTGCTGACCAACCCGCTCGCGCACGCCGTCGCCACCGCCCTCGCGCTGGGCGGCACGACCCGCGCCGAGGACGTCACCGCCATCGAGACCGAGTTGCTGCGCGCCAACGCCATCGAGTCCGACGACACCTCCTGCGTCCGCGTCACCACCGCGCACGGCCCCCAGGTCGTCGTCGCCGCGACCCTGTGCGCCGAGGACCCCGACGAGCCGTACGTCGTCGTCCACGGCGACCACGGCCGGATCACCTTCTGGTACAAGCAGGACCGCGTCCTGCTCCAGCGCGCGAACCACGGCCCCGAGGAGTACGAGTACGGCCGCACCGACCTGCTGGAGAACCTCGTCGAGCACCTCACCGACGGCACCGACCTGCTGGTCACACCCGAGGCGACCGGCGCCTTCATGAAGGTCGTCGAGGCGATCCGGCTGGCCCCGGACCCGGCCCCGCTCCCGGACGAGGCCTGGCATCTGCTCCCGGGCGAACCCGGCGAACCCGGCGGACCCGGCGAGCGGCGCCGGGTCGTGCCCGGCATCGACGGCCTGGTCGCGGCCGCCGCCGACACCCTCGCCCTCTACTCCGAGCTGGGCGCCCCCTGGGCCCTTCCGGCACGAACGAAAGAGGTGAGCACCTGATGACCCCCCACGACACCCCGGTGCTGCGCGTCGCGGGCCGACCGGTCGGCCGGTACGTCACCCGGCCCGAACTGCCGCCCCGGCTCTCCCCGCGCCCGTATCTGCACCCCGTCACCACCCTGGCCGGCACGGCGGTCACCGAACTCAGCCCGGCCGATCACATACACCACCTCGGCGTCGGTGTCGCCGTTCCCGACGTCGAGGGGCACAACTTCTGGGGCGGGCGCACCTACGTGCGCGACCAGGGCCCGACCGAGCTCGACAACCACGGCGCCCAGCGCCACACCGCCTTCCAGCTGCGCGACCCCGACGGCTTCGTCGAGGAACTGCGCTGGGTGGCGGCAGGGGCCGAGCTGCTGCGCGAGCGCCGCACGGTCGCGACCACCGAACTCACCGACGCCGCCTGGGCGTTGGACTTCACCTTCTCCCTGACCAACGTCACCTCCGACCCCCTGTCGATCGGCAGCCCCGCCACCAACGGCCGCCCCGGCGCGGCCTACGGGGGCTTCTTCTGGCGGGCCCGCAAGGAAGCTTCGGCGCCGGACGTGTTCACCGTCGACCGCGAGGGCGAGCAGGAGGTGCACGGCATCCGTGCCCCGTGGCTGGCTCTCGTGGGCTCCACCTGGACCCTGGTCTTCGCCGGGGCCACCGAACAGACCCGCCGGGATCCGTGGTTCGTGCGCGCCGGGGAGTACCCCGGCGTCGGCTCCTCCCTCGCCGCCGAGGAACGCCTGCCGATCCCGCCCGGCGAGACCGCCGTACGCCGCATCGTCACCGTCGTCGCCGACGGCCGCCTCGGCCGGCTCGAAGCGGCGGCCCTGGTCCGCAAGGCGGTGAGCCCATGACCACCTACACCAATCCGATTCTCAACGCCGACTGGTCCGACCCGGACGTCGTCCGCGTCGGCGACGACTTCTACCTCACCGCCTCCAGCTTCGGCCGCGCTCCGGGCCTGCCCCTCCTGCACTCCCGTGACCTGGTCAACTGGACCCTGATCGGCCACGCCGTCGACCACCTCGACCCGGCGGAAGAGTTCGCGGCCCCGCGGCACGACTGCGGAGTCTGGGCCCCCTCCCTCCGTCACCACGACGACCGCTTCTGGATCTTCTGGGGCGACCCCGACCAGGGCATCTTCCAGGTCAACGCCCCCGAGATCCGCGGGCCTTGGACCCGCCCGCACCTGGTGAAGGAAGGCAAGGGCCTGATCGACCCGTGCCCCCTGTGGGACGACGAGACCGGCGAGGCCTACCTCGTGCACGCCTGGGCCAAGTCCCGGTCGGGGGTGAAGAACCGGCTCACCGGCCACCGTATGCACCCGGACGGCACCGAGCTCCTAGACGAGGGCAAGCTGATCGTCGACGGGGACCGGATCCCCGGCTGGTTCACCCTCGAAGGACCGAAGCTCTACCGGCACGACGGTTGGTTCTGGATCCTCGCCCCCGCCGGGGGCGTGGAGACCGGCTGGCAGGGCGCCTTCCGTTCGCGCGAGTTCTTCGGGCCGTACGAGGAGAAGATCGTCCTCGAACAGAGGGACACCGACGTCAACGGACCGCACCAGGGCGGCTGGGTGCGCACCCCCTCCGGTGAGGACTGGTTCCTGCACTTCCAGCAGCGGGGCGCGTACGGCAGGGTCGTCCACCTCCAGCCGATGCGCTGGGGCGCGGACGGCTGGCCGGTGCTCGGTGACGACGGAGCCCCCGTCGCCGTACACCCACTGCCCGACCTGCCGCCGCAGCCGCCCGCCGCGCCCGCCACCGACGACGACTTCCCCGGCGGACGCTTCGGCCGCCAGTGGTCGTGGACGGCCAACCCCCATGACGGCTGGGCCACCCAGCACTCCGGCGACGGGCTGAAACTGGCCTGCGTCCGCTCCGCCGACGCCCATGACCTGCGCAAACTGCCGAACATCCTCACGCAGAGGCTGCCCGGCACGCCATGCGCGGTCGAGGTCGAACTACGGCTGGACAGTGCGGAGCCGGGGGCGCGGGCGGGGCTCGCGGTGCTCGGGGACGCGTTCGGCTGGATCGGGCTCCAGCGGGGCACGGACGGAGAGGTGCACGTGGTGCACCGGTTCGCGGAGGCCGTCGCGGAGAAGGAACGGGACGCCGAACACGCGCGGCTCGCACCGGAGGGGCGGGTGCGGCTGCGGATCGAGATCGGGGCGGGGGCGCGCTGCCGGTTCTTCTACGACGTCGGGGAGGGCCTGCGCCCGTCCGGCCCCGTCTTCGCAGCCACCCCCTGGCGCTGGGTCGGCGCCCTGCTCGGCCTGTTCGCCCTCGCGCCCACCGGTCCGGGACACGCCGGCGCGGCGAGCTTCACGCAGTTCCGGATCACCTCTTTGTAACTCACTCGTACCGCCTGTTGGGAGCCGCAATGACGCACTTCCGTAGCAAGCGCTTGCCGGGGATCGCTCCGGGTGCCGGCAGAACCATGGCCGCCGTCGCCGGCCTGGTGGCTGCCCTGGCTCTCGGGGGTATCGGCGAGGCGAACGCCGCCGATACCGCCGGTCCCGCCCACCGCACCCCTTCGACGGCCGAAGACCGCTGGACCGACCGTGCCCATGGCTTCGCCTCACTCGCCGGCGGCACCACCGGCGGGGCGGGCGGCAAGGTCGTCACCGTCACCGACCAGGCCTCGCTGGCCAGGTACGCGGCGGCCGAGGAGCCGTACGTCATCCGCGTGGCGGGGGCCATCGAGGTCGCGCCCTTCGGCTCGGACATCGTCGTGGGGTCGGACAAGACCATCATCGGTGTCGGCGACACCGGCGAGATCGTCCACGGCGAGCTGCACCTCAACCCGGGCACCAGCAACGTCATCATCCGCAACCTGACGATCCGCGACTCCTACGTCGAGGGCGACTGGGACGGCAAGACCAGCGACTTCGACGCGATCCAGATGGACACCGTCGACCACGTGTGGATCGACCACAACCGCTTCACGCACATGGGCGACGGACTGCTCGACATCCGCAAGGACAGCCAGTACGTCACCGTCTCCCACAACCAGTTCGCCCACCACAACAAGGCGTTCGGGATCGGCTGGACGCCCAACGCGCTGACGCAGATCACCGTCGACCACAACTGGTTCACGGGCACGAAGCAGCGCAACCCGTCCGCCGACAACTGCGCCTACGCCCACCTGTACAACAACTACTTCACCGAGCAGGTGCGTGACGACGACCCTGTGTGGACGTACGGAAGCTGGGCGCGGGGCCGGACCAAGATGGTCCTGGAGAACAGCTATTACGACGGTGTCCGACACCCCTATCAGGCCGATGCCACGGCCGAGCTGGTCGAGCGCGGGTCGATCCTGAAGAACACCACGGGCCGCCACGACGAGTGGGGTGCCGCCTTCGACCCGAGGGACTTCTACGACTACCGGCTGGACCCGGCCGCCGCCGTGCCGGGGCTGGTGAAGCGGTTCTCCGGGCCGCAGAAGCAGATCGGCACGGTGCTGCACGTTCCGGGCGACTACCCGACCGTGCAGGCCGCCGTGGACGCCGTCCCCAGTGGGAACGCGAGCACGGTGACCATCGCGGTCGCGCCGGGCACGTACCGGGCGAAGGTCCACATCCCCTCGAACAAGCCGAACATCGTGCTGCAGGGGACTGGACAGGATCGGTCGGACACCGTCATCGTCTTCGACACGCCCGCTGAGTTCGGCGGTTCCACCGGAAGCGCCACCGTGCGGATCGACGCCAGTGACGTCACCGCGCGCAACCTCACCTTCAGCAACGACTTCGACGAGGCCGCGCACGAGCTCAAGGGCGAGCAGGCGCTGGCGATGAAGACGAACGGCGACCGGATCGTCTTCGAGAACACCGCCTTCCTGGGCAACCAGGACACCCTGATGACCAACAGCCCCCAGCTGACCACCGTCAGCCGGGTCTACATCCGCGACTCGTACATCGAGGGCGACGTCGACTTCATCTACGGACGCGCGACCACCGTCATCGAGCGCTCCGTGATCCGCGCGCTCAACCGCGGCTCCACCACCAACAACGGTTGGGTCACCGCCGCCTCGACCTTCAAGGACAACCCCTACGGGTTCCTGATCACGGGCTCAAGGATCGTGAGTGACGCGCCGGCCGGGTCCTTCCACCTGGGACGGCCGTGGCACCCCGGCGGCGACCCCGACGCGATCGCCCAGGTGCTGATCCGCAACACCGAACTGCCCGCCGCGATCAAGGCCTCGCCGTGGACCGACATGAGCGGGTTCTCGTGGAAGGACGCCCGGTTCACCGAGTACCGCAACTACGGCCCCGGCGCGGCCGTCACCGCGGACCGGCCGCAGATGAGCGACGAGCAGGCGCGGACCCACACCGTCGCCGACTACCTCCGGGGCACCGACGGCTGGAAGCCGTTCGCCCGCCACTGAGCCGTGGGCTCCGATCCGACCCCCCACAACTTCATATCTCCGTTTGATCCAGAAGAAGAGAGCCGACCAATGAAGATCAGCAATCGCAGGAGCAGCAGAGGCGGGCGCCGCACGTCGGCCGCCGTCGCCCTGGGGGCCGTGCTCGCCCTGACCGCCACCGCCTGTGGCGACGACGGCAGCGGTGGCGGTGACAAGGGCGCCGAGGGCAGCGGCAAGGGAGAGATCGTCTTCTGGGACAACAACGGCGGTGTCCGCACCGACATCTGGAAGGAGATCATCGCCGACTTCGAGAAGGCGAACCCGGAGATCAAGGTCGAGTACGTCGGGATCCCGTCCACCGACTACCAGTCCAAGGTGGACACCGCCCTCCAGGGCGGCGGCCTGCCGGACGTCGGCGGCGTCGGCGCGGCGATGCTCGCCGGGTTCGCCGCGCAGAACGCGCTGGAGCCGCTGGAGGACCGCCTCGCCAAGTCCTCTCTCAACGGCAAGCTGAACGAGGGCATGACCGAGTCGGTGAAGGTCGCCGGCGGCTCCGACGAGCACATGTACACGATCCCGACGTCGGCGAACAACGGCACGCTCTACTACCGCACCGACCTGTTCAAGAAGGCGGGCCTGGACGAGCCGTCGACCTGGGAGAACTTCTACAAGGCCGCGGACAAGCTCACCAACACCAAGAAGAACGAGTTCGGTTACACCATCCGCGGCGGCGCCGGCTCCATCGCCCAGGCGCTGGACGCGATGTACGGGCAGTCCGGCATCACGTCCTTCTGGGACTCCAGCGGTGAGAAGACCACCCTCAACGACCCGAAGAACGTCGAGGCGCTGGAGAAGTACGCCGCCCTCTACAAGAAGGACACGCCGGCGGCCGACCTGAACAACGACTTCACCAAGATGGTCGCCCAGTGGGACTCCGGCACCATCGGGATGCTGAACCACAACCTGGGGTCGTACCAGGACCACGTGAAGGCCCTCGGCACCGACAAGTTCCGGGGCATCCCGCAGCCCACCGGACCCGGCGGCAAGCGCGTCCAGGTCTCCAACCCGGTCGACGGACTGGGCCTGTTCAAGAGCTCCAAGAACAAGGAGGCCGCCTGGAAGTTCATCGAGTTCGCCGCCGCCCACGAGTCGAACTCCAAGTGGAACGAGTCGGCCGGCGCGATCCCGTCCAACAAGGAGGCCGCGCTGGACGCGTGGATCTCCGAGGCCGAGCCGACGAAGCTGGCGGCCGCGGCGCTGAACGACGGTTCCACCACGATCGTCCAGCTGCCGTACTACCTGCCCGACTGGAACACCATCTCCAAGGCCGACAACGAGCCGGGCTTCCAGAAGGTGCTGCTCGGCGACATGAGCGCGAAGGACTTCCTGGACACGATGGCCGAGCAGCTGAACGAGGCTCAGGCCGAGTGGAACCAGCAGAAGAGCTGACCGCACATCGGTACCGCCCCGCGCCCCTTCGAGGGCGCGGGGAGCCACCCCCCGCATTGAAAGGCCCTGCCATCCGGTAACACCCTTGAGAAAGGCACATGCACGTGTCCCTCACCCGCAGACAGATCACCACCATGGCCACCCTCGCCGCCGTCCCCCTCTCCCTCGCGGCCACGGGCACCGCTCAGGCTGCCGATCCCCGCCGCACCCGCACCCTGTACATCGCCGGTGACTCCACCGCCGCCCAGAAGTACGCCGACGCGGCCCCCGAGACCGGCTGGGGCATGGCTCTCCCCTTCTTCCTGCACAAGGACAGGCCGGTCGCCAACCACGCCGTGAACGGCCGCAGTTCGAAGAGCTTCTTCGACGAGGGCCGGCTCGCCGTCATCCTGGACGAGATCCGGTCGAACGACCTCCTGATCATCCAGTTCGGCCACAACGACGCGAAGCGCGAGGACCCCGCCCGGTACACCGAGCCGTGGTCGACGTACCAGGACCACCTGCGCCTCTACATCGACGGCGCCCGCTCCCGCGGTGCGCGGCCGGTGCTCGCGACGTCCGTCGAGCGCAGGAAGTTCGACGCGGACGGCAACGCCAGGACGACCCACGGCGAGTATCCGGCGGCGATGCGCGCGCTCGCCGAGCGGGAGGGCGTGCCGCTGCTCGACATCCAGGCCCTGTCCCTCGCGCTGTGGCAACGGCTCGGCGTCGAGGGGACGAAGAAGTACTTCAACTGGACCGCGACCGAGCAGGACAACACGCACTTCAACCCGCCGGGTGCGATCGCCGTGGCGCGTCTGGTGGCGCGCGAGCTGCTGCGCACGCGCGTGCTGGCCCCGCAGGACGTGCGCCGGCTCGACGAGACGATCCCGGAGTCCTGGATCACCTGGCCGCGAGCAGCCGCGTAGCCCTCTTACCGATCGCAGAGAAGAGAGCCGTACAGTGAACACACAAATGTGGCATGGGCATGCCATGAGAAGGGTGGCCGTACTGGCCGGCTGCGCCGCCCTCGTCCTCGCCGTCACCGGCACCGGTGCCCACGCAGGCGCCCGGGACCTCGGACGGGAAGTGCTCGCCGCGAACGACGGCTGGGCCTCCGAAGGCGCCGGCACGACCGGTGGGTCGGCCGCCGACGCCGAGCACGTCTACACCGTCACCACCTGGGCGGAGTTCAAGCGGGCGCTCGCCGACGGCGGTGACGCCCCGAGGATCATCAAGGTCAAGGGCATGATCGACGCCGTGTCCGAGGGCTGCGACGCCTTCGCCGTCGACGGCTACGACTTCCAGCAGTACCTCGCCGACTACGACCCGGCCGTCTGGGGCAACGACACCCCGGTCAGCGGCGCGCAGGAGGACCTGCGCGCCGCGTCCGCGGACAACCAGGACAAGGCCATCAAGGTGAGCGTCCCGGCCAACACCACCATCGTCGGCGTCGGGAAGAACTCCGGGATCCTCGGCGGCAGCCTCCAGATCAAGGGCGTCGACAACGTCATCCTGCGCAATCTGACCATCGAGGCCCCGATCGACTGCTTCCCGCAGTGGGACCCGACCGACGACAACAAGACCGGCGCCTGGAACTCCGAGTACGACGCCGTCGTGGTCTACGGCTCCACCCACGTCTGGGTCGACCACAATACGCTCACCGACGGCCGCCACCCCGACAGCTCGCTGCCGTCCTACCTGGGCAAGATCTACCAGCAGCACGACGGTCTGCTCGACATCGTGCGCGCGGCCAACTACGTCACGGTCTCCTGGAACTCCTTCGAGGACCATGACAAGACCATGCTGATCGGCAACAGCGACAGCGCCGGGGCGACCGACAGCGGCAAGCTCAAGGTCACACTCCACCACAACCGCTACGAGGGCATCGTGGAGCGGGCGCCACGCGTGCGGTTCGGGCAGGTGGACTCCTACAACAACCACTTCGTGGTCACCAAGGACCAGAAGTTCGGCTACGTCTTCGGCATCGGCATCTCCTCGCAGCTGTACGCCACGCACAACGCCTTCACGCTGGCCCCCGGCGTCAGCGTCGGCCAGACGCTGAAGAAGTGGAAGGAGTCGCCGCTCACCGCCGAGAACAACTACGTCAACGGCAAGCTGACCGACCTCATCGCCGTCCACAACGCGGAGATCCCGGAGGAGACCCTCCAGTCCGGCGCCGGCTGGACGCCGACCCTGCGCACGAAGGTCGACCGGCCGCTGGCCGTCCCCGGCATCGTCGATCACTGTGCGGGCGCCGGCCGCCTGCGCTGACGCCGCACCGCAGGGGCCGGAGCACTGCCATCGCTCCGGCCCCACCCCCCCCGAAGGCCCAGCACCGCCAAGGAGCACCCGAATGCCCTCGTCGCACCGCCAACTCCCCCCGACCAGAAGGGGATTGCTGCTCGCGAGCGCCGGCGCCGCGCTCGCCCTCGCGTCGGGCCCCGCAGGGGCCGCCGGCGCCCGATCCGGTCCCTTCGGCCGGTACGGTTCACCGGCCGCACGCCTGACCCCCCAGACCCTGTACGTCGACCCGTCCGGCCGGGGCGACTTCACCTCCGTCCAGGCCGCCGTGACCGCCGTGCCGGGCAGCGGCTGGACCCTCGTCATCGCGCCGGGCACCTACCGGGAGACGGTCTCCGTCGACCGCGCTCGCACGGAGATGACCTGGCTCGGCGCCGGCGACGGCCCGCGCGACGTCGTCATCGTCTATGACAACGCGGCCGGCACCCCGAAGCCGGACGGCTCCGGCACCTACGGCACCACCGGCTCGGCCACCACCACCGTCCGGGCAGACGGCTTCACCGCCCACCGGATCACCTTCGCCAACGACTTCCTGCGCGAAGAGCACCCCGAGATCAGCGGCACCCAGGCCGTCGCCATCAAGGTGCAGGGCGACCGCTCGGCCTTCCACCACTGCCGCTTCCTCGGCCACCAGGACACCCTGTACGCCGACTCCAACTCCGCCACACTCTTCGCCCGCCAGTACTTCTCCCACTGCTACGCCGAGGGCGATGTCGACTTCGTGTTCGGCCGGGCCACGGCCGTCTACGAGCACTGCCACTTCCGCACGCTGAACCGCACGGACCTGTCCTCGGCCCCGTACGGCTTCGTCTTCGCGCCCTCGACGGAGGGCGCCGGCCCGCACGGCTACCTGGTCCTGCGCAGCCGCGTGACGAGCGAGGCGCCCGACGCCTACTACAAGGTGGCCCGCCCCTGGGTGCCCAGCTCCAGCACCACCGCCCGCCCGATGCTCACGGTCCGCGAGACCTGGCTTGGCCCCGGCATCGACGCGGTCGCGCCCTACGCCAACATGCGCGACGACCACCCCTGGCAGGACCAGCGCTTCGCCGAGTACCGCAACACCGGTCCCGGCGCCGAGATCACCGTCCCCGAGAACCGGCCCCAGCTCACGGACGAGGAAGCCACGGCGCACACCCGCGAGGCGTACCTCGGCGACTGGGCGCCGTGGAAGGAATGCTGAGATGCGTCGGCGCACGCTGCTCGCCGGAGTCGCCGGCGGCCTGGTGGCCGCCGGTGCCGCCCCCGCCCTCGCAAACACGCGCCGCCGGGTCCTGCACGTCCGCCCCGGCGACTCCGTCCAGGCGGCCGTGGACGCGGTGGACGGGCCCGGCTGGACGATCGTCGTGCACCCGGGGACCTATCGCGAGGTCGTCAACATACCTGCGGGCAAAGCGGAGTTGACCCTGCGCGGCGCCTCCTGCGACCCGCGCGACGCCGTCATCGTCTTCGACCACGCGAACGGCACGAAGAAGCCCGACGGCACCACATACGGCACCGCGGGCTCCGCCACCTTCACCTCGGCCGCCCCCGGCCTCACCGTCCGCGACCTCACCCTCGCCAACGACTGGCTGCGCGCCGACCACCCCGACATCACCGGCACCCAGGCGGTGGCGGCGTACACGTACGGCGACCGCACCCACTTCGAGAACGTCCGGCTGCTGGCCCACCAGGACACGCTGTTCGTCGAGACGAGCGCGCTGACCGCCTTCGACCGGCAGTACTTCCACCGCTGCTACATCGAGGGCGACGTCGACTTCGTCTTCGGCCGGGCGACCGCCGTCTTCGAGGAGTGCCACTTCCACACGCTGCAGCGGGACGTGGACTTCACCCCCAAGGGCATGGTCTTCGCCCCGTCCACCGCCCGCGCCAACCCGCACGGCATCCTCGCCGTCCGCTCCCGCATCACCTCCGGCGCCGAGAAGGCGGCGTACAAGCTGGCCCGCCCCTGGGTGCCGACGTACGAGACGACCGCCTGGCCGTCCCTCGTCGTGCGGGACACCCGGATCGGGCCCGGCATCGACCCCGTCGCGCCCTACACCAACATGCGGGAGCAGTACCCCTGGCAGACCATGCGGTTCCGGGAGTACCGCAACTCCGGGCCGGGTGCGGTGATCTCCGTTCCGGAGAACCGGCCTCAACTGACCACCGAGGAAGCCGAGGCACACACCAAGCGGACGTACCTCGGCGACTGGCGGCCCGGTGTGTAGGGCCGCCGCCGCCCTTCTCGCCGGTGCGTGCCTGCTCTGGGTGCCCGGGGCCGCCTCTGCCGCCGAGCAGCGCGGCCCCGTCGGCTGGGCCGCCACCGGACCCGGTACCACCGGCGGGGCGGGCGGCACCACGTGGACGGTGCGCACCCGCGCCGAGCTCAAGGAGGCCCTGGCCAACGGCGGTGCCCCCACCACGCGCAAGGTGATCCGGGTCGTCGGGGACGTCAACGGCCATGAAGCGGACGACGGTTCGCTGCTCGGCGAGCAGGACTACGCACCCGGGTACGACCTCGCCAAGTACATGTCCTGCTTCGGCGAGGACGGCACGACCTGGTCCGACACCCGCCACGCCTACTGCAAACAGCAACGTCAGCTCCGCCAGACCGGGTCGAACAAGGAGAAGGCACAGATCCAGCTGACCGTGCCGAGCAACACCACGCTCGTCGGCGTCGGCGACGACGCCCGGCTCCTCGGGGTCTTCCTGACGGTCAACACCGGCACGAACATCGTCGTCCGGAACCTGCACCTCGAAGCCCCCGTCGACCACTTCACCAGCTGGTCGCCGGACGACGGCACACACGGCAACTGGAACGCCCGCTTCGACGCGATGACCGTCATCACCGGCAAGAACATCTGGGTCGACCACTGCACCTTCACCGACGGCCGCTTCCCCGACCGCGACGCCCCTCTCGGCTTCCACGGCGAGCACGTCCAGCGGCACGACGGGCTGCTGGACATCGAGGACGGCTCCGACTTCGTCACCGTCTCCGACAGCCGCTTCGACGACCACGACAAGGCGATCCTCATCGGGTCGGGCGACGGACGCGGTGACCGCGACCGGGGGCATCTGAAGGTGACCTTCGTCCGGAACCTGTTCACCGACATCGTGCAGCGCGGGCCCCGCGTCCGCTTCGGGCAGGTGCACGTCGTCAACAACGTGTACCGGGGGAGAGCCGAGGACACCCTCTACGCGCTCGGTGTCGGCGTGGAGTCCGCGATCTTCTCGGAGCGCAATGTCTTCAGCTACCCGCAGGGCGAGCCGTCCCTCGCCGTAGCCGCGTACGGAGGCGAGCGCTTCCACGACACCGGCTCCTGGTTCAACGGCCGCCCGGCCCGGCTGAACGCGGTGGCGGGCGGCCTCGGGCTCACCGACGACGTCGGCTGGCACCCGGCCGAGGTGTACGCGTACCGGCCGCTCATGTCCCGGGCGGGGGTCGAACACTACGTCCTGACCCATGCCGGCGCGGGGAGGCCGCATGCCTGACGCGATGGGACGCCGGACCTTCGTCACCGGAGCCGCCGCCGTGGCCCTCGCGGCGGGAACCGGGAGCGCTGAGGCGGCCGACCTCGTCGGCGGCAACCTCCCCGACTTCCACCAGCCCCTCAAGGACGAGCTGAACTTCCCGCTCGGCTGGGGCACGTCACCCATCCGCGACTTCCGGGCCTGGCGGCACGCCGCCCGCGCCGAGGTCGAGGAACACCTCCTCGTCGACCGCCAGGACGGGACGCCGTACGCACCGCAGTTCACGGCAGGCCCTCAAGAGGACGGGTATACAAGGGAGTTGGTCACCCTCTCCCTCACCCGACACGAACGCGTCCGCGCCGCCCTCCTGACCCCGCAGGGGCCCGGCCCCTTCCCCGCCGTCCTCCTGCTCCACGACCACGGGGCCAAGTTCGACATCGGCAAGGAGAAGCTCGTCCGGCCCTGGTACGACGACACCCGGCTCGCCTCCGCGCAGGCCTGGGCGGACAAGTACTTCAGCGGTCGGTTCGTCGGCGACGAGCTGGCCCGGCGCGGGTCGTGCTGTGCCTGGACGCGCTCGGCTGGGGCGACCGGGGCCCGCTCACCTACGACCAACAGCAGGCGCTGGCCTCCAACTTCTACACCTCGGCTCCTCGCTCGCCGGACTCATGGCCCGCGAGGACGCCCGTGCCGCCGGTTTCGTCACCGGCGGCGTCCGAGCGGTCCATGACCGGCTGCCCGCCGTCTGGCCCTTCTGCCAATCCGAGGAGCGGTTGCACGTCAACTATCCATCGCTCGCGCGACGGATTTACACAACGAGCGCCACTGGCTGTGACACGGCGCTTGCGTCCAGCTCCGCCAGAGGCGGGGCAGGGGTGATTGACTGCACCCCGCGCCTACGTGGTCAAGCATCCCGTATGAAACCGGGTCCACCGGACATGCCGGAGTTGTGCCTTCGGGGACTCCCGCGTGGGAGGGCCAACTTAGCGCACCGAGCGGCGCGTTGGCCAACTCCACGGGCAGCCCCCTGTGAAGCCCTGCTCCACGGGTTGCCGGTGCCCGACCTCGGCCATGTCTTCGTCTACCGCATGCAGGACGAGGTCTTCACATGGCTCGACTCAGTCCTGTGACCGTCCCCCCCCCGTGAATCCCCGCACCGCACGACGAAAGGACCCGCACTCCATGTCTCGTCGTACCGCACTCGCCACCATGGCGGCCCTCACCCTGGGCGCCGGCCTGGCCGTCCTCCCCACGCAGGCCCAGGCCGCGACCGTGGTCGTCAGCAATTCCACCGACCTGTCCAACGCCATCAAGAACGCCACCGCCGGCACCGTCATCCAGGTCCGCGGCGGCACCTACTACCCGACGGCCACCCTCCAGTCCACGGCCAACGGCACCTCGTCGTCGCCCATCACGCTCACCGCGTACGGCTCGGAGACCGTGAAGATCAGCGGCTCGTCCCTGCCGTCCGGCTCCTGGATCTTCAAGCTGACTGCCGACTACTGGAACGTCTCCCACATCACCTTCCAGAACTCCCCGGACAGCGCGGTCGTCTGCCAGTCCTGCACCGGCACGGTCTGGAACAACATCAAGACCATCAACGGCGGTGACTCCGGCTTCACGCTCACCGGCGACGGCACGGTCAACAACACCGTGAAGAACATCGACAGCTACGGCCACTACGACCCGGCCAACCACGGCGAGAACGCCGACGGCATCGCGGTGAAGTACGGCTCCGGCAGCGGAAACCTGATCACCGGCGCCCGCCTCTACAACAACTCGGACGACGGTCTGGACTTCTGGTCCTTCTCCTCGCCGGTCACAGTCGAGCACACCTGGGCCTTCGGCAACGGCAAGAACCGCTGGTCCGACTCCGCCTTCGCGGGCGACGGCAACGGCTACAAGCTGGGCGGCGACGGCGAGACCGTGGCCCACGTCATCAACAACTCCGCCGCCTGGGACAACGCCGGCAACGGCTTCACCGAGAACAGCAACAAGGGCGCGATCGTCATCAACCGGACGACGGCGTACGCCAACGCCAAGTGGGGCTACTACTTCGCCACCGGCTCGGCCCGCCTCGGCAAGAACCTCGCCGTGAACAACGGCAGCGGCCAGGTGAACAAGGGCTCGTCGGTGGTCTCGGCCGGCAACAACTGGGACTCCGGCATCTCGACACCGGCCTTCCGCTCCACCGACGCCTCGACCACGTACAACGCCCGGCAGTCCAACGGCTCGCTGCCGGTGACGACCTTCCTGACCACGGGCAGCACGACCATCGGGGCGACGATGGACTGACCTGCCCGGGGGGAGCGCGAGGCCCGTTCGTCCGTGAGACAGGTAAAGATCGGGCAACAGGTCTCGCGCTCAGGCAGGTGACGCGCGTAGAAATCTTTGTCATGCATAAACCACTGCGTATAGCGGCCCTCACCGCCGCCTGTGCCGTCGCCGGTGCCGCCCTCTACGGCGCCGGCGCGGCCACGGCCGGCCAGTCGACCGCCAACAGCACCCACGAGCCCTACAACATCGGGCTGCTGGTCAAGGACATGGACAGCTACTACGGCACCGCCCTCGACGCGAACGGCGTCTACCAGGCGTCCAAGGACAGCCCCTACGCCAAGGACCTGGCGAGCATCGACAAGGCCGCCCGGAAGTACATCGACAAGGCGGCCCGCAAGGCGCTGCACAAGGGCGAGAAGCCGGCCGTCGTCTTCGACATCGACGACACGCTGCTGCTCAGCCTCGACTACGAGAAGAGGACCAACTACACGTACAACAGCGCCACTTGGGCCGAGTACGTGAACAAGGCCGACCGCCCGGCCGTGTTCGGCAGCCCGGAGCTGGTCCAGTACGCCGAGTCCAAGGGCGTCGAGGTCTTCTACAACTCGGGCCTGAGCGAGGCGCAGCGGTCCGCCGCCGTCGAGAACCTGAAGAAGGTCGGCGCCGATGTGAACCTCGACGCCGACCACATGTTCCTCAAGGACAAGGCGAACCCGCCGGCCTACCTCGCCGAGTGCGCCACGCCGGGTACCTGGAACTGCACGACCGTGCAGTACAAGTCCGGCACCCGGCAGCACATCGAGGACGACCTCGGGTACGAGATCATCGCCAACTTCGGCGACCAGTACACCGACCTCGAGGGCGGCTTCGCGGACCGGACATACAAGCTGCCGAACCCGACGTACTTCGTGAGCTGACCATCACCGACGTACCGGCTTGATCCCCTCCAGGGTCGGCACCACCGGCTTGACCGAACCGTCCGCCGCGAACTCCAGGCGGTCGATGGTGGTCTCCCGGTGCATGCCGTCGCCGCCAGGCCTGCCCGGCCCGTTCAGCGCGAACCGGTGGTAGACGATGTACCAGTCGTCCGTGCCGGGCACGTTCACCACGGAGTGGTGGCCGGTGGCGAGGATGCCGTACTCGGGACGCTTGGACAGGATCGTCCCCTTCTTGGTCCACGGGCCGAGCGGGGACGGTCCCGTCGCATAGGCGACGTGGTAGTTCTCGCTGCGGGTGTCGTCCTCGGACCACATGAAGTAGTACGTGCCCTTCCGCTTGATCACGAAGGATCCCTCGCGGAAGTTGTCGGGCGTGATGTCCTGCACCTTCGACGCGTCGTACGACACCATGTCGTCGTTCAGCGGGACCACGTACCCGTGCCCGTTGCCCCAGTAGAGATACGACGTCCCGTCGTCGTCCGTGAAGACGGCCGGGTCGATCATCTGGCCCTTCAGTGAACCGCCCTTGGCGACCAGCGGCTTGCCCAGCACCTCCTTGAACGGGCCGGCCGGGGAGTCGGCCACCGCCACGCCGATCTGCTGCTCGGCGCAGAAGTAGAAGTAGTACTTGCCGTCGCGCTCGGCGATCGCGGGCGCCCAGGCGTATTTGTCGGCCCAGCTCACGTCCGGCCCCAGGTCCAGGATCACGCCGTGGTCCTTCCAGTGGACCAGGTCCTTCGACGAGTACGCCTTGAACCGGGTCCCGCTCCAGCCCTGGAAGCCGTCCGTCGTCGGGTAGATCCAGTACTCGCCGTTCAGGTAGTGCACATCAGGGTCGGCGTTGAGGCCGGGGAGGACGGGGCTGCCGGTCCGTACCGCCTCGACCGTCCAGGCGCGCTTCGTGCCGTCCGCCGCGGTCACCGTGTACTTCTGCGGCTTGCGGAAGTCGCGCCGGGTGCCGGAGCGCGGGCTGACCGTCGCGCCCTCACCGACCCACAGCTTCGGCGCGAGGCGGGACAGGTCCGCGTCCGGCTGCATGGGGAGCACGGCCTTCGAGGCGCTCTCGGTGACGATCGCGTACCCCTTCTGGTCCTTCGCCGTCGCGTCCACGACCGAGGCGGGGCTCGCGGGGTACGCGGCCAGCAGCCGGTCGTACTCGGCCTGCGTCACCGGTATCACCGTGCCGTGCCGGGGGCTGGCGGGCAGCTGGTAGTCGGTGGACGGGGTCCACTTGCCCGAGTCGAGGTCGGTCGTCTCGAAGGGGACGTAGCCGCGGCCGCCGTACTCGTCGATGAACAGGTACCACTTCTCCTCGGTGTTCGACTTGAACACCGTCGGGCCCTCGCCCCGGTCCATCGCGCCGCTGCCGATGCAGTCGGCGACGAAGTCGTACGACGTGTCCGTCAGGCTGGTCGACTTCTCCGCGGTGATGAACTTCGAGCAGGGGCTGGAGGAGCTGGGGTCCCGCTCGTCCTTGGTGTAGCGGTAGTAGGTGTCCTTGTGCTTGACCACGGTCGAGTCGATGACCGAGTAGCCGGGGTCGTCCCAGACCTTCGGCTCGCTGAAGGTGCGGAAGTCCTTCGTGGTCGCGTACAGCATCTTGTTGTACGTCGATCCCGTGTGGTCGGGGTCGTCGGCGGCGTACAGCTTCGACGCCCAGAAGACGACGAACTCACCGAGGCTGTCGTCCCAGTACGCCTCCGGCGCCCAGGTGTTGCCCGCGCTGTCGGGGGAGACCTTCACCAGGCGCTGGTCGGTCCAGTGGACCAGGTCGGTGGACTCCCAGACCATGATCGACTTGCTGCCGTGCCGCTGGACCTGGTCCCAACTGCCGCTGCTGTTCTGGTACATCCGCAGGTCGGTGGCGATCATGTAGAACTTGTCGCCCTCGGGGGAGCGGATGACGAACGGGTCGCGCAGGCCCTTCTCGCCGATCGTGGAGGTGAGGACCGGCTTGCCGGCGTTGAGCTCCCGCCAGTGCAGCGGGTCGTTGCCGCGGCTGAGGGCGTAGCGGATCTGCTCGCCGTCGGCGGTGCCCTCGCCGGTGAAGTAGGCGAAGAGGTAGCCGGCGTACTTGGCCTGGCTCACGGGCTGTGTCACGGGTGGTGCTCCGGAGTTCGCGGTACTGGGGGGTGCGGCCAGCAGGCCGAGCAGAAGGGCGAGGAGGGGGATCAGCGGGGTCAGGAGCGTGCGGGCGATGCGGGGGCGCATGACACATCCTGTGGGAGTCTGGGGGTTCTGGTGGGGGGTTCTGTGTGTTCGGCTGCCTCGGAGTGTCATCGGTGGGGGACGGGGCGTCAATCGGTGCGCAGGTGACGGGCGGGGACCGAAACTTTCGCTCGCTTTCGCAGGGGGCGGCAACCTTCCCGGGCACGGCGGCGACCGGATGTCAGAAGCGGGCCGGGGCGGCCCCTCCGGCCCGCTTCGTCCCCATCCCCCAGGAAAGGAACGCTCCGTGCGTTTGAGCACCGGCCGCCACCGCAGGACCCGTACCCTGTCCATCGCCGCGGCGATCGCCGTTGCCTCGGGGGCGGGCGGCGTCTACCTCGGCCTCTCCCACGGGGGCGCCGAGGCCGCCTCGACGACGGTCACCGTGTCCACCACCGCTCAGCTGGAGTCGGCCGTCAAGAACGCGGCCGCCGGCACCACCATCCAGGTCCGCGGAGGTACGTACACCCCCTCGGCGACCCTCAAGTCCACGGCGAACGGCACCGCTTCGGCGCGGATCACGCTGCAGGCGTACGGCGGCGAGAAGGTGAAGATCGACGGGTCCAAGCTGCCCGACGGCTCCTGGCTGGCCGGGATCTACGGCGACTACTGGACCGTCCAGAACCTCACCTTCGTCGACTCCCCGGCCCAGGGCTTCGTCGTCACGTCGTCGGTGGGCGGCGTCTTCAAGAACCTCGTCACCGCGAACAACGGCGACTCCGGCTTCACCCTGCGTGGCGACGGCACGACGAACAACCTCGTGCAGAACCTGGACAGTTACGGCAACTACGACCCTGCCGGGCACGGGCAGAACGCCGACGGGATCGCCGTGAAGTTCGGCTCCGGGACGGGTAACAAGATTACCGGGGCACGCCTCTACAACAACTCCGACGACGGGCTCGACCTCTGGCAGTTCTCCTCGCCGGTCACCATCGAGCACACCTGGGCCTTCGGCAACGGCAAGAACCGCTGGGGCGACTCCGCCTTCGAGGGCAACGGCAACGGGTTCAAGCTCGGTGGGGGCGGTGCCTCGGTCGCGCACGTGGTCAACAACAACGCCGCGTGGGACAACACGCTGCACGGGTTCACCGAGAACTCCAACACCGGGGCGATCGTCCTCAACCGCAACACCGCGTACGGCAACACCGAGACCGGGTTCTACTTCGCCACCGGCAAGGCGCGGCTGGCCCGCAATCTCGCGGTGAGCAACAAGAAGGGGCTGTCCAAGGTGGGTTCGTCGACGGTGTGCGCGGCGAACAACTGGGGCAGCGGGGTCTCGACGCCCACCTTCAAGTCGAAGGACGCCACGACGGCGTACGGCGCCCGCAAGTCGGACGGCTCGCTGCCCGCGACGACCTTCCTGACGACGGGCTCGACGACCATCGGCTCGACCATGAACTAGCCCTCGGCACAAGGAGAACGCCCCGCCTGTCGTCACAGGCGGGGCGTTCTTGTCGCCGGCCCGAGGGGGGCTCCAGCCGGCGCTGCTGACCGAGGGGGGCTCAGGTCAGCAGGTCCAGACAGTCGAACGAGGTGCCCGGGCTGAGGTGGGCCGAGCCGCTCGAACCACTGACGATGTTGATCCTCAGGACGTTGTACTGGTTCGTGTCCGTATTCCACGCACTATTAGGGACGTTGAACGTGAACGTGTGGTTGTTCCCACGGTAGGAACCCGTGGTGAGGGAACGCGTCGAGGGTTGTGTGGGAGCTGTGAGGACGGGCGAGACCCAGTCGTTCACGGTGATGCGCGGCCGGCCGTTCAGGAACGCGTCCGTCACCCCGACCCGCAGCGTGTGCGCCGCCGCGGCCTGCTCCTTGGTCAGCTTGAAGTAGACCAGGACGCCGTCGTTGACGTCCTTCCACATGTACGCCGGGAAGGACGCGGCCTCGCTGCCGCCGCCGATGGTGACGTTCCCGGTCCACTTGGCCGCGCGGCCGTCGGACGGATGGGCGTACGTCATCAGCTGGGCGTTCTTGAACCCGCCGGGCGTGCCGTCCCAGTCCCCGAGCCGCCAGATGGCCTTGGCCGCCGACGGGTCGCCGGTGACGGTGATGGTGTGCAGCGAGGTCGTCGCGCCCGCCGTCACCTTCACCGTGCCGGTGTGCACGGCGAGTTCGCCCTTGTAGACGGTCATCGTGTACGTCCCCGGCAGCATCCCCTTGCAGGAGAACGCCCCCGACCCGGCCGCGGTCTTCGCCCAGTACTGCGCGTCCTTGTTCGCGAAGCCCACCGTGTACGCGTACTTGGCGTCCATGCCCTTCAGGCCGACGCCCGCCACCTTGCCGCGACCGGACGCGCCGACCCAGCCGGTGATGCCGAGGCCGTCCACCCAGGAGGTGTCGAGCTTGGCGTGGGAGAGGGACGACGACGGCGCCCCGCCGTCCGTGAAGGACAGGACGTACGGGCCCTGGAGACCGAAGCGCTCCGGCTCCGTCTGGGCCTGGTTGTAGTGCAGGATCTCGTACAGACCGGCGCCGAGGTCGTTCGAGTGGCGCAGCAGCGAGCGATAGAACGGGCCGCCCGAGGCCTTCTCGTGGTTGGAGCGCACCAGCCACAGGCCGACCGAGCCGGTGGTGAAGCCGACGTGGTCGTAGTCGATGACGCGCTTGCCCGAGTAGTGCTTCGAGTGGGTGGTGCCGTCCGCGCGCTTCCAGACGTCACCGGCCTCGATGACCTTGTCGGAGGCCTCGATCCAGGTGTCCGAGCCCTCGTTGGGGAAGATCCCGGGCTTGAGGCGGACGAGGTAGCGGGTCGCGGTGAAGGAGGCGTCCGCCTTGTTCGTCCACAGGTAGACGTTGTTCTGGCCGCTGCGCGCCGCGTACCACTGGGTGATCGCGCCGTGCACGACCTTCACCAGGATCGTCGACCCGGACTGCTTGACGGTGACGGTGGAGGCACCGAGCCCGGACTCGACATGCGAGTGCCTGCCGCCGTACCCCTCGTACTCCTTGCCCCTGTAGGCCAGGGACGTGATGTCGCCGGTCGACTTGGAGACCTTGAAGACGAGCGAGGCTCCGGTGTCGATGACGTAGTTCGAGCCGTCGTCCCTGTAGCCGAAGGCCGCGGCGGAGGCGGAGGAGAGAAGACCGGTACCGCCCGCGACGGCGGCGCCGGTGGCGGCGACGCCGATCGCGGAGGCCCCGAGCACCCGTCTGCGGGTGAGGTGTCTCTTGTGCGTGCTCACAGAACGTGCTCCGTGGATGACTCGGGGAGTGCTTGAACGTTCACTCACTGGTACGTGATGTCAGATGACGAGAACTTGCAGGCGGTTCCGTCCGGCCCGGTGCCGAGCTCCTTCGGCTCCTTGCCGCTGCTGTTGCCCTCGAAGCGGACGCAGGTCTTGATCTTCCTGCCGCTGTCGCCGTGGATGCGGACCTTGCGCAGGGCGGCCGTGTCGCCGTAGTTGGCGTTGATGCCGACGACGGAGTTCATGGGCGCGGTGACGTCGACGTCGTTGATGATGATCGTGCGCTTGTACTGCGTGGAGCAGTTTCCACAGCTGCGCACCAGCTTGCCCGAGCCCGCCACCTGGAACTTGCTGACGACCAGCTTGCCCGCGCCGTTGAACTGCAGGACTTTGTCCGACCCGTTCTTCGCGCCGCCGCCGTACACCGTGTACACGGCCGAGGAGGACTTGCCCTTGAAGGTCGCCGCGTCCTCGCCGACGTCCAGCCACCACACGCTCTGCAGCGTGCAGGAGCCCTTGCAGTGGACGCCGTCCGCGGCCGGGGTGCCGATGATGACGTTCTTGAGGACCGCGCCGTCGGCCAGCTCGAAGATCGGGTCCTGGCCCTCCTCCTGGCCGCTGCCGCCGAGGGCGCCGGAGCCGTATAACTTCGTCAGCTTGCCGTCGTACGTGCCCGACACCTTGATCGTCGACGAGACGGGCTTGCTGCCGTTGGCCGGCGGCCAGGAAGCGGTCGCGCCGGCCGAGGACAGTAACGACGTGGTGGTGACGATGGCGGCGCCGGTGATGCCGAGCGCGGAGACTGCGGCGATCACGGCCCGCCGCTTGGTGACCTTGCGGCGGTGGCGGAGGCGCTGTTCGGTCTGTGCTGTCATGAACCGGTTCCTTGCGTGGAGGGGGGATCCTTGCGACTCCTGGTCGCCACGCGTGAGGAAGGGGTTGCCGGTGCTGACGGAATTTCTTTACGAGTCCCCGTCAGACGTCGAGTCGTCACCGTCCTGCGATGCGAAGTCGCCCGCCACGGACAGCTGCTTGCCGCCCGCCGTGGCCGTCATCGCATAGCTGTCGTTCTGCGCGTCCCGGCCGCCGCGCTCATGGTCGTACTGCCCCGCGAACACCCACTCGCCCGCCCGGACCGTACGGCCCTCCTTGAGCACCCAGGTGTAGACGACGAAGCCGTCCTTCTCCTCGACCGTCAGCGTGAAGTCGTCCTCCGGCAGCGAGCGCCAGGCGCCGGTCGAGGTGACCCCGCCGGTCTGCGCGACCTTCAACTGGACGGTGAGCGCGGTGAGTTGATCGCTCGTCTTGAGGGTCAGATTGCTCTGCGCCCAGAAGTCATTGCTGTGCGGGTCCACCGAGCCGTCCGACCACAGCGGGCCGTCCTCCTCGCCCTTGGCGGCGGGCGGCTGTGCCGGGGCGGGCGGCTGGGTCGGCGCGTTGGTCGTCCCGCGGGACTCCTGCGTGTCCTTGGACGTCGGGGCGGGCGGGACCGGGGCGCGGCTCGTCGCGTCCGGCGAGGGGGTGGGCGTCGGCGACGTGGCCACCGTCTGCTGCGGGGTGTCCTCCTTCACGGCGGACGCCACCGCGTAACCGCCGACCGCGAGGACACCGGCGACCGCGGCCGTCGCGCTCACCACCCGGAACCAGCCGTACACCGGGGGCCGGGTCGCACGGTGGTCGGCGCGGGTCTTCCCGGAGGAATCCGCCATGCCGCGCTCGATCCGGGCCAGGATCCGCGCGCGGTCCGGCTGGTGCGTCTCGGCCGCCTCGTGCAGCCGGGCGCGCAGTTCGTCGTGCACGTCCCGCCGCATCATCGGTTCCTTCCTCCGGCGTCGCCGGTGCGCGCCATCGCCGCGGCATGCACCTTGAGCGGAGCGCCCTGCGCCCCGAGCAGCCGTTGCAGCTCCGCCATCCCCTTCGAGGTCTGGCTCTTCACCGTACCGACCGAGACGCCCAGCGCGAGCGCGGTGTCCTTCTCGGAGAGGTCGAAGGCGTGCCGCAGCACCACACAGGCGCGTTTGCGGAACGGAAGTCTACGCAACGCCCCCTGGACGTCGACGACGCCCGCGATGTCCGGGTTCTCCGTCTTCTCCTCGCGCTGAGACCAGAACAGGGCGATCCGCCGCCGCTCCCGGACCGCGCTGCGGATCCTGGTGCGGGCCATGTTGGCCACGACCCCGCGCGCGTACGCCACCGGATGGTCGGCCGCGCGTACCCGGTCCCAGCGGTGCCACAGGGCCAGCAAAGCGTCCGCGGCCAGATCGTCGGCGGCGTCCGCCTCACCGGTCAGCAGGTGGGCCAGGCGCGAGAGTTCGGCATAGTGGCGTTCGAAGAAGGTGTGGAACTCCACGGAGGCGGCGTCGTCGACGACTGTGCCCACGGGCGACTCCTCCTGCCTGTGAGTGGCATGTGTATGACATGTGGTCGTTCGGCGATCATTTGGAGATCATCCGGTCGAGGTCCGGAAGCGTAGCAGTGATCGAATGCTCAGTTCGTACGAGGCTTCGAATGCCGTGTGGTAGGTCGCACGTGAGCGGCCCTGATTCCGTAACACGGGGAAAACCTGAAACGCGTTCAACGCGGGAACAATCCAGCCAGCATCCGCACACCGATCCGTCAGGCAACAAGGAGCGACCGTCATGTCCGAATCCCAGAAGGTGACCGGCCGGCCAAGTGCCACGCCACCAGGCGTGAACAGCGTCGACCGGTTCTTCAAGATCTCCGAACGGGGATCCACCTTCGCCCGTGAGATACGCGGCGGCTTCGCCACGTTCTTCACGATGGCCTACATCCTTGTCCTGAATCCCATCATCCTCGGCAGCGCGAAGGACAAGTTCGGCCACCAGTTGGATGCGGTCCAACTCACCACCGCCACCGCCCTGGTGGCCGCGGTCATGACGATCATCATGGGCGTCGGCGGCAACCTCCCGCTCGCACTCGCCGCCGGCCTGGGCCTCAATGCCGTGGTCGCCTTCCAGATCGCCCCGTTGATGGCCTGGGACGACGCGATGGGCCTGGTCGTCCTCGAAGGCCTGCTGATCTGTGTGCTCGTGCTCACCGGTCTGCGCGAGGCCGTCATGCACGCCATCCCGCAGCCGCTCAAGCAGGCGATCAGCGTGGGCATCGGCCTGTTCATCGCCTTCATCGGCTTCGTCGACGCCGGGTTCGTCAGCCGCATCCCGGACGCCGCGAACACCACCGTGCCGGTTCAGCTGGGCGGCACCGGCACGCTCACCGGGTGGCCGATCCTCGTCTTCTGTCTCGGAGTTCTGCTGACGATCGCCCTGCTCGCCCGCAAGGTGAAGGGCGCCATCCTGATCAGCATCGTCACCATGACGGTCGTCGCAATGATCATCAACTCGATCGCCGACATCAAGGCCTGGGGCCTGACCACGCCGGCCTGGCCCGACAAGGTGCTCGACACCCCCGACTTCGGACTCCTCGGCGACTTCAGCCTGTTCGGCGCGTTCGGCGAGACCACGGCCATCACCGTGGTGCTGCTGATCTTCACGCTGATCCTGTCCGACTTCTTCGACACCATGGGCACGGTCGTCGGCATCAGCGCGGAGGCGGGGCTGCTGGACGAGCAGGGCAAGGTGCCGGGCCTCGGCCGGGTGCTGCTGATCGACGGTGCGGCGGCGGTTGCGGGAGGTGCGGCCTCGTCGTCCTCCGCGACCTCCTACATCGAGTCGGCGGCGGGCGTCGGCGAGGGAGCGCGCACGGGCTTCTCCAACCTGATCACCGGCGGCATGTTCGCCCTGGCCCTCTTCCTGACCCCGCTGCTCACGATCGTTCCGCTGCAGGCGGCGGCCCCCGCCCTGGTCGCCGTCGGCTTCCTGATGATGACCCAGGTCAAGCACATCGACTGGGACAAGTACGAGATCGCCATCCCGGCGTTCCTGACCATCGCCGTGATGCCGTTCACGTACTCGATCACCAACGGCATCGGGGCGGGGTTCCTCGCCTACGTCGTGATCAAGGTGGTGCTCGGGAAGGCGAAGGAGATCCACTGGTTGCTGTGGGGGACCTCGGTGCTGTTCCTGGTGTACTTCGCCATCAACCCGATCGAGCAGGTTCTGGGCGTCAAGTAGCCCTGAGCAGCCCTAGTTCGCGAGTGCCGCCTCCATCACCTTCTTGGCCACGGGGGCGGCCAGCCCGTTGCCGCTGACCTCCGACCGCGCCGCGTTCGACTGCTCCACGACCACCGCCACGGCGACCTCCTTGCCGTCGGCCTTCCCGTAGGAGGTGAACCAGGCGTACGGCGTCTTGCTGTTGTTCTCGCCGTGCTGGGCCGTGCCCGTCTTGCCGCCCACCGTCGCGCCCGAGATCTGCGCGTTCGTGCCCGTGCCCTTCTCGACGACCGTCTGCATGGCCGACTGGAGCTGCTCGGCGGTGTCGGAGCTGATGATCTCCTCGGTCCCGGCGCTGTCGTCGTAGTTCTCCAGAACGTCGCCGCCGCCGTCGGTGATCTGGGACACCATGTGCGGCGAGACCAGCTTGCCGTCGTTGGCTATGGCCGCCGACACCATGGCCATCTGCAGCGGGGTCGCGGTGACATCGAACTGGCCGATGCCGGACAGCGCGGTCTGCGCCCCGTCCATGCCGGAGGGGTACACGCTGGTGTACGCCCGCACCGGCACGTCCTGCTCCTCGTCGTTGAAGCCGAACTTCTCGGCCATCGCCCTGACCTTGTCCTGGCCCAGGTCGACGGCCAGGCTCCCGAAGACGTTGTTGCACGAGTACCGAAGGGCCACCCGGATCGAGGCGTTCTCGCACGGGGCCGACGGGTTCTCGTTGGTCAGCTTGTCGGTCGACTGGGGCAGCGGATACGGGTCCGGGCTGTCCGTCTTCTCGTCCACCGACGAGTACAGGCCGTCCTCCAGCGCGGCCGCCGCCACCACCAGCTTGAACGTCGAACCCGGCGGCAGCGGCTGGCGCAGCGCGCGGTTCGTCATCGGCTTGTCGGCGCTCTTGGTCAGCTGCTCCCAGACGTCCTTGTCGCCCGTGGTGATCTTCGACGGGTCGTACGACGGGGTGGAGACGACCGCGAGGATCTTCCCCGTGGTGGGGTCGATCGCGACGGCGGCGCCCTTGTTGCCGCCGAGGGCGTCGTACGCCGCCTTCTGCACATCCGGGTCGATCGTCGTGATCACATTGCCGGGATCGGCCCGCTTGTCGGTGATCGTGTCCATCACGCTCTTGAGGCGGTTGTCGCTGCCGTCGAGCAGGTCCTGGTAGATGCCCTCCAACTGGGTGGCTCCGTACGCCTGCGAGCTGTAGCCGGTCACCGCCGCGTACAGCGCGCCGTCGGTGTACGTCCGCTTGTACGCGAGGTCACCGCTCTTCGTCGGCGCCGAGCCGGTGATGGCTTCGCCGCCCACGACGATGTTGCCGAGCGGCTCGCTGTACAGCGCGATCGTGTTCCGCCGGTTGTCCTTGTCGTTCGCGAGTGCCTGGCCTTCGTAGAACTGCACCCAGGTCGCCCTGACCAGCAGAGCGAACACCAGCAGCAGCGCGAAGACGGACGCCCGCCTGATCGTCTTGTTCATCCCGCTCAGGGAGACGATCAGGATGGGGCGGAACGTTCCCTTCCGCCTGTTTTCTCATCGCGCGTTCATGAAGCCCGCCTCGTACGCGGCGATCACGGCCTGCGTGCGGTCCCGGGTCCCGGTCTTCGCCAGCACCGCCGCGACGTGCGACTTCACGGTGGCCGGACCGACCTCCATGCGCCGCGCGATCTCCGCGTTGGTCAGCCCGGCCGCCATCAGCCGCAGCACCTCGCTCTCCCGGCCGGTGAGCTTCGCCACCCAGGCCGGCGGCGCGGGGTGCACGCGCGCGTGCTCGGTCGCCAGCGCCCGTACGGCCGACGGGAACAGCAACGTGTCGCTGTGCGCGACCAGCCGTACGGCCTGGACCAGCGCATCGGCGTCCGACCGCTTCAGCAGGAACCCGGCGGCGCCGGCGCGCAGGGCGTCGTACACGTAGGAGTCGTTCTCGAAGGTGGTCACGACGACGATCCGGGGCGGCTCGTCGAGGGTGGCGAGGATCTGCTCGGTGGCCCGGATACCGTCGATCTCCGGCATCCGTACGTCCATGAGCACGACGTCCGGCCGCCGCTCCCGCACGGCGGACACGGCCTCGGCTCCGGTCGCCGCCTCGCCGACGACCTCCATGTCCGGCTCGGCCGAGAGGATGGCGCGCAGGGCGGTGCGGACCATGCGCTCGTCGTCGGCGAGGACGATGCGGATCGGGGGGCGGGTCATACCGGTCCTCTCATGGGCAGTCGTACGTGCAGCCGCCAGATGCCGTCCGCCGGCCCCGCCTCCGTCGTGCCGCCCAGCAGGCGCGTGCGGTCGGCGATGCCCCGCAGGCCGTGACCGCCACCGGGGCGGCAGACGGGGGAGGGGCCCAGGGGGTTCTCGACGGTGATCTCCAGTCGGCTGTCGGCGATCTCGATCCGCAGGGTCACCGTGACCTTCCCGCCTGCGTGCTTGAGGACGTTGCTCAACCCCTCCTGCACGATGCGATAGGCCTCCCGGGACAGGACCGGAGGCAGCGCCTCGGGGTCGGCGGCGACCGTGGCCGTGACGCGCAGCCCGCACGCGCGCGTGCGGCGCAGCAGGCCGTCGAGGTCGGCGGCGAGGGTGGGCGCCGGGGCCGTACCGGGTGCGTCGCCGTCTCTCAACACGCCCAGGACGGCGTCCAGTTCACCGACCGTGCGCCGGGTGGTGTCCTCGATCGCGGCGAGGGCCTCACGGACGAACTCCGGGTCGCTGTCGAGGACTCGGCGGGCCGCGCTCGCCTGGAGGGTGACGGCGCTCAGGGCGTGGCCGACAGAGTCGTGCAGCTCGCGCGCGAGCCGGTTGCGCACGGCGAGGTCGGCGGCGCGTGCCTCGGCCGCCGCGAGCCGGTCCTCGGGCGTGGGCCCGAGCAGCGCGGGCGCCCAGCGGGCGAGGAGCGCGCCGGAGACGGCCGCGCACGCCGCGAGCGCGGCCAGGATCGCCACGCCCGCGACCGGCGCGAGCGCGAACACCCACGTGTGGTCGAGCGCGGCGGGCAGCTCGAGCCAACCGCGGTTCAGGACGGCGATGACCGGTAGGGCGACGAGGAAGCCGGCGAACGGCGGCACCGCGAGCGACATCCCCGCGATGATCCCGCCGAACCCGAGGTGCAGCGTGAACCAGGCCGCCGTACGGCCCTTCGCCGCCCGCGTCCGGGCGGGGCCGTAGGCAAGCCGGTCCGGGTCGACGCCGCACAGCCAGCGCACGGCGCCCGACTCCAGCGGCCGGGTCAGCGGGAACAGCGAGGTGAGCGCGGCGAGAGGCAACCCGACGCCGAAGGAGAGGAGTTGGAGCGGGAAATCGTTGAAGGCGTACCGGGAGTCGGTCGCCGGGCCGATGATGGTCTCGCCGACCAAGACGTACGGCATGGCGAGCGCGCCGCCGAGGATCAGATGGATCCAGCGCCGGCGCGCCCGCCGCCCGAACAGCAGCCGGAGGAACCGCAGATGTCCGCTCACGCCGGCCGCTTCACCGCGGAACGCTCTGCCAGGAAGTAGGCGCCGACGGTGGCGACCAGGATGCCGACGATCATCTGGCCAGCGTAGGTCAGGCTCATCAGCGGTGTGGCCCGGCCGGCGATGTCGTCCGGCCCACCCAGCGAGGCCAGCGCCAGCCAGCCGCCCCAGCAGGTGACGGCACCCGAGCCGACCCAGGCCAGGGTGAGCGGCACCTTGACGGGCAGGGCCCGGCCGAGGCGGAAGGCGAGCATGCAGCCGCCGGTGACGGCGGCGAGGAGGAAGACGGCGTACACGGTCTCCAGGGTGTAGAAGTCACTGGTCCGCTCCGTCACCCGGCCTTCGCTCATCCCCGCCGTCGCACCGCAGGCCCACAGCAGGTGCATGGTGAGCGGGAACAGCGCCAGGATCCCCGCGGCGACGGCGCTCACCCGCTGGGCGGCCCCGATGACACCCACCGGCAGCTCCCACACCAGACCCCGCCACAGATGCCCCCACCGGTCCCGGGCATACAGCGCGAACAGTGTGCCCAGGGCGATCCCCTGCGCGATGAACCCGCTGTACACGACCCCGAACACCCACTCGTCCAGGAAGGCTTCACCGCCGCCCGAGCTCGTCTTCGTGCTGCCCCCGAGGGCCCGCACCACGAGTTGCAGCGGGAACCCGGTCATGATCGGGGTGAGCAGCCCGGTGGCGACCCACACCGGGAACGCCAGCAGCCACGCGGGCACCCGGAGCCCCCAGGGCCTGGTCAGCACCAGCGCGAGCACGATCACCGCACTGTCCAGCAGCACCGAGATGCTGTTGACGACCGCCATGGACACCCGGTGGTCCAGCAGCCCGCTGTCCTCGGGGATCCCGATGTGGCTCCCGGCGACCCACGCGATCTTGAGCGAGAGATACGGCACGCAGGAGACGACGGCGACGGCGCGCAGGATCCAACGGGTCCGGCTGAGCGGGGCGGAAGCGCCGACGACGGGGCCGGCGGGAGCGAGTGACTGCGTCATGCGTCCACGCTCCCGCGCCCACCTCGGAGGGCACCTCCTGCGCGCCGACGATCTGTCTCCCTCGGACGGGGGAGACGGGGATCAGCCCTTCAGGGTCAGGACCAGTTCGTCGATCTCCCTGCCCCGGGCGTTCGCGAAGCCCGTCGCCCTCGGAGCCCTCGGCGAGGCTGGTCTTGTTTCGCATGGACCGTCAACTGCCGCCGGAGGCACCGCTGTTACGGCACGTTCCGGCCACGTGGCAGACGTACTTGCCCATGACCGGTCCGTCCGCACAGCCGACCACGTCCATGATCCGCTGACAGTCCTCGGGCCGGCGTCCGAGTCGAGGCCGCGTTCACGGTGCGGGACCAGCAGCACCGTACGGCCTGCGACCTGGCCTGCGGAGGGAGACCGCGCCGCTTCCTTCGTGGCCTCGACGTGCAGTTGCTCGGCCGGCCGGCGCGCGACCGCTCGGCGATGGCCAACTCCTCCGGTTCAGCCCGACGGGCAGTGATCAGTTCTGGCAGGCCCGGTTCCACGTCCTCGGCCACCTCGCGCCCCCCACATCGGCGAACCCGCGAATCCGTGACCGTCGACGCGTCAGACGATCTTGAGCTCCGGCAACCGCCGCGACCAGCACGGCGCGAGCGAGGGCGAGCCGGCCGATGGCTGGGCGGTCGGGACTGTCATCGATCACCGTGCGCCTCGGCCGGGCCCCGGTCTCGGCGGACGAGGGCGCGGCGGGCGGCGCGGTCCACCATCATCAGGCCCCGGGAGCGGCCCAGCGGGCGCAGCGCTCGCTGGAAGGGCGTGGACCAGGGCTGGCGCAGACCGCCGAGCACCGCGAACCGGGTTCCGGAGCCCTCCGAGACGGCCGCCATGCCGCCCACCACATAGCGGCTCTGCATGAGACACCACCCGGTCTGCAGCAGGACGTCGAAGCGGGCTCTGTGCCCCAAGGGGCCGTACGCCCAGGCCAGCTGCCGGTCCTCGGAGGTCGGGTAACAGCGGAACGCGCGCAGCGTCGGGACCAGATGGGGCAGTTCGTGCTCCAGGTCGCCGGCGACGGCCCACACCTCCGTGAACGGCAGGTCCAGGTGGGCGTCCGCGTACATGACGGCGTGCAGTCCCCCCGCCAGGACGCGCAGACGCCGGACCGGGTCGAGTTCGGCCGTCGGCCAGTTGGAGTTCATCGCGGCCACGCCTTTCGGAAGCTGTGTCGGGCCCGGTGCAGACGGGACTTCATCGTGCCCGAGGAGATGTTGAGGATTTCACTCGCCGACCGCTCGTCCAGGCCTTCCAGTTCCCGCAGAACCAGGACCGCGCGGTGTTCGGTGGACATGCGCCGCAGGACGTCCCGTACGTCCACGGCGAGTTCGGGGCTGCGCGGCCAGGCGATGTCGTCGAACTCGCACACCGGCGTCTCACGCTCCGCCCTGCGCGCCACGCGCACCGCCTCCCGCACGGTGATCGTGCGCACCCAGGCATACAGGGCGCGCGGATCCTGGAGCCGGGGCAGCCCCTGGAAGACCGCGATCAGCGCCTCCTGGACGGCGTCGGCGCTGTTGTTGAGGGCGATCGGCCGGCACAGCCTGCTGACATACGGGGTGAGCAGGCTCAGCAGGTCGTTGAGAGCCATCGCGTCACCGGACTGGGCAGTCCGGACAAGGGGGGCTGCCGCGGCCCACGGGTCCTCCTGGGCGACCTGCGGGGGAGCCGGGTCCTGTCGCAGGGTGCCCGCTCGAGCCGTGTTCATCTGCTGTTCTCCTCCCTTGCTCGGCGACGCTCCAGCGGCACCAAGGCGGCGTCGGTGTGGGAGCTTCGGTGGGAAGGAGGAGCGGCAGCGGCCAGGCACTCCCGCATTTCGCGAACTGGCGTGAACTGATGTGGGCGGCCGGGGAGTGCATGGGCTGTCACGCGCCTCTACTCGGACGTCGGAGATGCCCGCCGTGGCGGCCTGATACCGGGCCGCCGCGGCATCCGAGCGTGGGAGGAGGAAGGGCACGTGCCGAGGGATTCGCGCGTCGAGGCGCGTACCGAGCGGGGTCGGGTGTCCGGCCGGATGGAGCCGGTTGACGGACCGAGCGGAGGCTGCGCACGGGTGGCCGCCTTCCGCGGCATCCCGTTCGCGAGACCGCCGTTCGGCGCCCTGCGGTTCGCCGCGCCCGAGCCGCCCGAGGCGTGGGACGGCGTACGCCGGGCGACGGAGTTCGGTCCGGCGGTGCCGCAGTACGACCGGATGAACCCGGTGGGCCCGGCCGCGGACAGCGCGGACCCGGCCCCCGACTGCCTGACCGTCAATGTGTGGTCGCCGGACCCCGGCGCGGCCGGACTGCCGGTGATGGTGTGGTTCTACGGCGGCGCCTATGTCTTCGGGCACGCCGGTGACCCCGTGTACGACGGTTCTCTGCCGGCCGCCGGGGGAGTCGTCGTGGTGACCTTCAACTACCGCGTCGGCATGGAGGGGTTCGGGCACATCGCCGGAGCCCCCGCCAACCGGGGCCTGCTCGACCAGATCGCCGCGCTGCGCTGGGTCCAGGAGAACATCGCCGCGTTCGGGGGCGACCCGGCGCGGGTCACGGTCTTCGGCGAGTCGGCCGGAGCCGGGTCGATAGCGGCGCTGCTGGCCACCGACGCGGCGGCCGGCCTGCTGCGTCGAGCCGTGGCGCAGAGCGTGCCCGGCTCGTACCTCACCCCGGCCCTCGCAGCCGATGTCGCGTCCGCCGTGGCCGCGCGGCTGGGCCGGGCCGCCACGGCGGACGCGCTGCGCACGACGGACCCCGCGGCGCTGGTGCGGGCGGCCGAGGAGGTGTTCGCCGACCGGGAGAAGCAGGCGGACCGCTGGGGCGCCCTGGCCCATGCGGAGACCGTGTTCTCCCCGGTCGTCGACGGCGTGATGCCGGCCTGTGTCCCGTGGGACGCGGTCGAGCGCGGCGCCGCCCGCGGGATCGACCTGCTGCTGGGGTGGAATCGCGACGAGTACCGGCTGTTCATGGCCAAGCGGGGCGAGTTCGGCAGGGTGGACGAGCAGCGCGCCGGGTGGGCTCTGGAGGTCTTCGGCGCCGCGGTGGGCGGCGAGCGCGCCTACCGGGACGCCTGTCCCGGGCTCGGCGCGGAGGAGCTGTATGAGCGGGTGTGCTCCGACTGGCTGTGCCGGGTGCCCACGCTGCTCCTGCTGGAGGCGCAGGCCGCCGCGGGCGGACGGGCCTTCGCCTACGAACTGGGCTGGCCCGCGCCCGTGTTCGGCGGCCGGCTCGGCGCCTGCCACGGCCTCGACGTACCGCTCGTCCTCGGCACCCTGGACGCGCCGACGGCCCGGCGGATGCTGGGGCCCGGGCCGTCGGCGGAGGCGGCGGAGCTGTCCCGCCGGATGCGCGCGGCCTGGGTACGGTTCGCCGAGACCGGGGATCCGGGCTGGCCCGCCTATGGCACGGGCGGCAGGCCGACGAGGATATACGACCGGAATGACACGCTGGCCGAGGATCCTCTGCGGCCGTCCCGTGAACTCTGGGAAAGAACGGGATTCAAGGTTTTGGGTCTTGAATCTGCCGATGGATAGGATCCCGTGACTCTGTGTCGGAGGCGCCGCGCGGACGTGTTCGCCGGTGACGTTCTCCGGTTACTCGTCAGTTGGCCGGGGTGCGCGATCTTCAGCCTCCAAGATGCCTGTGCCTTTCCTGTGCCCGGTGCTAGGGTTGCCGACGGTGTGCGTGTGATTTTGAATTCGCCATCGACGGGGGTGTTGCACATGGTTCTGTGCCTTTCCGGGAAATCCGGATTCTGCGATTGCAATGGGAAGCGGTGTCAATACGGGAAGGTCCGGTGCGGTTCGTCGCGGTTGGTGAGTGCTTTTTCCCGTGGTTTTCCCAATTCCCCTCCCTTTGCATGTGCGGTGGTGCCGGAAGCGGGGATGCGGTGACGGAGGGCAGAGAATCGCGCACGCTGCACGACCCCGAGCTGCTGGCCCGTCTGGTCGAGGGGGCCCAGCGCGGCGACGCCCTGGCGATGGACGAACTGCTGGGCATCCTCGCCCCGTACGTCGGCCGGATCTGCGGGCCCGTCGCGCTCCAGGACGGCGCGGACGCGACACAGGAGGCGCTCATCGCGGTCTTCCGCAGCATCCGTCAACTCAAGGAGCCGGCCGCCCTGTTCGGCTGGGTGCGGGCGATCGCGGTGCGTGAGGCACTGAAGTTCACGGGCCGGCGCCGCCGGCAGCCGACGGTGCCCATGGAGTGGGAGGAGGCGCCGTCCTCCGGAGACCTCCACCTGGCCTCCGACATCGCCGACGCGCTGCAGCGCCTGGCGCCCGAGCACCGGGCGGTGCTGATGCTCCGTCATGTGGAGGGGCTCAGCGAGCAGGAGGTCTCCGCAGTGCTGGAGATACCCGTGGGGACGGTCAGGTCCAGGTTGTTCCGCGCCCGGCGGTCATTCCGCTCGGCCTGGGGCTGACCTGGCCGCAACCCGCTGACCCAGGCGGTCGAGCAGTTCCTCGGCCCGGCGCGTGGACCACGGTGCGCGCATCCGGTCGAGGAGGTCGCCGCCGGGCAGGCGCAGGCTGGTGAAGAAGGCGAACCGGCAGCCGTCGCCGTCCGCCACCGCCGCCATGCCGCTGGTCAGCACCTTGCCCTGCATCAGGCACCAGCCGGGGCGCAGCACGACGTCGAACCGCTCCTTGTAGCCGAGCGTGCCGACCGCCTGCCCGGACAGCCGCTCGCCGGAGGACTGTGTGACGGTGAAGGAGCGCAATCCGCTGACAATGAGGGGGAGTTCGTTCTCGAGGTCGGAGGCGACGGGCCACAGCTGTTCGAGGGGCACGTCGAAACGGCGCTCGGCGTAGGCCGGATGCTTCGCGGTGGACGCGATGACCTGTAGTCGGCGTACGGCATCGAGTTCGGCTGTCGGCCAACCGCTGTTCACCGAACCGGTCATTGTTTCGCTCCCTCTGCCTCGTATGTCAGGGAGAATCGCACCGCCCGCCCCGCACGGTCAAGGCCCGGCAAAAGCGAGCGGCGCCAGTGAACCGGATGGTCGCCGGGTAAGAGATTCACGCCGCGGGGAGTGCATCGGCGCCGCGCCGCCTCTTTGTACCTGGGCGGCCGGGACAGCGACTGCCCCAAGCCGCAGGGAAGGGTTCGGGCCGGCGTGGTGCGGGCGTTCGTGCTGCGCGCCCCCGGAATGCGGGCCCGTCCCCGGCGGTCGCACGGCCAATGTCCGGACATTCGCCGGCATCCGGGCGTCGGTCCTTTCGAGAGCCATCAGCCAAGGACAGGGAAACGAGCATCGTGCAATTCAGTGGGACGCTCCACATTCTTCCCCGCGTATTCTCCAGCACTGGCCCACGTATTCCGGGGATGGGTTTCGCGGCCGCCTCGGTCCATGAGGGACCGCCGGTCGCCGTGACCGAAGAGGAACGGCGTCTGGCGCGGACGATGCCGCAACCGCGCCGCGCCGACTTCCTCATCGGGCGCAGCGCGCTGCACCGTGCCGTGCGCGCGGCCGGGACGAGCGCCGGCGCCGTGCTGTGCGACGGACCCCGGCCCCGGCTGCCCGAAGAGCTCTCGGCGTCGATCAGCCACTCCCGCGGGGTCGCGGTCGCCGTCGCAGGTCCCGCGGACCGCTTCCCGGCCCTCGGTGTCGACCTCGAGCTGGGGGAACTGCCGGTGCGCGCCGCCCACTTGGTACTGCGCGAGCCCGAGCAGCCGCTCCTCGGCCCGCCCCGGACCGCGGCGTCGCGTCTGCTCACCCTCTACTCCGCCAAGGAGGCCGCCTTCAAGGCCCTCAGCCCGCTCATCGGCGCCGACCTGCGCGGACTGCGGGACCTACGGCTCACACCGGACGGCACCGGATTCCTGGCAGCGGCCACGGGACACCCGGAGCCATATGTGCGCGTGAGCGTACGGCACCTGCCGCAGGGTGGCGTGCTGTGCTGGGCGCTTCTGTCCGACTGACCGGCCCGAACTCACCCCGAACTTCCCCTCACTTGACGACGGAGGTCGATTCGCCGTGCCCTCGCCCGCTGTACTCGCATCCCCCAGATCGCCCGACTGGACACCGTCCGACTGGCGCCACCGCCCGGCCGCCCAGCAGCCCGACTGGCCCGACGCGGCACTGCTGCGCCGGATCCGCGCCCGGCTGGCCGGCGCCGCACCGCTCGTACGGCCGCACGAGATCCTCGATCTGCGCCGCTCGCTGGCTGCGGCCGCACACGGGGACGCCTTCGTGGTGCAACTGGGCGACTGCGCCGAGACGTTCGACGGCCCCACCTTCGCCGCGATCGCGGCCCGGGCCGACCTGCTGCATTGCACGGCCGACACCATCGGCTCCGCTCTGGGCCAACCGGTGATCCCCATCGGCCGGCTGGCGGGCCAGTACGCCAAGCCCCGTTCCTCGCCGACCGAGCGGGTCGGCGGCCTGGTCCTGCCCTCGTACCGGGGGCACTTGGTGAACGACCCGGGGCCGGACCCCGAGGCCCGGGTACCCGATGCGATGCGGCTGCTGCGCGGCCATGCGCACGCACGTGAGGTACTGGCCATGCTGCGGGAACTCGCCGACTCGGGCATGGCGATGCCGGGCGTCCCGGCGGACGCGGCGCCCGCCGTGTGGACCAGCCACGAGGCGCTGGTGCTCGACTACGAGGAGCCCCAGGTCCGGCGCGATCCCGTGACCGGTGTCCTCTGCCTGACCTCCACCCATCTGCCCTGGATCGGCGCGCGCACCTGCGACCCCGACGGGGCGCACGTCCGCTTCCTGTCCGGCGTCGTCAACCCGGTCGGCGTGAAGATCGGTCCGTCCACCGGCCCCGAGGACCTGGCCGCGCTGTGCTCCCGACTCGACCCGGACCGGGAGCCCGGGCGGCTCCTGCTGATCTCCCGGATGGGAGCGGAGCGGGTGCGCGAGGCACTGCCGCCGCTGGTGGCGGAGGCGGCGCGGCTGGGCCACCCGGTGGTGTGGCTGTGCGACCCGGTGCACGGCAACACGTACGTCAGCGGCGGCGGGCACAAGACCCGGGACGTGGCGGTGGTGGCCGACGAGATCCGCGGTTTCTTCGAGGCGGTCCGCTCGGTCGGCGGCCGGCCCGGCGGTCTCCACCTGGAGGCCACCCCGGCCGCGGTCACCGAGTGCGTCGGCGGTGTCGCCGGCATCGCCGAGGAGGACCTGCCCCGCCGTTACGAGACGGCCTGCGACCCACGGCTCAACGGCTCCCAGACCGCCGAGATCGCCGAACTGACCGCACAGCTGTGCGCGGCCGGCCGCTGAGCCGGCCGGCCGACGTCCGAGCACCGAGGACACACCGATGCCGCCGGGCAAGCAATCCGGCGGCATCGGTGTGTCTGCGGGGCCGTACGACGGCGGTCAGGCGCCGGTCGGGAGGGTTTCCCGGTCGGCGGGCCGCGCGGGCGCCACGGTGGAGTCGGTGGACGGCTCGGCGAGACCGGCCGGCAGCCACCGCAGCCACTTCGGCAGGTACCAGTTGGCATCGCCCAGGAGCTTCATCGTGGCCGGCAGCAGCACGATCCGGATGAACGTCGCGTCGACCAGCACGGCCGTGGCCATGCCCACGCCGGACTCCTTCATGGACAGCTGCGGCAGCATGCCGAACACGCCCGCGACCGCGACCATCACCACGGCCGCGCCGGTGACCACACCGGCCGTGCCCCTGATGCCCTGCTCGATGGCCCGGGTCGTGGACAGCCCGCGGTCGTGGCCCTCACGTATGCGGCTGACGACGAACACGTGGTAGTCCATCGACAGGCCGAACAGGAAGACGAACATGAACAGCGGCACCCACGAGGCGATCCCGCCGGTGCTGGTGAAGCCGAGCAGGCCCTCGCCCCAGCCGCGCTGGAAGACGAGCACCACGATGCCGTAGGCGGCGCCCACCGACAGCAGGTTGAGCACCAGAGTGAACCCGGCCACCACCAGCGACCGGAACGAGACCAGCATCACCGCGAAGGTGAACAGCAGCACGAAGCCCGCCACCCACGGGGCCCGGTCCGAGAGGTTCGCGTTGGTGTCGACCGAGGCCGCGGTGGTTCCGCCGACGGCGACATCGGCCCCCTCGACGGTGCCGAACGTCGCCGGCAGGACCTTGTCGCGCAGGGTCTTCAGCGCGTGTACGGACGTCTCGTCCGTGCCGGTGCCGGCCAGGCCGACCGTGGCGACACCGACCTTGCCGTCGTCCGAGACGCGGTAGGTGACCGGGCCGCTCAGCCCCGGCGTGGAACCGGCCGCCTCGGTGAAGCTCTTCAGCGCCGCGTCGCCCGCGGCCCCGTCCAGGCCGTCGGCCTTGACCACGACCTTGGCCGGGGTCGACGAGCCGGGGAACGCCTCCTGGATGCGCTCGTACGTCCGCAGCACCGGCAGGCTCTTGGCCGACAGGTCGCTCACGCCCGGGTCGGAGGTGTGCAGTGAGAAGGCCGGGACGACCAGGGCCACCAGCGCGCCGCCGCAGAGCACCAGCGACACGGCGGGACGGCGCAGTACGGCGCCGAGCACGACGCCCCAGAAGCCGCGCCGGCCTGTGTCCTCGTCGTCCACTCGCATCCGCGGCAGCAGGGGCACCCGGCCCTTGTCGATCCGGTGCCCGAGCAGCGAGAGCAGCGCGGGCAGCACCGTCACCGAGCCGAGGACGGCCACCGCGACCACGATGATCGTCGCGGTCGCCATGCCGTAGAAGATGCCGTTGCCCGACAGGAAGAGTCCGGCCAGGGAGACGATGACGGTCAGGCCCGAGACGATGACGGACCGGCCCGAGGTGGCGGCAGCCGCACTCACCGCCGCCTGCGTGGTGTTGCCGCGCGCCCGCTCTTCGCGCACCCGGCGGATGTAGAACAGCGAGTAGTCGACGCCGACCGCGATGCCGATGAGCGACATCACGGAGCTGCCGTTCTGGTCGATGTGCACCAGGTGGCTGCTGAGGCTGAGCAGACCGCCGGCGGCGACCACCGCGGTGATCGCGAGCACCACGGGGAGCAGGGCGGCGACCAGCGCACCGAAGGCCACCAGCAGGATGCCGAGCGTCACCGGGAAGGAGATGGTCTCGGCGTTCGTGTAGTCGGTGTGCAGCTTCTCCTCGTACTTGTGTGTGAACGAGGCCTCGCCGAACTGCTCGACGGCGATGCCGGGGTGGGACGTGTCCGCCTTCGCCACGGCGTCCAGGACCGGCTGTACCTCCTCCTTGGCCTTGACGGCGTCGCCCGCCATGTCGAACTGCACCAGGGCGCTGTGCCGGTCCGCCGAGACGGCCGCGGCGCCGGCCGGGTCGAACGGCGACACCACGTCGCGCACCTTGCCCGTGCCCTTGATGCGCTGCACGACGTCGGTGACGGCGGTCCGGAACTCCGCGGAGTCCGCGGTCGCCCTGTCGCTGTGGACGAACACGACCTCGTGCGCGGGGAGGCTCAGCCCGGCGTCGTCCAGAATCCGTTCCGCGTGCCGGGCCTCGCCGTTGGTCAGCTCGGCCGGGGTCGGCTCCTGCTGGGTGACCATGCCGCCGCCCACGGTGGCCACGACGACGAACGCCAGCCACAGCAACACGGCCGCCCATCGGTGCGTGGCGCTCCAGTGCCCGGCGGCCTGGGCCAGGCCTCGCCTGCTTGTCACGGTCTTCTCCTCTGTTGAGGGCCAGTCGGCTCCAACGAGCCACGCTGGATCAGGAGGAGGCGGGGCGCCGAAACGTTCCGTACGTCTTCGCACGGACTTAGGGCTGCCCTAGGGCCCTTCTGATGGATCTCCGCGGCGTCGCGACGCCCGGCACGCACGCTCGCCGCACGGCGCGAAGGGCCAGGTGGCTCCGCCACATGACCCTCCACGCCGCACGCCGATCGCACGCACCGAACGCCGCTCCTTCTTCCACGGAGATCCATCAGAAGGGCCGACTCCTGACAGGCCGACCAGTAAGCAGAGCACCCCTGGAGCCGTCGTGGACACCGTGGAGAACAGCACCCCGCCCATGCCCGAACTGGCAGGAGTCCGGCATCACCACGTCAGCGTGCGCGGTGTGCGGCTGCACGTCGCGGAGGTGGGAGAAGGCGAACCGGTCGTGCTGCTGCACGGCTTCCCGCAGCACTGGTACGGCTGGCGGCGGCTTGTCCCGCTGCTGTCCGGCCGGTACCGGCTGCTGTGCGTGGACCAGCGCGGCTTCGGGTGGTCCGACGCGCCGGCCAAGGGCTACGACACCGACAGCAGGGTGGCCGACGTACTCGCCCTCCTCGACGAACTGGGCCTGAAGCAGGTCCGCCTCATCGGGCACGACTGGGGCGCGTGGACCGGATTCCACGTCTGTCTCCAAGCCCCGGAGCGGATCCGGCACTACCTGGCGCTGAACATGATGCATCCCTGGCCGCGGCACCACCGGCTGATGCCGCAGTCCTGGCGGTTCTGGTACACGGCGCTGCTGGAGCAGCCGCTGCTGGGCCGCTGGATGCTGCGCAACCGCCCGGGTTTCACGCGCTACCTGATGCGCAAGGGCGTGGTCGACAAGGCGGTGTGGACGCCGACCGCGATGGAGGAATTCGTGCGCTCCAGCCAGGAGCCCGGGCGGGCGCGGGCCGGTGAGGCCCTGCACCGCGCCTTCGCACTGCGGGACATCGCCAAGCTGCTCCTGGGCCGCTACAAGAAGCTCCGTCTGACCACACCGACGGTGATCCTCGCGGGCGAACGGGACTTCATGCTCCCGCCCGGCGTCATCACGGAAGCGGGCCGCCACGCGGACGACCTCCGCGTCAAGGTGATCCCCGGCACCGGCCACTACCTCCACGAGGAACGCCCCCACCTGGTGGCCGCGGAGGCGATGACCCTCTTCTCCGGCCGCCACTGACACCCGGTCACCGAAATGCCGCACGCGCCAGGGCTCGGCGCGTGCGGCGCCGGCCGGGTGGCCGGGCCGGTCGGTGCCGGGGAATGCGGGCCTCCGGAAAATCTTGGATTCCGGTGGAGTGCATGGGCTGGATTCGGCCTCTTGTCTGATGTCGGACGCCACCGCCCCGGTGAGCGGATCCGGCCCTCCCCCCACGCACACGTAACAGCCCCATCCGGGCGCGTTTGCGCTGCCCGCACGTTATCGCCAGGCCGAGCAGAGGGAACCGCCATGCCCGACATATCCGCACTCAAGCTCGATGTCGTCCCCGAGCCGACCGCGCCCCTCGGAATCCTCCCGACCGTCGCGGCCGAGAAGTACCCCGACACTCCCTTCCTCTCCGACACGCCGTGGCGCACCTACGACGGTCCGGTCCGCAACTTCGGCGAGTTCGCCCGGGCGATCGACGACTACGCCGACCGGCTCTGGGCCGGAGGAGTCCGCCGCGGGGACGTCGTCGCCGTGGTGCAGCGCAACCACATCGAGGTCGAGGGCGTCATGTGCGCCCTCGGCAAGATCGGCGCGCTGCCCGCCCTGCTCTCCTCCGCCATGGAGACCGGAGAGCTCCTGGAGTGCTTCGCACGGCTCGAGAACCCGTACCTCCTCGTCGATTCCTTCGGGCTGTCCCGGCTCGTCGAACACCGGTACGCGCTACGGCAGTTGACCCGCAACGTGCTGTGCCTGGAAGAGACGGACGAGAACTGGGTCGTACCGCTGCAGGAGCGGATCGCTCACACCGCTGATCCGCGGGACGAGGACGAGTGGTTCGTCATCACCCACTCGTCCGGTACCACCGGTGCGCCCAAGATGGCCGCGCACTCCACCCGTTCGCTGTTCGGCATGGTCGCGCCGATGATCATGATCTTCCGCGACCAGTACTCGCCGCAGGACCTGAACGCCAAGCACCTCTCCTTCGTGCACGCCCGCACCTGTGCCGGCACGCTCGCCTCGCTGGAGACCGCGATGCCCGCGCTGGCCATCGCCGACCCGGACCCCGCCAACGTCAAGCGCCTGATGCTGGAGCACCGCCCGACCTCCATCGAGACCCACCCGAACGTCTACATCCAGTGGGAGTCCCTGGCCCACGACCCGGACCGCCCCTTCCGGCACGTCGAGCGGTTCATCAGCACCTTCGACGCGATGCACCCGCGCACCGTGCGCACCCTGCTGGGCGCCTCGGAACACCCGCGCGCGCACTACTTCCAGGCGTACGGCCAGACCGAGTCGGGCCCCATCTGCCTGCGCATCGTCACCCGCGAGGAGTCCGCCGCCTACTCGCCGCGCAACGTCGGCCACTCCGGCGGCGGGATGGAGATCCGCATCGTCGACGACAACGGCGTGCCGCAGCCGGCGAACACGCCCGGATTCATCGAGACCCGTTCCCCCGGCCGCATGCGCGGCTACGTCGGCGGCGGCCCCATGCCGCCCCAGGACTCCTGGTGGCCCATGGGCGACATCGGCCGCCTGCTCGACGACGGCTCGCTCGAACTCCTCGACCGCATCGTCGAACACGTCGACGGCGTCGGCAGCCTCCTGGAGAAGGAGGACCACCTGCTGGAGGCCATGCCCGAACTCGTCGAACTGGTCCTGGTCAAGGACGAGGACGACAGCTCCGTGTTCGCCGTGGCCTGTCCGCGCCCGGGCACCACACCCGACCCGGAGCGGTTCCGCGCCGTCGCCGCCGAGGCCGGCCTGCCCGACCTTCAGGTGCGCTTCTGGGAGTGGGAGGCCATGCCCGTCACCGGCTCCTACAAGGTCCGCAGGTCCGTACTGCGCCGCAAGCTCGCCGGCCGTATCCAGCGCACCGCCACCGCCCGGAAGGAGGCCTGAACACCATGACCCACCTCTGGCACGAACTCGCCCGTGGCCTCCGCGAGGACACCCGGCTGCACACCCCCTCGCGCTCGGAGGAACCCGTCTCGGGCGCCGCCCTGTTCGCCCGCGCCGAGCGCACGGCAGGCGCCGTGCTCGCCGTGTGCGACGGCCGCGCCCCGCGCCGCGTGGGCCTGCTCATGGCCAACGGCGAGCCGTGGGTGCGCGGACTGCTCGCCGCGCTCCGCCTCGACGCGGCGGCCGTACCGCTGGCGCTCCCGGTGGCCTTCGGCGGTGCCGACGCCTACGCCGCCCACGTCCGGCGCATCGCGGACGACGCCTCGCTGGACGCGATGCTCGTCGACGGCAGCCTCGGCGGCCGTATCGTCTCCCGCGTCGCCGGGGCCGTACCGGACGTCCCGTTCATCGACATCGCCGAACCGCCCGCCACCCGCGGGGAGTTGCCTGCCCCGCACGGTGGCGGCTCCGCCCCCGCGGTCATCCAGTACACCTCCGGCAGCACCTCGGCACCCAAGGGCGTCGTGTTGAGCCACGACAACGTCTCGGCCGGGCTCGACGCGATCGAGGCCGGCACCCGCTGGACGCCCGAGGACCGGCTCGGCGAGTGGCTGCCGCTCTTCCACGACATGGGCCTGTTCACCCTGCTCGCCGCGCTGCGCAAGGGCTCGACGATCACCCTCTGGCAGCCCGGCGATTTCGTGCGCCGCCCCCTGCAGTGGCTCGCCGAGTTCGCCGCCTCGCGCTCCTCGATCATGCCGGCGCCGAACTTCTTCTACGACTACCTGGTCGCGGCCGCTTCCAAGGGCATCCCCGACGGCCTCGACCTGTCGGCCTGGCGCTACGGCGGCAACGGCTCCGAACCGGTGCGCCGCTCCAGCCTGGAGGCGTTCCAGCAGACGTTCGCCCCCTACGGGCTGCGCCCCCAGGTCGTCCAGCCCAACTACGGCCTCGCCGAGGCCACCCTGATCGTCAGCACCGGCGTGCCCGGATCCGCCTACCGCAGCCTGGAGGTGGAGCGCTCCAGCCTGTCCGTCGGCGACCAGGTCAAGGAAGCCGCCGAGCCCGGGCCCACCACCCGCACCGTCGTCTCCTGCGGCACGCCCGTCGAGGGCCTGCAGCTGCGGATCGGCGACGCCGAGGGCACCCCGCTCGACGACGGCGTCGTCGGCGAGGTGCAGATCGGCGGCGGGCCGGTGACCTCCGGCTACCTCGGACTGCCCGCCGAGCAGCAGCCGTTCACCCCGGACGGACTGCTGCGCACCGGCGACATCGGCTTCCTGCGGGACGGCGAGCTGTACGTGATGGGCCGCCTGAAGGCGATGGCCGTCGTCCGCGGCCAGAACTACTACGCCGAGGACGTCGAAGAGGTCGTCAAGTCCACGCCCGGAGTCGACCGCCGGCACTGCGCCGCCTTCGCCTGGGACGGCGACGGAGAGGAGCACATGGTCGTCATCTGGGAGACGAAGCTCGACGCCGACACGGCCTCCGCCGTCGGCCAGGCCATCCGCACCCGGCTGGCCGAACACCTCGGCCTCACCGCCGTGGAGACCCTCGCGGTCTCCCCCCAGACCCTCCCCTTCACCAGCTCCGGAAAGGTCAAGCGCTCCGGCGCGGCCGACCTGTACCGGCAGCACCAGTCTCTGACCACCGCATCGGAAGGACAGCACTCGTGAGCGTCACCGCGACCCTGGACATCGTCGTACGGGCCCTGGCCGCGCAGGCGGGCGTCGCCGAGTCGTCCGTCGACCCCGACAAGCCGCTCTCGGCCGTGCCGGGCATCGAGTCCGTCAAGGCCCTGCGCGCCATCACCGAGATCGAGGACGAGTGCGACGTCGTCATTCCCGACGACTTCCTGTTCGAGACCGCGACCGTGCGTGAACTCGCCGACTTCGTGGCCGAGCTGGCGCGCGAGGGCAGCACCATATGACCGTGGAGACCGCCGAGTCCCATGCACTGCTCGGCGCGCTGGACCGGTTCAAGGCCGCGCCGCCCGACGTCGCCCGCTACGACACCGACACCGCGACCGCGGCGCGCGCCCTGCGCGCCGCCCCCGAACAGGTCGCCCGGCTCGCCGTCGAGGGGCTCCCGCACCTCGTCGACTCCGAGCACGGACCGCTGTTCGACTACGACGACCTGATGAACGTCGGCATGTTCTGCGGCACCGGCCAGACAGTGCCGGAGCTCGGGCTGCGCTTCCTGATGCGCTTCGCGGCCTCGCCACGGGCCAGCTGGTTCGCGCCCCGCGACTGGGAGGTCGGCGTCCACCCGTCCCGTACGGCCGGCGGCGAGGGTGCGGAGGCCCCCGGCGCCGACGACGGACGGCCGGCGGTCACCGTCCGGGTCCCCGACCTGACCGCGCCCGGCGTGGAACTGCTCTCCGGCGGACCGTTCGACGAGCCGCTGCGCACATCCGGCTACGAGGCGGCCGTCCGCCTGACCGGCACCGAGCAGACGGTGCGCGACCCGCGCATCCACGAGGTGTGGGCCGAGGTCGTCGAGGCGCTCGCCTCGCGCCGCGTGATCTACCAGACGGTGCCCGAGCCGTTGCGCGCCGACCACCACCGGGCCTGGGAACTCGGCATCGCCGACTGCGTGGTCGCCTCGCGGCTGCTCGCCGACCGGCTGCGCGCGGCCGGCCTGGAGGCCACCGCCCGGCGCGGCTACCTCCTCGGGCTCTTCGGCAGCGACCACGCCTGGTGCGACGTCGTCGAGGACGGCGTGCACAAGTCGCTCGACCCGGTCTTCGCCTTCGTCGCCACCGTCGGCGACGAGCGCGGGGTCGCCGAGTCGCCCGAGTTCGCCGCGGCCTGCTTCGGCAGCCGCTTCAACCGGCTCCTGCCGTGCCGCACCGACAGCGCCGAACCTCTCGTGTACTTCGACGGCGAACCCGCCCCCTACTGGGCGATGGTCGGCGTCGGCGCCCGCCCGAGGAGGACCGCATGACCGCCGTACGCTCCCTGGACGCCGTACGCACCCTGATCAAGGGAAGCCTCGACCACCCCGCCCTGCTGGACCGCCTCGGCGGCGACGACGACTTCGCGCAGGCGGGCATCGGCTCCGGCGAACTGATCCGGATCGCGCTGAGCCTGGAGGAGGAGCTCGGCCGTCCCCTGGAGGACGAGGAACTGCTCGGGCTCACGTCGGTGCGCGCCGTCGCCGCGCTGATCGGGGCGGGGGAGGACTGACATGTGGCTCAACCATGTGGTGCGCCGCGGACTCGACCGGGACCCCGACGCCCTCGCCCTGCGCGACGCCCGGCGGGACGTCAGCTGGCGTGAGCTGCACCGCGATGTGCGGGCGCTGGCCTGCCGGCTGCGCCACGACACGCTGCCCGGCAGCCGCGTCCTGGTGCTCAGCGGCAACTGTGTCGAGGTGCTGGAGACCTACTTCGCCTGCGCGGCCGCCGGCCTGGTCGCCGTACCGGTCAATCCGGCGCTGACCGACCCCGAGATCGGCGCGATCATGGAGTCGGTGGAGCCGTCCGCGGCGGTCGCCGAGGCGGGCTTCGCGGCCCGCCTGGGCGGCCTGTACCCGGGGCTGCCCGTCACCGACGTCGCGACCATCCCCGAACTGCCCGACGAGGACGCCGAGTTCGCGGGGGAGCCGGGCAGCGGCATGGCCGACCCGGTGCTCATCCTGCACACCTCGGCGACGACCGGGCGCGCCAAGGGCGTCGTCGTCGACCAGCGCTCGCTGCAGATCAACGCCCTGTCCTGGCTCGCCGACGTGCGCCCGGCGCCCGGCACCGCCTTCCTCAACGCCGGGCCGCTGTTCCACGGCAGCGTGGTCATCGCCCTGGACCACCTGGCCGCGGGCGGCACCGTCTGCGTCCTGGACCGCTTCACCCCGCAGGGCTGTCTGGCCGCCCTGGAGCGCTGGGAGGTGGAGCACGCCTTCCTCGTCCCGTCCATGGTCCGGCTGTTGCTGCAGACCAGGAGCCTGGCCGGCACGGATCTGTCCCGGCTGCGGCTGCTGCTGCACGGCGCCGCGCCGATGCCCGGGGAACTGGCCCGTGAGGCACGGGAGCGGCTCGGCGTGGAGCTGCAGACCATCTTCGGGATCACCGAGGGCGGCGGCCCCGTCCTCACGCTCCGCCCGGGCACCGCCGTCGGCGAACCTCCGGTGCCCGGAGCCGTCTGCGTGGGGGTGCCGATGCTCGGCGCCGGACTGCGCGTCACCGGCGAAGACGGGTGCGAGGTGCCCGCAGGCACCATCGGCGAGCTCCAGGTCAGCGGCGACGGCCTGATGCAGACGTACTGGAAGAACCCGGAGGCCACCGACGACGTACTGCGCGACGGCTGGCTCAACACCCACGACCTGGGCTGTGTCGACGCGGCCGGCCGGGTCTGGGTCGTCGACCGGCGCAACGACCTGATCCTGCGCGGCGGGCAGAACGTGTACCCGGCCGAGATCGAGCACGTGCTGCGGCAGTCGCCGGACGTCGCCGACGTCGTCGTCGTACCCCTGCCGTCCGACCTGTGGGGGCAGACGCCCGTGGCGTTCGTGCAGCCCGTCGAGGCCGACCGGTTCGACGAGACCGAGCTGCTCCAGCTGTGCGTCGACGGGCTCGCCCCGTACAAACGACCCACCCACTTCCTGCCCGTGGAGCGCATCCCGCGCAATCCGGCGGGCAAGGCGCTGCGCACCCGGCTGCGCGAGACCGCCCACCAGACGCTCACCGCCGACAGGGAGCACACCGCATGACCACCACCGACTACACCCGCCCCGAGGTCCTGACGGACCTCGCCGGCGAGTGGGCCGTCCCGGTGCACGGCAACGCCGTCATCCAGTGGGACTACGACCGGCGCAACGACAAGCTCGTACGGCTGTACAAGCAGGGCAAGCAGCGCCAGTGGGACATGGACGAACGGCTCGACTGGGACCACGAGACGGACCCGGACGACCCGCTCGGCCTGCCCGACGACTTCATCTCCATCGCCGGGTCCAAGCTGTGGGACCGGCTGCCGGAGAGCGAGCGGCGCGTGGTGCGGCGGCACAGCAGCGGCTGGCTGTACTCGCAGTTCCTGCACTCCGAGCAGGCCGCGCTGATCGCGGTCGGCAAGATCCTGCTCACCGTGGAGGACCTGGACTCCAAGCTGTACGCCGCCACGCAGATGATGGACGAGGCCCGCCATGTGGAGGGCTTCAACCGTTTCCTGCACACCAAGATCGGCCTGCGCTACGGTCTCTCGCCGTCGATCTCCGCGATGTTCGAGCAGGCGATGCGCGAACCGCGCTGGGACTTCGGCGTCCTCGCGGCCCACATCCTCGTCGAGAACATGGGCCTGGCCACGTTCGGCGTGCACCGCGAGCGGCTGAAGGACCCGCTGGCGCGGGCGTTCAGCGCGTATGTCGCGCGCGACGAGGCCCGGCACGTGGCGTTCGGGCGGCTGCTGCTGCGGGAGTACTACCCGCAGCTGTCCGAGGCCGAGCTCAAGGAGCGCGAGGACTTCGTCGTCGAGGGCTGCTGGGCGCTGCGCGACCGGTATGTCGACGACGAGATCTGGAACACGCTCGGGTACGGCGAGGAGGCGATCAAGGCGTCGCGGCGCTCGCCCGCCAAGAGGGAGTTCCGCCGCCTGGTCTTCATGCGGATCGTGCCGGGTCTGAAGGAGATCGGGATGTTCGGCCCGCGGGTGCAGGAGGCACTGGCCAGGATGGGCGTCCTCGGCTTCCACGAGGTGGACGAGGAGGCGCTGCGCGCGCTCGACGACAAGGCCGCCGTCGACGCGCTCACCAAGCACGAGATGGAGCTGCGCCGCCGGGACATCCGGAACGTCATCGACCTCGGCAGCGGCGCCCCGACCGACGGCACCGCCCCCACCCCCTGAACCGGGCGCCGCCGCCCCGGAGTACATCCCCCGGCTCCGGGAGCGGCGGCGTCCCGCCGGCACGGCCCCGGGCGAGCGGCGCACAACAGGCCGCGAGCCCGACACCGCCGGTGCGGCGATGTGCAGCGGGGCTCGGTCTCGTCGGCGCTGCTCGGTGGCCCCTGGACCTGTGCCGGGAAGCCCCCGCGGACTCCCGTGCCGGCATGCCGCACGGCCCTCCCGGACCGGTGTCGCGGGTCCGCCGGTCCGTAACCGTCGTCGGGTCCGGCGCCACCCGCCGACGTCGGCCCCACCCCCTCGTACACCGCCCCTTCCACCGCCCCTCTTCGTACAGCACGGCCCTTTCGATCCCTGGAAACGCGGAGATGCCAGCATGCTCGAAACTACCCCGCCACCCGCTCGTCCCACCCGGCTGCGCGGGCTCGCGCCGGCCGGTGCGGACACCAGCGGTCGCCGTGTGCTCACCGGACTGGCCGACGGCACCGTGGCCGATCCGCCGGCGGCCCGCACGCTCGAGCTGCCGCCCGCCACCTCGTGGCTGCCGGGCCTGATCACCTGTGAGACCGCGTTCGACGAGGAACTGACGCTCACTCCCGGTGTCGTCTTCGGCGGCTGGATCGCCTGCCTGGTCGACCACTTCGCCGGACTGGTGATGCTCTCCGCGATCCCGGACGGCTCCGGCTTCCTCACCGCCGGCCTCTCGGTCGACTACCACGCACCGTTGGTCCCCGGCCCCGTCACCATCGAGACGGAGCTGACCAGTTGCTCCACCCGGCGCGCGGTCGCCGAGGTCCGCTTCGCGCAGCACCGCACCCGCGCCTGCACCGGCACCGTGGAGCAGATCATCCACCGTACGGCGCCGGCCGCCGTCGGCCGGATGGCGGGGTGAGGGGCGTGCGCGACACCGAACTCACCCAGGAACACCGCGACTTCCAGGCGATGGTGCGCGACTTCGTGGAACACGAGATCGTGCCCTGCCACGCCGACTGGGAGCGTGCCGGACTCGTCGACCGTGAGGTGTGGCGCAGCGCCGGCAAACTCGGCCTGCTCGGCATCGACGTGCCCGAGGAGTACGGCGGCGGAGGCGTACGCGACTTCCGCTACCAGGTCATCATCAGCGAGGAGATCATGCGCGTCGGCGCCACCGGCATCGGCTTCGCGCTGCACAACGACGTGGTCGCCCCCTACCTTCTCGACCTCGCCACCGACGAGCAGAAGCAGCGCTGGCTGCCCGGTTTCTGCTCGGGCGGGCTGATCACCGCCATCGCGATGACCGAGCCGGAGGCCGGCAGCGATCTGCAGTCCATCCGCACCACCGCGTTCCGCGACGGCGACGACTACGTCCTCAAGGGCGCCAAGACGTTCATCACCAACGGCATCCATGCGGACCTGGTCGTCGTGGTGGCCCGCACCCAGCCGGGCCGGGGCGCGCGCGGCCTGAGCCTGCTCGTGGTCGAGCGCGACATGCCCGGCTTCACCCGGGGCCGCAAGCTGGAGAAGATCGGCATGGCCGCGCAGGACACGGCCGAGCTGTTCTTCGACGACGTCCGGGTCCCGGCCGCCAACCTGCTCGGCCGCCCCGGCCGGGCCTTCCTGCACCTCGCGGCCAACCTCCCGCAGGAGCGCCTCGGCATCGCCGCCTACGCGGTGGCCGCCGCCGAGACCGCCTTCGCCCAGACCCTGGAGCACTGCAAGAGCCGTACCGCCTTCGGGCAGCCGATCGGTGCCTTCCAGCACGTCCGCTTCGAACTCGCCGAGATGGCCACCGAGCTGGACGTGGCGCGCACCTATGTCGACCGGGCCGTCGCCGAGCACAACGCGGGCCGCCTCGACGCGGTCGCCGCCGCCAAGGCCAAGTGGTGGGCCACCGACGTCCAGCGCCGGGTGCTCGACCGCTGCGTCCAACTGCACGGCGGCTACGGGTTCATGCGCGAGACCCCCGTGGCCAAGGCGTTCGTCGACAACCGCGTGCACCCGATCTACGGCGGCACGAACGAGATCATGAAGGAGATCATCGGCCGCGACCTGGGCGTCTGACCACGACCGACCGGCCCGGCGCCTCCGGCCCTCGCCCCCGGCCTCTCTGGCCCCGGTCCCCGGCCCCTCCGGCCCCCGCCCCCTCCCGCGCCCGCCCGGCAGTCATGCCCCGGCCCTTCGGCTCCCCGACGAGCCGTGCGCGCCCCACTTCTCAGCGAAACGGACAGCCAGTGAGCGAAAGGCAGCTCGAAGTCTGCGTCATCGGTGCCGGCCCCCGCGGCCTGTCGGTCCTGGAGCGCCTGTGCGTCAACGCCCGCGAACGCGCCCTGGGTACCGAGGTGGTGGTCCACCTCGTCGACCCCTGCCGCCCCGGTGCCGGCCGGGTCTGGCGCACCGACCAGTCGCACCACCTCCTGATGAACACCGTCGCCTCACAGGTGACCCTGTTCACCGACCCGAGCGTGCAGATGGCGGGCGAACTCGCGCCCGGCCCCAGCCTCTACGAGTGGGCGCGCTCCATCGTGCTCATGGGTGACCCGGCGGCCGACGACGGCGTCCTCGACGACCAGGTGCTCGCCGAGGCCCGCGACCTGACTCCCGACTCCTATCCGACCCGCGCCTTCTACGGCCACTACCTGCGCTGGGTGTTCGCACGGGTGGTGCGCACCGCCCCGGCGTACGTCACTGTCGTCGTCCACCCCCTGCGCGCGGTCCGGCTGCAGGACCGGCCGGACGGCCTCCAGTGCGTCACACTGGCCAACGGCACCCGCATCGACGGCCTGGACGCCGTGGTGATGGCGCAGGGCCATCTGCCGGTGCGCGCGGACGAGACCCAGGAGCGGCTGGCCGGCTTCGCCCGCCGCCACTCCCTCACCCATGTGCCTCCGGGCAACCCGGCCGACATGGACCTGTCCCACCTGGCCCCCGGCGAGACGGTCGCCCTGCGCGGCCTCGGTCTCACCTTCTTCGACCACATGGCGCTGCTCACCGCCGGCCGCGGCGGCACGTTCGAACGCGCCGACGACGGGCGGCTGGTCTACCGTCCCTCGGGCCGCGAACCGGTCCTGTACGCGGGCTCGCGCCGCGGCGTGCCGTACCACTCCCGCGGCCGCAACCAGAAGGGCGCCCACGGCCGCCACGAACCGCTGCTGCTCACCCCCGGCAGGGTCGCCGAGCTGAGGGCGGCCGCCGAGCGGGGCGGACTCGACTTCGTCCGCGACCTGTGGCCGCTGATCGCCAAGGAGGCCGAGACCGTCTACTACACGGCCCTGCTGACCCGCCGCTCGTGTGTGTGCGTGGGCCGATCGTTCCGCGACGACACCCTCGCGGCCGGCTGGGACACCCCCGAGGAGGCCGCCGTACTCGACCGGTACGGCATCGCGCCGACCGAGCGCTGGGACTGGCGGCTCCTCGCCCGCCCCTACGGCGGCCAGGCCTTCCCGGGCCCCGGCGAATGGCGCTCCTGGCTGCTCGACGCGCTGCGCCGCGATGTCGCCGAGTCGGAACTCGGCAACGTCGACGGCCCTCTCAAGTCCGCCCTCGACGTGCTGCGCGACCTGCGCAACGAGGTCCGCCTCGTCATCGATCACGGCGGGCTCACCGGCCACTCGCACCGCGAGCAGCTGGACCGCTGGTACACGCCGTTGAACGCGTTCCTGTCCATCGGCCCGCCGCCCAGCCGTATCGAGGAGATGACCGCGCTCATCGAGGCGGGCGTCCTGCACGTCCTGGGCCCCGGCATGCGCGTGAGCACCGACGAGCGGGCCGGCGTGTTCGTCGTCGACTCGGCCGAGGTGCCCGGCTCCCGCGTCGAGGCGACCTGCCTGGTCGAGGCCCGGCTGCCCGAGCCGGACCTGCGCCACACCACGGACCCGCTGCTGCGCCACCTGGCCGACACCGGCCAGTGCCGTCCCTTCGTCGTGGCCGACGCCGAGCACGGCGACCACGAGACCGGCGGCCTGTCCGTCACCCGGCGCCCCTACCACCTGGTGGCCGCCGACGGCCGGCCGCATCCGCGCCGCTTCGCCTACGGCGTCCCGACCGAGGCCGTCCACTGGGTGACCGCCGCCGGCGTACGGCCCGGGGTCGATTCGGTGACGCTCGGCGACTCCGACGCGATCGCCCTGGCACTGCTCGCCCTGGCCGCACCCGTCCCCGCGACCCCGGCCGCCGCCGCACTGCCCCTGGCCCCTGTCCCGCAGCTCCGCCGGGAGCCCGACCTCAAGGCCCTTCAGGAGACCGAGTGAGCACCACCCACGAACCTGCGCCCCCGCCGCCGTACGGCGAGCTGTCCCCGGCCGACACCGGCCTGCTGTCGCCCGTGCGCGCCGGCTCGCCCGCGGAGGCCGCCACGAGTGACACCGCCTGCCTGCAGGCCCTGCTCGACGCGGAGGCGGCCCTCGCCCGTGTGCAGGCCGGCTTCGGCACCGTGCCCGAGCGGGCCGCCGCCGTCATCACCGCCACCGCCCGGGCGGAACACTTCGACGTGCGGGCCCTGGCCGTCGCCGCCCGCGCCGCGGCCAACCCGGTCGTCGCCCTCGTCCGGGTGCTCGGCGAGACCGTGGCCCGCAAGGACCCCGAGGCCGCGCACTCCGTGCACCAGGGCTCCACCAGCCAGGACGTCCTCGACACCGGTCTGATGCTGGTCGCGGCCCGCACCGTGGAGCTGATCCTCACCGACCTGGACCGCACCGCCGACGCGCTCGCCGCCCTCGCCGCACGGCACCGCGACACGCCGATGGCCGCGCGCACCCTCGGCCAGCACGCCGTGCCCACCACCTTCGGACTCAAGGCGGCCGGCTGGCTCCAGGGCGTCATCGACGCCGCCGAGCGGCTGCGCCGCGTCCGCACGAGCGGGCTGCCCGTCCAACTGGGCGGCGCGGCCGGCACGATGGCCGGCTACCTCGAGTACGCGCGCGTCGTCGCGGACCTCGCCCCGGACGCCCTCGACCGGTACAGCCGTCGGCTGCCCGCCGCCTACGCCGCCGAACTCGGCCTCGCCGCACCGGCCGTGCCCTGGCACACCGTGCGCACCCCGCTCGCCGACCTGGCGGCGGCGCTCACCCTCACCGGCTCCGTCCTCGGCACCTTCGCCGCCGACGTCCAGCTGCTGTCGCGCACCGAGACCGCGGAGGTCTCTGAACCGGGCGCCGAGGGCCGCGGCGCCTCCTCCGCCATGCCGCACAAGCGCAACCCCGCCCTCGCCGCCCTCGTACGGTCCGCCGCCTACCAGCTGCCGGGCCTCGCGAGCACCCTCGCCCACGCGGCCGTCACCGACGACGAGCGGCCCGCGGGTGCCTGGCACGCCGAGTGGGAGCCGCTGCGCGCCGCCCTGCGGCTGGCCGGCGGAGCCGCGCACACGGCGGCCGAACTCGCCGCCGGCCTGACCGTGCACGACGGCCGGATGCGCGCCAACCTCGCCCTCACCGGTGGCCTGGTGGTCTCCGAACGGCTCGCGGCGGCCCTCTCGCCCGACCTCGGCCGGGCCCCCGCCAAGGCCCTCGTCTCCGCCGCCTCCGCACGGGCGGCGACCGAGGGCCGCCACCTGGCGGACGTCCTGGCCGAGACGCCCGAACTCACCGGACTCCACGACGCCGACGCACTGCGCGCCCTGTGCGCCCCCGAGCACTACACCGGCGCCGCGGGCGCGCTCGTGGACCGTGTGCTCGCCCGACACCGCGACACCCGCCCGCACGGCCGCGGCTGACCCCGGCCGCCCAGGACACGCCGCGAACCGACGCAGAAGGACCTCATGATGACGGCAACGACACACCGGTGGACGACCCCGATCGGCCTGGAGGTGACCCGCCTCAGCGAGCCGCTGGGCCCACAGCGGGCCGAGGCCGAACTGGCCCGGCTGGAAGACGCCCTGGACACCCGGCGGGGCCTGCTGTTCTCGGGCCGCTGCGACCAGCCCGGCCGCTACCGGCCGCACGATCTCGGCCACGTCGACCCGCCCGTCGAAGTCACCGCCGACCAGGACGGCGTACGGCTGCGCGCGCTCAACGCACGCGGCCGCGTCCTGCTGCCCGCGCTCGCCGCGGCCCTCGCCCCGCACGGGGCGTACTGGGACGAGGCCGCCGCCACCGTCACCGCCACCCTCAGAGCCTGTGTCACATCCCCGGTCGGGCGCGCGGCGTCTGGCACGCACGCTCGCCGCGTTGCCGAACCGCCCACGTGGCTCCGCCACGAGGGCGCTCCGGCGCCTTGCGATCGCACGCACCAGACGCCGCGCTGATCCGACCGGGGATGTGACACAGGCTCTCAGCGCCGCGGGCGTCGCACACCCCGCCGGGCCCGTCGCCGAGGAGGAGCGCACCCGCCTGCCCTCCGCCTTCACCGTGCTGCGCGCCCTCGTCGCCGCGCTGGCCGGCCCGCACGACGAACTGTGGGGCCTGTACGGCGCGTTCGGCTACGACCTCGTCCTCGGCTTCGACCCCGTACCCCTGCACCAGGACCGCGACCCGCGCGACCGCACCCTCGTGCTGCACCTGCCGGACCGCATCCTCCGGATCGACCGGCGGCGCGGCACCGCCACCCTGCACAGCTACGAGTTCTCCTACGCCGGGCACGGCACCGCCGGCCTCGACCGCACCACGCCCGACGCGCCCTGCGGACCGCCCGCCGAGCCGGCCACCCGCCGTGACCACGCGCCCGGCGCGTACGCGCAGCTGGTCCGCCGCGCCAAGGAACGGTTCCGGACCGGTGACCTGTTCGAGGTCGTACCCGGCCAGAGCTTCCACCGCCGCGCCGCCGCCCCGCCGTCGGAGGTCTTCCGCAGACTCCGTGAGCGCAACCCGGCCCCGTACGGACTGCTGATGAACCTCGCCGACGGCGAGCACCTGGTCGGGGCGTCACCGGAGATGTTCGTCCGGGTCGACCCCCGCGCCCGCACGGTCGAGTCCTGCCCCATCAGCGGCACCATCGCCCGCGGCCGCGACGCCCTGGAGGACGCCGAGCAGATCCGCACGCTGCTCGCCTCCGTCAAGGAGGAGTCGGAGCTGACGATGTGCACGGACGTCGACCGCAACGACAAGGCCCGGGTGTGCGTCCCCGGCGGCGTCGAAGTCCTGGCGCGCCGTCAGATCGAGCTGTACTCCCGGCTCATCCACACCGTCGACCACGTCCGCGGCCGGCTGCGCGCCGACCGGGACGCCCTCGACGCGTTCCTGACCCACATGTGGGCGGTCACCGTCACCGGGGCGCCCAAGCGGGCCGCGATCGCCTTCGTCGAGGAGCACGAGAGCAGCCCGCGCCGCTGGTACGGCGGCGCGGTCGGCCGGATCGGCTTCGACGGCGGCCTGGAGACCGCGCTCACATTGCGCACCGTCCAGTTCCGCGACGGCGTCGCCACCGTACGGGCGGGTGCCACGCTGTTGTTCGACTCCGACCCGCAGGCGGAGGAGGACGAGACCGTGCTCAAGGCGTCCGCGCTGCTGGACGCGGTGGAGAACCCGTCGGGCCCGGCCCGCGGACGGGACGCCTCCGCCGGCCGGCCGGGGCGCGGTGCCGTGCCGGTGCCGGCCCGGCCGTGGGGCGTCGCCGACTGGGACACCGGGCGGCCCCGGCGTGTCCTGCTCGTCGACCACCAGGACTCCTTCGTCCACACGCTCGCCGATTACGTCCGCCAGACCGGTGCCGAGGTCGTCACCTACCGCGCCGGCTTCCCCGCGGAACTGCTCGACGCCGAGCGGCCGGACCTGCTGCTCCTGTCGCCGGGCCCCGGCCGCCCGGCGGACTTCGGCATGTCCGGCGTGCTGGACGGAGCACTGCTGCGCGGGATCCCGGTGTTCGGCGTGTGCCTGGGTCTGCAGGGCATCGTGGAGTACTTCGGCGGCACGCTCGGTACCCTCCCGCGGCCCGTGCACGGCAAGCCGTCGCCCGTCGAGGTGGTCGGCGACGGCGGAACGGTGTTCCGTGACCTGCCCGCCCGGTTCCGCGCCGGGCGCTACCACTCCCTGTACGCCGACACGCGCACGCTGCCCGCGGAGCTGATGGTGACGGCCCGGACGTCCGACGGCACGGTGATGGGCGTCGAGCACCGCGTGCTCCCGATCGCGGCCGTCCAGTTCCACCCGGAGTCGATCATGACGTCGGCGGAGCGCGCGGGCCGCACCCTCATCGCCAACGCCGTGACCGGCCTGGGCCGTTCCGTACCGGCCGCCGCCGCCGCGACCGCGGGGAGCCTGCGATGACCGGGGCCGGCCGGACTCCGCAGGAGGAGGGCCGGGAACGGAAGCCCGGACAGGACCCCTTCGTTCCGCACCCCCGTGACCGTGCTGCCTGTGGCATTCCGCGGTCGCCCCTCGCGCGTAACGCGCGGCTGGTCTCGCTGCCGCTCGGCTTCGCCGGTCGGTCCGCGATGCGGTTCGGCCGGCGTCTGCTGGGTCAGCCAGTGGACCTGATCACCAGCGAGCTGCAACGCCGTACGAGCCACCACCTCTTCCGGGTACTGGGCGAACTCAAGGGTGGCGCCATGAAGTTCGGGCAGATGCTGTCCGTCTTCGAGGCGGCGCTGCCCCCAGAGGTCATCGGTCCCTACCGCGCCGCCCTGACCCTCCTGCAGGAGGCCGCGCCCGCCCTGCCCGCGGAGCAGGTGCACGCCGTACTGACCGAGGAGCTGGGCGCGCGGTGGCGCGACCGCTTCACCGAGTTCGACGACACGCCCGCCGCGGCCGCCTCCATCGGCCAGGTCCACCGGGCCGTGTGGGAGGACGGCCGCCGGGTGGCCGTGAAGATCCAGTACCCGGGAGCCGGCGAGGCACTGCTCGGCGACTACACCCAACTCGGCCGCCTGATCCGGCTGTTCTCCGTGGTCACCCCCGGCCTGGACGTGGAGCCCATGCTGCGGGAACTGCGGGAGCGGGTCGCCGACGAGCTCGACTACCGACTGGAGGCCGCGGCCCAGCAGACCTTCGCCGACGCCTACCGGGGCGACAAGCAGATCCTGGTCCCGGACGTGGTGACCTTCACCCAGCGTGTGCTCGTCACCGAGTGGCTGGACGGCACCCCGGTCGCGACCGTCATCCGGGACGGCGAGCAGGCCGAGCGCGACCGCGCGGGGCTCCTGTACACCCGCTTCCTGTTCTCCGGCCCCGAGCGTGCAGGTCTGCTGCACGCCGACCCGCATCCGGGCAACTTCCGGCTGCTCGAGGACGGCCGACTCGGCGTCATCGACTTCGGTGCCGTCAAGGACCTGCCGGACGGCTTCCCGCCCGCGCTCGGCACCCTGATCAGGCTGGCGCAGGCCGGCAAGTGGGCGGCCGCCGAGGAGGTCCTCGTCGAGGAGGGCATCATCACGCCGGGCGTTCCTCTCGACCCCGCCGCGCTCGGCTCGTTCCTGCTGCCCCTCGCCACTCCGACGGCGGAGCACACGTACCACTTCACCCGCGAGTGGCTCCGCGAGGAGGTGGTGCAGGCCGTCGACCTGCGCGAGGGCGGACTGCTGCGGCGCTTCAACCTGCCGCCGTCGTACGTCCTGGTCAACCGTGTCGTCGGCCAGGCCACGGCGGTGCTGTGCCAGCTGGAGTGCGAGATCCCCTTCCGCGCCGAGGCGTCCCGCTGGCTGCCGGGCTTCACGGAGGAGCAGCCGACCGGGCCCTGACGGAGACGATCCGGGACCGTCTCAGAGCCTCCGCGTCGCCAGCGTCAGCCGGTCCCTTGCGTCGAACAGGGCGTCCTTCACCATCTGTTCGTGTGCCGGGGTCAGCCGGGCCACCGGCACCGAGCAGCTGATGGCGTCCCGGGCCGGGGTACGGTACGGAATCGCGACACCGAAGCAGCGCAGGCCCAACGTGTTCTCCTCGCGGTCCACGGCGAAGCCCTGCTCGCGGACCTGGTGGAGCTCCTCGATGAGCTTCTCGCGGTCGGTGATCGTGTTCTCGGTCAGCGCGGGGAGCGTCTCCGGGAGCATCTTGCGGACCTGCTCGTCCGAGTAAGTGCTCAGCAGCGCCTTGCCGAGGGAGGTGGAGTGGGCCGGGAGGCGGCGGCCGACCCGGGTGAAGGGGCGCAGGTAGTGCTGGGACTGGCGGGTGGCCAGGTAGACGACGTTCGTGCCGTCCAGGCGGGCCAGGTGGATCGTCTCGGTCGTGTCGTCCGACAGGCGGTCCAGCGTCGGGCGGGCCGCCGCGACCACCTCGTCGCCGTCGATGTAGGAGGTGCCGACCAGCAGCGCCCGGACGCCGATGCCGTACCGCGTGCCCGTGGCGTCCGTCTCCACCCAGCCCAGCTCGACGAGGGTGCGCAGCAACATGTAGAGACTGGACTTGGGGTATCCGACGGCCTCCTGGACCGACGCGAGGGAGTGCATGCCGGGGCGTCCGGCGAAGTATTCGAGCAGTTCAACCGTTCGTACCGCGGACTTGACCTGCGCCCCGCCGCCCGTCTCGCCAGCCGACATCGCCCTTGACCCCTTCGTTCGACGGGAAATAGTCTCCACAGCATATTCATCATCAGAGACAGCGTTCAGTATATCGAACGCCCTGGTGGATGACCCCGTACTGCGGCAATACATGTGTGGAGGGACCTGCGGTGGCAGCAGCACCAGTCTGGAGTGTCGACCCCCGAACCGGGAAGCAGCGTGAACAGGTTGCGGTGGAGGCCACAGCCCAGGAGGTGGACGCCGCTGTCCGCGCCGCGCACGAAGCGCGCGGCGCCCTCGCCGACCGCACGGTCCGCGCGGCCTTCCTGCGTACCGCCGCCGACCGGCTCCAGGGCGCCAAGGACCAGCTCGTCGAGGCCGCCGACGCGGAGACCGCGCTCGGCCCGGTCCGCCTGACCGGCGAACTCGCCCGCACCTGCTACCAGCTGCGGGCCTTCGCGGACATCGTCGACGAGGGCGCCTTCCTCGACGTCGTCATCAACCACCCCGACGACACCGCGACGCCGCCGATCCCGGACCTGCGCCGCTACAAGGTGTCCCTCGGTGTCGTCGCCGTCTACTCGGCGTCCAACTTCCCCTTCGCCTTCTCCGTCGCCGGCGGCGACACCGCGAGCGCGCTGGGCGCGGGCTGCCCGGTCGTCGTCAAGGCCCACCCCGACCACCCGGCCCTGTCGGAGCTGGTCGCGGCCGTCCTGCGGCGGGCCGCCGCCGAGCACGGCATCCCCGAGGGTGTCATCGGCCTCGTCCACGGCTTCGAGGCGGGCATCGAGCTGATCAAGCACCCGCTGGTCACCGCGGCCGGCTTCACCGGTTCGATCCGGGGTGGCCGCGCCCTCTTCGACGCGGCGGCCGCGCGGCCGGTCCCGATCCCCTTCCACGGCGAGCTGGGCTCCCTGAACCCCGTCGTCATCACCGAGGCCGCGGCCGCCGAGCGCGCGGAGGCCATCGGTACGGGGCTGGCCGGGTCCATGACGCTGGGCGTCGGGCAGTTCTGCGTGAAGCCGGGTCTTGTGCTGGTGCCGTCCGGCGCCGCGGGCGACGGCCTGGTCAAGTCGCTCACGGACGCCGTCAGCAACACCGACGCCGGTGTCCTCCTCGACCACCGCATGCGGGACAACTTCATCGCCGGTGTCGCCGAGCGTGCCGAACTCCCCGACGTGGACTCGCCGGTGACCCCGGGTTCCGGGAGCGAGCACACCGTGAGCGCCGGTTTCCTGACGGTCGCGGCCGAGAAGCTGACGAGTGAGGGGGCGTACGACCTGCTCCTCGAGGAGTGCTTCGGGCCGGTGACGGTGGTGGTGCGTTACGACGACGACGCGCAGTCGCGGGCCGTGCTGTCCCGGCTGCCGGGCAACCTCACGGCGACGGTTCACCTGTCGGCCGGGGAGGCGGCCGGTGAGGGCCGCGGCGCGGAGATCCTCGCGGAGCTGACGCCGCTGGCCGGGCGTGTGCTGGTCAATGGGTGGCCGACGGGTGTCGCCGTCGCGCCGGCTCAGCACCACGGTGGTCCCTACCCGGCGACGACCTCGACGTCGACTTCCGTCGGCGGTACGGCGATCGAGCGCTGGATGAGGCCGGTCGCCTACCAGGGCGCCCCCGAGGCGCTGCTGCCGCCGGAGCTGCGGGACGACAACCCTCTCGGTCTGCCGCGCCGCTTCAACGGTCGCCTCGAACGCTGAACGAATTAAGGGCCACATGGCGGAGGGGAAACTGGAAGACTCTGGGGATGGACGTGGAACTTCCTGAACTGCCTTTTCCCCTCCGCACCTATGGCCCCGACGGCCACTGGGCCTACGAGGACGGCATCCTCTCCGGATGGGCCGGCCCTCGGCAGGACCGGTTCGTGCCGCCCACCGGGGAGGCCCTCGACCCCGCCTCCGACGCGCCGCGTCTGCTCGGCGCACCCGAGGGCGACTTCCAGCTCATCGCGCGGGTCACCGTCGGGTTCGCCGCCGCCTTCGACGCCGGGGTGCTCTACGTCCACGTCGGGGAACGGGCCTGGGCCAAGCTCTGCCTGGAGTACTCCCCGGACGTGCCCACCGTCTGCACGGTGGTCACCCGGGGCCACTCCGATGACGCCAACTCCTTCACGGTGGAGGGAAGTTCGGTCTGGCTGCGGGTGAGCCGCACCGAGCGGGCCTTCGCCTTCCACGCCTCCCGGGACGGCGAGCGCTGGACCTTCGTCCGGCTGTTCACGCTGGGGGACGAGAAGGAGACGGACGCCGCCCTGGTCGGCTTCATGACGCAGTCGCCGATGGGGGAGGGGTGCGTCGTGACGTACGACCACCTCGAGTTCAGGCCGAACTGGCCGAAGGACCTGCGAGACGGAAGCTGAGCAGGCCCGTCACCGCCAGCAGGGCCGCGCTGATCACCAGGCTCAGCCGCATCCCCGCCACGAAACCGTCCGAGATCAGCGCCCCGAAGACCGCGATCCCCAGCGCCCCGGCCATCTGCCGCGCCGCGTTGAGCACGCCGGCCGCCAGTCCCGCCCGTTCGGCGGGCACGGCGGCCAGCATCGCCGCGGTCAGCGGCGGCACCGTCAGCGCGCAGCCCAACGCCATGGGGACGAGGAGCAGGGCCACCAGGACGGGAGACGTGCCGGAGTCGACGTACAGCATCGCGAGCAGTCCTACGACGGCCAGGCCCTGCCCCGCCACCATGGGCAACCGGGCGCCGTAGCGGCCCGCGAGCTTGCCCGCCGCCACGTTCGTCACCGCGATCAGGCCCGTCATCGGCAGGAACATCAGCCCGGCCTGGAGCGCGGAACGGCCCTGCACCTGCTGGAAGAAGAGCGAGAAGACGAACACCATGCTGTAGAAGGCCACGCTGACCGCCGCTCCCGCGGCGACCGTCACCGCCACGGTCCGGTTGCGGAAGAGGGCGAGGGGGACGACCGGGTGGGGTTGGCGTGCCTCGATCCGGAGGAACGCCGCCGCGGCCACCACGGCCACCGCCAGAGCCGCCCAGCCTGCCGTCCCGCCCTCGATCACCGCGAACGTCAGCGCCGTCAGGGCCACCACCGCCGTCACCTGACCGGGTACGTCCAGCGGTGCCGGACGGCGCTCCGAGCGCGGGGCGCGGACCAGCAGCACGAGGATCAGCGCGCCGACGGGAAGGTTGACGAAGAAGATCCCGCGCCAGTCCCAGGCCGTCGTCAGCACACCGCCCGCCACCGGACCCAGCGCCACCGCCACCGAACCGCCCGCCGCCCACACGGCCACCGCACGGGCCCGCCGCGCCGGATCGGCGTAAGCCTGCCGCACCAGCGCCAGCGAGGCCGGCAGCACCACGGCCGCCGCCATCCCCTGCACCACCCGTGCCCCGATCAGGGCGGGCAGATTCGGCGCCAGGCCGCAGGCCGCCGAGGCCAGCGTGAAGACCGCGGCGCCGAGCGCGTACGCCCGGCTTGCCCCCACCCGGTCCGAGAACGCCCCCGTGGACAGCATGAGCGCGGCGAAGGCCAGGGTGTAGGCGTCGACCACCCACTGCAGACCGGACATTCCACCCCCGAGGGAGGAACCGATCGCGGGCAGGGCCACGTTGACGATGGACGCGTCGAGGCAGACCAGTGCGAAGCCGAGGAGTCCGGCGGTGAGGGTGAGGGCGGAGGACGACCTCTTGGGCTCCAACCCGCCGTTCGAGGAGGCGAGTTCGTCGCCCTTGAGGGTCTGGTTCGTTGACATGCCCTCCATGCTGCGGATCTCCGCCGTCGTACAGTAGTGGCCGGAATGCCATGCACCCGGAGGTTCTGGCCATGCCCCAGCCGTGCGCCCCGCACCGCATCGCCGTCGTCGCGCCCTCGCCCGTCTCGATGTTCAACCTCGCCATCCCGGAGATGCTGTTCGGCAAGGTGGAGGTGGCCGGGCGGCCCGGCTACGAGGTGGTCATCTGCGCGGCCGAGCCGGGACCGGTGCCCACCACCGGCGGCCTCGACCTGTATGTGCGACGTGGTCTCGACGCCGTGCGGGAGGCGGACACGGTGCTCGTCGCGGGGACCGGGGAGCCCTTCGAGCCGGAGCCGCGGATCGTCACCGCCGTGCGTGAGGCGGCCGCCGACGGCAGGCGCATCGCGTCCCTGTGCACCGGTGCCTTCCAGCTCGCCGAGGCGGGCCTGCTGCACGGGCGCAGGGCCACCACGTACTGGGCGCACGCCGAGGAACTGCGCCGCCGGTACCCGCACGTCGACCTGCGCGGTGACGTGCTGTACGTGCAGGACGGGCCGTACGTGACCTCCTCCGGCTACGCCGCCGGCATCGACCTGTGCCTGCACATCATCCGCACCGACTACGGCGCCGCCGTCGCCAACGAGGTGGCCCGGCGCGCCCTCGTCGCGCCCGTACGGCCCGGCGGCCAGACCCAGTTCACCCAGACCCCGCTGCCGCCCGAGCGCGGCACCGCCTGCGCCGACACCCGCGGCTGGGCCATGCGCAACCTCGACAAGCCGCTCACCCTCACCGATCTGGCCCGGCACGCCGGCGTCAGCGTCCGCACCCTGACCCGCCGCTTCCACGCCGAGAGCGGGGTGAGCCCGCTGCAGTGGCTGCTGCACCAGCGCATCGAGCGCGCCAAGGAGCTGCTGGAGACCACCGCCCTGCCCATGGACCAGGTGGCCCACGCCTGCGGACTGGGCACGGCCGACTCGCTGCGGGGGCACCTGGTCCGCCGTACGGGACTCACCCCGAGCGCCTATCGGGCGCAGTTCAGCCGGCTCGGAACCGGGGCGGATGCGGTCACGTCCTCCGTTGCATGATCAGCGAACGAGTCAAGCCGGGCAGAGTCATCCGCACCGCCGTGCCCGCCGAGGTGGAGTCCATCGTCACGCTGCACGCACGGGCCCGGGCGACCTACTACCCCGACGGCATCCCGGACGACGACACCGACTGGCACGGCGCCTGGCGCAGCGCCGTCGAGCGGCCCGACGGGCACGTCCTGTGCGTGGTCGAGCAGGGCCGGATCATCGCGCTCGCCTCCTTTCGCACCCCGGAGGGCGGCGCCGCGGACACGGTCAAGCTCTTCCAGTTCCACGTCGACCCCAACCACTGGCGCAGCGGCGTCGGTACGGCCCTGCACACGGCCTGTGTCGAGGAGTGGCGGGCGGACGGCAAGCGCACGGCCGTCCTCGACGTGCACGTCGACAACCGGCGCGCCCAGTCCTTCTACGCCCGCCAGGGCTGGACCCCGGACCCGGAGAACCCGCCTGCCGAGGGTGACCACCATCTGTTCCTGTGCTTCTCCGTGCCCGGGAAATGAACGCGGGAATGAACGCGGGAATGAACGCGGCTATTTGAACGTTCACGTACAGGGGCCGGAGAGAGCCTCCGTATCCGTACGAGCTGGAGAGAGCCACAGACATGCGCGTCGAGATCTGGAGCGACATCGCCTGCCCCTGGTGCTACGTGGGCAAGGCCCGCTTCGAGAAGGCGCTCGAGGCCTTCCCGCACCGCGACCAGGTCGAGGTGGTGCACCGCTCGTTCGAGCTGGACCCCGGGCGCGCCAAGGGCGACATCCAGCCCGTGATCACCATGCTCACCAGGAAGTACGGCATGAGCGCCGCCCAGGCCCAGGCCGGCGAGGAGAACCTCGGCGCGCAGGCCGCCGCGGAGGGCCTGGAGTACCGCACCGAAGGCCGCGACCACGGCAACACCTTCGACATGCACCGGCTCCTGCACCTCGCCAAGGAGCAGGGCAAGCAGGACGCGCTGATCCAGGCCTTCTACCGGGCGAACTTCGCCGAGGAGCGGTCCGTCTTCTCCGAGGGCGACGAGCGGCTGGTGGAGCTGGCGGTGGCGGCGGGGCTCGACGCGGACGACGTCCGCAAGGTTCTCGCCGACCCGAACGCCTACGCCGACGACGTGCGCGCCGACGAGCGCGAGGCCGCCCAGCTCGGAGCCAACGGCGTGCCGTTCTTCGTCCTCGACCGCAAGTTCGGCGTCTCCGGCGCCCAGCCCGCCGAGGTCTTCCAGCAGGCGCTGACCCAGGCGTGGGGCGAGCGGTCGCCGCTGACGCTGATCGACCAGGGTGACGCGGACGCGTGCGGTCCGGATGGCTGCGCGGTGCCGCAGAACTGACCAAGTCCGCAGGTCGGGGCCGATCTATAAGCATTGCTTAGCGAAACCACGTAAAGAGTCGCAATGGACTGAGAGGTCTTCAGGGCCCACAGTGGAGCCATGGAGACCTTCGAGAGCCTGGTCCGTGCCGAGTTCAACCCGAAGACCGTCTATCTCAACACCGCGAGCACCGGGCTGCTCCCGGCCCGCACCGTGGCCGCCCTCGCCGAGGCGGCACGCATGCGGGCCGAGGGCAGGCCACTCGGCCCGCTGCACGCGGACGTGGAGGCCGCCCGGGCCGCCTTCGCCCGGCTGGCCGGCGTCCCCGTCGAGCGGGTGGCGGCGGGTTCGTCCGTCGCCGCCTACACCGGGCTGGTCGCCGCCTCGCTGCCCGCGGGCGCCGAAGTCCTCACCGCCGAGGACGACTTCACCTCCGTAGTGAACCCCTTCCACACCCGAGGCGACCTCAAGGTGCGCATCGTGCCCCTGGAGCGGCTCGCCGAGTCCGTGCGGCCCGGCACCGCGCTCGTCGCGGTCAGCGCCGCGCAGTCCGCCGACGGCCGGATCGCCGACCTGCCCGCCCTGCGCGAGGCCGCCCGCGAGCACGGCGCCCGTACGTACATCGACTTCTCGCAGGCAGGCGCCTGGCTGCCGATGGAGGCCGACGCGTACGACTTCACCGTGACCGTCTGTTACAAGTGGCTGATGGGCCCGCACGGCGCGGGCTTCCTCGTCGTGCCGGAGGACTTCGGCGGACTACTGCCGCTCCTGGCCGGCTGGGTCGCCGGGGAGAACCCCTGGGACAGCTGCTACGGCCCGGTGGCCGAACTCGCCCACTCCGCCCGGCGGTTCGACCTGCCCCCGGCCCTGTTCAGCTTCGCGGGACTGCGCCGCTCCCTCGAACTCCTCGAGGAACTCGGCGTGGACGCCGTACGCGCCCACGACCTCGCCCTCGCCGACCGCTTCCGGACCGGTCTCGCCGGCCTCGGCCACGCACCGGTGCCCGCACCCGGCTCGGCCATCGTGTCCGTGCCCGGACTCGGCCATCGCCAGCCCGAGCTGAGCGAGGCCGGGATCGAGGTCTCCGACCGCGCGGGCAACCTGCGCGCCTCCTTCCACCTCTACAACACCCCCGAGGATGTCGACCGGCTGCTGGACGCCCTGTCTGCCTGAACCGCTGGCGCGGGCCCGTCGCGGACGCCAGGAAGGGCACCAGGGGGTGGTGGTGCCGGTGGAATCCACGGGCGAAACGTCCGTACAGCTGCCTGCCGACGCGGAGGTGTACCGGCGGCTGGTGTACGGCGACGCGTCCGCGCCGGCCGAGGTGTACGCGGCGTACGGCGGGCTGGTGCGGCGGGTCGCCGTGCGCGTCACCCGCTCCGCGGCCGCCGCCGAGGACGTGGCGCAGGAGGTCTTCGCCCACCGGCGGGCCGTGGACTGGGTGCGCGGCGAGGCCCGGCACCGCAAGGACGCCGGAGCCGACGACTCCGCGCTCCAGGCCATCCCCGACGCCGGACCCGGCCCCGACGAGACGGTCGTCGACCGGGAACGCTCCCTGATGCTGCGCACCGCCCTGCGTACCTTGGCCGAGACTTTGGCCGACCCGCCGGACCCGGCGCTCGAAAGAGGCGCATGATGGCGAGAGGGGTCCGAGCAGGCACAGGCAGAGGCACAGGTACAGGTACAGGTCACGGGGAGGAGGCGGGCGATGACCGACGATCACGAGGCGGTACGTGACCTGCTGGCCGCGTGGGCCTTCGGCGCCCTCGAACCGGCCGACGAGCGGACGGTCCCGGCGCACCTCGCCGAGTGCGAGAGCTGCGCGGCGCAGGCGCAACGGCTGCGGGAGACGGTACGACTGCTGGACGGGCCGCCGCTGAATATTCTCGTGCGGTCGGCCGACGGTGTGCTCTCCCTCGCCCTGCGCACCCGCCCCGCCGCCCGCGTCGCCGCGCATGCCGCCCCCTACGCCGCCGCCGTCGCCGGGCTGAAGGCGCTGCTGCCCGAACTGGAGGGGCGCTGGACCACACCGGTCGTGCACGACTGGGACGTGCACGCCACCGTCGCCCACCTCCTCGCCGCCGACGAGCACCTGGCCGGCCGGCTCGGTGTCGCCTCGCGGGTGCCGGCCTCGCGGATCGCCGAGGGCACGGGCTGGGAGGAGGCCTGGGAGCGCCGTACCGCCGAAGTCATCGCCCATGAACACGGCCGTACGCCCGAGGAGACCGTGGCCGACTGGGCCGCGCAGGCGGGCGAGCTGCTCGGCACGGCAGAGGCCCGCGACGCCGAACTCGCCGCGCGGGCCGTGATGTTGATGGGGCTGCGGCTGCCCGTCGCCGACCACTTCCTGGTCCGCGCCTTCGAGGCGTGGATCCACACCGACGACATCGGCCGCGCGCTCGGCATCGCCGTCCCACCGCCCCCGCAGGAGCATCTGGGGCAGCTGGTCCGCCTGGCCGTCCGCATCCTCGGCCTGGCCCTGGGACCCACCGCGCCCCCGGTGCTGTTCTCGGTCACCGGGGGCGAGGAGTGGGTGCTGGGCTCCGAGGACGAGCCGGTGGCGGCCGAACTCGCCCTGGATCCCGTCGACTTCTGCCTCCTGGTCGGCGGGCGCCACACCCCGAAGACGGTGCCGAGGGGTGCCACGGGCGACGCGGCCGCCGTACGGAACGTACTGGAGCGGGCCGCGTCGCTGGCGTGGCTGTGAGAGTCACTTCACGAGATCACTTCACGGGGGTGAAGTCCCTCGCGCCGATGAACTCCGGCCGCCGTACGGGAGCCGCGAAGGGCTCGACGGCCGCGTTCTCCACACTGTTGAACACGATGAACACGTTGCTGCGCGGGAAGGGCGTGATGTTGTCGCCGGAGCCGTGCATGCAGTTGCAGTCGAACCAGGTCGCCGAACCGGCCTTGCCCGTGAAGAGCTTGATGCCGTACTCGGAGGCCATCTTGGTCAGCGCCTCGTCGGACGGCGTGCCCGCGTCCTGCATCTGCAGGGACTGCTTGTAGTTGTCCTTCGGCGTGGCGCCCGCGCAGCCGAGGAACGTGCGGTGCGAGCCGGGCATGATCATGAGCCCGCCGTTGGTGTCGTAGTTCTCGGTCAGGGCGATCGAGACGGACACCGTCCGCATGTTGGGCAGACCGTCCTCGGCGTGCCAGGTCTCGAAGTCGGAGTGCCAGTAGAAGCCGGTGGCGCCGAAGCCCGGCTTGACGTTGATCCGCGACTGGTGGACGTACACGTCCGAGCCGAGGATCTGCCGGGCCCGCCCGACGACCCGCTCGTCGCGCACCAGGTTCGCGAACACCTCGCTGATCCGGTGCACTTCGAAGACGGAGCGGATCTCCTTGGACTTCGGCTCGATGATCGAGCGCTCGTCCATGCGGATCGCCGGGTCGGTGATGAGCCGCTCCAGCTCCTGGTGGTAGACGGCGACCTCGTCCTCGGTGATGAGCTGGTCGATGGCGAGGAAGCCGTTGTGCTCGAACGACTCCAGGTCGCCCGTGGCGATCGGTCCGGGTGCGCCGGGCGGCGACCAGACGACCGGGTCCTTACGGGGGACCGATACTTCGGTGGCGCCGCGGCTGGGGTAGAGATCGGTGACGGTGGACGTGCTTGTCATGGGGTTCTCACACCTCCTCGGGCTCGGTGAGCAGCGGGTACACGCCGTTCTCGTCGTGGTCCTCCCGGCCGGTCACGGGCGGGTTGAAGACACAGAGGCAGCGGAAGTCCTCCTTGATCCGCAGCGTGTGCCTCTCGTGCCCGTCCAGGAGGTACATGGTCCCGGGCGTGATCGCGTGCGTCCGCCCGGTCTCGTGGTCGGTCAGCTCGGCCTCGCCCTCGACACAGACGACGGCCTCGATGTGGTTCGCGTACCACATCGATGTCTCCGTACCCGCGTACAGGATCGTCTCGTGCAGGGAGAAGCCGACCTTCTCCTTGGCGAGGACGATGCGTTTGCTCTCCCAGGTGCCGGACGCCGATTTCACATGGCGGTCGGTTCCTTCGATGTCCTTGAACGAACGGACGATCACGGTGCTGCGATGCCTCCTAGGTGGTGTTTCAGATGGTTTCCCGCACGGAGCGGGCGAGGATGCTGAGCCCCTCGTCCAGCTCCTCGGGGGTGATCGTGAGCGCCGGAAGCAGCTTCACGACCTGACCCTCGGGGCCCGACGTCTCGATGAGCAACCCGAGTTCGAAGGCGCGGCGCGCCACGCGTGCGGCGCGCTCCTTGTCGTGGAACTCCAGGCCCCACACGAGCCCGCGCCCGCGGTACTCCTTCACGTCGGCGAGGTTCTCCTCGGTGATGGAGATGAACGCCTGCTCGATCTGCTCACCGCGCTTGCGGGTCTGCTTCTCCATCGCCGACCCGTCCGTCCAGTACGCCTCCAGGGCGGCGGTGGCGGTGACGAAGGCGGGGTTGTTGCCGCGGAAGGTGCCGTTGTGCTCGCCCGGCTCCCAGATGTCCAGCTCGGGCTTGAACAGGCACAGCGACATGGGCAGTCCGTACCCGCTGATCGACTTCGACACGGTGACGATGTCGGGCGTGATGCCTGCCTCCTCGAAGGAGAAGAAGGCACCGGTCCTTCCGCACCCCATCTGGATGTCGTCGACGATGAGCAGCATGTCCTGCCGCTCGCACAGCGCGGCGAGCGACCGCAGCCACTCCGGGCGGGCGACGTTGATGCCGCCCTCGCCCTGCACGGTCTCGACGATCACGGCGGCGGGCTTGTTGAGCCCGGACCCCTGGTCCTCGAGCAGCCGCTCGAACCACAGGAAGTCCTCGACCGTGCCGTCGAAGTAGTTGTCGAACGGCATGGGCGTGCCGTGCACGAGCGGGATCCCGGCGCCGGCCCGCTTGAAGGCGTTGCCGGTCACGGCCAGCGAACCCAGGGACATGCCGTGGAAGGCGTTGGTGAAGGACACGATGGCCTCGCGCCCCTTCACCTTCCGCGCCAGTTTCAGCGCCGACTCGACGGCGTTCGTCCCCGTGGGCCCCGGGAACATGACCTTGTACGGCAGGTCGCGCGGCCGCAGCACGATGTTCTGGAAGGACTCCAGGAAGGCACGCTTGGCGCTGGTGGACATGTCGAGCCCGTGCGTGACGCCGTCCCGCTCCAGGTAGTCGATCAACGCCCGTTTCAGGACGGGGTTGTTGTGCCCGTAGTTCAGGGAGCCGGCCCCGGCGAAGAAGTCCAGATACTCGTGGCCGTCCTCGTCGTACATGCGGCTGCCGCGCGCGCGGTCGAAGACGGTGGGCCAGCCGCGGCAGTAGCTGCGTACCTCGGACTCCAGGGTCTCGAAGACGCTGAGGTCGGGCTGGGTGATGGTCACGACGAATCGCTCCTCGTTGCGTGGGGGGAGGTCAGAGGGAGAGGGGACCGATGCGGTAGAGGACTTCGGGGTGGTGCGGTCCGTCCGGGAACAGGCCGGCGTCGAACAGGACCTCGCGCTGCAGGGCGGCACCGTGCCGCTCCGCGAAGGAGCCGAACAGCCGCTCGGAGGCGGTGTTGCCCGGGGTGATGGTGGTCTCGATGTTCGTGACGCCGTACTCGCCACCGACTCGTGCGACGAGCCCGTCGAGCAGCGCGGCCGCGATCCCGCGTCCGCGGTGCGCGTCGTCCACGGCCACCTGCCAGACGAGCAGGGTGCGCGGACGCTCCGGCCGTACGTACCCGGTGACGAAGCCGACCGGCTCTCCACGCTCGTCGCGGGCGACGGCCGACGTGCCCGCGAAGTCGCGGCACCACAGCAGATAGCTGTACGACGAGTTGAGGTCGAGGGCCTTCGAGTCTCTGGCTATCCGCCACAGCGTGGCCCCGTCGGCCACCGCCGGACGGTCGATTTGCAGGTCTGCTAGTGCGGCAGTCATGCGAATTGAATTTACCGAGGGAAAATCGAAATTGCATGGCCGTGAGGGGTTACGTGTGAGGTCAGGGTGTGTTATCACGCGGGCGTGAGGGGTGGCGCGAGACGGGTTTGAATCGCACCTTCTGTCCGGGTAATGCCGGACAAAAAGGTCCAGCTGTGGAACGCGTCACAGACATGTAACTCCCACGAGATCTGCCCGAATTTCGCCGGTTGGTGTTCGCGGAATCTTTGTGTTTAGGTTTGCCGAAAGCGGGCAGAAGAGAATGGGAAGCTGCCCTGAAAAGGAATTCGAGAATTACGCCGAATTCAGGCTCCGGCAACTCCGTCGATGCGCTCCCGCAAAATGTCGGCGTGGCCGTTGTGCCGCGCGTACTCCTCGATCATGTGAATGAGCACCCACCGCAGACTGACCTCGACCCCGGCCATCGGCCCACCCGCGATCCGCCCCACACTCTCCAGCACCCGCCCGGCACACACCTCCCGCCCCCGCGCGATCTCCCGCTGCCACACCGAGAGCGCCTCACCGATCCCCCGCCCGGCATCGAGGGCGTACCCACTCTCGTTCCCCTCCCCGTACACCGGCGGCACGTCGAGCCCACCCACCACCCGCTGGAACCAGTTCCGCTCACACTCCGCGAGGTGCTGCACCAGCC
>NZ_LLZG01000361.1 GCF_001509475.1 Streptomyces regalis
TCAGCCCGCCCCCTTGCGCGTACCGCATGAGGACGTCGTACCGCAGGGATCACGACCCGTCACCACAGCCCGGACATCGCCAATTCAACCTGAGTAACGACTACGGGAAGCTCTCCGTGTGGCCGGACGGCTACTACGTCACCTACAACATGTTCACCGCCGGCCCCCAGCCGAGAACTGGTCTGGGATCCAAGGTCTGCGCCCTGGACCGGGCACGCATGCTGACCGGCGCGGCTGCCACCCAGCAGTGCTTCGACGTCAACATCGACGGGTTTATCCCAGCCGATCTTGACGGAAGCACCCCGCCTCCAGCAGGTGCACCGAACGTCCAGGTGGCGCCCCGTCTGTCGAACACCACGCTGGCATACACGAAGTACCACGTCGACTGGGGCAACCCGGCACAGTCTACGGTCACGGGCGGGGCCATCAATGTGGCCCCCTACACCGTCGCTTGTGCGGGCCAGCCGAGACTTACATGCGTCCCGCAGGGTGGCACCACTCAGCAACTAGAGACATTCTCCGAGCGTATGATGTACCGGCTCGCCTACCGGAACTACGGTATTCACGAGTCACTGGTGGTCAATCACTCGATCAATGCAGGCACGTCGGTAGGTGTGCGCTGGTACGAGCTGCGGCTGGTCGGTGGCGACCCTGTCGTTCACCAGCAGGGGACCTACGCTCCGGACGGCACGTTTCGGTGGATGGGCTCCGTGGCCCAGGACAGGGCAGGCAACATCGCGCTCGGGTATTCCCAGTCATCCAGCACCACCCACCCGTCGATCCGTTTCACCGGACGGCTGGCCAACGACCCCTTGGGCGAGATGACACTGGGCGAGACCATCGTGATCACCGGCGGCGGCTCACAGATCGGGAGCGCGCGTTGGGGCGACTACACCTCGATGGCCGTCGATCCCGACGACGACTGCAAGATGTGGTACACGAACCAGTACATTCCCGCCGACGGCGTCGCCAACTGGCACACCCGGATCGCTTCCTTCACCCTACCGACCTGTCTGAGCAGCTCGTAGCCCCAGTCGAACGAGAAGGTGACCTCCGTAGCCACCTCGAAAGGCCCTCTGCTCGCGCTTGCACAGCACGGCGGCACTGGCCCCCGGAAACCGAGCCAGCCAGTGGACCCGTGTGGACCTTGCTGCCCGCTGCGCGCTCAGGGCCGGCACGCTGTACCCGCTCCACCCCTGGTGGGCCGAGGCCGAGGTGGGCTGCCCGAGCGGCCTAAGGGAACGGACTTGAATACGGTCGCTACAGGTGGTGCCACCGTTTCGAGCTGACGGCAACCCTGACGGCAACGACAGCACACAGAGACTGTTGATCACGGCCATCAGCGATCAGCGGGGAGGAAGGCGGAGCCCCCACCCAACAGCTTGCCCGATCCTACGGATCAGAAGGTTGCAGGTTCGAATCCTGCCGAGTGCGAGGAGTCGAGAGCCCCGGTGATCGCCGGGGCTCTCGCGCTGCGATGGCGACTCGTTGGCGACTGCTAGCTCAGACGGCCCAGGCGCCGACCGCGGCTTTCGGCGATCCGGAGGGCGTCGTGGAGGGCCTCGGTCAGGCGCTCGGCGAGGAAGCGGAGTTCGCCGGGCGGGGTGTCCGGGAGCATGTCGTGGGCGTGGGCGAGGAGTTCGCCGCCCATGCCGAGTTGGATGGACTCGGTGGCGTCGGCCAGACGGGTCACCGGTCCGCCGTGGTCATCGGTGATGAGGTAGCACGCCTTGCCTTCGGGGCCGGACCAGGGAAGCAGGCGCGGCGATTCCGCTGCCATCAGGCGACCTCCAGCCCATGGATCCAGTACGGGCCGGACATGTCCTGCCCCAGGGCGGCGAGAGCGACCTCGCGACGCCGCTGACGTTGCTCGTGGGCGGTGAGGTACGGGCGTACGGAGCGGGTTGCAGTGGCGTCGAGCGGAGTGTCCAGGCCGTAGGGGCTGCGGTGGGCAGGGAGGGGCGGGACGCGAGGCCGCGTCGGGGCGACGAGTGCGGGGTGGGGCGGTCGTGCGGGGCGACGATGTGCGCCGCGTGGCTTGAGCAGCAGCGCCACCCAGGCGGCCAGGTGGTGGATAGGGTCGGTCATGTCATCAGCTCCGATTCTGCTGGTGGCCGTGCCCCCGGACGGCTTCCACCCGTCGCGGGGGTCTTTTAACGGCTTGTTCGCGGTCTACCGAAGTCTACTGCGGTCGCGCGGTCTACCGCAGAGTTTTAGCGTCCACCGCATGAACCCGGAGCTTGACCGCACGAGACCCGTCTGGCGACAGGTCGCCACAGCAATCGCCACCCGCATCGCCGACGGCGAGTACCCGGTGGGCGCCCGAGTGCCCTCAGTCGTGGAGTTGTCGGCCGAGTTCGGCATTGCCGCCTCGACCGCACAGAAGGCGCTGGCCCATCTCAAGGCAGAGGGGCTCATCCGAGCCGAGGTGGGCCTCGGCTCGTTCGTCGCCGAGCGAGCTGAGAAGTCCGCCGCCGCAGAGGACGCGTAGACGACGGGAGTATCAGCGCTGGTTCAGCGTGCGCCGCGCCGCGTTGATCACGTTGTGGGCGTCAGCCCCGTACGCCGCGGACTCCTGGAGCGTCCTCCATACCCGCATGTAGTTGGCGATGCTGTCTGCCTCATCCAGCCACAGCTCCGCATGCCAGTCCTCAGTGATCACAAGCCTGTCGTCCAGGATGCAGAAACCGTTGGCGGTGGGGATCTTGAGCGATGCTCCGAGAGGGATGATCCCGAGTTCCACTGTGTCCATCCCGATGATGCCTGCCAGGCGGTCGAGCTGGGCGGCGAGGACGAAGGGTGGGCAAACGAGTGCGTGAAGCGCGGCCTCCCAGACAAGAGCGTGGATCTTCCTGCCCGGCTGATACAGCCACTCCTGGCGTTTCATCCGCGCGCGGACCGCGGCATCGGTATCGCGCACCGAGTTCTGGAGTTCCGCATAGCGCAGGAATATGTGCCGTGCATAGTCGGCCGTCTGCAACATGCCTGGGACGACGGCCTCTTCCCATGCGTAGATGACTGTCGACCGGGCGACCTCCACGTTCCAGCTGTCCTGTACCGGTCGGTGTCCTGCGGCTAGTTGGCGGCGCCACGAGCGGATGTGGGACTCGAAGCCCTTGAGGCGCGCATCCAGTTCGTCGAAGGCGTGGGGCTGATCGACACCCTCCGCCCAGGCCCGCAGGTCTTCGGTCGTCGCGGTCTGCCGGCCGTTCTCCAGCTTGTAGATCTTGGAGTGTGGCCAGCTGAGCCGCTGAGCGAGTTGCGGACCGGTGAGCCGACCTCCAGGGGCCGAAAGCCGCAGTTCCCGGAGGCGGACTCCAAGAGCTTCCCTGGCCTGCTGAAAGTCTGTGCTCACCGGTTCCGCTCACTAGCTGTTCGCGGCCAACTGCTCCGCGAACTGGTCGTATGGGATGGCGCGATGTACCGCCGCGTCGCGCACCTGGCAGTACCGCAGGACCTCTGCGGGCTCTGTGATCACCTCGACGTCGAGCAGGGTGTCGGCGTCGTCGAAGTTGAGCACAGCGACCAGGCGACTGTCGAAGATCCAGAAATCCTCGGCGGGCAGGAGCAGCCGTTCTGCCTCCTCCCGCCACAGGTTGCGCGCGTCCTCACCCGTGGCGGCATTGCACTTCGCGTAGTCGAGCAGGAAGAGCTGTCCTGTGGTCGGCGGGTTGTCGACAACGCGGACGCGGCCGACGTACTTGCCCCGTGACGTCTGGTGGCGGATGTTCGTGCACCACTCGCTGTCGAGGTCCCACGCGGCTGTGCCGGACTCGACGAACGCCGCGTAAGAAGGGTCCTCGCGGTCCGACGCGTAGCCGCCCCGCGTCTCCAGATGCCATGCCGAGTGTTCGAAGGTCTCGAAGAGTCGCCTGAACTCATCCAGGTCGATCAGCTTGGGCACGCGAGTGACCTCCTTGGGGCCATGGTTGACCAGTAGTTCGCGTGGCACGACCACTGCGGCGTCTCCATGGCCGAAGTGCTGTAGCCGGGAGAGGACTTGGGGGTCAGTGAGCGGTGTCCCCTGAACGACGATCTCACCTGTATCCAGGTCTTCGTGTACGGCAGGGCAGTTTCCGTTCTTGCTGTCTGTGCCGTTGAAGCGTAGTCGTCGCGCCATGGTTGTCTCCCTCGGTGCACGGAGTCGTGTGACTCAAGCATCACCAGGTCTGATGTCCTGTACTACAAAGTGCACCCCGTCGTGTGAGACCACATAAGAACATTCAGCCAGACAGCAAGAACATTCGAGAACATCGCGTAGCGTGTGTCAACTGTCTCTCCCTAACGTCCTGTTCATGGCTACGACGGAACCGCGGGATGCCGACCCCCACACGTCGGCGGCATACGGCGCCCTGGTCGTCGACACGAAGACGAACAAGATCGGCTATGTCATGGGGAACGAAGGCCCCCACATCCAGCTCCGGCCGCCCGGCAGCGGACGCGAGTGGGATGCGGACCCCAGCGAGGTCCGACACCCCACGGACACTGAAGTACTCCGTGCACGGGTGACTGAGCTGAACCGGGCGGGACGACTCCGATGACAGCGCCCCACACCGAGACCCTCCCCCTGTCGGCCGAGTGCGCGCTCGCCGTTCAGCCCGGCTACAAGGACCTGCACCGCGAGTGCCGCCAGACCAAGGACATTCCGCTGCCCCACGCCATCGGCATCTGGCTCGTCCGCCGTTGCGGCTGTGCCCATCACGCTGACAACCGCCGAGCGCCTGCGCCCGCCCCGAAGCCCACCAGCACGGCGCGACACCTCCCAGAAAGGGAACGTCCATGACCGTCCTGCTCGACACCCCTTCCAGCACCCGTGTCAGGGATCCGAAGGAACTCCTCAACGCGGTCCAGCCGCACATCACGCACCTGACCGTCAACGTCTTCGACAGCGGCATGAGTCTGTGGGATCGTGAGGTCGCCCTGCTGCTGCGCGACCACACCATGGTCCGCGACATGGCCGAACGCATCCTCGGCAACGCCGTCATGTACACCATCGGCTGCATGGAGCACCCCGAGGTGCACCTGGGCGTCGGCAAGCTCGTCGACATCGGGGTGCACCAACTCATCCTCGACACGCCGGTGTGGTGGGCCCTCTGCGATGTCTACAACGAGGGCCGCTACAAGCACCACGCGCCGTTCGTCGAGCGCCTCCGCGACGGCCTCTGCCTGCGCACCGCGGACTTCCTCAAGTCCATCGGCTTCGCCATCGACGAGGAACTGTGGGCCATCGACGGCACTGACTGCTCGCCGTGCGACAACAAGGTCCCCGACAGCCACTGAACCGTCCTACGCCAGGCCCCGCCCTCAACCCACCTGCGGGCAGGGCCGCCCGCCCTTGCCCAGGAAGAGGAACACGTACCGTGCCCGTACCGCACGACATCCCCGCCGAGAGCGAACTATGGGACACCTACGCCAAGTCCGCCTTCAAGGACGACGCCGAGCCGGTGTTCCACTGGACGCAGTACGCCGGGCACGGTCCCGGCCCCGAACTGCTCGGCAACCCAGGCAGCGTGCTGGAGATCGGCTGCGGCACCGGCCGTGCCCTCGCCTGCCTCGCCCAGCGCGACATCACCGCGCACGGCGTCGACCTCTCCCCGATCATGGTGAAGAAGGGCACCGAGCGGTGGGGCGACACCGGCGCCGTCTTCGCGTGCGGGGAAGTCCTGGAGTGGCTGGCCGCCTGTGAGGACACCTACGACGCCGTCTATTCGATCTTCGGCGCGGCCTGGTTCGCCGACCCGGGCCGTCTCTTCCCGCTCGTGCGGGCACGGCTGAACCCGGGCGGTGTGTTCGCGTTCTCCCAGCCCCCGGCGATCCCCGGCGCGTACGGCCCGCAAGGCATGTACAAGGGCGGCTTCGCGGGCAGGGCCACGTTCACCTACCGCTACAGCTACCGCCCCGCGGTCTGGGAGCGCCTGCTGACCCGGGCCGGTTTCGCCTCGGCCGAAGCGCGCGTACTCGACGCGCCGGAGCCCGGCCACATCGGCACACTGATCGTCCGCGCGGAAGCGCCCGCCGCCGGATGACCCCATGCCGAACCGGTCGGCCCTCGCAGCTTCCCCCTGACTTCCCCCCTGGCTTACCCCTGACGAATGGGTCAGGCCACGCCGAGTTCGCCCCGGCGTGGCGCTGACAGGCGTGCTCAGTCCCCGCGCGGCTCCCGCACCACCGCGATCTCCCCCGCCGCAACGCTGACCGCCCCCGGCACCGGCTTGCCCGTCAGCAGTTCCGTGGCGTCCGCGGCGACCGCGATATGGGCGGGGCAGTCGGTGTGGTTGATCAGGAAGAGGTAGTCGGCGTCGGTGCCCCGCCGCAGGGCCGCCTCGACGCCCTCGGGAGTCGCACGGACCGGCTCCACGCCCGCCTCCCTGCGGATGCGGTCCAGCAACCCCGCCAGGGTCGCCGCGTCCGGCTGCGTGGCGAGGTACCAAGTGGTGCCCTCGCCATGGGAGTTGCGCGTCACCGCCGGTATGCCCGCCAGCGGGCCGGTGGTGTACGACTCGACCGGCTCGGCGCCGGACAGGCGTACCCGCTCCGACCAGAGGGTTCCGGTACCGCCGCCGCTGAGCCCCACGGACTCGCCGGGCAGCAGCGGGAACAGCTCGTCCGACCTGACTCCCAGCGCCTCCCGGAACGCGCCCGGGTAACCGCCCAGCCGGACATGGCAGTTCTCGTCGACCGCCCCGCTGTGGAAACCGACGGCCAGGGTGCCGCCGCCCGATGCGAAGGACACCAGGTTCGCCGCGCCCTCGTCGTCCACCAGGTACAGCGAGGGGGCCAACACCACCCGGTAGGCCGACAGGTCCGCGTCCGGCCGTACGAAGTCCACCGCCACGCCCGAGCGCCACAGCGGCTCGTACCAGGTGCGGACCAGGTCCTGGAAGCGCAGTTCGGCGCTGGGCTGGGAGGGGAGTTCCATGGCCCAGCGGGCGTTCCAGTCCCAGACGATGGCCACCTGGGCCGTGCCCGCGCTGCCGCGTACCTCGGCCAACGCCCGCAGGTCCGCGCCCAGTCGGACGACGTCGCGCCAGATCTGGCTGTCCGTGCCCGCGTGCGGGAGCATCGCCGAGTGCCACTGCTCGGCGCCCGCCTTGGCCGCGCGCCACTGGAAGTAGGCGATGCCGTCCGCGCCGCGGGCCACATGGGCCAGCGCGTTGCGCCGCAGCTCGCCGGGGCCCTTCGCCCTGTTCACCGGCTGCCAGTTCACCGCGCCGGTCGAGTGCTCCATCAGCAGCCAGGGGCCGCCCGCGAGGGAGCGGACCTGGTCACCGCTGAGCGCGATGTCGATCTGCGACTCGGGGTCGGCGGACTGGAGGTAGTGGTCGTTGGAGACGATGTCCAGCTTCGGGGCCCAGCGCCAGTAGTCCAGCGCGTCGAAGTTGTACATCACCATGAAGTTGGTGGTGGCGGGGATGTCGGGGGCCGCCTGCCCCAGCACGTCCCGTTCCGCCGTGTACAGCGACAGCAGTTCGTCGCTGCAGAAGCGGTGCCAGTCCAGCTGGTGCGTCGGGTTGGGTACGGCGCCCGTCGCGCGCGGCGGCAGGATCTCGTCCCAGTCGTAGTACCACTGGCTCCAGAAGGTGGTGCCCCAGGCGTCGTTCAGCTTCGCCAGGTCCCCGTACCGGGCCCGCAGCCAGCCGCGGAACGCCTGCGCGCTGGTGTCGCAGTAGCAGGCAGGGTTGTGGCAGCCGTACTCGTTGTGGACGTGCCACATCACGACCGCGGGGTGGCCGGCGTAGTGCCGCGCCAGTTCGGCCGTGATCCGCAGGGCCGCCCTGCGGTAGGCGGGGCTGGACGGGCAGAACGTCTGGCGGCTGCCGTACGACAGTCGGCGGCCGTCCTGGTCGACCGGGAGCGCCTCCGGGTGGGCCTTGAAGAACCACGCCGGGGGCGCCGCCGTCGGGGTCGCGAGGTCGGCCGCGATGCCGTTCTCGTGCAGCAGGTCGAGGACGCGGTCCAGCAACGAGAAGTCGTACTCGCCCTCGGCCGGCTCCAGCAGCGCCCAGGAGAAGATGCCGACGCTGACCATGGTCACCCCGGCCTCGCGCATCAGGCGCATGTCCTCGGCCCAGGTCTCTTCGGGCCACTGCTCGGGGTTGTAGTCGCCGCCGTAGGCGATGCCGGGGACGGACAGTTCGCGCTTCACCGGGCAACTCCCCCGAGGAGACGGCGGGTCGTGGCCACGCCCCACTCGTCCAGCGACAGCAGGCGGTCGCTGGAGGCCATCAGACCGCCCGTCGCCTCCACGTGCGCCGCCCACTGCTCCCGGGTCTCCACCGCCGGGCGGGCCATCAGACAGTCGGGGTCGTTGATCCAGAGGCGGCCGTGCTGCCACTGGCGTCCGACGCCCGTGAACTCGGCAGGGTCCTGGCCGGGCTGGCTGTAGTCGTCGGCCTCGGGTCGGCGGTGCGGGGCCGTGTCGGGGCTGACCCGCATCGCGTCGAACAGGCCGATGGAGGGGAGGATCGGGGCGCCGCAGCCCAGCAGGTAGGCGTCCTCGCCGATCGCCTCGCGGATCAGCTCGATGCCGGAGCGGTACGCCGTCAGCGCGTCCGCCTCCGCGTCGTGCCGTACGCCGTCCAGGGCGCCCGCGTAGAGGAAGTCGACCTTGAAGTAGTCGTAGCCCTCGGCGCGCAGCGTGCGGAAGACGTCCGTCAGATACGCCGCCGCCTCGGGGTGCGTGGTGTCCAGGACGCGCAGGTCGTGGCCCCAGTTGCGGCCGGCGTGCGTGAAGCCGCCGTCCGCGTCCCGGACCAGCCACTCGGGGTGCTCGGCGGCCAGGTCGCTCGCCGGGTCGACCAGGAAGGGGGCCGTCCAGATGCCGGCGCGGCGGCCCCGCGCCCTGATCGCGTCGGCGATGCCGGCGCGGGAGCGGAAGCGGCCGGAGAGGGTGAGCCAGTCGCCGAGGGCCTTCTGGTAGCCGTCGTCGATCTGGACGACGTCGATGGGCAGGTCGAGGGTCTCCATCGCACGGAGGTTCTCGTGGATGTCGTCCTCGGTGACGGCGGTGAAGTACTCGTACCAGGAGCACCAGACCGTCGGGGCCGGGCGGGGGGCCGCCATCTGGAGGCTGTCGGCCCAGTCGCCCAGCACCGACTGGACGGTGGCGCCCGTCCACTCCTTCACCACGCCGTCGGCGCTGACCTCCGCCCGGCCGTCCTCCACGACAAGCCGGATCGACGGGACCGCACGCGTCGGATCGACCGCCGCCCACAGACGCACCGGCGATCCGTCGCCCGGGTCGAGCGCCAGCAGGCCCTCGCCCTGGAAGGTGCCCTCGGGGACGGTCACGCCCGGCCGGTAACAGACCGTCGCCCAGTTGTCGTTGGTCGGGCGGTACGGCTTGTCGCCGAGGGCGTAGGCGCCACTGGGGCTCCAGGACTGCCAGCCCTCCTCGTGGACACGGGCGCGCGCCTCGTCCACGGGCACGGAGGCAACGGAGGTGAAGGGGTGGTGCACGGTGCTTCTCTTTCGAACGGGGCTGAGGTCAGCCCTTGTTGGCGCCGAGGGTGAGGCCGCTGACGAATTGGCGCTGGAGGAGGAAGTACACGATCAGGACCGGGACGGCGGTGATGAGGGCGCCGGCGGCGATCAGGTTGGGGTCGGTGAAGTACTGGCCGGAGAGGTTGTTCAGTGCCGAGGTGATCGGCATGTTCTCGCCGGTGGAGATCAGCACGAGGGCCCAGAAGAAGTCGTTGTAGATCCAGATCGACAGCAGGGTCCCGAGGGCGGCCATCGCCGGCTTGCACAGGGGCAGGGTGATCTGCCAGTACAGCCGCCACACCGACGCGCCGTCGACCAGCGCCGCCTCGGTCAGCTCGTGGGGGAGCATCTTCATGTAGTTGCTCAGCACGAAGGCGCAGAAGCCCGACTGGAACGCCACGTGGATCAGGACCAAGCCCAGCGCGGAGTCGTACAGCTTGCCGCTCATCGTGATGCCGGGGATGTCGATGAGCAGGTACAGGCGGTACAGGGGGGTGATGATGACCTGCTGCGGGAGGAGGTTGCCGGCCGTGAAGACCAGCAGCAGGAACAGGTTGATGCGGAAGTCGAAGCGGCTGACGTAGAAGGCGACCATCGAGGACAGGAACAGTGTCACCAGCACGGCCGGGATCGCGATCAGCATGGTGTTGCCGAAGTAGTGCGTCATGTCCGACTGCGTGAAGGCGTTCGTGAAGTTCTCGAACGTCAGCTTGTCGGGCCAGGAGACGTAGCCCTTCTCGCTCGTCTCGCCGTAGGGGCGCAGGGCCGCGTAGACGGCCCACAGCAGCGGGGCGAGCCAGGCCAGCGCCATGGTCGCGAGGAAGACGTGCAGCAGGATCCGGCCGGGGCGGATCGGGGTGCGCTGCTTGGCCAGCGCGCTCACGGAGCTCATGCGCGCCGCTCCTTCCGGAAGGTCGCGACCAGGTAGGGGATGATCACGACGAGGGAGATCAGCAGCAGGACGACGGCGATCGCGGAGCCGTATCCGATGCGGCTGGACTCGCCGATGATGTTGTTGGTGACCAGGATCGACAGCAGTTCGGTGCCTTCTGCGCCCTTGTTGAAGACGAAGACGAGGTCGAAGGCGCGCAGGGCTTCGATGATGGTGACGACCAGCACGATGGTGTTGGTGGGACGCAGGGTGGGGAAGATGACGTTCTTGAACGTCTGCCACTCGCCCGCGCCGTCCAGGGCGGAGGCCTCGCGCAGGGCGGGGTCGACGCCCTTGAGGCCGGCCAGGTAGAGGATCATCATGTAGCCGGCGTGGCGCCAGGACGCGGCGATCAGGATCGCCCACAGGTTCAGGTCCGGGTCGCCGATCCAGTCGATGTACTTGCCGGGCTCGTTGGCCCCGATGAGGCTGTTGATCAGGCCGGTGTCGGGGTTGTAGACGAGCTGCCAGACGAAGCCGATGACGGCCATCGACAGCACGACCGGCAGGAAGAACGCGGTCTGGTAGACGCGGCTGAAGCGGATCTTCTTGTCCAGCTGCACGGCCAGGAACAGGCCCAGCGGCGTCGGGATCAGGATCAGTACGACGAACCAGATGACGTTGTGCTGGACGGCCGGCCAGAACTGCGGGTTGTTGGTGAACAGCTCACGGAAGTTGTCCAGCCCGACCCATTTGATCGAGTCGAAGCCGATGCCGTCCCAGGTGGTGAAGGCCAGCGCGATCGAGGCGAAGGCCGTCACCCACACCAGGGCGATGTGCAGGAACGTGGGCAGGCCCGCCATCAGACCGAGGGTGAGCCGGTCGCGGCGGGTCAGCAGGCGGCGGTGCCCCTGGGGCACCTTCTTGGCGGGGGAAGCGCCCGAAGGCGGCACGGCGGCCGCCTCGGGGGTCTCCTTGGTGATGTCGGTAGTCATGTGAATCAGCCGTGTCAGCCGGATCAGCCGGACGCGAAGATCGTCTTCTTCTGCCGCTCGATCGACGAGAGCAGGCTGTCGATCCCCTTGGGGTCGCGGATGAACTTCTGCAGCGCGGGCTGCATCACCGTGGAGGTGAAGTCCGGGCGGCTGTCACGGTCCATGAACTGGGTGAGCGACTTCGCACCCGAGATCATCTCGTACGCCTTCTTCTGCAGCGCGCTGTAGGAGGAGGTGTCGGCCTTGGTGGAAGCGGCGACGACGTTCGGGTCGGACTTGAGGTAGATCTCCTCGGCGGCCGGGGAGCCCAGGTACTGCAGCAGCTTCACGGCACCGGCCTTGTTCTTCGGGGCCTTGGAGAGCATGAACCCGTCGGTCGGGGCCTCGACGGTGTCCTGGCCGAAGGACGGGTCGATCTCCGGGAAGGCGAAGAAGTCGAGGTCCTCGCGGTCGGCCTCGTTGGTGAACTGCTGGCCCACGAAGGTGCCCAGCAGATACATGCCGGCCTTCTTCGACGCCAGCGTCTGCGCGGCGTCCTGCCAGGTCCGGCCGGTGGCGCCCTCCTGGTGGTAGGGCAGGATCTCCGCCCACAGGTCGAAGGCCTTGCGGACCTTGGCGTCGGTCCAGGAGGCCTTGCCCGCCATCAGCTCGACGTGGAAGTCGTAGCCGTTGGCACGGAAGTTGATCTGGTCGAAGGTACCGAGCGCGGGCCAGGCGTCCTTGTCACCGAAGGCGATCGGCACCAGGCCGTCCTTCTGCATCTGCTTGCACAGCGCGACGAAGTCGTCCCACGTGGTGGGGACCTCGTAGCCCTTCTCCTGGAAGACGCTCTTGCGGTAGAAGAGCGCCCACGGGTACGTGTACAGCGGCACGAAGTAGTACTTGCCGTCCTCGCCCTTGCTGAGCTTGTGCATCGCGTCGGGGAAGTTGCCCCCGATGGTCTTCCACACGTCGTCGAGCGGCGTGGCCAGTCCCTTGGCCGCGAAGAACTGCATGCGGTAACCGGCGAACCAGTTGAACACGTCGTCCGGCGTGCCCTGCAGGTAGGAGTTGATCTGCTCCTGGAAGGTGTTGTGGTCCTTGGTGTTCACGTCGACCGTGAGCCCGGACTCCTTCTTGAACGCCGCGTAGATATCGGCGAACGCCTTCTTCGGCACCGCGTCCGACGCGTTGGAACCGACCGTGACGGTCTTCGGGTCACTCGCCGAGCCGCTGCCGCCACAGGCGCTCAGCAACGGGATGCCGGCGCCGAGAACGGCGGCGCCGCCGATGCCGCGCAGCATGGTGCGACGGCTCGGTGAGGGCAGGGAGAGACCGGAGGGAGAGAAGTGCTGCATCTACGGCTCCTGAAGGGGGCAGGGTTCGATCATGAGGGCGGGCGAGTCGAAGTCCGTCGTAATCGATCAGAAATCAACTTGACCGAACACGTTGGCGCAATAACAGCTGTATGTCTGGTCATGCGTCAAGAGATGACGATCGCCGTTTCGGAAACGTGACCGACATCTCGAACCGCTCTTGATCGCCCAGATGATCGAACTAGCGCACAACGACCGACCGGGTCTCACTCACCTGGTCGACCTCCGACGTCCGTACGGTCACCTTCATCTCCCACGTCCCGGCGATGGGCAGGTTGAGGAAGCTGTTGCCCCAGTAGCCGCCCTTGTCGGTGAGCTCGGCGTCGAGCGGGCCGATGTCCTTGGCCGGGTGGGTGAAGGAGATGCGCAGTTCGGGAACGATGGAGACCCCGCCGTCGGGGCCGTAGACGAGGGCCTCGACCGAATTGTCGCCGACGCGGCCCGGGTCGAGGGTGATCTGCACCTTGCCGCGGCCGCCGGGGGTGCCGACATCGAAGGGGACGTTGGTGACAGAGGCGCCGATGACGGCGGGCGCCCCCGCCGCCGCCTCGGCCTCCGCCCGGCCGGGCAGCGTGTTGGTGAGAATCGTGGTGACCGCGAGCACGACGGCACCGACGGTGACCTCGGCGAGGACGGAGCGGCGCAGGGCGCGGCGGTGCTGGTCCGTGGGAGGCGGTACGTCGGTCTGCGGCGGCTGCTCCGACGACGGCGGGCCGCCGACCGTCTCCGGCACCCGCTCCCGTACGGCCGTCTGCTTCCGTGCGACCGTCGCCGCGTCGACCGTCGCCAGCCGCGCCGTCCAGCGACGCGAGAGGGCCGCCGCGCCGAGGAGCAGGGCCACCGCGGCCAGCTTGAGGGTCAGGAGCCTGCCGTACGTCGTGCCGGTGAGCGCGTCCCAGGAGCCGAGGCCGCGCCAGGACTGGTAGACGCCGGTGACGACCAGGACGGTCACGGAAGCGAAGGCGAGGCGGGAGAAGCGGGTTACCGTGGCCGGGGTCAGGTCGGCTGCCCGGTACAGCGTCACGACCAGGGCCGTGAGGCCGCCCAGCCATACCGCCGTGGCGAGCAGATGCAGCGCCGAGGACGTCATCGCGACCGGCACCTGGATGCCCGCGGAGGCGTGCTCGCCGGCGGCCCAGGTCAGGGCGAGGCCGACGGCGAGGGCGGCGCCGGACCAGCCGTAGGGCTTGCGCTGCTTGGCCAGTCGTACGAGATAGGCGGCGGCCACCGCCAGGAGGCCCAGCCGGACCAGCAGGACCGCGCCCGGTCGGCTGCTCAGGGTCCGGGTGAGGGAGTCGGCGTTCAGGGAGCCGAGAGGGCCCTCACCCGTCTCGTACGGGGCGCGCAGCACCAGCAGGGCGAGGGTGGCGACGAGGAGGGTCCACCATCCAGCCCTGAGCAGCCTGTGCAGCACGGGGGCGTCCGGCGGGCGGCACACCGCCATGAAGGTCGCCGTGCCGATGAGGAGGACGGCGGCGAGGTAGGCCAGATAGCGGGCGAGGTTGTAGAGGGTCTTGGTCGCCGGGTCCTCGGCGGGTCCGGTGTCCACGGTGGCCGTCGTGACCGAGGCTTTGCCGACGGAGAAGGTGAACGCGCCGGAGACCGGGTGGCTGTCGGCCGACACCACCCGCCAGGCGACGGTGTACGTCCCCTGGGCGAGCTTCGCGGGCAACGTCACCCGGGCCGTGTCGCCGCTGCCCTGCGCGTGCTGCGGCTCGCCCGTGCGCAGCCGGCGCCCGTCGGGGTCCAGGACGCGGAAGGAGTCGTCGAGCAGGCCGACGGACTCCGTGAAGGTCAGGGTGAGGTGGCGGGGGGCCGACTTGAGGAGGCTTCCGTCCTCGGGGTCGGTGGCGCGGAGGGCCGCGTGGGCCGACGCGGGGCCTGTGCCGCCGAGGAGGAGCAGGACCAGCAGGGGGCCCAGCAGCACCAGCCGCTGAACTCCTCGCCGCCCTCGACGCCCTGGCCGTCCGCCGCCGCCCTCACACCTCACGCCACTTCTCCGTCGTCGGTCCGTGCCACCTCGCGGTTACGTACGGATGCGAAGGGTGCCACGCTCACCCCGGTTGAAGGTGGTTCCGGTCGGGGTCGATTCCAACGAACTCCACTGACGCGGGGAAACGTCCCGCCGACGCTTACCGGGCTGTCTCAGCCGCCGAGGAGGGGTGCCGAGAGGCTGCAGTGCACGGGTCTGGCGTGTGCGGGGTCGAGGGCGTTGAGGACGAGTTGGAGGGCGTTGGAATCGAAGGCGATCGAGATGTGTTCGGAGATGTCCTGGGGACAGATCTCCTGGATCAGGATGTTGCGTACGGTCGCGCCCGGCCCTGCGGTGAGGAACTGGTTGGTGTAGGGGGTGACGACCTCGTCGTACCGGGTGACGATCGTGGTGTAGTCGACTCCTGGTTGTGTGTCGCCGTCCCGGTCGAGCGTGGTGTGCACCCGGGAGCCGGGCATCTGGTCCTCGTACGCCCGCCCCACCACGAGGGACACCGTCGAGTTGAGGCCGAGTTCGGTCGTGAGGTTGCCCAGACCGGTGACGCCGGCGCCGTGGTTGGACGGGGCCAGGGCGATGAGTCGGCGAACCTTGTTCTTCGCCGGGTTCGCGGGATTCGTACCCCCCTCGAACCGCAGGTACCAGCGGGGCATCAGACCGCCGCCCTGGGAGTGTCCCACCAGGTCGACCTGGCGGGCACCGGTGGCATCGAGCACCCGGTCGACGTAGCGGGCGATCTCGCGGGCGGAGTCGGGGATGTGCCGCGTGGCCTTGAACGGAGATCCCGGTTCCCCGCCGTAATTCGGCGCGAAGACGCAGTACCCGGCCTTCTTCAGCCAAGGGGACAGCATGATCCAGTTCTGGGCGTTCGTGAGGGTCGCGTGGAGCAGGACGACAGGGCGCGGGTGCGCAGCAGTTGGCTTGCACTTCCAGTCGTTCGCTCCCGGCGGCGGAGCATCCGGCTGGAGGGTTCCCCGGATGAGGGCCTCCGGGGTCGAGACGGTCGGCCCCGAATGCGGGCGGCTCGTGTCGTCAGCCGCGGCCGACGCCCCTGGGAGACCGAGTGCCAGGGCCGTGATCGCGCCGATAGCCGCGAGCCAAGTGATCAGTCGGGAACGCGGCGCAGGCCGGGCAGGGCGATGTGACATTCTTCCGCTCCTCGTCAGGGTCGGCCACAGGCGGATGGCCAAGATCCTCAAGGAGCGGCCTCTGGGACTACGGCCGTCCCGCGCCGGACGCGCCCCCGTTGGAGTAGCACCTTTCATTCATGCGGCTCTGCCCCAGCCGTTGTCCCCCTGCCGTCCCGCACCGGTGCCGCGCACGCAGGTCCCCAAGTCCCGTCGAAGGGCGTGCGCTCTGGCATTCCGGCCGTGGAGGAGCAGGTCATGCCAGAGAGTGTGCTGTTTCCGGGACGGCACGGGTGCGGCTTGCGCGACCAGGCCGCGGTCGGTCACCACGTCGGCCGCGCCGACACCCCGCCGTCCACCACCAGGTCGTGCCCCGTCACCCACGACGCGAGCCCCGACGCCAGGAACACACACGCGTCCCCCACGTCCTCCGGCCGCCCCAACCTCCCGGTCGGCACCGCCCGTTCCCACCTGCGCACCCCGTCCGGCCACGCCTCCGCCAGCCCCTCCCGGTCGCTCAGCCCCGGCGAGACCGTGTTGACCCGGACCCCGAAGCGTCCGTACTCCAGGGCGGCTGAGCGGGCGTGCATCACCACCGCCGCCTTCGACGCGGAGTAGTGGGCGTGCAGGGGCGCCGGATGGCTCGCCTCGATGGAGGCGATGTGGGTCACCGAGCCGCCCCCGGCCTGCTCTCGCATGATCTCGACCGCAGCCTGCGTACACGCGAAGACGCTCGACAAGTTGGTGGCACGACCGCCCGCCAGTCCGCCACCGACATCCCGGCCAGCTCGCGCACCGGCTGTACCCCCGCGTTGTTGACCAGCGCGGTCAGTCGCCCGCCCCCGCGCCCGTCGCCCCACTCGGCGGCCTCGCCGACCAGCCGCCGACACGCGTCCTCATCGGCCAGGTCGGCCTGAAGGACGACGGCCCGCCCACCGGACTCCCGGATAAGGGACGCCACTTCCCCAGCCGCCGCCACTGCCGTACGGCTGGGGGTGCCCCCTCTGGGGGAGCAGCACGACCGCCGCCCCCTCCTGCGCGAACCGCATCGCGATCCCCCGCCCGATGCCGCCGCCCGCACCCGTGACCAGGGCGACCTGCCCTTCGAGGAGCCCACTGAGTCCGCTGAGTCCGCTCATGGGCGGCACAGTCCCGCGATCCGGGCGGCTTCGGCGGGATAGCGCGCCGTCAGCTCCGCCAAGTCGCCGTGCTCGTAGCCCTCGTAGGTGAAGCCGGGCGCCATCGTGCAGCCGAAGAAGGTCCAGGACCCACCCGTCACCACCCGGGCGCCCATCCAGGTTCCGGCGGGGACGGTGAGCTGGATGTGCTGGCCGCGCAGTATGTCGGGGCCGAGTACGGCGGTGCGTGACGTGCCGTCGGGGGCGAGGAGCAGCATCTCCAGGGGGTCGCCCAGATAGAAGTGCCAGACCTCGTCGGACGGCAGGCGATGCAGGGCCGAGAAGTCGTCGGCGGTCAGCAGGACGACGATCGCGGAGCCCTGCGGGCGCCCGTCGGCCAGCTCCGGTCCCGCCCAGGTGCGCCGGAACAGTCCGCCCTCGCGCGGGATCGGCTCCAGGGAGTAGTGCGCGACAAGGTCGTCAGGGGTCACACCGGGAAGGCTACGCCCCGTTCAAGGAAGGCCAGTTGGGCGTCCTTCCGCGGGATGTACACGTCCGGGAGGTCGACCTCGGGCAGCACGACCGCCGGGCCCGCCGTGAAGCCCTGCCTGAGGAAGCGGGCGATGGCCTTCTCATTGCGCACATCGGGGTCCACCACGACCCGCTGCCGGTCCAGGGTGAGGAAGACGTACGACGTGACGACCGTCAGGAGCGCCGAGGTCCACCCCGGCCGTGCGCCCTCCGGGCCGGCGGGCGCGAGAAGCAAATGGACGCCGATGTCGCCGGGACGGACTTCGTAGCACTCGCTGACCCGGTCGGCCTCCGGCTCGTACGTCTGGAGCAGCGCGACCGGGTCGGCGTCCCGTACGACCAGGAAGGCGTGGTGGGTGTCGAGGCCGGCCATGTGGGCGTAGATCTCGGCCACCTGGTCCCTGGTCAGGCCGTTCATGCCCCAGAAGGCGGCCCGTTCCTCGCTGACCCAGCCGTGGATCACCTCGGCGTCGGCGTGCGGGTCGAGGGGCAGGACGCGGACGCTGCCGAAACCGTCGACCACTTCTACGTGGACGGGTGCGCGGACGGGTGCGCGGAGGATCCCGGGCAGCTCAGACATCGGACTCCTTCTCGAACTTGGTGAAATCGGTGACGACCGGGGCCAGATCTCCCCTGCCCCACAAGGGGAGTTGGTCACGGTGGTGGGGTGAGCCGGGGATGCCGGACGCGCCGAGCGGGACCACCCAGCGGCTGGCCTCGCGGTCGGCCAGGTCCCAGACGTAGCGGGCGGCGGGGCCGCGAGCGCTCAGGTCGGTGAGGCCGGGTACGGCGGAGGTGCACAGCACGCAGTCGTGGTCGCCGGAGAGGGCGGGTTCGTCGTACGCGTCCCAGGTGAGCGCCCGCCAGGGGGCGAGGCGATGGGTGTCGCCCCAGGTCCCGGTGGGCTGCCGGGCGGCGGCCACGTCCTCCACCGCCGCGCGGACGGTCTCGGCGCGGTCGATGCCGTACGACTCCTCCAACTCCTCGGCGCGCAGCAGGTGTTCGAGGGCGAAGCCGACGCGCGGGAGCAGGGCCAGCCAGGGGAGGAGCACCTCCGGGTAGGCGGGCGGGGCCGACAGCGCGGCGAACGCCGGGTGGGCGGCGAGTTGGCGTACGACCGCCCCGCGCACCGCTGCGTACACGGCCGCGGCCTCGCTGCTCGCGTCCATGCGGCGGTCCCAGGCCAGGAGGGTCCGCCGGATGAGGGCGGCCTCGGGGGTGAGGGTGTCGATGGTGCGCAGGATCTCCAACAGGGGTTCCGCGGAGGCCAGTTGCGTGTCCATGTGGATCGCCGGCATGTCGGCGGCCGACCAGCGCTCCTTCTCGCCCAGCAGCTCCGTGATGCGGTCGGCGCGATGGGGCGGGGCGAACTCGACGCCGAGCGGCGTGGCGAGGCCGCGCTGGTTGGCCATGGCGGCGACGCCATCGGTGAGACCGCCGCGGGGCGTCTCGTGCCAGCCGTGCCAGTCGTGGCCGGGCTCCCAGGCGGGCACGAGCCGGATGCGGTTGGCCTCGGAGCGTACCGGCACCTTCCCAGCGACGCGGTGCAGCAGCCCGCCCTCGGTGTCGGCGGCCTGGACGACATTGACGGGCTCGGCCCACAGCTCGACGGCACGGTCGACGTCGGCGACGCGGCGGGCGCGCAGGAGCGGGAGCAGGGCACTGAAGCCGAGGTCGGAGGTGACGCGAGGTGGGTAGCGGAGGGCGACGGCGAGGTTACCCCTCTGGGGGAGGGTAGGGGCGGCAGGGGCGAGCAACTCACCGCCCGCACCCCCCTCAGCCACCTCATCCACCTAAGCCACCCCACTCTCCACCCCCTCCGGCCCCCCGATGATCCCCGGCCCCCCCTCGGTCTCGATCCCCTCGACCCCGCCCGGCTCCCCCCCCGCCCCCTCCACGACCTCGATGTGCCGCACCGCCCGCCGCCACACCCCGTCCGGCCCCAGCGCCTCCACCCCCGCCCCCGTACGCCGCAACTGCTCCCGGTACAGGTCCTGGTAGTCGGCCATGGCGTTGGTGATGGCCCAGGCGACGGTGCCGGTGTGCCCGAAGTGGGCGATGCCCGGGATGCCAGGGACGGCGAGGCCGACGACGTCGAACTCGGGGCAGGACAGGTGGATCTGCTGGTAGACGCCGGGCTCCTCGATGAACCGATGAGGATCCCCGGCGATGATCGCGTGCCCGGTGACGGTCCGTTCCCCGCTCACCAGCCAGCCGTTGCTGCCGGAGGTGCCGGGCCCGTCGGTGGCGAACAGCCCGACCGCGTCGGCGCCGAGATGCCGTACGACCTGCTCGCGCCAGAGCTTGGCCGGGAAGCCGGCGAAGAGGATGTGGACGCCGAGCCAGACGCCGAGCGGCGTCCAGGGCTCCCAACGCCCCGGCACGAGCCCGGTCCGCGCGAACTCCGGCGTACGACGGGCCCCCTCGGCCAGCCCTTCATTCACGCCGTCGACATACGCCCGCACCCACGCCGCAGTCTCCGGATCCCGCCCCTCCAGCTCGGCGAAGCATCGCCTCGCCGTGTCGTCGAGGCGGGCCCGTCTGACGAACCGGTCCCAGGGCAGGGCCTCGGCGCCGAGGAAGGACGCGGACGTGCCCTGGGACCGGTGCCGCTCCACCTCCAGCTGCCAGGCCCGGTCGAGGGCGGTGACGCGGCCCTGTACGCGGGCGAGTTCGCTCGCCCCGTCCGCACGCAGATGCGGAATGCCCCAGGCATCGCGGAAGATCTCGCCGGTCACCTGTGCCCCTCCTTTGCTTTAGGTTAGGCTTCCCTAAGTTATTGGTGCAGGAATCGTACGCGAAGGGTGAAGACACCATGGCGCAGGGGCACGGCTGGGAGGGCGCGGTCCTGAAGCTGCTGCGCGCCAAGGACTTCGTCTTCACGGTGACGGACGCCGAGGACGTCACCGAGCACTACCGCCGCGTCCACCTCACGGACGGCGGCATGCTGGCCGCAACCGGCGTGCACCCCACCATGTGGGTCCGCCTGTGGTTCGACAACGCGGGCAAGCCCCACCAGCGCGCCTACACCCTGGTCGACCCGGACCCGGCGGCCGGCACCTTCAGCCTGGAGTTCGCCCTGCACGAGGGCTGCGCCAGCGACTGGGCGCGGACGGCGAAGCCCGGCGACACCATCGAGGCGACCATCCACGGCACGGGGTTCACCGACCCCGACCCCGCCCCCTCCCACGTCTTCGCCGTCGCCGACCCCGCCTCCCTGCCCGCCCTCAACTCCCTGCTCTCCACCCTGGACTCGGCACCGGTGACGGTCTGGTTCGAGGGCGAGCAGGACGACCTGCCCTTCCGCACCGAACCGTCCCGCCACGAGGTGCGAAAGGTTCCCCGCCGCGACTCCGGCGCCCACCTGGTCGCCCAGGTGAAGGACGCCCTGCCCGGCCTCCTCGACGGCACCCCGGACCCGTACGTCTGGATCGCCTGCGACACGGCGACGACCCGCGCCCTCACGTCGTACGTCCGCAAGGAGCTGGGCCTGCCGAAGCAGCGGGTGAACGCGCTGGGGTACTGGCGGCCCTGACCTTGCGCAGGCCTACAACCCTCCCCGCGCCCGGTGCGTCAAGTGGGGCGTCTGTTGCACGAGTCGAGGAGTCACCAACGGCTCGGCCCAGCATGGCCCGCGCGCGGCCGGACGCCCGGCGGGGCATGATCGGGTCCATGGACGTCACCCTGCACCTCGCCCAGGACCCCGAGGCCGACGAACTCCTCGGCCGCAGCCCACTCGCGGCGCTGGTCGGCATGCTGCTGGACCAACAGGTTCCGATGGAGTGGGCGTTCAAGGGGCCCCGCACGATCGCGGACCGCCTCGGCACGGAGGACCTGGACGCGCACGACATCGCCGCGCAGGCCCCGGAGGCGTTCGCGTCCCTCCTCTCCGAGAAACCGGCCGTACACCGCTACCCGGGCTCGATGGCCAAGCGGATCCAGCAGCTGTGCCAGTACCTGGTCGAGCACTACGACGGTGACGCCGAACTCGTCTGGAAGGGCGTCGACGACGGACGGGAACTCCTGCGCCGCCTGGAGGACCTGCCCGGCTTCGGCAAACAGAAGGCACAGATCTTCTAACGCAACGCGCTGGCCTGCATGTTCTTGTCGCTCCCACCCTCGGAGGGCACAACGGGGGCACTCGACCCCGGAATCAGCCCGTCGATCGTCGCCCCGAGAGCACCGTCGACAGCCTTCTTCGTCCGCTCCTCACTCGACGGCATCAAGTGCGTGTACGTCCGAAGCGTGAACGCCGGATCGTGGTGGCCCAGATACTCCGAGAGGGCCTTGATGTTCTCGCCCGCGTCCAGCAGCACCGAGGCGTAGTGGTGCCGCAACGCGTGCATCCCGTCTTCTGGGGCCGCCGCGTACTGCTTGCCCTTCTTGCGTGGCGGAATCACACCGGCCGCGGCGAGGGCCGGCTTCCACACCCGCGCGGTGAACGCGTTCGCGTCCACCACTCCGCCATCGGTCGCGGTGAACACGAGCTGCACCGCCGTGGGCTTTCCGTCCGGCACCTTCCAGGGCAGCGTCACCCGCTTCGCCGGATACGCCTTGAGGTGCGCGGCCAGGGCAGCAGCCACCTTCGGGGAGAGCGGTACCTCACGGACCTTTCCGCCCTTGGGCAGCGCGAACACCCTGCGGTAGCGCACCCGCTTGACCTGGCGGCGCACGTGGACGACGCCACGTAGGAAGTCGATGTCATCCGGGCTGAGTCCAAGGATCTCGCCCTGACGGAGGCCGACGCCGGCGCCGAGAACCCCCGTGCAGATGTACGGGCCCGGGAGCGCGGCCAGGACGGCGGCGACCCGCTCGGCGGTCCACGGCACGATCTTCTTGTGCTCGGCTTTCGGGACCTTCACCGACTTGGCCTGGCACGGGTTCTTCGCGATCACCTCGTCGTCCGTGGCGGCACCCATGATGGCCGACAGGGTGCCGAGGATGCCGTTCGCGTACGTCGGGCTCATGGTCTCGGCGAGCATCCCGGACAGCCAGCTCTGCACCGTGGACGGACGGATAGACCGGATCGGGCGGGAGCCGAGGACCGGGAGGATGTGCTTGAGGTGACGCTCGCGGACCTCGATGGTGGACGGATCGGAGGTGCGGGCGGCGAGCCAGTCCTGCGCGAACTCCCGCAGCGTCGTCTTGCCGGCCTTGGGGTCTACGAAGGTGCCGCGGTTGAGGTCGGCCTCGACCTCGGCGGCACGCGCGTCGGCGGCGGAGCGCTTCTCGAAGTTCTCCTTGCGCTGCTCGCCGTCGGCGTCCCGGTAGCGCACCTGCCAGCGCTTTCCCACGCCGTGTTCGGCGGATGGTACGAGAGTGCGGGTCTTGCTGGTGTGCTCGGCACACGGCTTGGCGTCCTTCTTGGGGCGGCTCAAGTGCCACCGGTCGTAGACCTCAGCCACGGCTTCCGCCTTCCTGGTCAAGTCGGTCTGCGATCTCCCGGAATCCGTCGCTCAAGGTGATCCCCTTCATGCGGGCGATGCGGGCCGCTTGCTCTTCCAGCGTGGTGGTATGCGCGCGGTGCAGGTCGGCTAGGGAGACCTCGGCCCGGTAGGTCCGTTCGTCGGTGCCGGGTAGCGGGTCCTCGCCACGCACCCAGGCGCGCACCATGTCGGAGTTCTCGGTGCGCGTCGGGGTGACCTGGTACGGGCGATCGTCGAGCGGCACGAGCAAGCTGGTGGGCGACACGTCGAGCGCAAGGGCGAGAGCGAACAGCTCTTGCACCGTGACGTTCTGGCGCTTCCCGTTCTCCAGATTGGCGACGGTGAAGCGGTCCCACCGGATGCCGTGCTTGTCGAGGGCCTTGCCAAGCTGGGCAGCGGTCCAGCCTCGCCGGCCTCGGAGTTCCTTGACCCTCTGGGCGATGCTGGCCACGGGGCCGACGGGGTTCGCGCTATGTGACATGACTTCACCTTAGCGAGAGCTTGCATCACTTGTCACTCATGAGGAATGATTGCCCTTAGAGGAGATCTCACGCTCAAGCAAGGTGAGATCACATCACCTAGGGGAGAACTCCGGTGACCCACAGCAACACGACCGCGCGTCGGCCGCTCGCAAAGCCGCAGGAGATCGCTGAGTACTGCGGTGTCCCGCTCGCCACCGTCTACCAGTGGTCCAGCCGTGGCGGCGGCCCGAAGCTCATCAAGGTCGGGCGGCACCTCCGCGCCCGCTGGGACGACGTCGAGGAGTGGCTCGACTCTCAGACCATCGCTGCGTGAGAGCGGCCCCCAGCAGCGCGCCAACGCTGCTGGAGGCCAGACGTCGGCCCATCCCAGACACGACGAAACCCCGGGCACATCGCTCGCCAGCGACCCGGGGCTCGTACTTAGAGAAAGGCACCTACGCCAATGGCCAATATGCCACACCACGCGGACATCGCGCCCGCCGACGGCGAGGCTGCACCGCGACTCGACTGGTCGCGCGCCAGCATCGGCGACCCGCGCCCCTGCGTCCTCTGCGGACGCCCCGCCCTGCTCCGGCACCCCGAGACCGACCAGCCGCACCACAAGGTGTGCAGCGAGCCCACTACTCCGGCCACCGTCGTACGGAAGGCCACGATCCTGCCGTGCCGCTTCTGCAAGGCGCCGGCCAGTCTCCGCGGCCCGGAGGGCAAGCCCGAGCACTGGACGTGCCGCAGGAAGGCGGCCGTCCGGTGAGCGGCAGCAAGGACTTCCGCGAGCTGCTCGACAAGGTCCGAGAGCAGGGCTTCGACGTGCGTCTCGGAGGCTCGGGCCACTGGGTGGTCACGTCCCCGGACGGTGACGTCACGTCGGTGTCGCGGACGCCGAGAGGTGGTCGTGCTCTGGCGAACACGCGGGCCCGACTGCGCCGGATCGGGGCGCAGGTCTGATGCGCCCGCGCCGCGGCCGTCTCCGTCTCGCCCACTCGGCCGGGCGGGGACGGCCCGCGCGCCTGCACTGCACACGCACGTACGGCCTTACGGCCACCGAACTCCGTGCCGAAATGCGGCGCTTGTCCTCCTGGGGTTTTCAACTCTGGGAGATAGCACGCGTCTTCGGCTGCGACTGCAAGGACAACGCGTGACCAACAGAACCGCCGGGCAGGCGAGCCTGTTCGACACCGACGGCGAGGCGCCCGAGGAGCCGCCCGTGTCCCGCGTGGACCCGGACGATCTGCGGCACGCCACGGCGCGGATCGTCGCCACGTCCGCCCCGGACCTGGCCGACCCGCAGCGCCGAAAGAAGGTGCTCCTCGTCGTGGACTGCCCGTTCTGCGACCACCAGCACATCCACCCCGGCGGGTGGGTCGGTGATGTCCGGCTCGGAGACCGGCGCGCCCGCTGCGTCGGGCAGCCCGGCGGCCGGTACCTGATCAAGGCGGTGGCCGAGTGAGCGCGTTCGAACGCGTCATGTACGCGCTACGAGACCACGGTGAGCACGTCATCCACCGCGGCGGCACCGCCCGCACCCGCGGCATCTGCCACGACGGAGACGCACCCGACACCGTGTCCATCGGCGTCGGGCAGGACAAGCGCGTCTTGATCCACTGCCACAAGTGCGACGGCAACGCCGATTTCCTCGCCGCGCTCAACCTCACCGAGTCGGACCTGTACGACGAGCCGAAGGCCAAGAACGGCTCCCTAGGCATGGTCGTCAAGACGTGGACGTACAAGCGGGTTGACGAGAGTGTCGTCCAGTACGTCCACAAGTACGTACCCAAGGACTTCCGCCCCGAGCTGCCCAACGGCGAGAAGAAACACCCGCCGAAGGAAGAGCGGGTGCTGCTGTACCTCCCCGAGGTTCACACCCAGGTGCAGGCTGCCGGTGTCGTCACCTTGTGCGAGGGCGAGACCGACACCGACAACGCCATCAAGGCCGGCGCGGTCGCCACCACCATGCCGGGCGGCACCGGTATGGGCTGGCAGGAGCGGTACACCGACATGCTTCGCGGCGCGTCCGAGGTGCGCATCGTCTCCGACCGCGACCCGGACGGCGGCGGACTGAAGCATGCACGGAAGGTCGCCGCCTCCCTCGGCCGTGCCGGTATCCCGTGGCGGATCTACCTGCCAGCCGCAGGCAAAGACCTCTCTGACCACCTGTCCACGGGCGCCACGCTGAACGACCTGATGGAGGTACGCGACGACGACGAGGCCCCGGCCGAGGAAACCGCGCCCGAGACGCTGGACCCGGAGAACACGTCGTCAGAGGAGTACTTCCAGGCGGCCGTCGAACGGCTCCTCGGCCAACTGCTCGACACCGACGGCCTCGACAGCATCCCGCCCCTCGAACCGCTCGTGGGCGACCTCCTCGCACTGAACACCGTGGCCCGAGTCGTCGGCCCGTCGGGCACCTTCAAGTCGTTCGTCCTCCTCGACATGGCCGGCCACATCGGCACCGGCACGAAGTGGCACGGCCAGTACGTAAAGCAAGGGCTCGTTGTGTATCTCGTCGCCGAGGGCGAGCAGGGCATCCGTAAGCGTGTTCGTGCGTGGGAGCAGCATCACGGCATGCGCATGGACAACGTGCGCTTCCTGCCCCGTCCAGTCCAGGCGATGAGCCAGGAGTGGGACGTTCTGATCGCGGCCCTGATCCGCATACAGCCCGTGCTCGTCATCGTCGACACGCAGGCCCGCGTCACGCTCGGCGTGGAGGAGAACTCCAACACCGAGATGGGGCGCGTGGTCGACCGGTTCGACCAGTTGCAGCGCGCCACCCGCGCGTGCGTCGCCGTCGTTCACCACACCGGGCACGTCGGCGAACACGGCCGCGGCGCCTCTGCGGTGAAGGGGACGTTGCAGTCTGAGCTGATGGTCTCCCGTAAGGGCGACAAGATCCCGAACACCATTCTGACGATCAAGTCTGGGAAGCAGAAGGACGAGGACCAGGACGGCGACTTTCAGTTCGGGCTGAAGAAGATCTCGCTGGACGGCGAGTACAAGCCCGACGGGCGGCCGGTGACGTCCCTGGTGCTGGTCTCGCTGGACGTGCCGCAGGACGGCCCGCGGCCGGCTCCCGAGGGCAGCGTCGAATGGATCGTCCAGCAACTCGATAAGGCGCACGTGCCCAATAGCTGGGGGCGGGATCGCATCCTCAAGCAGCTTGCCGAGATGGAGATCAAGGCGGGCAAGGACAAGGTCCAAGAGGTCGTCAAGATCCGTAAGGCGCGCGCCGAGAACCTGCCCGCAGACCTGCCCTACCCGTCGGTAACTGAACCTGCCCCGATGTCTGGGGCAGGGCAGCATGAAAGCGCAGGTCAAACCAGCCCCGGGCAGGTTGCGGGCGGGTCGGGGCAGGGTGCAGAAAACCTGCCTGCCCCCGCCTCCTCCCTCGGGAGGGGGCAGGTGGTGCACGAGGGGCCGGTGTGCGCCGGGTGCCATGGGCGACTCGACGCCTTCTTCGCCAGCCACGGCCACGACCGGCACCCCGGATGCTGAGGCGCGGTCGTGGACATCAAGCCCTGGCTCGAACGAGCCGACCGCGTACGCACGGCAGGCGCCTACGGCTACGCGGACTTCGCACGGGACCTAGTCCGCCAACTCACCTGGCACGGCGCCCTGGACGTAGCTACCGCGCTCCGGTCGTACGTGTACGGCCAGCCCGGGAGCAGCGACCTCCACAAGGCCGTGGAACCGCTTTACCGCCGTCTCGGCTGGGAGCAATCCGCCCTTGTCGCCTGCTGGTTCCGGGACGCCCGTAACCGGCCTGGACGGCGCCCTGGCGGCTGGCCCGTGTCCGTACCCGTCGACCACAAAGCATCGAAGATCGCAGCCTGAACGGAGATCTCATGAGCACCGACTACCGGTTCCGCACGGTCGACTTCCGCCCCGCCCCGCCAGGCTGGCGGATCGCCTTCGCAACCATCCTCGGCCCCGTCGTCGAGCCGATGCCCGGCTGGCTCATCCGAGAAGAAATCGAGTGCGACACCGACACCGGAGACGTCATCAAGCGCACCGGATCCCGCGAAGTCGTCGCCGCGCTGGTCGTCGAGAGCGAAGCCTCGCCTGCCTACGACGACCCCGGCTTCTGGCACCTCCTCGGTCCCGGCGAACGGGAGCCGACGGCAGAGGAGACGGCGGAAGAGATGGCACGTCGCGGATCGGAGACGTCGTGATCCGCCTGCCTGGCGTCCGCGACAAGGCCGGCGGCCCACAGCTCGGCGCCACCGCTCCCGGCCCGTTCGGCACCTGGCCCGACGAGGACGGCGGCCAGGACGACCGTTACGGCTACGCGTGACAGGGGGGTGCACTATCGATACCGTTACGGCTATGGGTGACAAAGAGTGTGCCGTGTGCAGCGAGCCCTTCGCGGACTCCCCCGCCTACCTCATGCACGGCGGCCGATGGGCCAACCGGAGGTGGAAGAAAGCCCTGCTGCTGATCTGTGAGGACTGCTACGACAGCCGTAAGGCGCTGGGGAACACCGACCACCGAAAGTACCCCGTGTGGGTCCTGGACATGGTTGGCCGCGGCTTCAACGTCATGCCGCCCACGCCGTGCGTAGCCTGCGGCCAACTGGTCATCCGGCTCGACGACCCGCTACTGAAGCGGGTGACGTGCTCCCACTCCTGCTCTACTTCCCTCACGCGTAGCCGTAACGGCAATCTGGGCACCGACCGTCCCTGTCCTGAGTGCGGCGACCGCATCGACACCGGCCGCGCAGACTCCGTCTACTGCTCCAACGCATGCAGGCAGCGCGCCTACCGCAGGCGCCGCGGATGACCCGCACACGAAACGGCCGGCCCCGCGGGCATCGGGGCCGGCCACGCACCAGGATCTCAGGGCCCGGTTCGTCTCCGGACGGCCGGGCCCTCCTATGCGATCACACTAGTTTTTACTACCGCCTTGGAAGGGAGGCGTCTCGTGCCTCAACAGGACGGCCCGCGGCTCGATGGACGTAACGGCGTGGTCTGGCGTGAGTACCTCTCCGGCCGCAAGCAGACGGACATCGCAGCCGACTTCGACATCTCGCAACAGCGTGTCAGCCAGATCATTTCCGAGGTGCGCGCCACGGTCGGCGACCGGGACAGGTCGGTCATGGCGATGATGGATATGGAGCGGCTGACGTTCCTGATGGATGCGCAGATGCCGGCGGCGATGAAGGGTGATGTGGGGGCGTCGCGGGTGGTGTTGGCGGCGTTGGCGCGGCGGGCGAAGATGCTGGGTTTGGATGCTGCGGAGCCGCTCAGGGTGACGTTGGAGCGGGATACGAACGTTGCTGGTGATCTGGTGTCGGAGGCGTTGGTTGCGGCGTTGGGTGCGGTGGAGTTGACGCAGGAGGAGCGGGTGGCGGCGCTTACGGCGGCTCAGGCGGTGTTGTTGGGTGAGCCTGTGCCGGAGCCGGTGTCGGCGTCTGCTGCGGTTGTCGAGGAGTCGGATCCTCGGGCGGCGATGGAGCGGAAGTTGCGGGATCTGACGGCGGACGAGGACATCGACGTGGATGCGTTGCTGGCCGAGGTCGACGACGAGGAGGAGGGCGGTGCCGGTGGCCGGTGACGAGGTGGATGTGCGGCTGGGGAAGCTGCGCAAGGCGATGGTCAGGATGCGGCGGGCGGGTCGTCAGGCGGAGTTCGCTGCCCTGGCCGACGCCTACGCGACGTTGAAGCGTGAGCAGATGGAGGCGGCGGAGCGGGAGCACATTGAGCGGGCGCGTGCCCGTCGTGCCGTGCGTGAGGCTGTACGGCCCGTGGAGCGGCCGGGGCGGTGGCGTCTGCCGCGTGGGTTCGGGGTGTCGCCGTTGGCTGCTGAGCGGGCGCGTGAGGGGCGTTCCGAGGGTGGTCCGCAGGTTCCGTACGGCGGCCATCTGAGTCCGTGGATGACGGGGCGGTGGTCGCCGATGCAGACGAGGATTTGGCGGCCGTGAACTGTGCGAGAGGGATAGAGATCATGACAGGCAGTGCAGACAACGCCGACGGATTCGATCGCTTCGCCCCTGCTTCCGGCCCTGGTGTCGATGACCTGATTCACAGGTTGACGCCCACTCGCATCGACTTCCAGGGGCGGCTGTTCAGTCTGTGCGGCAAGACAGTCAAGTGGGAGCACCTCGCTTACGAGCACGTCACGTGCCCGGACTGTGCCGCGATGCTGGCGGGGCGTCCTGGTCCTGGCCTGTGATGTTTTGCGTGGCTGTCTCGCCTATGGGGCTGGTGGGTGAGGGTGCGTCCCGTGCGCGGGTGGGCCCGCCCCCCGCCGACGAACCGGGGAGCGGGCCCTTGGCGGCACGCCCCGGTGCCGTACGAGCGGGGCGGGCCGCTGTGTGCCGCCCCGGGCCGGACGTGGCCTCCAGCCGGGGGCGGCGTGCGTGCCGTCCTGGGAAAAGGGCCCGGCCGCCGATACAGCCGGCCCGGGACGGCATCTGGTTGGAGCGTAGCGCCGGTTGTGCAACCTCCGTTCCGCAACCGGAATGATCTTCGCGGGGCGGCTCGTACCGTCCCCGGCATGGAGCACTTCTCTATGGAGCGGGCCGCCCGCTATGCGGGCTACAGCCGCGAGGGCCTGCGGAAAGTCATCAACCGGGGCGAGTTGCCGGTGCTGCCCGATACGAAGCCGGTGAAGCTGAGCCCGGCGGATGTGGAGGCGTTTCTCCGGGTGAAGCAGGAGGACGCTCTTCGCGACCTTGTCCGCCGTCGCCAGACTCCGGAGACCCTCGCCCGGGATGTACGGCACAAGCTGCTGCACCAGGACACGACCGTGCTGCCCGACCACGTGGGGGAGCATCAGCGCTTGAGGCTGTCGCTGGTGCCCGACGCCGCGCGGCATCTGTTCGGTACGGCTGCACTGAACGCGGTCTTCCTTGAGGACGGGCACGGGTGCCGTTGGTGCCGGGCGACGGAGTATGCGGAGTTCCTGGGGACGTGGGCGCCGACGGCGTACGGGGTGGCGTTCCGGGAGCTGTTCGGTCAGCTGCCGTGTGAGAAGTGCGGGCCGCGCCTGTATGGGGTGGTGATGGAGTCGTTGCGGGCGCAGGTCCATGCGGGCGGGGAACGGGCCGCAGATGGCCGTGTGGCGCCGTCTGCGGCCGAGCGGGAGCGGGCTGAGGAGTGGGCGCGGCAGCGGGCGGTGACGGCCGCCGCGAAGCCCGTACAGCAGGACGACGGTGGCCGGGCTCTGGTGGCGAAGCGACTGAGGGAGACCCGGGCGCGGGCGAAGGCCGCGAAGAGGTCCGGAGACCGCGCGTACGCGTTGCGACTGGCACAGATGGCGCGCGACCTGGAGAAGGATGCGGCGCGGGTGGATGGCGGTGCTGTGACGGCCTCGGCGCGCCCTGGCCGGTTGAGGTGCGGCCACACCCTGGCGAGCGGCTGCTCGTGCCCGCGACGGGCTTCGACGCGGTGAGCTACACCAAGACGGCGGCCGATGACCGGCCGGTGGTGACGGCAGTCCGGAAGCCGGGGCGCACGCTGCTCGATGGCCCGGTGTGGCTGGTGAAGTGTCCGTTCTGTCACCGCAGGCATGTGCACACCGCCGATGTGGTGCTGACGGAGATGGTGTTGCCCGCGCGCTGCAACCCACGCCTCTTCTACCGGGTGCAGGAGGTGGCGAGGTGAGCACGGCCAGGGACACGGAGCTTGCAGCGCAGGCGCAGCAGCAGGTGATGGATCTCCTCGACCGCACGCAGGAGCAGATCGACAGCCTCATCCGCGAGGCCGAGGATTCCGTCGCTCAGATCCGCCGCGACTGCCGTGACGCCACGGGCATCGACATCGGCGAGGCGTCGTCTCCGCAGGAGGCGGCTCTCACGGATGTGCTGTGCGGGGATCTTGCCCTGCTCGCGGAGAGGTGCCGTCACCTGGTGGCGGGCGCCGACCTGCTGGGGACGCATGTGCGTCCCGGCTCGACGAAGCCGCTCGGGGCGGTGCTGAAGGCGGGCGTGGACCTGTCGACGGCGGCTGAGGCTGTGCGGCGGTTGCAGCGGTCGGGGTTCTTCGGCGCGTGCGAGGAGGCTGATCAGCCGTGACCACTCCCACGGGCGGGAACATCGGCGACGCTACGGTCACCGTCAACGCCAACACGACCGCTGCGCTTCGTGACCTGAACCAGTTCTCCCGCGACGCGCAGGGCAGGATCCGTGACGTCCGGGGCCGGTTCGTGTCCGAGGGCCGTCTGATCAACGGCACGCTCACGACGGTCACCCGCAACACCAGCCGCTTCTCGGACGCCGTCGACTCGCTGCGGGGTGCCTCGCTGCTGTTGTCGCCGGCGCTGATTCCGATCGCGGCGCAGGCAGCGCCGATCGCGGCGGGGATGGGTGCGGCCACCGTTGCGGTGGGCGCGTTCGCTGCTGCGGCGGCGGGGCAGGCGTCGGCCATCAGTGAGGCGGCCGAGGCGGAGAAGAAGTATCAGGACGCTGTGAGCCAGCACGGCCGTGCGTCGAAGCAGGCGGCCGAGGCGCAGGCCGCTTACGCCCGGCAGGTGCAGCAGATGCCGGCTGCGACCCGTACGACCGCGGCCGCGTTGTCGTCGTTGAAGGACCAGTATCAGGACTGGTCTGATGCGCTCGCCTCCAGCACGATGCCGGTGGCGACGAAGGCCTTTCAGACGTTCGGTGCGGTCTTCCCGAAGTTGACGCCGCTGGTGAAGGGCACCTCTCAGCAGCTGAACCGGTTCGTCACGATCGCTGCGGGCGGGATCTCCTCGCCGGGCTTCGACCGGTTCATGAACTCGTTCTCCACGTTCGCGGTCGGTGCGCTGGCCAAGGCGAACGATGCCCTGATCCGGTTCACGCGAACCCTCGACACCGGCAAGGTCTCCGGCGGGGTCTCCGAGTTCATGGCGTACGTGCAGCAGAACGGCCCGATGGTGCGCGACACCATCACCAAGGTCGCCGAAGCCCTGTCGAACATCCTCGTCGCCGCCTCCAACGTGGGGCCGGGCCTGCTGACCGTGGTGAATGCCTTGGCTGGCCTGGTTGCTGCGGTGCCTCCGGGTGCGATCACTGCGCTGTTGCAGCTCGCGCTCGCGGTGAAGGCGGTGAAGATTGCGGCTGCCGGTGCGGCGGTCGTGACGGGGATGAGCGCCTCCATTGCAGCGATGCAGACGGCGGCGGCCGGCGCGGCGGGCGTGGTGCCCAGGCTGAGCGCGGCTATTGCGACCCTGTCGCGTACAACGAAGCTCGCCCTCGCCGGAACTGGTATCGGCCTGCTGGTGATCGCGCTGAGCGAGCTATCGCAGATCGGCCGTAAGGCGCCCCCGGACGTCGACAAGATGACCACCTCCCTCGGCAAGCTGGCCCAGACAGGCAAGCTGACGGGTGAGGCAGCACGGGTGTTCGGCACCGACTTCAAGGACCTCGGCGAGGCCCTGCGTACCTTGGCCCGGCCGTCGAACGCGGAGAAAGTGCAGCAGACCCTCACCAGTCTCATCGGGATGGACTCCACGCCGGTCAAGGACGCCAAAGAGGCGTTCGAAGGGCTGGACGAGGGCCTCACGAACCTGGTGAAGGGCGGCAACGCGGAGATCGCCGCTGAGGCCCTGAAGCAGGTGACAGCAAACCTTGAGAAGCAGGGCTTCACTGCGGACGAGGTGCGTGCTCAGGTCGATGGCTACACGGCGGGGCTTGCCGATCTGGCGTTGGAGCAGGAGTTCGCGGCGAAGGCGCAGGGCCTGTTCGGTGAGCAGGCTCTGGCGACTTCTCGGAAGTTGGCGGAGCAGAAGCAGTCCGCTGACGGCTTGCGGCAGGCGATCCAGGCGCTCAACGACGTCAACCGGTCGGCGCTCGGCGGACAGATCGCCTTCGAGGCGTCCATCGACGCAGCAGCGAAAGCCGCGCAGGAGAACGCTGGCTCGCTGCGCATGGTCAATGGCGTGCTGGATACGAACAGTCCGAAGGCGCAGGCCGCGGCGACCGCATTGAACGATCTGGCGGTGAAGACGGATGAGGCCGCGGCGGCGAACCGGGAGTCGACGAACTCGTGGGCTGGCGCGGCCAGGATTTATGAGCGTGGTCGTCAGCAGCTCATCAAGAACGCGATGGCCATGGGTCTCACTCGCGATGAGGCTGCCCAGCTGGCGTCGCAGATCCTCAAGACACCCGACAAGACCGCCCTGTTGAAGGCGGACATCTCCGACTGGAAGTCGAAGATCTCCGAGGCAAGCGAGCAACTCAAGAACGCGAAGGGCGAGAAAAAAGCCAAGCTCACCGCCGACATCGCCGACTGGCGCGTCAAGGTCGCCCAGGCCGAGCGGCAACTACTGGGCGCAAAGGCGACCAAGCAGGCCAAGCTCACCGCCGACATCGAGGTGTGGAAGGCGAAGGTCAAGCAGGCCGAGACCCAGCTGAAAAACGCCCCCGCACGCAAGAAGGCCACACTCACCGCGAACATCGACGACCTGAAGCGGAAGATCGCAACGGCCCGCGGCGAAATCGCCAGCGTGCGCGGCAAGCAGGTCAAAATCAGCGTCATCCAGGAGTACATCCAGCGGGGAGTCCCGGGCCCGCACGCCTCCGGCTTTCAATTCGGCCGCGCTGGCGGCCTCGTCGCGAACCTTCCCCGCAAGGCATTCCCGCGGTACGCCTCCGGCGGCCCTGTGCAGGCCTTCCCGCACGGCGGGTTCGTAGAGGGCCCGGGCACACCCACCTCGGACAGCGTCACCACGCTCCTGCCCTCGGGCAACGTGGTGCGCACCTCTGACACCGAGTACGTCGTGCGGGGTGCCGCTGTACGCCACTACGGGGTGCGTCTGTTCGACGCTCTCAACGCGATGCGGCTGCCGGTGCCGAGCCTGGCGGCCGGCGGCGTGGCCGGGGCTGGCGCGGACGTCGGGGCGGGGCTGGTTTCCGGGATGGCGGGCTCGGTGGGTGCTGTCCTCGCTGCCGCCCGGGCAATGGCGGCCGCCGTCGTCGCAGGCATCCGCGAGGAACTGCAAATCGCCTCACCGTCGAAGAAGACGAAAGCGCTGGCGAAGGACGTCGGTAAGGGCTTCATCGACGGACTGACCGGCTCCCGCGCCAAGATCCAATCGGTGGCGAAGGATCTCGCGAAAGACATCCAGACGGCGTTCTCCGGCCGCAGGGAATCGTCGCTGCTGAAGATGGTCAAGCAGGAGACGAAGGAACTCCTCGACCTCGCGAACAAGCGCGATGCGATCTCCAAGAAGATCGCCGAGGCCAACAAGTTCGCCTCCGACACCGCCAGCCAGGCCCGGGCCACCGGCAGCCTCGCCTCCATCGTCCAGCCCGACGCGTTCTCCCCGAAGTTCGTCAAGCAGCAGATGCAGGCCTCCCTCAACCAGATCAAGGCCTTCACGGCGAACGTGCAGAAGCTGCAGAAGAAGGGCCTCAACAAGGACTTGCTGCGGCAGATCCTGGAGATGGGACCCGAGCAGGGGGCTGCGTTCGCCGCGTCTCTGGCGGGCGCCGACAAGGCGACGATCAAGCAGTACAACTCGCTGAACGCGCAGATCAACAAGGAGTCCAGCAAGCTGGGCAAGGTCGGCGCGGACCTGCTGTTCGACTCCGGGAAGAAGGCCGGTGACGGCTTCCTGACCGGGCTGAAGGCGCAGCAGAAGCAGATCGAGAAGCTGATGTTGGACATCGCCAAGGGCATGCAGGCGGCAATTCGTAAGGCGCTCGGCATCAGCAGCCCGGCCCGCAAGCTGATCCCCGACGGCATCAACACGGCTCGCGGTCTCGCCCTCGGCGTCGTGCGCGGCCTGCCGCACATCGACAGCGCCATGCGCAGGGTCGCCGGATCCGTCACAGCAGGCGTCCCGCCGGCGGCGTCGGTGCCGAACCTTGCGTCGATGCCCGCCGGGCGCCGCACGGCGCAGGGCATCACGGTGAACTACGCGGTGCACGTGACGAACAACGGGATGATCAGTTCACAGCGGGAGTTGGAGACCTGGTTCGTCCGGACGCTCGACAACACGGCGCGCACCAACCGGATCCCGGTAAGCCTGACCCAGGCCATCCGTCGGGCGAGTTGAGGGGCTACCTGGTCGCCATCCACGCGTAGCATCCGCCGGCCGCAAGCTGGCTGACGGCAGCGCCATCGTCCTCAAGGCGCCGCAGGATGCGTGCGGCCTGCGGGTGTGTGGTGCCGGCGAGTTCGGCGAGGCGGCGCGTGGTCACCGGCTCGTGGGCGGCCGCGAGGATCCGTTGGATGCGCACGCGGGTGGGGACGGGGTCCGGGTAGGGCATGCCCCCGATGGTGCCTCACTGCGGCGGCTCCATGGCCAGTTCGTCGACAACCTGCAGCGCGTCGCCGAGGCGCCCACGAAGCTTCTCGATGAGAAGGATGAGGCCAGCCTCGCCGAGATGGGCGAGGTCTTCGGAGCGGGCGTACTCGAGGTCGCGGCGGGCGAAGTCGACGGTGGTCCACTGGGTGGGCGTGAGGGTGAGCCGGGCAGCGTGGTCGTCGTGCATGAGGTCACCTGAGGGTGCAGGGAAGGGGCCGCGGCGAGGTTACCCGCCCGCCCCCAGAGTTCACGGGGTGCGGGGACGGGCGGGCGTTTGTGCGGCGGCCGCCCTCGCCGGGGGTGACGAGGACGGCCGCATCTCGGACCGGCCAGTGACGAACCGGCGCCGAGGGCTCTACACGCGGGTACCGACCGCGATCCGGTCGTTGCCCGCAAGGACCGGCATGGCCCTCATGAGGATGAGAAGACGAGGTTCGTCAAGTTCTTCCACCGCCGACAGGGTGTGCAGGCCGATGCCCACCATGCCCAGCACCAGGCCGAGGAACGCGCGCTGTGCGTCGTCCAGGCCGAGCCCGTACAGACGGCCCATCAGCCCTTCCCAGCGGCACACCGGCCCGTCCTCGCCGTCCACGACGAGCAGGCGGCGCACGCTGTGCAGGGCGAGGATCGTCTCCTCCTCCACCAGGGCCTGCGTCGCTGCTCGGCACCGCCCCTTTGGGGCCGACTCGATGAGCAGTTGCCCGAGTGTGGGGCCGTTGGTCTCCTCTGCGGCCTCTGCTTTGGTTGCTGTCAGCGTCATGATGCCTCCGCGGGAAGTCGGTGCCCGCCGGGGCCGAACGCGGCGGCGAGTATGGCGGGGTCGGTGAGTTGCCCGGATCCGTCGGGACGTGTGATCCACATCCGGCCCTCCAGCTGCCAGCCCGTCGGCGGGCAGTGCAGGCACCAGCCCGCCGGCTGCACCACGAGCTGTCGTACGTCGGCCAGTTCCTCGGCTGCGCCGAGCGGGACCAGCCACCACAGCTTGTCCAGTTCCGGATCGGCGAGGACCGGTCCCCGGTGCTCTGCGCGGATGCGGGTGAGCACCGGGTATCCGGTTGCGAGGCGTGTCTCTGCGACCAGCCAGTGGCCGCCGGAGGGGATTGGGGCGAGGGCCTCCCCGTCCCACACCCCGCGGACGAGGGCCGGGTGCGCGGAGCAGTCGGCGAGCCACGCGTCCCCGACCTCGTACCGTTGGGCGAACTTCGGTAGGGCCATGGCCAGGACCGTAGGAAGCCGAGCCGATTGGGCGCGCGCCGATTGCGCGCGATTGCGAACCCTCCGCAGGAGTTGCGGCAGGTTGTCTACGCGAGGTCCAGCGCGGCCCGTGCACGGGCGATGAGCCGGTGTGCCGGAGGGCCGTGGACGGCGCTCTCCTTGAGGCGATCCCACACACGCCCGTACAAGGCGACGTCCTCGCCCGATTCGAGGGTGAACTCCGTGTTGATCGTCTCGACGATGACCCGTTCCTCGTCGAAGATCCAAAACCCGTGCTTGGGTGTGAGCTTCAGCTGGACACCGAACGGCACGATGCCGAGCTCAATCGTGCTCATGCCGATCAGCCCCACCAGCCGATCAAGCTGCCCGGCCATCACCTCGTGAGGGCACACGAGGGCGTGAAGGGCGCCTTCCCAGATCAGGATGCGGAAGGTCCGGTGCGCCTCGTACAGCACCTCTTGGCGCTTCATGCGGGCGCGTACGGCATCGTCGGTGTCGCGCGGCGACTGCATCAGCTCGGCGTTGTGGAGCAGCAGATGGCGGGCGTACTCCGGGGTCTGGAACAGGCCCGGGATGACCGTCGCTTCATAACCGCGCACGGTGGCGGTGCGGCGGTACTCGGCGACGTACCGCTCCTGTACGCCGCGGTGTCCGGTGGTGAGTTGCCGGCGCCATGACCGGGCCTGTGACTCCAGCCCTCGCAACCGGCTCTTGAGGTCGGAGGCCTCGGCCGGGGCGCCGACTGCGTGCGCCCACGCATCAAGGTCGGCGGCCGCGGCGGTCTGCTTGCCGTTCTCCAGCCTGGAGACCTTCGAGCGCTGCCAGCCGAGCCGTTCGGCCATGTCCTTGCCGTTGAGGCCGGCCTCGGTGCGCAGCTCCCGCATGCGCGCACCGAGGGCGACCCTGGCGCTCTGAAAGTCCGTGCTCACACGGACGAACGTACCTGCGTCCAGACCTCAGCAGTAGGGACAGCGACCTGCCATGCGGTGTCCCGAGCGTGGCAGGCGGCGAGCACCTCGGCCGGGTCGTCGACCAGCTCGACACCGATGGTGGTGTCGGTGTCGTCGATATGCATGCGGACCAGGGTGCGCGAGTCGAACAGCCACAGGTCGTAGTCCGGCAGGTGCAGCCGTACAGCCTCGGCTCGGGTGAGGACACGGATGTCCTCGCCTGCGGCGACGTTCCCGGCTGCGGTCGCCATGAGGAACCGCTGCCCGTCTGTGGGGGGTTCGTCGATGATGCGGACGCGGGAGAAGCGTGCGCCCCGCTCGGCCTTCGCGCGGACGTTGACGTTCCACGGATGGTCCGGCTCCGGCTCCGGGAGGACGCCGCGCATGAACGCCTGGAAGCGGGCCCCCTGCCGGTCGGAGGCGTAGCCGCGGCGCGTCTCCAGCCGGAAGGCGGTGTGCTCGAAGTCCGCGAACAGGTGGGTGATCTCCTCGAAGGGGATCAGCGGCACGGTTACTCCTTGGGGGCGAAGCGGGTGAGCAGCTCGCGCGGGATCACGACGAACGTCTCATGCTCGCCGACGTCGCGCAGCTGCGCGAGGTGCTCCGGGTCGGTGAGCTGGTCGCCCTGGACGACGATGTCTCCGGTCTCCTCGACCTCGTACAGGGTGGGGCAGTTGCCGTGCTCGGATGTGGTGCCGATGAACCTGAGCGTCATGTTGCCCTCCGTCTGTGCTGGTTGGACCCTCAGCATGCTGCGGCACGGTCCGGTTCGCCGGGGGATTGCAGGAGATTGCGTCTGCCGGGGGCCACTCGATGGTGTGCGCGCAATCACTGGCGCGGTGTCTGACCCCGGACATGACGAAGGCCCCCGTCCTCGGCGATCGAGGCGGGGGCCGGTTTCGTGTCAGACGGTCATGGCGATGGTGTGATTCCCCAGGTTTTCGGGGTCTGCGGCAACAGGCCGAAACCCGAAACTTCCCAGCTCAGCCCAGATATCGGGGGCGAAACCGGTTTCGGGGCGAGGCGAAACCGGGACCCCTTCCCGAAACCGGCTCAGCTGCCTCTACTCGCCGTCCTCGACGGCCGGTACATCCGCCCACCGCACGCCCTTGGCGCCCCCGCAGCACTCCCGGATCGTCAGCTGCTTCGTGGCCACCCGGAACGGCTTCAGCGCCCCGCTCAGCGCCGTCGACGCCCCCGCGGCATCCATGTCCAGCCACGGCTTGTACAGGTCCGGACGGAAGCGGGCGAGGGCATCGACGAGCCGGTGGGAGTGCACGGCCTCCACCCCGTCCGGCCAGATGGCGCGGAGGTGGTCGACGACCGTCTCGACGTCCAGCTCGGTCACCTGCTCGCCGACGGACTGCCCGGACAGGGTGCCGGCCGCGGTGCGCAGCGCCAGGGCGCGCTTGGCGATGTCCTCGGCCTCGGTCTGCTTGATGAACGCCGCCCGCACGGTGACGCCGTCGCGACCACGCGCCAAGATCCCCGTGCCCTGCTCATCGACCGAGATGTCTGTGGCCCTCAAGCCCCTGTCGTAGGCTCCGGTGCCCAAAATGTTGTTATTTGCCCTCCAATCGAGGACGGCCAGGGCGAGCCGCGTACCGACCGACGAGGAGACGGACGTGGGCAGCGACGGGGCGTCCGGGTTCTGCGTGAGCATGATCAAGATAAGCCCATACGCCCGCCCCTTCTTGATCAACCGCGTGCACAGGGCAGCGGCCTCTTCCTTACGGTCCGCGTCAGTGAACAACTCCTGGATCTCGTCGATGACGATCACGCGCGGCCCGAGCTGCTGCTCCGGGTACTTCTCCGCCAGGGCGCGGGTGACCTTGCGGCCTTCGGGAACCTCCGAGGCGGGCAGGCTCTTGATGAACTTGGCGCGCCGCTGGTACTCGGCGATCCCGGAGCGGAGCCCCGCGAGGGCGGCGTCTAGGTCCTCGTCCTCGTCGCCACTGACGTACCGGTGGCAGAGCGGCCGGACGGAGTCGAGGTCGCCGGAGCCCTTCAGCTCGTAAATCCACAGCTCAGCGGTGGGATCGAGGGCAACACCGAGGACGATCGCCAAGGCGCAGCTCGTCTTACCGGAGCCAGGGATCCCACCGACCAACAAGTTGCTGTAGATCAGCGTCATCTCGACGAGGTTGCCGCGCGGGTCGAACCCGAAGGGCAGCGGCTGATAGACGTCGGCCTGGCCGTCGCGCATGAGGGGCCACAGCTTCCGGCCTGCCTTGGCGGGGTCGCGCTGCGCCACCCACAGCACCAGGCGGCCGGGGTGGGCGGTGCGGTCGGCCTCGGGCCACACGGTGGAGATGGGACGGCGCATGGCGGCCGCCAGGGCGGCCCGCTTCTCGAGCACGGCCGTGGCCTCGACACCGGGCGGGAGGTCGACCTCGGCGCGCCAGCCGGGGCCGTCGCGCATGACCTCGGAGGCGAACTCCACGCCGCGCTTGCCCTTCTTGCCCTCGATGCCGATGGCGGCGAGGGCGTCGAAGACCTCGGTGGAGTCGAGGCGGCGCATCACGTTGCGGGCGACGTAGCGGGTGATCAGCGGGCGGTCGTTCTTCTTGCCGTTGAGGCCCGCGAGGGCGGCGGCCGTGAGGGCGGCGGCGGCTGTCCAGCCGGGCACGAGGAACGCGGCCACGGCCGTGGTGATGCCCGTGACGGTGGCGACGGCGAGGGAGGCGATACGGCGCGGCCGCACCCGGCGGGAGTGCTCGCGGGACAGGGCGAGCCACGCCTCAATGTCTGCCGAGGCGGCGGCTTTGGCTTCGACGGGCCGGGCTTCGGTGTCGGCGACCCACTTGCCCCAGCGCACGAGGAGACGGCCGGTGCCGCGGGGGGCGCGGAGCAGGAGGCGGGCGAGGTAGACGGGTGCGCGCAGGGTGTGGAAGCCGGTGACGTGCGCGTAATAGCTCACGGTCCAGCGGGTGGTGGCCTTGAAGACGTCCCAGCGGCGCAGGGCTGCGGGCACGACGGGCGGGGCGTCGGCAAGGTATGCCTGGCGTTCGGCGATCCACGTGCCTTCGGGCGCCTTCTGCTCGGGCGGGTCGACGGGCCGCGGCTCGGCGTCCTGGACGACGTCGATGACGGTCTCGGTCAGGGTGTCCTGCGTGTCCTGCGAGGGCGTATCAATTGATACACCCTCATCCGAGGGCGCTTCCTTGTGGAGGCGTACGACGTTGCTCATGCTGTGATCTCCGGTCGTTCCGATGGTGCGGTCCGGGCCCGGGGACGGCGCGGCTGTGGAGGCTTGGCGCCGTCCCCGGCGTGCTACTTCTTGCCGTTCTTCTTGCGGCGCAGCGCCTCGTTCTCGATGCGTTCGACCTTGCGGCGGAGCTTGCCGATGTCGGCGCGCGGCGTGCCCATACGGGCGACCAGTCCGGCAATGCGGATGCGCTCGCTGGTGCTGAAGTCCGAGAACTTGAGGTCGGCGGAGTTGTCGGCCACGGAGGGTCCTCTCGATTCGGGCCAGGACTGTCCCGGCTCCCCTCGACCCCGCCCGTGCGAGACGGGCGGGGCGGGCAGCCGGTCAGCTCTCGTTGTCGTCGGTGACGGTCACGACAGTGATGTGAGGGGCCGTGAACGGGAGATCTTCGTAGTGGCGGGCGGTGTCGTTGTCAGTGACGGTGGTTTCGGTGGTCGTGCCGTTGTTGTCGACGACGGTGACCTTCTTGGCCATGGCGGTTCCTCTCGGATTGGTGGGCCGGGCTGTCCGGCTCCCCTCACCGCCCGTCACACTCGGGCGGATCGGGCAGCCGTCAGCGGCGGCCTTTCTGGAAGTCGGCCCACAGGCCGCGCAAGACCAGCAGGCAGCAGGTCACGGCCACGGCGCCGACCGCTACGGCGATCGCGGACAGGGCCAACGAGATAGCGGCGACAGATCCGGCGACGGCGATCGCCGCCCACTTGCCCACGTTCGGCGTCGACTTCGGCGCCTGGTGCTGGCAGGCGGGCTGCTGCTGGCCGTTCAGCGCTTGCTGCACCTGGAGGGCCACGACGATCTGCCGTACCAGCTCGGTGTTGTCGGCTGCCTCGACCGCATCGCGGGCGGCCTTCTCGATGTCGCTCATCGCGTCCACCCCCGTGTCCGGCGCAGGCGGAGGCCGGCGGCCAGGCCGAGGGCGAAGGCGACGACGAGCGGCTTGGACACGGCCGCGGTGACCGTGCCGAGGACGACGGCACCGAGCGCGGGGAAGAGCAGCATGAGGGCGAGCAGGGCGCCGAGGAGAAGCCACCTCATGACCGGACCTCCCCCGGGATGAGCGCCACGGTGGCGACCACTTCGCGCCGCAGTTCGGCGGCCTCGCGGCGGCTGAGGCCGAACTCTTCGCGGAGCCGTTCGATGGTCACCGGCCGGTTCGTCGAGGCGACCAGCTCGCGGTTCAGCTTGGCGGCCCTTCGCCGCAGCTCGGACGGGGTGAGGGTGACGACCTCGGTGACCACCTCCGGCTCTTCCGGGGCGGGCCAGTCCTGGTAGCCGTTCGTGCTTCCGGACGGCATGTACTGCTGCCGCGAGTGGTCGAAGACGAACGTCCTCTCCGGGGCGGGGAGCGCCACGATCGGCAGCATGCGGGCGCCAGCCGGGACCACCTCCGGCGCCTCCAGGAGGGCGCGCGGCTGGTCGTCGTCGACGCGCTCCACGGTCACCTCGGGTGCCTCCGTAACCTCCTCCAGCGGTGGAGGAGGTTGGGGCTGTGCGTGTTCGGCGAGGGCCTGGTGGATCTGCCGCATCAGCGCACCAAACGCCAGCAGCGCGGCAGTGGGCGGCACCGCGGCCACCACGTAGTCGAGGGGCTCGGCGGCGGAGCCGACACCCGCGACGTTCAGCGCGATGGACGAGCCGGAGCCGACGACGGTAAGGCCGATCGCCCACCGGTCGACACGGCCCGCGAGGGCGGCGCGGAGCATCAGCAGCTCCCCGGCGACGATGAACAGATCCAGGGTCGCGGGCCACGCCCACGCCCGGATCTCCTTGTCCTCCATGCCGTGCGCGAGGGCGACCTCGGCGAGGTGCGCGTACGACAGCCAGAACGCGGCCGCGGTGAGGGCGACGATGACGAGGCCGGCGCCGATGGCGAGGGCCCGTGACGGGTTGATCTTCATGCTTCGCCCACCTCCGTGGGGGCGGCGGCGCGCACTACGCGGTGCGCGGCGAGGGTGACGCCTTCACGGTCGCGGCGCTCGTTCGCTTCGAGCAGCGCGGCCATCAAGGCGGGAACGGGTGGTGTCGGCCGGGCCGACCGGCACGCGGCGCGTAAGGCGGCGTGCTCGGTCGGCCTCGGAATGTAGGAGCGGGCGGTCATGACTGGCCGTCCCTGGTGTCGACGATCGCGATCAGGTTCCGCAGACTGTGCTCGATGCGGCCTACGAGGTGGGCGGCCGTGGCGGCATCAGCCAGGCGGGTGCCGTCGATCTCGGTCAGGGTGAGCCGGGCGACCTCGACCTGCGAACGCTCGCGCAGGGACAGGTGGATGTGATCACTCACCGGTTCCACCCCCGGCGAGGAGTGCGGCCATCTGGTCGGCGAACACCCGCATGTGGTCCGCGGCCTGGTCGAGGGCGGCAGCGAGGTCGTACAGGCCGGCCGGGGTGAGGGAGCCGGTGTAGCCGGACTCTTCGACGTACGCCTCGATGTTGCGGCTGGCGCGCTCGGACAGCGGGGACTGCGCGAGCATCAGCGCGAACAGGGGCTCACCGTTGAAGGTGAGCCGGTGCTCGGGCCCGTAGTGCGTGAGGTCAGTGCGGTACTGCGGCCGCGGGTTGGGGTGGCCGGCGCACCAGGAGGGTTCGGGAAGGGTGACGTCGCCCTGGTCGATGGTGGGCAGCGTGACCGTGCGCTCGGTGCTCACGGGCGCTCACCCCGCTCGGCGTCCAGAGCGGAGATCAGGGAGCGCATCCGGTCATCGAGGGCGACGGCGGCGCGGATCATCTGCATGTGGTCGTGGATGTTGTAGCTGCCGACCTTCTCCAGCGTCTGCTGGGCCATCCGCAGCTCGTCGTCCACGGACAGGGGAGTGAGGGGTTCGTCCGTGTCCGGGTTGAAGAGCGGGGTGTAAGAGGTGCTGCTCACTGGCCCGCACCCCGCTTCACCCAGGCGTACGGCGCGGTGACGGCGGCGGCCTTGAAGACACGGATGGCTGCGCCCTCGGGGGCGTCCGGCAGCGGGTACACCCGGCCGCCGTCCAGGGAGGCGAGGAGGCGTGTGGCGTGGTGTTCGCAGCCGTGGGCGCCGACTTGGTGGGTGTCGAGGACGGTGACGACGGGCGGGCCGCTGCACGGGTCGGGGTCGTCGGGGTGAGCGGCCGGGCAACGAGGCGTGTCCACCGTGGTAGACACCGGCTCGGCGTCGAGGGCGCGGAGCAGGAGCCGCAACGCTTCCCGCAGGGACAGCACCTGGTCGGAGTCGAGGAGCTGCTGGGCGACGCTGATGGCGACCTGGAGATCGGTGGGCTCGGGCAGGGCGCCCACCGTGGTGGTGGGCGCCTGCTCGCGGGTGGGCTCGTAGCTCACCGGGCACCCCCGGCAGGGGTGTCGGTGAGGGCGGCGTCGACCTGGTTGGCAAGCGCGGCCATCTGGTCGGCGAACTCATGCAGCTCGGCCGCGCGGGCGCGGGCCTGGTCGGGGGTGAGGGTTTCGCCCATGAACGCGATGTGCGGGTGGGAGTCGGAGAGGTGGATGAACTCGGCCCAGATCTCCGGGTCGTCGTCCGGGAGTTCGCCGGACGGGGCGGAGATGGTGTGGCCGACGTGGTCGAAGTGGCGGCCGTGTTCGTCGACCTGGTCGCCGTCGGTGCCGTCCTGGCTGACGCACAGGGCGCCCCAGAGGTAGCAGACGGACGGGACGGCGGCGGTGGTGGCCAGCTGCGGCTGTTCGGGGTGGGAGCGGGCCTGGGCGACGAGGTAGGGGAGGTGGCCGGTGGGCTGGGTGTCGAGTGCGGGCGTGGCCATGAGGCCGTACACGTTTCGGGTGGGGTTCGACATCAGACCGCCACCGCCGTCAGGGTCTCGAAGCGGGCGGCGACGACGGGGTTCTTCGGCCGGTACGTGGCCAGACGCGCGGCGAACGTGCGGGCGTTGAACAACTTGACCTGCACGCGGCGGGTGACGCGGGCCTTCAGCTTGATCTTCGTCTCGCGGACGTCGTCGGCGACGAGGCCGCGGGAGAACGCGGGGGCGAACCTCTTGGCCGTCTGGTCGTCCAGGCCGGCCGCGACGAGACGCGTACGGACGGGGAGGGGCTGGCCGGTGTTGACGGCGCGGACGGCGCGAGCGGTGGCGCGCTGGTCGCGGGTGCGCTGCCGGAGGACGGCGCGCAGGGTGCGACGGTTCGCGCGGTGCTCGCGGCGTGTGGTGGACTTCTGCATTAGCGGGATCTCCCTGGTAGCTCAGGTGGTTCCGTCAGGCCCTGGCCGGTGTTTGCGTCACCGAGCCGGGGCCGCTCCGTTTTCCGGAGTGGCTAACCTTGCAACTACAGAGTATCGGGAAACCTTGTAGATGCACAAGGGTCATGCGAAGATTCCTCGCAACTACACGCGAGGGAGAGCAGTGAGCGACGAACAGGCGAAGCCTCGACACACCAGGACTCGGCCCATCCGGGTGCCGGGTCCGCTGTGGGACGCGTACGGGCGCATCTGCGAGCGGCTCGGCACCGACCGGACGAACGACTTGCTCGACCACATGCGCGCCCGCGTCCGTGAGCACGGAGACGAGGCGGACCGTGCCGGGCTTGCCGCAGCGGAAGCCGAACTGGCCGAGCGGCGGGCGCGCAAGGGGGGCCGGCCGAAGCGCGAGGGCACATCTAGGGCACCAGACTCCGAATAACGCTGCGAAGTGATGGCAAGTACTGTCAGTAGTTTTCCCACGTCAACCGGCCTTTCAGCAGGGAAAGGCAGGTCAGGGCACTCCCGTTAGAAGACGGCACAGATCTTCCTCGCACTGCTCGGCAAGCAACTGGACGTCCGCCCCCAGGGCTGGCAGGAGGCCGCGGGCGCCTACGGCGAGCCCAAGTCCTTCCGCTCCGTCGCCGACATCACCGGCCCCGACTCACTGGCCAAGGTACGAGCCCACAAGCAGGAAATGAAGGCAGCGGTCAAGGCAGCAAAGGCAGCCGGCAAGTAGCCCACCACCACGCACCCGACACAGCACCGCCCGGCCCGACGGCAACTGACCGGCCTACGGGGCGCGGGGCGAGGCGGCGACAACCGTCCACCCCAGGAGCCGCAGCCGTCAGTCGAGTGGCCCGCTCCAGATGGCGGGGTGGGCGGGCTCGTTCCCAGCATGGAGCATGAGCGAGGCACCGACCGGCTCCCCCTACGGCCGGGACTACGACGACCGACGGGTCCACTCCGGTCACCCGCCCGGGCCACCCGGGTCAGGGACGTCCCATGAGCCCGAGCCGCCCTTCGAGGGTGTGCTGCACGCCCTCTCCCGCGCCGCATGGCAGATCGTCCTGGTCACCGGCGTCGCCTCGCTGGCCCTGGGCATCCTGGTCCTGGTCTGGCCGGGCGCCCCGCTCTTCGCCTCCGCTGTCCTCTTCGGCCTCTACCTCCTGATCAGCGGCGTGTTCCAGCTGGTCTCCGCGTTCGGCACGCACCGGACGACCTCGCTGCGGGTGCTGGCGTTCATCAGTGGCTCCCTGTCGGTCGTGCTCGGCCTGTTCTGCTTCCGCCGCCCGATGCAGTCGATCCTGCTGCTCGCCCTGTGGATCGGCATCGGCTGGGTCATCCGCGGCATCACCCAGACCGTGGCCGCCGCCTCCGACAAGTCCATGCCGGCCCGCGGCTGGCACATCCTCCTCGGGGTCATCACCTTCGTCGGCGGAATCGTGCTGATCGACTCCCCGATCGAGTCCGTCACCGTGCTGATGCTGCTCGCCGGCTGGTGGCTGGTGGCGGTCGGCATCGTCGAGATCGTCACCGGAATCCGGATGCGGATGCGGGCCCGCCAGGTCCCGCACGAGCTGTGATACCCGCCGCGAACCGATACGCCGTGCGGGCGGTTCTCATGTCCGACGGGATGAACCCCGTACGACTGCCGGGGAGATGACCTCCCGTGAGCACCGCACGACTGCCCTTGCGCAGCCACGCCCGGCTGCGGGTCCTCGTGCTGCTGCTCGTCCTGGCGGTACCGGGCACCCACGCCCAGGCGCACACCGTGCCCGTGACTGCCGGCGCCTCCGGCGAGGCCGCCGAGCACGACGTCCTCGACACGATCCTGCGCCCACCGGCCCGCCCAGACCGGCGCAACACCGTACGGCTGCGTCCCGCACCCCCGCCGAAGCCGGCGCCGCCCGGCGCCCGGGCACGCCTGGCCCGCCCCGCGCCGCCACGGCCGCCGTACGTCCCGCACATCCTGCGCACTGTGGTCCTGCGCTGCTGACAGACCCCTCGACGAGGTCTGCCGGTACGACACAAGGAGCACAGCCATGCCCACCGATCCCTACGCCGTCCTGCGTGCCCTGCTGCGCGCGGAGGCCGTACGCAACACACCGAAACCGCAAGGGCACAAGGAGCAGCCGCAGCAGCCCCCGAAGAACCGGGAGCGCGGCTGACGCCGGCGTGGCGGAGGCGGGGCTCCTGCCGGAGCCACGTCCTCCGCCACGCCGTACCGAAGACGGACCCCGGCCCTACGCCGACTCCCTGTCCACAGCCTGTGCATACCGCCCGTACGCCGCCGACGTCGTCCCGAGCGACCGGCGTCGGAGCACCTCCATTCGGGCGAATCAGGCGCACGATCTGCGCGCTCGAGTCCAGGAACGCCTTGGAAGAGGTCGGCGAGCAGCCACATCAACGGCCATGTCGGCCCCGCTGCAGGAGCCAGACGTGCGTTCGGTTCAACCCCCGGCGCCACACTCGATGCCACCCATGAACTCCGCCCACGGCTCCCGTTCGGGCCCGTTCCGGCTTACGATCCGGCCGCCGTTCCCCCGCCCCTTCCCGGTCTGCCCCGTTTTGTTGCATCTTTTCCAGCGCCGCACTCCGTCGCCATGGCTGCGCCCGGAAGGTCTTGACCGGTAGGCTTTCCGTGTGATCTTCAAGCGCATCGGAAACGGCCGGCCGTACCCCGACCACGGCCGGGAAAGCACCCGGCAGTGGGCGGACGTCGCGCCGCGCCCGGTCCGCCTCGATCAGCTCGTGACGACCAAGGGCCAGCTCGATCTGGAAACCCTGCTCGCCGAGGACTCGACGTTCTACGGCGACCTCTTCGCGCACGTCGTGAAGTGGCAGGGCGACCTGTATCTGGAGGACGGCCTCCACCGCGCGGTGCGCGCGGCGCTGCAGCAGCGCCAGGTGCTGCACGCGAGAGTCCTGGAACTGGACTGACCCGGGCCGACACCCTCGCGCCTGCCCAGTTGGCCCTTTCGGGTTGGACTGAGCAGCGTCGAATGATCATCTAGTAGGCATTGCCGCCCGAGAGCACTACGCTGCGCCCATGAGCATGCTGACTCCCCCTGGCATGGGCGGCCAGTACCGCATCAAGGGGGACAAGTACCCGCGGATGCGCCGTCGCCGACAGCCCGGCAGGCTCGTCGTCCTCGCCGTCGGCTCCGTTGCCGTACTCGGCATGCTCGGCTGGGGCACGCTGCAGCTCATCGACCTGTTCACCGGGGGCGGCGGAAAGGCTTCAGCGGCCGGCGCGAAGGCCGACTGCGACACCAGGGCGACCCCCTCGGCCACAGCCACGGCCCCGGCGGCACTGCCCGAGCCGGGCAGGATCACCGTCAACGTCTTCAACGCCACGACCCGCAGCGGACTCGCCAAGCAGACCGCGGACGAGCTGAAGAAGCGCGGCTTCAAGATCGGTGACGTGGGCAACGCGACGAAGCAGTTCGACAAGAAGGTCAAGGGCACCGGGATACTGCTCGGCCCGGACTCGGCCCTGAACACCTCGCTGCCCGTCCTCGCCGCCCAGCTCGGCGCCGCCGACCGCCGCACGGACGCCGCCCGCAAGGGCACGGCCGTCGACCTGATCATCGGCGACAAGTTCAAGGAGCTGACGAAGAAGGCGGACGCCGACCGGGCGCTGGCCGCACTGGCCAGCCCTGAGCCGACGTCCAGCTCCTCAAAGAATGGCTGCTGAGCAACGCCGCCAAGGGGCGCGGGGCTGTGCCGATATGCGGCTCCGCCGCGTGGGCGCGAACAACCACAACGCAGGGACGGCCGCCACACAACCGCACCCCTACGGCGAATAGGCGAACAGCCCCGCCCTACTCAGCCGCACCGTAAAGACGATCCCCCGCGTCCCCCAGCCCGGGAACGATGTACCCGTGCTCGTTCAGATGGTCATCCACCGCGGCCGTCACCACCGTCACCGGCGTCCCCGCCAGCTCGCGCTCCATGAGCTCGACGCCCTCGGGCGCCGCGAGCAGCACCACGGCCGTGACGTCATCGGCGCCGCGCTTGATCAGCTCCCGAATCGCCGCGACCAGCGTGCCGCCGGTGGCCAGCATCGGGTCGAGGACGTACACCTGACGGCCGGAAAGATCCTCCGGCATCCGCGAGGCGTACGTGGAGGCCTCGAGGGTCTCCTCGTTGCGGATCATGCCCAGGAAGCCCACCTCGGCGGTCGGCAGCAGCCGGACCATGCCGTCCAGCATGCCGAGGCCGGCCCGCAGGATCGGCACCACCAGCGGGCGCGGGTGGGAGAGCTTGACGCCGGTGGTGCCGGTGACCGGGGTCGTGATGTCGACCGCTTCGGTGCGCACGTCCCGCGTGGCCTCATAGGCGAGCAGGGTGACCAGTTCGTCGGCGAGCCGGCGGAAGGTCGCGGAGTCGGTGCGCTGGTCGCGCAGCGTGGTGAGTTTGTGAGCGACCAGGGGGTGGTCGACGACATGGAGGCGCATGTCCACAACAGTAACGGTGCTCGCGTCCCCCTTGTGCTGGCGTCAAACCGCCCATCGGAGGGAAAGTGGGAGGGATGTACCGGGGGTGGTGAGCCGATGCCTGATCCTGAGTCCCCGGCGGATCCCACGCAGGATACGCCGGAGGAGACCGAAGCCGCGCGCCGTCGGCGGCGGGCCCAGTTCCTGCGGGAGCTCGCCGAGGCCCGCGAACTGCGCGACCGCGTCCAGCCGCGCCGTGCCAAGGCGGCCCGGCTGCGCCACGCGATGCGTATGCGGACGTTCCGCTGGTAGAGGGAGGCACCGGGGAAGATCCGCGGCCCTCGGGTGCGTTGCAGCGGTGGTCGTGCGTGGACACCTGGAAAAGCCGCGTACGATCCGCACGTGGCAGCAACGACTGTGCTGGTCCGTCCTTTACGGAGGTGCTCGCGCCTCCCTCGGGACAACGCGATCAAAACTGCCGGACACAGGGAGCCGAAGACGTCCCCTGAACGCCTTGTTTCTGCCACGATTCCGAGTGGGTGGGGCTCGGACCCCAAGCCACCCCGCCCGTAACCTCCGCCGGGGGGACCCCCAACCGGCACGCCTATGACCAGTGGGAGAGTCACGGTGTACTTCGCCGCACTGCTCGCGCGCACCGAAGACGGGTGGGAAGCGAGCGACACAGAGCTCGACGATGTGGAAACCCTGTCGGATCTGGCCGACCTGGCCCGTGAAGCCTCCCCCGAGGACGACACGGTGCTGGTGCTCATCGAGCAGGAGGACGCTTGGTTCGGCGTCGTCCGGATCGACGGCGAGGACGACCCGCGTATCTACGTGTCGGACGCCGCCGCCGCTGCCCGCAGCAGTTACGGGGAGATCCTGCTCACCGACGAACTGCTCGGCAGGGAGCCCGGCGACGACGGCCCGGATCTGGACGCCCTCGACCTCGACGGCACGGAGGAGCCGGACGGCGACTCCGACGACGAGGACGGCGGCGGGGCCGAGGCGGTCCCGCACAGCCCCGTCGGCGACAGCGAGATCCTCGACGACCTGGGCGTCAGCGAGAAGGAGCTGAAGGCCCTGGACGCCGATGACGCGCTGGGCGCGATCGCCGAGGCGTTGGGCGCCTCGGAGGTGCTGGAGACCGTCCGCTGACCTCGTTCGACCGGGGGTCGGCACCCGAGGTGCCCGACCCCGTACGCGACCGCTGGCGGGCCGCGATGCGGCTCGCCCTGGACGAGGCCGAACTGGCTGTCCGGGGCGGGGATGTCCCCGTCGGCGCCGTCGTGCTGGCCGCCGACGGTACGACCGTGCTCGGCACCGGCCACAACGAGCGCGAGGCGACCGGCGATCCGACCGCCCACGCCGAGGTGCTGGCAATGCGCAGGGCCGCGGCGAAGACCGGCGAATGGCGGCTGTCCGGCTGCACGCTGGTCGTCACGCTGGAGCCCTGCACCATGTGCGCCGGCGCCCTCGTGCAGTCCCGCGTGGACCGGGTCGTCTACGGCGCCCGGGACGAGAAGGCCGGCGCGGCGGGCTCCCTCTGGGACGTCGTGCGCGACCGGCGGCTCAACCACCGGCCCGAGGTGATCGAGGGCGTCCTCGCCGAGGAGTGCGCGCGGATCCTCACCGACTTCTTCCGCGGCCGCTGACCCGGTGCCGGACCCCTGACCGGGGAGGGCTTCAAGGGAAACGGATTTCAGAGCACGGCCGGCCGTGCTGTAAGGTCTCCCTCGGTAGCGTGTCCGAGCGGCCGAAGGAGCTCGCCTCGAAAGCGAGTGTGGCGCAAGTCACCGAGGGTTCAAATCCCTCCGCTACCGCTCTACAGAAGGGCCCCGTCGAAAGACGGGGCCCTTCGTGCGATCATGTGCGGTCGATGGGGCAAAAGTGACTGGGGAGGCCGCAATGGCGGTGAATTCGAAGAAGGTCGCCGTCTATGTGATCGTGGTCTTCGTGGCCTACGTGATCATCACGGACCCGGACGGGGCCGGCGACTACGTGACGATAGGCTTCCAGGGCATATCGGACGCCGCCAAGGCCATCGGCGACTTCATGACGTGGATCGCCAACGGAGGCGACAGCTAGGGAGTGCTCATGATCCGCCACCTGGTCCTCTTCAAGCTCAACGAGGGCGTCGAGCGCGACGACCCGCGGGTCGTGGAGGGCGTCGAGGCGTTCCGCTCCCTCGAGGGCAAGATCCCCGAGATCCGGCACTGGGAGCTCGGCTGGAACATCAGCGACCGCCCCATCGCCTACGACTTCGCGATCAACTCCGCCTTCGACGACGTGGCCGCCCTGCGCACCTACGCGGAGCACCCCGAGCACCAGGCGGGCGTCACGCTGTGGCGGGAGTTCGCCACCTGGGTGATCGCCGACTACGAATACTGAGCCGCACCACCCCCGGATCCACCGGATCCGGCCGGATCCTCCCGGAGCCCTCCGCCGGAACGGCGGGGGGCTTTCGCGTGCCTCGCCCCCGGATTCATCCCGGCCTCACCCCCGGAATCACCCTCAACACGGCGTTATGCGGTGCTTGCACACGGTGGACATGTCTTGTGATGCTATGACCGCTTTTGACGGATGAGTTGATGTGAGTTGATGGATCACGAGGTGGAGTTGACCGTGCCGGCCAGTACTGCGCCTCAAGCCCCGGCCCAGGAGGACATCCCCGCGGACACCAACACCCCCGCGCCCACGCCGCCCCGCAGCCGCGGCGCCGACACCCGGGCGCTCACCCAGGTGCTCTTCGGCGAGCTGAAGGAGCTGCAGCCGGGCACACCGGAGCACAACCGCGTGCGCGGGGCGCTCATCGAGGCCAATCTCCCGCTCGTGCGCTACGCGGCCGCCCGTTTCCGCTCCCGCAACGAGCCGATGGAGGACGTGATCCAGGTCGGCACCATCGGACTCATCAACGCCATCGACCGCTTCGACCCGGACCGGGGCGTGCAGTTCCCGACGTTCGCCATGCCGACCGTCGTCGGCGAGATCAAGCGGTACTTCCGCGACAACGTCCGCACGGTGCACGTACCGCGCCGGCTGCACGAGCTGTGGGTCCAGGTCAACAGCGCGACCGAGGACCTGACCACCACCTTCGGGCGCACCCCCACCACCGCCGAGATCGCCGAGCGGCTGCGCATCACCGAGGACGAGGTGCTGTCCTGTATCGAGGCCGGACGGTCGTACCACGCCACCTCACTGGAGGCGGCCCAGGAGGGCGACGGGCTGCCGGGCCTGCTGGACCGGCTCGGCTACGAGGACCCCGCCCTGGACGGCGTGGAGCACCGGGATCTCGTCCGGCATCTCCTGGTGCAACTCCCCGAACGCGAGCAGAGAATCCTGCTCCTGCGTTACTACAGCAACCTCACCCAATCGCAAATCAGTGCGGAACTCGGGGTCTCCCAGATGCACGTTTCGAGGCTACTCGCGCGTAGCTTCCAACGGCTTCGTTCGGCGAACCGGATCGACGCGTAACCGCAAACCAGAGCGACCGGTAACCGTCGCGAGCGAATCGCTCACCAGGGCGGATCCCGACAGTTCTCTGCCGAAAGACCGTCAGACCCCCTTTATCCAGGGCGGATTCAAGTCTCACATGTCGACATGTCACTACAGCGTGTTGCCGACATGTGACATTCTTCGGCTAGCGCGTTTGCCGTGGCTTCGGCTCCGGTATTCAGGTGAAGGCTGGCGTTCCTCGATCGGAGCGTTCGCCATACCGTCCCGCGACCCAAAGGGGGTGGCATGTCCGCAGATCAGGGCAGCTCGAAGGTGCTCACGCTCACGAAGAGCGAGTCCGCGCCCGACGCCGCGCTCGACGACGTTCCGGCCCTTGAGGCCGTTCCGGCACCGGCCGTCCCGGCCGATGACGTCCCGGCTTGGCCGACCTCGGCGAATATCGACACCCGCACCCTTTCCCGCTCCCTGTTCCTGCGGCTCGCCGCCCTGGACGAGAACAGCCCCGAGCGCGCATACGTCCGGGACACGCTGATCGAGCTCAACCTCCCGCTGGTGCGCTACGCGGCGGCCCGCTTCCGCTCGCGCAACGAGCCGATGGAGGACATCGTCCAGGTCGGCACCATCGGCCTGATCAAGGCGATCGACCGCTTCGACTGCGAACGGGGCGTGGAGTTCCCGACGTTCGCGATGCCGACGGTCGTGGGCGAGATCAAGCGCTTCTTCCGCGACACCTCATGGTCGGTGCGCGTCCCGCGCCGGCTCCAGGAGCTGCGCCTGGCCCTCACCAAGGCCAGCGACGAGCTCTCCCAGAAGCTGGACCGCTCCCCGACCGTCACCGAACTCGCCGCCGTGCTGGGCGTGTCCGAGGAGGACGTCGTCGACGGCCTCGCGGTCGGCAACGCGTACACGGCCTCCTCGCTGGACTCCCCGGCCCCGGAGGACGACGGCGGCGAGGGCTCCCTGGCCGACCGGCTCGGCTATGAGGACACCGCCCTCGAAGGCGTCGAGTACCGCGAGTCCCTCAAGCCGCTGCTGGCCAAACTCCCGCCCCGCGAACGGCGGATCATCATGCTCCGCTTCTTCGCCAACATGACCCAGTCGCAGATCGGCGAGGAGGTCGGCATCTCCCAGATGCACGTCTCCCGGCTGCTGACCCGGACGCTGGCGCAGCTGCGCGAGGGCCTCATCTCCGACTGACCCCCATCTCCGACCGACCCCTTCATATTTGACGGAGCGTCAGCCACCATGGCCGGATGCTTCGCGAGACAAGGACGACCTGGACACATGGCCGTCGGTGCGCCCTGATCGGCGCGTCGGCGGCCGTCGTCTGCCTGGGCGGGGTACTGGCCGCGTGCGGGAGCGGTGGCGGCGGGGCCGGTGACGGATACGTCGCGACCGGAGCGGCGGGTGGCCCGCCGAGCCTCTCCGGTACGGCCGTCACGCCGACGGGCGAGGTGACTCTGGTGCCGCTCGACGGACCGGGGAGCAGCGGGAGCGGCGCGAGCGACAGCGGCACCGGCGGGGCCACCGGCGGCGGTTCGGGCGACTCCCCCGGGCGGGAAGGGGGTCAGGAGCGGACGCCTGCCCGAGGAGTAGCAGGCGAAGATACGGCGGGTCCTGCCGAGTCCCCCAGCGACGCCCCCGAACCCGCGGCCACCCCGGCCGACTCCGGGGAGCCGTCCAGCAGTTCACCCGCGCCCTCGGCACCCGCCCTGCCGGCAAGGCTGGCCGTGAGCGATCCCGTACGGGAGCCCACGGACAAGCGCTGGTGCGAGAAGGTGACCCTCGACTTCCACAACGCGGGCGGCACCGCCGTGCGGTCCGGCACCGTCACCTTCGGCACCCACATCATCGGCGCGCTCGGGATCGACTGGGCGACGGTCGAGTCGACGCGGGAGCTCCCGGCGCCGATCGAGGCTGGGGCGCGCAAGGAGAAGACCTGGACGGTGTGTGTCGACGCCTGGCGTGTGCCGCTGGGCATGCACATCGAGACGCGGGACGTCTCCGTCCAGTGGGCCTGAGGGCCGTACCGCTGGGATCAGGGGCGGCCGTACGGGCTACTTGAGCGCCAGCCAGGCCACCGCCGCCACGATCACCACGGCGGCGATCACGCCGACGATCAGACCGATGCGCGGGCCCGAGGAGGCCTGCTGCTGCCGGCCCTGCGGGGCCTCGTCGACGAACGCGCGGAACATCTGGGTGTTGCCGGCGGGGTCGTGGTTGCCCTGGGGGCCCTGGGTGTTAGCCATGGCCTGAGACCCTAGCGAATCCGCCCGTTCGGCCCAAGTGGGGGCTCCCGCCCTGCACAGGGGGTCACAGGACCCACCCCACCTGCACATTTACGGTCGCAATACTTGCCTTTGCCAAGTTTTTGCGGCCCGCCGTCCCCGTTTTGTTTGCCTGTGGCAACCAACAGCTTCTATGGTTGCCCTAAGCAACAAACAGCGGAGGTGTGATGGCCGAGCAGGCGCAGTACGAGGAGCTGGTGCGCCAGTTCAGCGCCTTCGGGGCCGTGAAACGGGAGATGGGACGGACGCTGCCGTCCGACTGCCCCGCCGGTTCCGCCGCCGTACTGACGTTGCTGGTCCGCCACGGGGAGATGCGCATGAGCAAGCTCGCCGAGCTGCTCGCCGTGGACATGTCGGTCACCAGCCGTCATGTCGCCCACGTCGCCGAGCGCGGCTGGATCGAGCGCTCCCCCGACCCTGCGGACAAGCGAAGCCGCATCCTCCGCCTCACCCCGGCCGGTGAGGAGCGGGTGCGGGAGATGTCCCGGCGGACCACGCAGCTGCTGGCCGAGCGGCTGAGCGACTGGTCCGACGACGACGTCGCCGAGCTCACCCGGCTCATGGCCCGGCTGAGGGCCAGCTTTGACGACTGCCGTACACCCGCGATCACCCAGTAAGAGAAGGAAATCCATGGCAACGACCACACCAGCCGGTGTGCGGGCCCACGCCAAGCACTCAGGAGGGCCGTCCGCCGACGGCGCTCCGATGTCGCACCGGCAGATCATGGAAGCGCTGACCGGGCTGCTGCTCGGCATGTTCGTCGCGATCCTGTCGTCGACGATCGTCTCCAACGCCCTGCCCGACATCATCAAGGACCTCGGCGGCGGCCAGAGCGCCTACACCTGGGTGGTCACCGCGTCGCTGCTGGCGATGACCGCGTCCACCCCGCTGTGGGGCAAGCTCGCCGACCTGTTCTCCAAGAAGCTGCTGATACAGCTGGCCCTGGTCATCTTCGTGGCCGGCTCCGCGCTGGCCGGCCTGTCGCAGAACGCCGGGACGCTCATCGCGTTCCGCGCGGTGCAGGGCATCGGCATGGGCGGCCTGTCCTCGCTCGCCCAGATCATCCTCGCGGCGATGATCTCCCCGCGTGAGCGCGGCCGCTACAACGGCTACCTCGGCGCCACCTTCGCCACCGCGATGGTCGGCGGCCCGCTGATCGGCGGCGTCATCACCGACACCGACTGGCTCGGCTGGCGCTGGTGCTTCTACGTCGGCGTGCCCTTCGCCGTGATCGCGCTCATCGTGCTCCAGCGCACCCTGCACCTCCCGGTCGTCCGCCGGAAGGTCAAGGTCGACTGGGCGGGCGCCTTCTTCATCACCGCCGCGGTCTGCCTGCTGCTGGTCTGGGTGACCTTCGCCGGTGACAAGTACGACTGGCTGTCCTGGCAGACGTACGCGATGACGGGCGGCGCGCTCGCACTGCTCCTGCTCTTCGTCCTCGTCGAGTCCAAGGCGAGCGAGCCGATCATCCCGCTGCGCCTGTTCCGCAACCGCACCATCACGCTCGCCTCGCTGGCCTCGCTCTTCGTCGGCATCGCGATGTTCGCGGGCACGATCTTCTTCAGCCAGTACTTCCAGCTGGCCCGGGGCGAGTCGCCGACCATGTCCGGCGTCCTGACCATCCCGATGATCGTCGGCCTGTTCATCTCCTCGACCGTCTCCGGCCAGGTCATCACCCGCACCGGCCGCTGGAAGGCGTGGCTGCTCGCCGGTGGTGTGCTGGTGACGGCGGGCCTCGGGCTGCTGGGCACGATCCGCTACGACACCGAGTACTGGCACGTCGCGATCTTCATGGCCCTGCTGGGTCTCGGCGTCGGCATGATGATGCAGAACCTGGTCCTGGCCACGCAGAACCAGGTGGACCCGAGCGACCTGGGCGCCGCCAGCTCGGTCGTGAACTTCTTCCGCTCCCTCGGCGGTGCCATGGGTGTCTCGGCGCTCGGCGCGGTCCTCAGCCACCGCATCACGCACTACGCCGAGGAGGGCCTGACCAAGCTGGGCGTGCAGGGCTCGTCCGGCCACGGTGAGATCCCGGACCTCGACGCGCTGCCCGCGCCCGTCCGCACGGTCATCGAGAGCGCGTACGGCCACGGCGTCGCGGACGTCTTCCTGTACGCCGCGCCGATCGCCTTCCTCGCCCTCCTGTTCGCCCTGTTCATCAAGGAGGTCCCGTTGAAGACGAAGGGCGCCCTGGCCCAGGCCGCCGAGTCCGAGGCTCCGGAGCCCGCCGAGGCTGCCGCGCCGGCCGCCGCGCAGGAGCGGGTCCCGAGTTGGGCCGTCGCCTCCTCCGACACCGAGGCCGCTCCCGACGGCACCCAGAAGCTCGCCGCCGTCGCCACGGTGGCCCGCCCCGAGGAGTCCACCGGTTCCTCCTCCGGCGGCGTTCCGGTCCGCGGCTTCGTGCGGGGCGCGGAGAGCGCCCCCGTGCCGCAGGCTGCGGTCACGCTGATCTCGCTCGCCGGACGGCAGCTCGGCCGGTCGGTGGCGCAGGCCGACGGCTCGTACGCGGTCGACGCGCCGGGCGCGGGATCGTACGTCCTGATCGCCTCCGCCGACGGATTCCAGCCGCAGGCCTCCACGATCGTCGTGAACGGCGACGAGCCGGTGTCCTACGACGTCCTGCTCAGCGGCACGAGCGGCCTGACCGGTGTGGTCCGGGCCGCGGGGAGCGCGCTGGCCGTCAAGGACGCGATGGTGATCGTCACCGACGTCCGCGGGGATCTGCTGGCCACCGCCGCCACCGGTGAGCAGGGCGAGTTCGGCTTCGCCGAGCTGGTGCCGGGTGCGGTGACCGTCGCGGTGAACGCCGCCGGGTTCCGGCCGCGCGCCCTGCCCGTCGAGATCGGCGGCACCGGGGTCACCCGGATCGAGGTCGACCTGGAGGCAGGTGCCCAGGTCCAGGGCGTCGTACGGGCGCCGCACGGTCCGCTGGCCGACGCCCGCGTGACCCTGGTCGACGCGGCGGGCAACGTGGTGGGCACCGCCACCACCGGGGCGGACGGGGCGTACGCCTTCACCGACCTGGACGGCGGCGAGTACACGGTCATCGCGACGGGTTACCCGCCGGTGGCGACGGCGCTGACGGTGACCGGCCGCGGCATCGACGACCACGACATCGCACTCGGCCACCCGGGCGAGTAGCGGTGGCCCGGTCGTCAATCTCCCGTCGTCCGCCCGAAGGGCGGGCCGCGCCGGTGGCGATGGGGGTGCCCCCGCGCGAGCCGAGCGAAGCCGGTTCGCGCGTGGCGGAGCGTGCAGCTGCAAGGCGGAGGAGGGAGTCGACGCGGAGCGTCGGCGACCGACGACAACGCGGCTGGGGGTCCCCCCTCTGGGGGAGCGCGTGCCAGACGAGATTGACGACCGGGCCACGCCCCGGCCCGTGGCGGGTGGCGCGCTCTGAGTGGAGGTGCGTCGCGTCGCGGGCCGGCTTCTTTGTGGCCAATTTGTGAGTCTTTGCAGGGAGTTGGATGAGATGGGACTGAGGGCGAGGATCCGCACCCGGGACGGATGGGCCGTGTCGCACGCCGTCGTCACGGTGACCGACATGACCGGAGCGCAGGTGCTGCGGGCGGAGGCGGACGCGGAGGGGGCCGTACGGGATCCGAATCCGCTGCCTGCGGGGGCGTACACCGTCATCGTCACCGCCGTCGGCTACGCGCCCGCTGCCGCGAGCGCGATCGTCACGGCGAGCGGGCGGGCCGAGGTCGGCACGGTGACGCTGGCCCGGCAGGGCGGCACCGAACTGCCACCGCCCGGACCGTGGACCGTCGACCCGGCCCACTCCAGCGTGGGCGCCGTCGCTCAGCACCTGGGGATCTCCAGCGTGCGGGACCGTTTCACGCAGTTCTCGGGCTCGATCGAGATCGCGCCGGATGATGTGGCCAAGCCCCGGTGGAGGCGGTGATCCGGGCCGCCGCCATCGACACGGGGAACGGGATGCGAGACGGGCATGTCAACTACCCGCCGCTAAAGCGTCGGGCTTGCACAACGGGCATCACTGGCTGTGATGCTGCGTTTGCGTCCAGCCCCGCCCCGGCGCGTGTGCTCCGGCGGTGGGGCAGGGGCCGTTGACTGGACCCCGCGTCGCCACAACTCCCGCGCACGGGCGCGGATGTTGCGGGAGCCGTTCCGGTCTGCGTGATCAACGAATCCGCAGTTCCGGCACGCGAACCAGGCCTGCGAGACACGGTTCGCCTTGTCCATGTGCCCGCACTCGGCGCAGGTGCGCGAGGTGTACGCCGGATCGACGTACACCACCGGCACCCCCGCCCGGCGGGCCTTGTACGCGATGAACGCTCCCAGCTGGGCGAACGCCCAGGAGTGGAGGGTGGCCCGTTGGGGCTTGCGAAGCCGTACCCGCTCGCGGATGCCCGTGAGGTCCTCCAGGGCGATTCCGCGACCGGTGCGTTCTGCCTCGGCCACCACGTGTTTCGCGATCTTGTGGTTGATGTCCCGCGCCCGTCGCGCTTCCTTGCGCCTGCGTTTCTTCAGGCGGCGTTTGGCGGACGGGGTGTTCTTGCGTTGCAGCCTGGCCCGCAGGCCGCGTTCCCGGGTGCGGATGCGGTTGAGTTCGCGTCCGGCCGTGATCTCGCCGTCCGAGGTGGTGGCGATGTTCACGATGCCCAGGTCGATCCCGAGGAAGTCCACCGGATCGGTGTTCAGCTCGGCCTCCGGGACCTCGCAGGTGGCGTTCAGGAACCACATGCCATCCCGCTCCAGCAGGTCCGACTCGCCCCTGCGATACAGCGCGAGAGTGGCCAGCTGCTCCGGACTGGCGGTGAACGCCACGTCCTTCACCCGCCCGGTCACGGTCCAGACCGACACCCGCCGCTCGGGGATCTGCCAGGACAGCATCCGGTCGTCATAGGGCTGCGCGCCCTGCGGGTGGAAGACGATCGGCTTCTCGGTGGCCTGCCGGTAGCGCTTGGAGCCCGGCTTCCCCAGGTTCCCGGCCTTCAGGTTCGCCTTGAGTGTGGCGTACGCATCGCAGGTCTTCTTGATCGTGTGCTGGGCGGCCTGTGCGCCCAGGTTCCACCGGGACCTGATCTCGCCGTAGACGTGTTTACGCAGGGCGAAGTTCTTGAACTCACCGCGCTCGAAGGCGACCTCACTGGCCCAGGTGGCGGCCTCGTTGCACGCATGCAGGGTCGCCTGGAGCGCCGCCGCCTGCTCCGGCGTCGGCAGCAGCTTTACCTGCACCACCAGCTTCACAGGACCGAACGTACACATCCGCGCGAGAGGCCACCCCACGTTCGAAACCGATCAGCATAACGAGTGACGCATGCGACCTTGCATTGACGCCTGGGCGGGATTCCGGCCGCTCCATGACCGAGCAGGCACGCCGCTTGGCCCATGGATGATCAGCGCATCCGCCGCCTCGAATCCCGACAGTGGCCCTGGCCCACCATCGCTGCGGTCCTCGTCGAAGTCTTGTAGCCCAGTCCAGATACGCAGCGCCCCCGTTCCCCGGCCATGCGCCGGGGAACGGGGCGCCTTTGTCGTTGTTCGTGCGTGCTACGCCGCGGCGACCAGCTCCCGCGCCCGCTCGTTGAAGTCCGCGACGAGCCGATGCTTCCCGAACGGCTCCATACGCCGCTGCAAGTCCTGCACCGCCTCGACGCACCGCGAGCTCTTGACCTGCTGCGACAGCCTCAGCGTCCGCAGCCCGGCCGCGTGTGCCGCCTCAAGGTCCCGCCGCTGAAGGTGTGAGACCGCGAGCGCCGCCTGCGACATCGCGCCTCGCCGAGCGCGCCGCTGCTGGCGGGCGTGGTCGATGGACTGGCGAGCGTGCTGCTCTGCGGTGGCCGCCTCCCCGAGGTCCCGGAAGGTGTTCGCGTGCTCGCCGTGCAGGTACGCGGGGTCGATGAACGCCGCCCACTCCTGCTCGTCCTCTAGGCGCACCCGGCCATACGCCGTCTCCGACTGAGCGACGGCGCGCGCCGCTTCGCTCTTGTCGCCGAGCTTCGCGAGCGCGCGGGCTTCGAGCGCCCACAGGTCGGCGAGGCACGCGGGGGAGGTGTCCTTGCCGAGCCCGGCACGGCCGGCCTGCGCGAGCCGCCGCCCTTCGACGGGGTTGCCGAGCAGCGTCGCCTGGTCGGCCATGCCTGCCAGGACGTGCGCGCCGAGGGCAGCGTTCTTCGACTCCTCCGCCAAGCGCAGTGACTGGATCAAGTACCTCTGCGCGGTGCCGTGTTCGCCGTTGTCGTACGCCATCCATCCGAGAAGGTACGTCTGCTCGGCCGCCGCCTCGCACAGCGCACGTCGCACCTCGTCCGAGTGCGTACGGCGGAGCAGCGGGTAGACGTGCTGGTTCATGTACTCGGCGAGGATGAGCCGCCCTGAGCCGCCGCCCTGGAGTACGTCCATCTTCTGGAACTCGCCGAACATGTTCTTCACCGCGGTGACGTCTTCGAGGCGCACGCGCGGTCCGGGTTCGGGGTGTTGGTCAAGCGTGTTGAGCAGCCAGTCGCGCGACGGCCCGACGGCTGCGACTGCGGCAAAGGGCGCCGCTGCCAGGAACTTGCGACGATCCACGTCGGCCCTCCCCAAGTCGGCAACGGCTTCCACCGTAACGGCGAAGTCGGCGTTGTAGAGGAGCGAGCGGTCCGTACTGCCGCCCTCGGCGAAGCCAAGGTCGTACGTCGTGACCCGAAAACCGACGGCTGCCGAGATCACGTCGGCGATGATCTCGGGAACGGGCTGACGTGGCTGGAGTCCGCCGAGCCAGCGTCGTACGGCCGTGGCGTCCGGCTGGATGTGAGGCTGCCCCCACGTCTGAGCTGCGACTTTGAGACGTCGGGCCAATTCCTTGTTGCTCATGCCGGACCGCTCAAGCCACCGTGCGAGATCCGTGTTCGGTGACGTCATGTTCAGCCCTTACCCCTTCGCTGCGGCGCGTAGTTCAACTGCCACCCTGTGCCACCCCCTTCGACGGTACCTCCGGATACGCCGCCGAGGTTGCCTGGTTGAGCGAACCAACCGTGCAGGCAAGGGAGTTGCACATGCCAAGACCGGTGGCGCAACGGTTCCCCCGAGCCGATGCGGCAGTACCCGAGGCCCGTTCCTTCTTACGCCGTGTGCTGGAGAAATGGAACATCACCGACCGTTCCGAGGACGCCTGTACTGCCTGTCCGAACTGGCCACGAACGCGATCGTTCACACGGGTGCAGAGGGCGAGTACTTCGACGTCGAGGTCTCCCTGGCCGACGGCTGCCTGCGCGTTGAAGTCCGGGATCTGACATGGCGGAAGCCGCAAGTGCAGTCGCCGACTCCGAATGACACGTCCGGACGCGGCCTGCTGCTCGTCGACGCATTGGCAGACGGATGGGAGGTAGAGCCGTGCGTCCCGCACGGCAAAACCGTATGGACGGAATTCAAGATCGAGGAGCCGTCGCCGTTTCCGGCGGGAGCGACTCCGTGTTAGCCCAGGCCCCGACCGTGCCCGCCTCCGTCGCCCCGAGCGCTGGACTCCTCGCCTCGGTGGCCGCGTGGTTCTGGATCGACCTCACGCAGGCCGGCCACGTCGCCTTCCTGCTGATCGCGCACCCGCCCGAGCGGCGCCCCGACGAATCACCGCAGGAGATCGAGGCGCGCATGCGCGGACTCGCCGACGCCCTCACGCTCGCCGCGCCGCACAAGCCCCTCCCGCACATCGGCCCCCGCCTTTTCATGCACCGATCTGCGGACGCGCTGCTCAGTCTCGACGACTGCGACTACCTCCTACGCGTACCCATCGGCGGGGAGTGGGCGCGCTTCGCCTGCGCCGGCGGAACGGTCACCATCGCGGTCGGCCTCGACCCCCTGGGTCCCGGAGCACCCCTCGCGGTCGTCGACGCGTATGTCACCGAGCGGGTCATCGAGGGACGGCTCTACCTCGGAAAGACCCGTGCCGAGCATCCACGGAGCGCCGCCCGACCTGGGGTGATCCCCGTCTGAAGCTCCCCCAGCCGACACACCAGCGGCTGGGGTGATGAACCCCAACAACACCACCGAGAGGAAGCACGAGGACGTGAGCAACAAGAAGAGCACCGTCAAGGCGGCGAAGGCCGAGATCAAGCGGGAGATGCGGGGCGCCTCGAAGCCCCCTGCCAGCACCCAAGGGGCTCTCGCGGATCGCTATGTCCGCAGCCACACCCCCGACTCGCTGTACGGCGAGGACAAGAACGCCTGACCTCCAGGGCTGCGCCCTCCCAGGTACCCGGCGGTCGAGGCCACGACCGCCGGGCAAACGCCAACAGCTGAATAGGAGCTGACGACGCGATGCGCGACCTTATCGGTTGCCTCGCCATCTGGTTAGGGCCGTCTTTCCGGCGCTTACTCCGATCTGCGGTGAGCCGGGCTGCGGCCTGTCTTGTACGCCCCGTTCCCGAACCACCGAAGCCCGTACTTCCGGAACCCGCGTCGTACATGCGGCGCCCACTACCAGCCCATGTACACGAGCGGTTCCGTCCCCTCGACGGACACGCGATCGCCCTTGTGCGCCCGTACGTCCTGGTTCACGAGCGCCGGATGGAGCAGTGGCGCCAGAGAGAGCGCCGTACCGCGCTCGCGATCGACGTGATGGCCATCGGCTACGAGTTCCCCCTCAACGACGGGAGGGTCCTGTGTACGACCTGATCGTCGCCCCGTTCCTGGGCGACTCCTACGTCTTACGCCCCGGGAGCGCGAAGGGGATGCAGATCCCGGCGCACCGGTATCTCGAACTCCAGCAGGCCGTGACAGACGGCGGCGAGGTCCCGAGCTGGCTATGCGGCCCCGTACAGCGGCAGTGGAGCCTGGACCTGACGGGGTCCCGTGCCGAGTCCACCCTGCTGGTGCGCGACCCGTCCCCGTACGGCCACGGCCGCGCCTCGTACGAGCTCAACCTCGGCTGCAACTACGCCTGCAAACAGTGCTATCTGGGCCTCAAGGAGTTCGCCGGGCTCGACTGGAGCGACCGCGAGAAGGTGCTGCACGTTCTCCGGGACGCTGGCGTGGTCTGGCTTCAGATCACCGGCGGTGAGCCGACCATCGACCGACACTTCGCGGCGGCCTACTCCCTGGCGTACGAGCTCGGGATGATGATCGAGGTTCTCACCAACGGGTCACGCCTCCACAACCCACTGCTCCTCGACCTCTTCGCGAGCCGGCGCCCATACCGGCTGACGCTCAGCATCTACGGGGCCACGGAGGAGACGTACGACGGCCTCACCCAGCGGCGCGGTTCCTGGAAGAACTTCACGCGGGGGCTGAACGCGGCGCACGAGGCCGGGTTGCCGATCGAGCTGACGGTCATCGTCACCGACGACAACGTGCACGAGGTCGAGGCCATGCACGCGCTCGGCGAGCGGTACGGCGCGGTCACCCGCGAGTACTCGCAGATGTCGCCGACGATCTACGGCGGGGCGGAGTCCCTGTCTTCCCAAGCGACGGCCTACCTGCGCGAGCGGAAGCCGTTCACCGGCTGCGACGCCGGCCATACCTCCCTGCACGTGGACCCCCACGGGCTGGCCAGCGTCTGCAAAGTCTCCCGTGACCACCCGATCTCCTTGGTGACCGAGGGGGTCGCGGGACTGTCCCGGCTCGGCGACATCGCCGACCGGGCGCTGGGGCGCCAAGGCGGCTGCGCGGGCTGCACCCTCAGCAAGTCGTGCAGCACATGCATGCCGCTCGCCGCCTTGTACCGCAAGGCGGGCGCGCCCCTGAACCGCTACTGCCAGCACACCGAGACAGAGGGAAGGAGGTGACACCCCCCATGGCGCCCGTCGCAGTGAAGATCGCCACCACGTCGAAGGTCGAAGAGGACGAGATCGAGTTCGTCGACGACCTCGACGCCGTCTCCGGCACCGAGGTCATGCTCGGCTGCGGGAACGACAACCCGTATTAGACCGAGTCCACACAGGGGCCGCCCGCCACACACGGGCGGCCCCGCCACTCGCTCCCTTCCCACTCCTACACTTCCGCCGTGGTGACCATGAGACTGCACTGGAACGACCTCCCCACCGCCACCCGCGACGCGATCACCGCGCGCACCGGCCCCATCTACGCCACCCGCACCGCGGACAAGGGCCTCAACAGCGAGATCGCCGCCACCCTCGACACCCGCACCGGACGCGTCTTCGTCAAGGGCCTGCGCTGCGACCACCCCCGCGCCTGGACGCAGCACCGCGAAGCCGTCATCAACCCATACGTCGCCCCGTTCGCGCCCCGCCTTCTGTGGCGGATCGATGACGGCGAATGGAACCTCCTCGGCTTCGAGTACCTCGACGGCCGCCCCGCCGACTACAGCCCCTCGTCCCCCGACCTGTCCCTCGTCGCCGAGGCGATCATCACGCTCGCCTCCATCTCGGCGCCCGCAGATATCGAGCTCAAGCAGATCGAACAGCGCCTCGCCGACTACCTCGACGACCCCGAGGACGCCCAACTCCTGCGTGGCGACACCCTGCTGCACACCGACTGGACCCCGGACAACGTCCTCATCGTCGATGGCGCTGCCCGCGTCGTCGATTGGGCCTGGCCCACTCGCGGCGCCGCCTGGATCGACGCGGCCTGCTGGGTCGTCTGGCTGATCTCCGCCGGCCACACACCGGAAGCCGCCGAACAGTGGGCTGCCAAAACCCCAGCCTGGGCCACGGCGTCGGCGCGCGCCCTTGACGTGTTCGCCACCGCCCAACAACGCCTGTGGGAAGGCATCGCCGCAGACGCCCCTGACGTGCCCTGGAAGCGCGGTCTCGCCGACGCTGCGGCCTCCTGGTCGGCCTACCGCCGAGCAGGACGATGAGGGGAGTTTTGATGGCAACCGACCCGCCCATTCACCCCACCGAGACGCTCACCACCCCCGCCGGGGACCAGGCGGACATCGACACCGAGATGGTCCCCGTCATCCGCGAACTCTGGCGCCTCGGCTTCACGACCACGGCTTGCTGCCAGGACGTCGGCGAAGCCACCGCCGGCGTCCGTGCCCAGCGTGACGTTCCGCTCGGTTACGGCGGCGACGGCTTTATCGCCTACCACCGCGGCTACGCCCTGCTGAAGATGCCAGTCGCCGACGCCCAGCGGCTGGCTGCGCTCCTCGCGGAGACCGCGGGCTTCGGCGACCGCATACGCAGACCCTGGAGCGTCGGCTCTTGGCGCATGAACGTCCCCCTCGAACCCAGGGGCCCTGCTGATGAGGCCCTCCTTCACTTCCCGCGCACCCAGATCTCTCTGCTCATCGACGCCCTCCGCCAGCGAATCGGGGAGCCCGATTGATGCCCATGGTGGTTGCGCCGCCCCGTGGGGCATACCAATCGCGCAAGTAGGGCATAGGAAGAGCCTCACCGATACGTTGGAACAGACTCGCCCTTCAGTCCGTTCCCGTATATGAGAGGCGGCTGTGCGGCCCTACGCGGGTAGTACACATGATCGATTCGGGGGTCTGATCAGTGTCGTTGACACCCTTCGCTTCGGCGTTGTCTGCAGGGATCACAGCAGGCACTACGCTCATGTCCGAGCGAGCCAAGGACAGAGCGCGACGGAGGACGATTGAGTTTGACGTAAAGGGGATACCGACTGTTCCCTTTCGGCTCAAGCTCGTCCCGCCCAAGAAGTGCGGTGCCATGTGGGCGCTTGTTGGATTTAGCCTCGACTCTGCTGGTGGTACCGCGTACATGGCCCCGGTACTGCTGGGGAAGGAGCTCACGGGGCAACTTCCCTACGGTCATTACCAGATCCTCGTTCTCTTTCTGGCTCAGAAACTAAACCCGGACCACCATCCGAGGCTCCTCGGGATGGCCGAGGGATTCGAAGCGATCATGCCGGGGGACGTGAAGCTCCGCATCGTTGGGCGGTGGGCGACCTACGCAAACACTGAACGTCTGCGTAGCTTGCCTGGCGTGGGGGGAACTCCCGATCACATTGCCTTCACCGCGCCGTCGGTGGACCGCGCTCGACACGAGTGATCCGCTTCTGCAACTCGCCAACCGATCCGCACAATCCCCGCCGACCCAGCAGACCGATATCTGTGCCGCTCGCGGTACAGACGCGAGGACATGTCAGGGTTCTCTCAGAGCTCTAGGTAACGAGCAACTGTGCAGTACTCACTACTTCGGTCGGATGCTCAACATGTTGGCCGCGAAGAGGGCCCTTGATGAGGCCATAGGGATCTCGAAACCGGGGCATGGAAGCGCAAACTAACTAACGGGCGTCACCGAGTACGTCGTCCCGCCCAGGCCAGAGCGGCGGGACGGCGACCGTTTCACGGCGTTTCCCGGGGAGTTCCTGGGGAGTCCGGGGAGCCCCCGGGGAGTGCGAGCCCGTAAAATCCCGCACCCCTGTCAACGCCCTGAAACGCATGAAACACCAGGTCAAAGCGTTCCAGGGCGCCAACCCCAAGCTCACCGCCCCCTGGTCCGGGCTAAGAGGGGGAAGGCTGGGACCTTCATTCCGAACAGGCGCCGGTACAGCGGCCATCGGTCCACTGAAGGTGGAGCTGTACATCCAGGCGGTGCAGGGGGAGTCGCTGCCGCGAGGGTAGGCACGGCAGGGTCACGCTGAGCGGGCCGATCTGCCCCTAGGCTGACCCCATGGCACCGAACATCGCGACGAACACCCGCGTTTCGCTCGAAGAGTTGCTGGACTTCGTACGGCCCCGCCATCGCGCCCTGCTGCTGACCCGGCGGGCCGACGGCAGCCCGCAGGCCTCGCCGTTGACCTGCGGGGTCGACGACTCGGGGCGGATCGTGGTCTCCACGTATCCCGAGCGGGCCAAGACGCGGAACGCCAAGCGGGATCCCCGGGTGAGTGTCCTTGTCCTCAGTGATGACTGGAACGGGCCGTGGGTGCAGATCGACGGTTCCGCCGAGGTGATCGACTCGCCGGAGTCCGTGGAGCCGCTGGTGGAGTACTTCCGGAACATCTCCGGTGAGCACCCGGACTGGGACGAGTACCGGCAGGCGATGGTGAAGCAGGGGAAGTCGATCATTCGGGTCACGCCGGAGAAGTGGGGGCCGGTGGCTACGGGTGGATTTCCCGCGCGGCTTGTTTCGGACGACGCCTGAGAGCTCGGGGGTGCGGGTCGTTCCCCGCGCCCCTGAAGGGGCGCTAGCCGTGCCGCGTCTTCTGGACCATCGCCTCGATGCCCGCCACCAGTAGGTCCAGGGCGAACTCGAAGTCCCGTTCCCACATTTCCTCGACCGTGTCGCCGCCTCGGGCCGCCATGAGTTCCGAGGCGTCCTGGACGATGTCGGAGGTGTCCGGGGCCTGCGTCACCATGCTCATGGCGTGGTGGAAGTAGTCGTCGGGGGTCATGCCGAAGGCCGCGCTGCGGGCGAGGAAATGGCCCTCCATCGTGCCGAAGCCGTACACGAACTGGAAGACGGCGGAGATGGCGGCCACCAGGCCGTGTGCGGGCAGCCCGGTCCTGCGGATGATCCGCTGCACAAGGCGGGAGAAAGCGAGGCTGTTCGGGCCGATGTTGACGTAGGTGCCGATCAGCGGCGACAGCCACGGGTGGCGGACTAGCAGGTCGCGGTACATACGGGCCAGCGCGCGCAACTGGTCCCGCCAGTCCTCGTCCGCCTCCGGGTCGGGCAGCGTCAGTTCACCGAACGCGGCGTCGAGGGCGAGTTCGAGCAGGTCGTCCTTGGTGTCGACGTACCAGTAGACGGACATCGCCGTGACGTCGAGCTCCGTGGCGAGGCGCCGCATGGAGAACTTGGCCAGGCCCTCGGCGTCCAGCAGCCGCACCGTGACCGCGACGATGCGCTCCCGGTCCAGCCCCGACGGCTGCCCCCCGCCGCGCCCTCCACGGCGGGGCCCGCCCTCCAGCCAGACACTTGCCCGCGCCCTCCGCTTGGCCGTATCCGCCATGGCGCACCTTCCTCACGTCCGATGCCGGTCATGCTAGGCCTGTTGCCTGGAAAGACCGCAGACACGGCCGGCCATTCCGCCTCCCGGTGACCAGTCCTTTCCCGTCCCGGTGACCTGTTCCCTTCCCGTCCCGGTGACCGGTTCCTTCGCGTTCCCGTGGCCTGCCCGGCTGTCCTGCCCCGCCGCGCTGCGCCTGCCGCGTGCCCGGCGCGTGCCTACCGCGTGCCTGCGATGTGCGCGGAGTGTGCGCCCGGGACATTTCGCGTGTGCTCCGGAAGAACGTCGCACCGGGAGGCTCTTCTCAGCCGCCACCGAACGGGGCGGCTTCGCATCCCGACCATCGGAGGGAAACGGAAATGGAATCCGTCTACCAGGGCGACATCGCCCTCATCGACGAGATCGCCGAGCAGGACTTCGACGGTGTCGCCTACGGCGCGTGCACCACGAACACCTTCTCCCTGAGCGACAGCCTCGGCAACAACGGCGGCTGGTGCACCTTCACCAAGGAATGCCAGCCCAACTGCAACTGAACTCCGGGTCGTATTCCGGCAGTTCATCGAACCCACTCAGAAAGAGGTAAATCATGCAGGAGAAGCACGAGGACATTCTCGGCGGTTACGACGAGCTGGAGCTCGTCGAGCTGGGCGAGGAGGGTGTCTACGGCGGCACCGCCTGGGCCTGCGCGACCGTGAGCGTCGCCAGCGCCGTGAGCGCCGCGGTGTGCCCGACGACGAAGTGCACCAGCAAGTGCTGACACAGCGGCGCCGTTTCGGCCGCTGAAGCCGGCCGGCCCGTGAAGAACCAGTGGGCCGGTGGCATCGATTGATTGGGACGGAATGGGGGGCGGGTCAGGTTCCCCCCATTCCGTCCAGTCCGACCGCTCTCTCGGCTGCGGCCAGTCTCTTTGGCGTCGAGGGCATCGCGCGACATTGGAGCAACAGACGTGACATCTCCAGCCCTGTACTATCCGGAGTTCGACAGCGTCGAAATCGAAGAGACCATCTCTCCGCTTGCCGAGTTCGACCGGGAAATCCTCTCCGCCGTACACAAAGGTGGCGCCCACAGGGCCGCTTCGGTCGGCGAGGCCCGGGCGTCCGCCGCTGAATGGGCCGACCGCAGCGAGGACTATCCGTTCCAGCGTGTCATCAGGACGATGGCCGCCTCCCTGGCGGAGCGCGAACCGATCTCCTCCTTCCTCGACTCCCCGGCCGTCTGGGACCTCTTCGACGATCCGCGTACCGCGCTGCACCAGATCCTCGGACGGGCCGAGTCCCGGCTGCGGGAGACCTGCACCAGGGCCCTGGTCGCGGCCGTCAACCACGCGCGCGAGAAGGGGCTGCTGACGGGCACCGACCCGGCCGAGCGCTACGCGTCCTTCGTCGAGCGGGCGACGCGCACCTCCTTCGCCGAGGCCGGCGGCGTCGACTTCCCCGTTCTGCACGGCGTCGTCCCCACGATCCTGCGCAACGAGGCCGACAGCATCATGGAGATGTGCTGTCGCCTCGGCGCCGACCGGAGGGCGATCGCCGCCGCGTTCGGCATCGCCGAGACCGACCGGATCGTCTCCCTGGGGCTCTCCGAGGGAGACACGCACCACCACGGGCGCAGTGTGTCCGTGGTGCGGTTCGCTTCCGGCAAGCACCTGGTCTACAAGCCGCGCGACGTGTCCTGCGAGGCGGCGTACGAGAGGCTGGCCGGCGAGCTGAACCGCCGCCTCGGCACCCGCCTCGTCGCCGCGGCCGTGCTGAAGCGCGACGGGTACGGATACGTCGAGTTCATCGACACCGAGGACGTCTCCGACCGGTCCGGGGACTTCATGGAAGCCAGTGGCGAACTGGCCGCCGTGCTGTACCTGCTCAACGCCCGGGACATGCACTTCGAGAACATCGTCCCCACCCGGCGTGGCCCCGTCCCGATCGACCTGGAGACCATCCTGCACCCGGCCCGCATCCACCGGGGCCCGACCCCCGAGGCGCCGGGCAACGCCTTCGAGACGATCGCGCAGTCGGTCTACGGCATCGGGATCCTGCCGCTGGTCATGGTCGGCAAGAAGGCCACCGCAGGCCATGTCGACCTCGGGTTCCTCGGCGACCAGGGGCAGGGCAACTCCCCGTTCAAGAGCATGCAGTTCGAGGAGCCGTTCACCGACCGGGTGCGCCTGGTGCTGCGGGAGCAGGAGGCGCAGCCGCGCCGTACGGTCGTCAGCACCCTCACCGAGGACGAGGTCCACGCCCTGGGCGAGCGGATGACGGACGGCTTCACCCGGGTCTTCCGTGCGGTCCTCGAGGACCGGGAGACCTTCGCCGGCCTGCTGCGCGAGACGGTCGCCGACGTGCGGGTGCGGTATGTGCACAACCCGACCGTCCTGTACGCGCAGACGATGCGGATGACGTCGGGTGCCCGTGCGCTGGCCGACCACGACGTGTACGCGGCACTGCTGAAGCGTGTCGCGATCCCCAGCAAGACCTCGGACCGTCAGATCGTCCGCTCCGAGATGCGGCAGCTCGCCGAGCGTGACATCCCCTACTTCACCGTGGCGAGCACCAGCGTCGTCCTGCAGGACGGCGACGGCGCCGAGGTGGCCTCCTTCCCGGAGTCGCCGCTGGAGCGGGCCCTGGCCAAGGTGCGGGCGATGACCGAGTTCGATCTGCAGGAGCAGCTGCGGCTCATCCACTCGGCGTTCGCCTGCCGCTTCCCCGACAACCATCTGGCCGCCGCGCTCCCCGCCGCCCCCGACACCGAGCGGGCCGGCACGGCGCCGGGCGCGGGGTCCGACCCGTGCGCCGACGGCACGGCCGCCGCGCTCGCGGCCCGCCTGTGCGACCGGCTCATCGCCTCGTCCCTGCCGGACAAGTACGCGCATCTGCCCCGCACCTGGATCGGACCGCTCGCCTCCGCCCAGGTGGGCCGGCCCTGGCCGCCGACCGTGCTCGGCTACGACCTGTACACCGGCCGCGTCGGGCCGGCCCTCGCCCTGGCCGCCGCGGGCCGTGTCCTGGGCCGGGACGACTACCGGGAGCAGGCCACGCAGATCTTCTCGACCACGGCGGACATCCTGGCCCGTGAGCGGTACGAGAAGCGGAGCATCGAACAGGCGGGGTTCGCCGGGTACACGGGCATGGCCGGAATCCTGTTCGCGCTGACCGCGGCCGGCCGGCTGCTGGACCGCGACGACTGGGTGAGCGCCGCCCAGGGGGCCGTGCCGCTCGTGCTCGGCCAGCTGCGGGCGCTTCCGCAGGCCGAACTGCCGCTGGATGTCATTTCAGGTGTGGCGGGCGTGCTGTCCTGCGTCGCGGAGATCGGCGGGGAGCACGGTGCGCAGGCCGTGGCGGAACTGACGTCGCTGCTCACCGCCGGGCTGCCCCGTGACGGCCGCGAACCGGCCGGCCCGGCCCGTGCCGCGCTGGAGCAGTCCGGTTACGCCCACGGCATCGCCGGGCTGCTGCATGTGCTGTGCCGTGCGCACCCGCTGCTGCCGGCCGACGGGCGTCCCGCCGTCGAGTCTGCCGCCGCGTATCTGGCGGGTCGGCTGGACGGCTTCTTCGACCGGGCCGAGAACAACTGGTTCTCCAACGTGGCCACGCCGACGTCGTTCTCGACCGGCTGGTGCCACGGCGCGACCGGGATCTCGCTCGCCCTGGACGCGTACGCCGGGCTGTCCGGTGACCCGGACGCGGCCCGCAAGAGGGACATGGCCGTCGGCAACCTGCTGCGGCACGGCTTCGGCCGGAACCTGACCTGGTGCCACGGCGATCTCGGCAACCACGACGCGCTCACCGCCCTGGCCGCGCGGACGCAGGACCCCGTCCTGCGCGAGGCGCGCACGGCGGTCGAGGACAGGTGGCTGCGGCCGGAGGTCTTCGAGCGCAAGCTCGCCGACACCCGCAGCCGCTACGCCCACACCAGCAGCCTGATGGTCGGCTGGGCCGGTGTCGTCCTGCACCTGGTCCACCGCCTCGATCCCACTGTGCGGGTCTCCCCCGTCACGCTGACCGTGGAGGGCCGGTAACCATGCGGTTCACCAGCCGGCGCGGACACGCGCGCCGCATGCCGACGATCACCCAGATGTCGCAGACCGAGTGCGGGCTCTGCTGCTGCGTCGCCCTGCTGCGGTACTACGGGCGGGACGAGGACGTCTCCAGTGCCCGCGCCGACATGGAGGCGGGCCGGGACGGGCTGAGTGCCGGACAGCTGGCGCGGTTCCTGCGCTCGCGCGGTATGGACGCCAAGCTGTACCGCTCCAAGGGCGTCGAGGCGCTGGAGCACTTCACCGCGCCGGTCATCCTCTACTGGGAGGACTACCACTTCGTCGTACTGGAGCGGTTCGACGGCCGCAACGCGGTCGTGATGGACCCGGCCGTGGGGCGGCGCCGACTGACCCGCGCGGAGCTGGAAGCCGGTTACAGCGGTGTCGTGCTGACCGCGGAAGTGGGCCCGGACTTCGAACGCAGCCGGCGCGGCCCGCTCGCCGACTGGCAGGCGATGCCGCTGTTCGCGCAGGGCTCCCGCAAACGCATCGCGCTGGTGGCGCTGCTCTCCCTCGGCGGCTATGCGGCGGTGCTGGGCATCCCCATGCTCACCGAATGGGCGGTGGACCGGTACGCGCGCTGGCAGGGCCTGACCGACCTCATGCTGGTCCTGCTGATCATCGGGGGCGTGGCGGCCGGGTACTTCCTGCTGCAGCTCATCCGCGTGGCCGTGCTGTCGTCGGTGGTCGCCCTGCTGGGCCGGCACCTGATGACGCACACGTTCACCAGGCTGCTCTCGCTGCCGTACAAGTTCTTCACCACGCGCCAGCCCGGCGAGCTGCTCTTCCGGCTCAACAGCGTGAACGCGATCCGGGACCTGCTGTCCTCACGCGTGGCGCAGGGCGTCCTGGACTTCGGCACCCTGCTGTGTGTGACCGGGTACCTGTTCGTCGTCGAGTGGCGGCTGGCCCTGATCGCGCTGGCTCTGTTCGGTCTGAACGCGGCCTACCTCGTCAAGACACGCGTCCGGGTGCTGGAGACCGTCGACGCGGAGCTGAGCCAGCTCAGCAGGAGCCAGTCCACCCAGCTGGACGCCATCGTGTCGATCCCGACGATCAAGATGGGCGGCTACGCCGACGAGTTCGTCGAGAGCTGGAGCAAGGTGTACGGCTCCTCGCTGGAGGCGATGAAGGCCCGGATGCGGCTCCAGCAGGGCCGGATCGCGGGGGTCGCCACCGCCACGCAGATGTTCGGCCCGGTCGTGCTGCTGCTGTGCAGCCTGTACTTCGTCGGCCGCGGGCAGATCTCCCTGGGCGGTGCCATCGCCGTTCAGGCGGTGGCGGGCACGTACTTCGCGCTGTCGACCTCGGTCTTCCAGACGTACACCGAGTTCAGTGAGGCGTCGCGGTACATGGCACGGCTGAACGACATCACGAGGACGCCGCCGGAGCCGGACGGCGGGCCGCTGAAGGAGCTCCCCAGCACGTCGATCAGCCTGCACGACGTCAGCTTCCGGTACACCAGGCACAGCGACTTCGTCGTGCGGGACGTGTCGATGGACATCCCGGCCGGCTCGCGTGTCGCGCTCGTCGGCGCCTCCGGCTCGGGCAAGAGCACGCTCGGACGGGTCATCTGCGGACTGTACGAACCGACCGTGGGCACCGTGCGGTTCGGCGGCCGCGACGCCTGCGAGTACGACCGCGACGCGCTGCGCCGGACCATCGGCTACATCCCCCAGGAAGTGCACCTGCACAACCGCACCATCCTGGAGAACCTGACGATGGGCCAGGACATCCCCGAGGAGACGGTGCGCGAGTACTGCGCCGGCGTCGGCATCCTCGACTTCCTGAACGACCTGCCGATGGGGCTCAAGACCCTGGTGTCCGAGTTGGGGGCGAACTTCTCCGGCGGCCAGCGCCAGCGGCTCGCGATCGTCCGCGCGCTGCTCCAGCGGCCCTCGATCCTCGTCCTCGACGAGGCGACCGCCTCCCTCGACACCGTCAACGAACGCCGGGTCGCCGAGATCATCGAGGACATCGGCGCCACCCAGATCATCATCGCCCACCGCCTGGCGACGATCCGGTCGGCGGACCACATCTACGTCTTCGACGACGGCCGGATCGTCGAACACGGAAGCCACACCGAGCTGTTGAACGGAGGGTCTGTGTACGCGGACCTGTACGCGGAGAAGCCTGAGCCGCGCGACGAGGCCCTGGCCGTCGCCTCCCTGGTGGGAGGGGAGCGGGCATGACCAAGCCGCATGTGGCGATCCCCGCCTTCCTGCCCTTCTACCGCCATCTCTCCCCGCGCCGCGGCGTGGAGTCCGCACTGCGCGACCTGATCGCCCCGCTGACGGGTCCCGAGCACCTCGACACGGTGCTCGACCAGGTCTGGGAGGGCCTGATCGGCACGGTGGAGTCCCAGGCGTTCCGCGCGCTGATCGGTGAGTTCCACACGTTCCGCGAGGAGCACGGGCTGCCGATGAGCGCCGACAGCGACGAGGCGCTCGGCCGCTTCGGCGACCACCTGGAGGACCCCGCCGTATGCCGGCGTGTCCTCGACACGTACCCGGTGTTGCACGAGCGTCTGGACACGATGCTCGCCAACTCCCTCGACGCGTACGAGGAGTTGTTCACCGCGTTCGGCACCGACCGCGCGACGCTCACCGCCGCGGGCCTGCTGCCGGACCCGACGGCAGGCCCGCGCCTGACCGGGCTGTTCCTCACCGGATCCGACCTGCACAACGGCAACCGCCAGGTGGTCGGGGTCCACCTGTCCGACGGCACGCGGCTGGTCTACAAGCCGCGCGCCCTGGTCGCCGACGCCTTCGTGCGCGATCTGTACGCCGCCGCCGAGCCGCACCTGAAGCACTCGCTGCGCGACTGCCTGCCCGCGTCCGTGACCGTCGGCTCCCACGGCTGGCAGCAGTTCGTGCGCCCCGAACCCATGGCGAGCGCGGACCAGGCGGCCCGGTACTTCTACCGGTTCGGCGCCCTCTGCACGATCTTCGGCGCGATCGGCGCCTCGGACCTGCACGACGAGAACCTGCTGGCCTGCGGCGAGCATCCCTGCGTCATCGACACCGAGACCATGGTCCGGCCCGACGCCGGCGTCGACAACGACTCGCTGCCGCACGTCCTGCTGAACCAGATGAAGCTGTCGGCCGCCTCGACCATGCTCGTGCCGATGGTGAACCCGACCTCGCCCATCGACGTCCTGATGGCGGGCGTCGGCATCGCCGACGAGCAGCCGTCGAGCATGACCCGGTCGGTGATCCGGGACAACGGCACCGACCGGATATCCGTCGGCCGCGAGCCGTTCACCTACCGTCACGGCGGCAACGTGCCCCGGATCGGGGACACGGCCCTGTCGGCGACGGACCACTTCTCCGCCATCCTGGCGGGCAGCACCGACGCCCTCGCCTTCGTCCGCTCGGACACGATCGGCAAGGTGCTCGACAGCTACCCGGACATGCCGGTGCGCTTCCTGGTGCGCTCGACCATGGTCTACGGCAGGTTCATCGACGCCTCGACCCACCCGAAGTACCTGGGCCGGCCCGAGGACGAGGAGCGGCTGTTCGGCCTGCTGGGCAAGTTCCCGGACTACCTGTCCACGCAGGGCGCCGCGTTCGTGGCCACCGCGGAGCGCGCGTCGCTGCGCACCGGGAACGTCCCGTACTTCATCTCCCGCGGCGACTCCACCGAGCTGGCCACCCTCACCGCCCGCTTCCCGGACGTCTACCGGACCTCGCCGCTGGACAACGCGCGGCGCGGGGTGGCCCTCAACGCCCGGCGCTCCGACACCTACCACCAGTTCCTGCTGGAGGAGTGCTTCGCCGAACTGCACGACGAGGCCTCCCCCGCCGGGCTCTCCGCGACGGGCGTGTTCGCACCGGCCCTGCGCGACGCACCCGGTCCGGGCACCTGGTGGCGCGGCATCGCCCGCAGCATCGCCGATGTCAGCGTGTCCCACGACACCCCCGACGGCCCGGAGCTCGGCTGGGTGTGCGGCATCGGGCCCGACCGGGGCACCACCACCCTCACCCCCGGCCACTACGTCTCCTTCCACGACTCCGGCGGCATCGTCACGTTCCTGCGGGCCGCCGCCCGCCTCGACGGCGGCCTGCACGAGGTCTCCCGCGCGGCCGACCGAGGCCTGAGCACGCTGCTCGCCGCATACGGCGAGGGCCTGATGCAGACCCCGGAGTCGGTGTTCACCGGCGCCTCCTCGCTGCTGCTCGCACGGCCGGACCGGACGGACGCCGACTGGCTGGACGCAACCCTGGACCGGATCGCCGAACGGGCCGCCGCAGGCACCCTCGACACCGACCTGGGCAACGGCCCCGCCGGCCCGCTCATGGTGCTGCTGTCGCGCATGGAGCGGGGCGAGCTCCCGTCGGACGGCTACGACGAGAAGCACCTCGCCCAGCTGCGCGACCACACCCTCGACCACCTGGCGAACCCCCGCACTGCCGCCTGGTACGACGTCGCCCACGGCGAACTCGGCCTGCGCTGGGCCGCCTCCCGCATCGGCCGTGTGCTGGGCGACGCACGCCTCGCGGCGGAGTCCGCCGACTGGCTCACCCAGCGCATCGGCCAGGCCGAACGGCCTGCCGTGCCCGGCTGGTGCAAGGGCGCCGCGGGGCTGCTGCTGTCCGCGGCGGAGATCCTGACCACGGCCGGGCGCACGGACCTGCTGTCCGGCGCCCGCCTCACGGCCCTGGTGGACGAGGCGACCCGGCTCCCCGAAGGACGCGCCGTCGACCTGTCCGTCTGCCACGGCAGCAGCGGCGTCGTCCAGTCCCTGATCGCCGCCGCCCGCATCCTGGACGACCCGTCGCTGGTGGACCAGGCGCGGGCCTACCAGGAGCGGGTCCTGCAGCACGCGCGCCGGTACGGCTTCTGCACCGGTGTCGCGGGACGGAGCTCCCTGCTCGGCTACATGCTCGGCTGGTCCGGCGCGGGCCACACGGACCTGCTGCTGCACAACGCCACGACGGCCGGCGCCGGTACCGGTACCGGTGCCGGTGCCGGGTGGGGCGTCCCGGTGGCGTTCACGAGCGACCCGCACGGAAAGGACTGATCCCAGTGCGGCACTCCATACTCCTGCCCATCGGCGCCTCCCGGCCCGAGCAGGTGATCCCCTTCGCGAACCTGGTGAAGTGGGCCGGGGCCGCGCGGCTGTGGCAGGGGCAGGGCATGCTCCTCGACAGCCACCAAGTGGCCGGCTGGCTCGCGGGCGCCGGCATCCGGGTGCCCTGCGGCTTCGGCGTCTCCCTGATGCCGTACCGCTCCCCGTACCAGGCGGCCATCGAGGCCAGGTCCGTGGCGCTGGCCACCGGACAGGACGTCGTCGCGGGCTTCGGCCCCGGTTCGCTCGCCGCCCAGGCGGGCGCCCTGGGCAAGCCGTACGCGAGCCAGCTCGGCGCGTGCCGCGAGTACGTCGGCATCGTGCGATCCCTGCTCGACGGGCAGATCGCGGACGTCCCCGGCGACCACTTCCGCGTTCGGGCGAAGCTGGTCGACTACCACCGCCCGCCGGTGTCGATCGGCCTCGGTGTGCTCCGGGAGAGGATGGCCGAGCTCGCCGGTGAGGTGGCGGACGTCGCGATCACCTGGATGGCGTCGGCCTCGTACGTCGACGAGGTGCTCCTGCCCGCCCTGCACGGGGCCGAGGAGCGCACCCTGCCCGACCCGGTGAAGGTCACCGCCGTCGTCCCCGTGGCCCTCGCCGCTCCCGGCCGCAAGGTGTCCGACCTGGTGAACGCCGCCTGCGGCACGCACATCCAGTACCCGCACTACCAGGCTGCGCTGCGACGCGCCGGCATCGCGGTGACCGGCGACGGCGATCCCTCCGACGCGGTGAAACTCGTGGACGGCGGTGCCTTCCTCTACGGAACGCCCCAGGAAATCCACGAACGACTCGCGCAGTACCGCGCGCTCGGCGTCGACGAGGTCGTCCTCAACGCCTCCGGGGTCGGCAACACCCTCGGCCCGCGCGCCGCGGCACAGGACCTGCTGGCCATCCTCAACGCGGCGCCGGAAGGGGGCCGACGGTCGTGACTGTTCGTCTGTACGACACCAGTGCCCGGCAGATCCGTGACTTCACCCCGCTCACGCCGGGCTGTGTCTCGATCTACCTCTGTGGCGCCACCGTGCAGGCCGCGCCG
>NZ_LLZG01000362.1 GCF_001509475.1 Streptomyces regalis
ACCCGGCCGCTTCGCGGCCCTGTCACCTCCGGCCGATACCGCGGCGCTCCGCACCGCCACCACCGGATGCGATTCCTCCCGGGCGTGAACGCCCGGGGTCCCTCGCAAGATCACGCTGAACGACGTCGCACCCGTGAACTCGAAGCCGCTGAAGTCGGTGTCGCCGTCGAACACGGCTTCTTCGAACCGTGCCGCTCCGAGTGAAGTCCCTGCCGCGCCGCGCACCGCCTCGAACAACTCGGCGGAGAAGGTCACTCCGCTGAAGTCCCTGACGAGTCCCAGCGCGACCCCGTTCAACGCGTAGCTCCACTCGAGCGTGTCCCTGGGATGCTCCAGACAACGAGTGCGGGCGGGCAGCAGCCGGCCGGGGCAGGCGAGGGAGTAGGTGCATCCGCGTCGGCCGGGTCGGTTGATCGTCACGGCATGCATGGTCGCTCGGGTCGCCTCGTTCCGCAGTCCGTTCGATCAGAGAGCCCGGCGGACCGTCCCCCTCCGGCCACATGGACCTCAGAGTTTTCCCGAACTCACGTACAACCCTTGCGCCCCGTCGCGGGTCTCCTGATCGCTGACCGAGCCATGAACCGGAGGACAACTCCCGGAAAACGCGCCCGGTCGCACCCCATCGACTGCGGATGCCCGCCAGGCATCCCCGCATGCAGCAGGAGAACCCGCATGCACAAGCGCCACCCGCGCCGCACCGCACGACTCGCCCTCGCGACGGCCACCGCGGCCGCGCTGACCGGCGGTCTGCTCACCTTCACGGCGTCGACGGCGAGCGCCGCCGACTCCACGGATGTCCCGCACGCCGACTTCAACGGCGACGGCATCGGCGACGTGGCCTTCTCGGCGGACAGCGCCTACGTGAGCGGCAAGAAGGACGCCGGCCAGCTGGTCGTCCTGTACGGCACCGCCACCGGCGTGTCGTCCGCCAAGCGCCACACGATCAGCCAGAACACCACGGGTGCCCCCGGCAGCGCCGAGGCCGGGGACCGCTTCGGACACGACACCGCGTACGCCGACTTCAATGGCGACGGCTACGACGACATCGCTGTGGGCGCGGCGGGCGAGGACGTCGGCAGCGACGTCGACGGCGGCGGCCTGGCGATCTTCTGGGGGTCGGCCTCCGGCATCACCGGCAAGGGCATCACCGTCGCCGACCCGGCCCCGTCCCAGCACGACGCCTGGGGCAAGAACCTGGCCGCCGGCGACTTCGACGGCGACGGCACGGCCGACCTCGCCGTAGGCAACACCTCCAGGATCATCCACGTGTTCAAGGGCGGCTTCACCACGTCCGGAACCGCGCTCGGCGGCCGCTACACGGTCAAGCCCCAGATCCTGTCCGGCGGTGCGGCCCGCGGCCCGCTCAACCTCACCGCGGGCGACGTGAACGGCGACGGCCGCACGGACCTGGTGGTCGACGGTTTCGAGAACGACACCGGGGACGGCTGGAACACCAACTACCTCATCCCCGGCACCGACGGCGGCCTGTCCGCCGGTGACGCCCGCCCCCTCAAGGGAGGCGTCATCACCGGGATCGGCGACGTCAACGGCGATGGCTACGGCGACATCGTCACCGGCATGCACTGGAACAAGACCGACGACGGCGTGACCTTCCCCGGTGCCGAGGACGGCGGCAAAGTGTGGATCACCTACGGCGCGGCGAGCGGCGTCGGCTCCACCACCGGCATCACGCAGAACACCGGCAACGTCCCGGGCACGTCCGAGAGGAACGACTGGTTCGGCTACGAGCTGGACCTCGGCGACGTCAACGGTGACGGCTACCAGGACCTGGTGGTCGGCGTCGCGGGCGAGAACATCGGCGGTGTCGTCGACACCGGCATGGTCACCGTCCTGTACGGCTCGGCCTCCGGCCTGAACACCTCCTCCGGCGCGCAGTCATTCGCACAGAGCACAGCGGGCGTGCCCGGCAACGACGAGAAGGGCGACATGCTCGGCATCGACGTCAAGCTCGACGACGTCACCGGCGACGGCCGGGCCGACCTCCTCGCGGGCTCGGCCGAGAACGGCGGCAACGGCGCGGTCCTCTACCTGCCCTCCAACGGCACGAAGATCACCACGACCGGCGCCCGCACCATCTCGCCGAGCACCTCCGGCGTCTCGACGACCGGCGCGCCGTACTTCGGCTCGAACTTCGCCGACTGAGCCTCCCGGCCGTACGGCCGGGACAGTGCCGTACAGCCGTCACGCCCTATTCAGCCGTACAGCAGTCACACCCTTTTCATCCGTATTCGGCTTTCATCCGTATTCGGCAGGAGAAACACATGCGCAAAAGCCTCCGTACAGCCCTGGCGACCGCAGCCGTGGGCGCGCTCACCGGTGGGCTGCTCGTCGCCGTCGCCGGTACCGCCACGGCCGCCTCCGGCCTGGAGGGCGACTTCAACGGCGACGGCTACCAGGACGTGGCGGTCTCCGCCCCGCGCGCCTCGGTGAACGGCCGCGCGAACGCCGGCTCCGTGACCGTGCTGTACGGCTCCGCGAGCGGCGCGGGCGCCACCAAGATCCAGACCCTCTCCCAGGACAGCACGGGCGTCCCGGGCACGGCGGAGTCGGGCGACGGCTTCGGCTCGCACACCACGGCCGGCGACTTCAACGGCGACGGCTACGCCGACCTGGCCGTGGGCGCGCCCGGCGAGGACGCCGGTTCGGACACCGACGGCGGCACCGCGGTCATCCTCTGGGGCGCCTCCACCGGCCTGTCGGGCGGCACCACGGTCGCCGACCCCGCCCGCAGCGGCCACGACCGCTTCGGCGCCCCGCTCGCCGCCGGCGACTACAACGGCGACGGCCAGGACGACCTCGCCATCGGCTCGGACCAGAACTGGGTCGACATCTACCGCGGCGGTTTCACCAAGTCCGGCTCCACCGGCGGCCACTACAAGGTCACCACACCGGTCCTGAAGGTGAAGGGCTCGGACATCTGGAACCTCACGCCGGGCGACGTGAACAAGGACGGCCGCACCGACCTGCTCGTCGACGGCTACGAGGGCGAGACGAGCGGCGACTACTACTTCAACGCCAACTACTACCTGCCCGGCTCCTCCAGCGGCGTGACCACCTCCGGTAGCCGGAAGCTGCCCGCCGGGATCATCTCCGACATCGGCGACGTCAACAACGACGGCTACGGCGACATCGTCATCGGCAACCACTGGGACGCCTCCTCGGACAGCCCCGGGGCGTCCAAGGGCGGTGCCGTCGCGCTCGTCTGGGGCACCTCGACCGGCCCGACCGGCGGCACGTCGACCATGAACCAGAACACCGCCGGCGTCCCCGGCACCAGCGAGACAGATGACGCCTTCGGCTGGGAGCTCTCCCTCGGCGACATCAACGGCGACGGCTATGACGACCTCGCCATCGGCTCGCCCGGTGAGGACCTGAACGGCATCGCCGACGCCGGCATGGTCTCCGTCCTCTTCGGCTCGACGTCCGGCTTCCAGGAGACCGGCGCCCAGGCCCTGGCCCAGGACACGCCCGGCGTGCCCGGCGGCAACGAGGCGGGCGACGGTTTCGGTGGCGAGCTGCTGCTCACCGACGCCACCGGCGACGGCAAGGCGGACCTGACGGTCGGCCTGCCGTGGGAGAACAACGCCGACGGCTATGTCGTGGCCTTCGCCTCCGACGGCTCGAAGATCAGCACGTCCGGCCGGGGCATCGGCCTGACCGCGGCCAAGGTGTCGGCGTCCGGCACCCCGCTGTTCGGCATCCAGATGGCGGGCTGAGCCGACCCGCGACGATCCGGGACCCATTTCCCGATCCGGGATCCGTCCCGGATCGGGACCTGCGGCGCCGATTCCTCTGCGCCGCAGGTCCCCCGACCCCACCCCCGTACGCCGGGCCCGCCGCCCCCGGGCCCGGCCCCTCCTGGAGCACGCCTTGCGCAAGCGCACCCTCCTGACGGCCCTCACCGTCACCGCCGGCCTCCTCACCGCCGGCCTCCTCACTGCCCTGCCCGCCTCCACCGCCTCCGCCGCACCCTCCGGCCTGTCCGGCGACTTCAACGGCGACGGCTACCTCGACGCCGCGATCGGCGCCGCGAGCGCCACGGTGAGCGGGAAGTCGCAGGCCGGCGCCGTCGTCGTCCTGTACGGCTCGGCGTCCGGTGTGTCCGCCACCCGCAAGACCGTGATCCACCAGAACTCCACCGGAGTCCCGGGCGCGGCCGAGACGGGCGACCTGTTCGGCGCCGGCCTGGCCGCCGGCGACCTCGACCGCGACGGCTACTCCGACCTGGTCGTCGGCGCCTCGAACGAGGCCATCGGCGACCGGCAGGGCGTCGGCGCGGCCACCGTGCTGTGGGGCGGCCCCTCGGGCCTGTCCGGCGGCAAGGGCCTGCCCCAGCCGTCCACGCTGTCCGAGTTCGGCAACTTCGGCAACGGCGTCGCGACCGGCGACTTCGACGGCGACGGCGACACCGACGTGACGGTCACCGGCCGGGACCACACCCGCCTCTACAACGGCCCCTTCACCCGCACCGGCCCCACGAGCCACACCCGCGTCGGCGAGGTCGGCACGGTGTACGAGGTGACCGCGGGCGACCTGACCGGCGACGGAGCGGACGAGCGCGTCTACCCGCACGCCGTGGACGGCGACCCCGGTGGCAAGATCTACTACTTCCGCTGGACCGGCATGACGCACTCCATGACGGAGCTGCCGAACGCCGACGGCTTCCCCGGCGCGATCGCCGACATCGACGGCGACGGCTACGGTGACCTCGTCCTCGGCGACCCCACGGACCCGTCCGCCGACAAGCCCGGCGGCCACAAGGGCGGCCAGATCACCGTCTGGTACGGCGGCCCGGACGGCCCCGACCCCGCACAGCAGCCGACCGTCATCCACCAGGACACCACCGGCGTCCCCGGCGGGGGCGAGACCGGCGACGCCTTCGGCTCGGCGGTCGGCGTGGGCGACATCAACGGCGACCAGTACGCCGATGTCGTGGTCGGCGCCCCGGGCGAGGACCTCGGCTCGGCCCGGGACGCGGGCATGGTGACCGTGCTGTTCGGCTCGTCCTCAGGCCTGACCACCGCGGGCGCCAAGGGCTACACCCAGGACACCTCCGGCGTGCCCGGCACCGCGGAGACCGGCGACGCCTTCGGCAAGGCGGTACGCCTGGTCGACCTCGACCGCAACGGCAGGTCCGACCTGGTCGCGGGCAGCGGCAACGAGAACGGCTACGGCATGGTCACGTACCTGCGCGGCACCTCCACCGGCCTGACCACCACGGGCGCCCTGAACATCACGGCCCGCGCGGTCTCTCTGCAGGGCAGCGCCGACTTCGGCTGGGCGATCGCCCAGTAAGGCCTCTCCCCTACGACCGACCCCTGAACACCCCCGGAGAGTGAACCCCCGTTCCCCTTAAGGGATGTCACAGCTCGGCCGCAAAGCCGGGCCCGAACCGGAGGGCCCGGCACGCGATTCTCCGGGACCAGGTACGTTCGAAGACGTGGCTGGATTCAGGATCGGACGGGGCAGCCGGAACAACGGCACCCCGCAAACGCGCCCCCAACAACCTCCGTACGGGCAGCAGGCGCCCCAGGGACCGTCGTACGGCTATCCCCCGCCGTCGCAGCAGCCGTCGCAGCAGCCTTACGGCGGCTCGGGCGGCGGCGCAGGCGGCTGGCCGCAGGCCAACGGCGGCGGAGGCTACGGCGGTTACGGCGCCGGCGGTCAGGGTGGCCAGGGTGGTCAGGGAGGCCACGGCGAGCCGGAGTACTTCGGCGACGGCGGCTACCCGCACGGCCCGGGCGGCGCCCCGGACCCGTACGCGGCGAACAACCCTGGCCACACCCAGGCCTTCTCGGTCGGCGAGGACCCCTACACCCAGGGCGAGACGTACCAGGCGGGCGCGGCCCCGGCCGCCCCGGTCGGCCCTCGCCTGCACTGGAAGCAGCTGCTGCGCGGCATCGTCCTGTCCCCCGGCCAGACCTTCCTCCAGATGCGGGACTACACGATGTGGGGCCCCGCCCTCATCGTGACCTTCCTGTACGGCCTGCTGGCGGTCTTCGGCTTCGACGGCGCGCGGAACGACGCGATCAACGCGACCCTGTCGAACGCGGTCCCGATCGTCCTGACGACGGCCGTGGCGATGGTCCTGTCGTCCTTCGTCCTGGGCGTGGTCACCCACACCCTGGCCCGCCAGCTGGGCGGCGACGGCGCCTGGCAGCCCACGGTCGGCCTCTCCATGCTGATCATGTCCCTGACCGACGCCCCCCGCCTGGTCTTCGCGATGTTCGCCGGCGGCGACGCGACGTTCGTCCAGGCCCTGGGCTGGGTGACGTGGGTGGCGGCGGGCGCCCTGCTGACCCTGATGGTCTCCAAGTCCCACGACCTGCCCTGGCCGAAGGCCCTGGGCGCGAGCGCGATCCAGCTGGTCGCGCTGCTGTCGATCGTGAAGCTGGGCACGTTCTAGAGCCGACCGACAAAAAATCTGGGAGTTTCAAAAAATCCTGGACGGTGATGTCGAGAACCCGTGCCCTGTTCCGTCCCCGGTGTGAACGCGACCAAGATGGGTCGCACCAGTACCGAGGAGAACACGATGGCCAAGTACCTGCTGCTGAAGCACTACCGCGGCGCTCCGGCTCCGGTCAACGACGTGCGGATGGACCAGTGGACGCCGGAGGAGATCTCGGCGCACATGCAGTACATGCAGGACTTCGCGGACCGGCTCGAGAAGACCGGCGAGTTCGTCGACGGTCAGGCACTCGCCCCCGAGGGGACGTGGGTCCGGTACGACGGTGAGGGGCGCCCGCCGGTCACCGACGGCCCGTTCGCCGAGACCAAGGACCTCATCGCCGGCTGGATGGTGATCGACGTCGACAGCTACGAGCGCGCCGTCGAACTGGCCGGGGAGCTGTCGGCCGCCCCCGGGGCGGGCGGGAAGCCGATCCACGAGTGGCTCGAGCTGCGCCCGTTCTACGGCTCGGCGCCCACCATCACGGAGTGACCTCTCAGGTGTCTCGGACGTCTCAGATGAACGAGGCCCTGCTGAGGAGCCTCACACCCAGCGTGCTCGCCATCCTCGTCCGCCGCGGAGCCGACTTCGCGGCGGCCGAGGACGCCGTGCAGGACGCCCTGGTCGAGGCGGTCCGCGTCTGGCCGGCCGACCCGCCGCGCGATGCGAAGGGCTGGCTGGTCACGGTGGCCTGGCGCAAGTTCCTCGACCAGGCCAGGGCGGACACGGCCCGCCGCCGGCGTGAGGACCTCGTCGACGAGGAACCGGCGCCCGGCCCCGCACCCGCCGTCGACGACACGCTCCAGCTCTACTTCCTGTGCGCCCACCCGGCGCTCACGCCGTCGTCCGCGGTCGCGCTCACGCTGCGCGCCGTCGGCGGGCTCACCACCCGCCAGATCGCCCAGGCCTACCTGGTGCCCGAGGCGACCATGGCGCAACGCATCAGCCGGGCCAAGCGCACCGTCTCCGACGTACGGTTCGACCAGCCCGGCGACGTCGCCACCGTGCTGCGCGTCCTCTATCTGGTCTTCAACGAGGGCTACTCCGGCGACGTCGACCTCGCCGCCGAGGCCATCCGGCTCACCCGGCAGCTCGCGGCCGCGATCGACCACCCCGAGGTGGCGGGGCTGCTCGCCCTCATGCTGCTCCACCACGCCCGGCGCGCCGCCCGGACCACTCCCGACGGCAGCCTGGTGCCGCTCGCCGAGCAGGACCGGGCCCGCTGGGACACGGAGTCGATCACCGAGGGCATCGCGATCCTCCAGGCGGCCCTCGCCCGCGACCGCCTCGGCGAATTCCAGGCCCAGGCCGCCATCGCGGCCCTCCACGCCGACGCGCCCACCGCCGGGGAGACCGACTGGGTGCAGATCGTCGAGTGGTACGACGAGCTCACGCGCCTGACGGACAGCCCCATTGTCCGGCTCAACCGCGCGGTCGCCGTCGCCGAAGCCGACGGACCCCGCGCCGGTCTGGCGGCACTCGCGGAACTGGACGCCTCACTGCCCCGCCACGCGGCCGTGGCGGCGTACCTCCACGAGCGCGACGGCGACCTGACGACAGCGGCACGCCTGTACGCCGAGGCGGCCCACAAGGCCCCCAACCTCGCCGAACGCAACCACCTGACCCGCCAGGCGGCCCGGCTCAACGCCGACAGACGTCACTGACCAGGCACATGACCATGCGTGACCATGCACGGTGCGCAGGTCAGAGGGCTTCCGTGTTCTCCCTGGGCGCCTCTCCCGACTTGTGCACGGGGGGCAGCACACTCCACGGGAAGTTGATCCACTCATCGGTGCGCTTCCACACGTACTCGCACTTCACGAGAGAGTGGGACTTCTCATAGATGACGGCGGACCGCACCTCGGCGACATGGTCGAGGCAGAAGTCGTGCACGAGCTTCAGCGTCTTGCCGGTGTCGGCGACGTCGTCGGCGATCAGCACCTTCTTGTCGGTGAAGTCGATCGCGTTGGGGACGGGAGCGAGCATGACGGGCATGTCGAGGGTGGTCCCCACGCCCGTATAGAACTCCACGTTCACCAGATGGAGATTCTTGCAGTCGAGGGCATAGGCAAGCCCACCGGCGACGAACACGCCACCGCGGGCGATGCTGAGCACGATGTCCGGCTCGTACCCGTCGTCGGCGATGGTCTGCGCGAGCTCGCGGACGGCGCCCCCGAACCGCTCGTAGGTCAGATTCTCCCGCACACCCACACCCACGGCGTCGCTCATACCTGAGTCCGATGGAAGTTCTGGAACGACCGGGAGGCGGTAGGCCCGCGCTGCCCCTGGTACCGGGACCCGTACCGCTCGCTCCCGTACGGGAACTCGGCGGGCGAGCTGAGCCGGAACATGCACAGCTGCCCGATCTTCATGCCGGGCCAGAGCTTGATGGGGAGCGTGGCGAGGTTGGACAGCTCAAGGGTGACGTGCCCGCTGAACCCCGGGTCGATGAACCCGGCGGTGGAGTGGGTGACCAGCCCGAGCCGCCCGAGCGAGGACTTCCCTTCCAGCCGGGAGGCAAGATCATCAGGAAGCGTGATGACCTCGTACGTGGAGGCCAGAACGAACTCCCCGGGATGCAGGATGAACGGCTCGTCGCCCTCGGGCTCCACGAGCCGGGTCAGATCCGCCTGCTCGACGGAGGGGTCGATGTGCGGGTACCGGTGGTTCTCGAACACCCGGAAGTAACGGTCCAGCCGCACGTCGACGCTCGAGGGCTGCACCATGGATTCGTCGTAGGGATCGATCCGTACCCGCCCGGCGTCGATCTCGGCCCGGATGTCCTTGTCTGAGAGAAGCACGCCCCGAGGATACGCAAGGCGCGCGGAACGACCACAATCGTGACCACCGCGCGCCCGGCACTACACCTGCTGCTACTGCTGCTGCACCTGCTCCAGCTACCGCTTCTCCAGCGTCACCGGCACCACACTGCGGAGCCGGGCACACCGGGGACACCGGAGGAGCCGCCCTGGGCCGAGTCGCTCGGCCTGCTGCATCGGGAACGAAGCGGTGCTGAACACGTGCCCATCGGCACAACGGACGACGGTGCGCTCCATCAAGTCCTAGAGTCCCTTCCCCAAGAGCCGCGTCGGCTGCTACCTGCCTGACGACGGGAGGCCACATTACGGGATCAAAGGGACGGCCCTCCAGGCGGCACTCCGACCCCGCCCGGACCCTCTCCCACCCCTCCACCGTACGCCCCAACTCCGTTCCCCCGCAGCCACATCCCGCCCCCTGAAACGCACTCAGACCCCACGGCGTCAGCGCCGGGGGCCGGTGATGAGGTACAGTGACGAGGCGTTCGGACGCCGCCTCCGGATCATCTCGGGGCGGGTGTCTTACGCGGGGGTAGTTTAATGGTAGAACATCAGCTTCCCAAGCTGAGAGCGCGAGTTCGATTCTCGTCACCCGCTCCATGATGAAACCCCAGGTCAGTGGCCTGGGGTTTGCTTGTTGTCCAGTCCAATTTGCGGGTGGCGTGCCCTCCGCGTGCCCTAAGTCGAGGTGAATGGGCACGCGAAGGGGGCACGGGAGGCCGGAGTGACGGATGTGACGATTGGTCATCTCGAATGGCGAGACGCATTTTCTGTGACCTGAGCCACTTACAGCTGCTGGTTGCGTGAAGTCGCTTACGCAAAGCGCTGGTTCAGGCAGGTGCCGGCTACTCAGGGTGGGATGCGGAGAGGGCCGCGCGGATCTGCTGCACCGTCGGTGGGTCGCCGACGTGGCAGGAGAGGCTGGGGCATTCCGGCGCGCTCGGCCTGTTGAGGGTCGATGATCTCGCGCCAGGTGACGGTGACGCCGGGATGGTCTTCGAGAGCTTCGTCCAGGCGCGCGCGCAGGACGGCGCGGTTCACGACACGACGCTAGCAACGGGAACAACGCCGCCCGACTGCCTCCACGACCTCAACAAGGGCGTGAGGTAGCTCCGGAGTCGCCTCCACACAGTGCGGAGAAACAATCGCGCTCGCAGGCCCATGACCTGCGGCGACGCCCACAGATATGGTCGCGGCCCGATCACGTGGAGGAGACCGCATGACTGTCGGTCCAGGTGCTGCAGACCGTCCCCGATCCGCCCCTGCGCCTGCGGCACGGCCGCGAGAGCAACGCCCCCGAGACTCCGCACAGCCAGGCGTCGGCGAGCGTGGTGTGATCGCCCTCGTGTATCTGGCCGGTGTTTCGGCGGGTGTGGCACTGGGGCGGTTCGTGCCGTTGGAAGCGGGGATCCGGGGCGCCTTCGGGCTGTCGCTGGCCGCCTACGGGTGGCTGGTCTCCGGGGTGACCGTGGTCGCGGCCTGTCTGGCGTTGCCCACAGGGCTGTGGATCGTGGGACGCGACCTGGGCCGTGTGCTCTGCGCGGGGCTCGGCGTGATGCTGCTGGGCGGGGTGCTGGAGGTGGCGGCTCCTTCAGGATGGCTTTGGCTGCTGTACGGCGCCCGGGCACTGGAAGGGGTGGGTTACCTGGCGGTGGTCGTCACGGGGCCGATGCTCCTGGCGGCCCGGTGCCGACCCGCTGTCGAGCGCCGGGCCCTCGCCCTGTGGAGCACCTTCGTTCCGGTGGGCATGGCGGTCGCCTCGGCCCTCGGAACTCTCAGCGGCACCGTGGGGTGGCGTGCCGCCGGGGCGCTGACGCTCGTTCCCGGCGCGGTCGGCCTCGGGGGTGCTCTGCGGTGGCTGACCGGCATCCGCGGTCGGCCGGAGGAACGGTACGTCCCTCACCGCCGGGGACTCGGGCCCGTGCTTCAGCTCTCGTTGGCCTTCAGCCTCGTCGCGCTGCTCGGCGTCACCGCCGTAGCGCTGCTGCCGAAGCTCGCCGCCGATAGAGAGGTGCGCTCGGCGGTCGGCGGTGCCACCGCCGCCGTGGTGTCGCTGGCGAGCGTGCCCGGCGGGCTGCTGGCGGGGGGGCTGCTGGGGCGGGGAGCCGGTCCGCGTGCGCTCACCGCCACCGCCGTCCTGGGAATGCCGTGCGCCGCGGCGGTGACGTACCAGGTCAACGCGTGGGCGGCCGTCTCGGCGGGTGCGGCCGTGCTGCAGTTCGCGGGCGGGTTCGTGCTGGGTGCGCTGTACGCGAGCGTGCCGTCCGTCGCCCGCTCGCCGTACGAACTGGGGCGTGGGTATGGCCTGTTGAATCAGGCGGGCAGCGTCGGCACGCTGCTGGGCCCGCCCGTGTTCGGCTTCGCCGTCACGCGTGCCGGCTGGGCCTCGGCGACCGTACTCGCCACCGTGGTCACCCTGGGCGGCCTGGTCCTCTTTCTGGCGGCGACCAGGCGTCCGGGACCGTCGGGACCGTGAACCCCGACTGGTAGGCGAGCACGACGAGTTGGGCGCGGTCGCGTGCGTCGAGCTTCTGGCGCAGGTGGTAGAGGTGCGAGCGTACGGTCGCCTGCTGCAACGACAGTTTGCCCGCGACCTCGGCGTCCGACAGCCCGGCAGCCACGAGGAGGAGGATCTCGCGCTCGCGTGGCGTGAGCGAGCGCAGCGCTCGCTGGGCCGCGGCGACCGGCTCGGCGTTGCGCCAGAAAAGCCAGTCGATCAGGCGCCGGGTCACCGGGCCGCCGGTGGCAGCCTCGCCGGCCGCCAGGGCTCGCACGGCGCGGATCACCTCGGTGGGTGGCGCGTCTTTGGCGAGGTAGCCGTACGCTCCCGCCTCCAGCGCCTTCATGACGGTGGCGTCGTCGGTCCGGGCGCTGAACACGAGGACCTCGGGGCGGGGTGACGGCCATGCCGTCCCCGTCACCTCGGCGGCCACTTCCAGGCCCGAGCGCCGGGCCAGGCTGATATCGGTGATCAGCACGTGAGGGGCTTGCTCCCGGGCCACGGTGAGCGCCTCCGGTCCCTCTCCGGTGGTGGCGACGACCTCGATGTCGGGTTCACGGCCCAGTGCGGCGGCCAGTCCGTCGCGCACCACGGGCAGTTCGTCGCAGATCAGCACACGGATGGCCACTCGCCAACGGTACCGGCGCGTGAGGGCCGATGAGGTGCGACGAGAACCCGCCGCCACGGAAAAGACCGCCCTCCCCCGCTACGTCCGCGTCGGGGAAGGGCGGCCGGTCCGGTCAGTGGCTGCCGGTGAGCTGGCCGGCGAGGCGTTCGTGCATGTCGGCGCTGGGCTTGTTCAGGCCAATGATGGTGACCTTCTTGCCACGCTGCTTGTACTTGGTCTCGACCGCGTCGAGGGCGGCGACGGAGGAGGCGTCCCAGATGTGGGCGTCGGAGAGGTCTATGACGACGTCGTCCGGGTCGTCCTTGTAGTTGAACTGGTAGACGAGGTCGTTGGAGGAGGCGAAGAACAGCTCGCCGGTGACCGCGTAGACGACCTGGTTGCCGTCGGGGTCGACGACGCCGGAGACGTTGACCATATGGGCGACGCGCTTGGCGAAGACCACCATCGCGGTGATGCAGCCCACGACGACGCCGATGGCGAGGTTGTGGGTGGCGACCACGCAGGCGACGGTGATCACCATGACGGTCATCTCACCGAGCGGCATCCGCTTGAGCGTCTTGGGGGCGATGGAGTGCCAGTCGAAGGTCGCGAACGACACCATGATCATGACGGCGACCAGGGCGGCCATGGGGATGTCGGAGACGACCGGGCCGAAGGCGATGCACAGGACCATCAGGAAGGCGCCGGCCAGGAACGTCGACAGGCGGGTACGGGCGCCGGAGACCCGTACGTTGATCATGGTCTGGCCGATCATGGCGCAGCCGCCCATGCCGCCGAAGAACCCGGTGACGATGTTGGCGATGCCCTGGCCGATGGACTCGCGGGTCTTGCCCGAGTGGGTGTCGGTGATGTCGTCGACCAGCTTGGCCGTCATCAGCGACTCCATCAGCCCGACCAGCGCCATGGCGAAGGCGTACGGCGCGATCGTCGTCAGCGTGTCCATCGTGAAGGGCACGTCCGGCAGGCCCGGCACCGGCAGGGAGGAGGGCAGCTCGCCCTTGTCGCCCACGGTCGGCACGGCGATCGCGGCCGCCACCGTGATCACGGTCAGGATGATGATCGAGACCAGCGGGGCCGGGATCACCGTGGTGACCTTCGGGAAGAACACCATCAGCGCGAGCCCGCCCGCGACCATCGGGTAGACCATCCACGGCACATCTGTCAGCTCCGGCACCTGTGCCATGAAGATGAGGATGGCGAGGGCGTTGACGAAGCCGACCATCACGCTGCGCGGCACGAACCGCATGAGCTTGGCCACCCCGAGCGCGCCCAGGATCACCTGGAAGACGCCGGCCAGGATGACGGCCGCGACGAGGTAGCCGAGGCCGTGTTCGCGGTTGAGCGGGGCGATGACCAGGGCGACCGCGCCGGTCGCGGCGGAGATCATGGCCTTGCGGCCGCCGACGACCGAGATGACGACCGCCATGGTGAAGGAGGCGAACAGCCCGACCGCCGGGTCGACCCCGGCGATGATCGAGAAGGAGATCGCCTCGGGGATCAGGGCCAGCGCGACCACGAGACCGGCCAGCACCTCGGTACGGAAGATCTTCGGGGAGTCCAGCCACTCGGGCTTGACTGTGTTTTTTGAAAAGCGGGCGCGGAACTTCGACGCTGCGGGCAGCAGTGAGGACATGCAACCGTTTCTGTTCGGGCAGAGCTCCACCACAGGGTGGACGCGTCCACGTCGTACACGACTCCGCGCAGGCAAGGGCGGAATCCCTCGGCGGCCCGGCCACATCAGCGGGGCCCAGCCGGTCTGTGTGGCAGCCGTCCGGCTGCCGGTCGGGCATCATGGCCCGGAAGTCTTCGGATGCCATCGGGGCCCGGTCGGGGCCACCGTCATGGCGGTTCACTTTTGTCGTCAGTCTCGACGGCCGTGGTGAATACGTAGAGACTCTACCCTGACGTGAGGGCAGAGTGCGACTTGCGGCATGTGAAACACAGGTAAACACCCACCAAGGTCCTGTGATTCACCTCACGTAAGCTGTAGTGCTTTACGGATTCGAAAATCGAAGGAATCAACGAAGGGGATCATGGGGCGATGACGGATCAGGGGCAGCGGCAGATGCAGATCGGCGAGGTGGCTGAACGGACCGGTTTGTCGCTGCGCACCATCCGCCACTACGAGGAGGTCGACCTCGTCATCCCCTCGGCCCGCAGTAAGGGCGGCTTCCGCCTGTACACGGAGTCCGACGTCGAGCGCCTGATGGTGATCCGCCGGATGAAGCCGCTGGACTTCTCCCTGGAGGAGATGCGCGACCTGCTGGACATCACCGACCGGCTCGCGGCCACCGACGAGCGGCCCACCGGTGAGGAACTTGAGCGCCTGCGGGAGCGGCTGGACTCCTACCGCAAGGTGGCCGACGCCCGCTGCGAGACCCTGCGGGCCCGTCTGGAGATGGCCGAGGACTTCGCCGCCACGCTGCGCCGACGGCTGCGGACGGATGCCCGCTCGGGAGCCTGAACGCTCCGGCGGCGGTACGGGAGGAGGGGTACGGTCCGTCGCGGACCGCACCCCTCTCCCCTGTCCTCCGGCGGTCAGCCGCCGAAGGCGCCCGGCACTTCTTCCGTGACGCCGTTCAGCGGTGAGTCCGGATCGCTGCCGTACGGGCGGGTGATGACCTCCAGGCCGTGACCGGCGGGATCCAGGAAGTACACGCCCCGCCCGCCGTCGTTGCGGTTGATCCGGCGCGGGTGCTTGCCGTGCGGGTCGGCCTGGATCGGGACCCCAGCGGCCAGCAACCGGGCGAGGATCTGGTCGAACTCGTCCTCGGAGACGAGGAACGCGTAGTGCTGCATGGGGATGTCGATGCCGACGGTCGCGAAGTCCAGGGTGACGCCGTTGGCGGTGGTCACCGGCAGGAACATCCCGGCCGGTTCCCCGACCTCCAGACCCAGGATTCCGGCGAGGAAGTGAGCGGACTTCTCCCGGTCACGGGAGAGAACGATGGTGTGGTTGAACTCAACTGACACGGGGCAATGCCTCCACGGGCATCTCCGCGGCACCTCCATGCCTCACCCGGCCGCTGACCGACACGCGATGCCGCGCCCGGGATCTTAGGGGTGCCTCTCCGGTCGCGTCGAGCGGTTTTCGACCTGCCGGCCCACCACCCATCGGGCGCACGTCGCGTGCGGCACGCTGCGGGCGTCGCCCGCCGTCTGTCGTATCCGCCGTGCGCGGGCGACGTATCAGGCGACGTATCAGTAGCACCACCAAGTCCCGGTCGACGGCCGGGAAAGCCATCCGTAGCCACCGCCGTCCAGCGGAGCGCGGCGGAAGACAGCGGTCACCGCCTCGACGGGATATGTCCTCAGCCGTGTCGGAGCACCGCAGTGGTCGGCGCACTCCAGCACGATCTCCCCGTCGGCCGTGCGTCCGGCGGCGTCCGCCTCGATCACGGCGTCCTTGCCGACGGCGAGTTGGAGCATGAACAGCGCCATGATTCGACTCCCACCGCTTCAGGCGCCGACCGGAACGAGCGGCAAGTCCTCCCAGACCTGGCGCAGTTCGGTGTAGCGGCGGTCGTCCGGCAGCGCCGCGAGGACCTCCCGCACCTCCGGGCGGGCACCGGCACTGGCGATGAGCAGATCGTGCTTGCTCATCGCGCCGTTCGCGAACAACCCGGCGAGGTGGTCGGCGATCTCGATGCGGGTGACCTCTTCGGCCATGGCTCTCCCCTGGTTTTGTCATCCGTGCCGCGCGCCTTGGTCGTCCACCGCGTGCGGAATGGTTGGGGCAGCCCGAACGGGCGGCTCTGGGGCCGTCCCCAGGCAGTAGGCAGGGCCACCTCTGCCGCGGCCCGGGAACGGCCTTCGGAAGCAGGCCGACCAAGTCGACGAGCAACCATACTCTAACGCAATGGTAGAGTCAGTCGGCAAGCCCATCCGCATCACCACCCGCGACATGCGAGGATTCCCCGAGTTGCCAGGATGCGGATATCCGATGAACCGCCTCCATCACTTACGCGACGTGAGAGTATGCTGCACGACGGGCGGCACCGTGGAGACTGGTGACGTGCCGCCTCACGGCCCCGGAGTCGTCCCCCGTGCGAGCCGGAGGCCGTGGCCGCACGCCCCGGGTGAGACACCCGCCCGACCTTGCCCGGGGCGCCGGTTCCCCCTCACGGATGCAGCAGGTGCAGTCGACCTGGCAGGGCCTCGATGCGCACCGGGGCGCGCACATCGCGGGCGGGTGCCCCGTCCACGTCCAACCGGTAGGCGCCCCAGGCCCGTTCGAAGCGCAGGCGGCGGATGCGGCGCATGCCGAAGGAGTCGCCGCGCGCCTCCAGCATGCCCTGGTCGGTCAGGGTGATACGCAGGGGGCGGTCGCCGGGTGCGGTGATCTTCTCGTTGTCGAGGATCAGGCGGGCCTTGCCCGGATGCGGCTGCAGCGACACCAGGACGGTCTCGCGCACCGCGACAGCGAAGCCGACATCGGAGAGTTGGATGCCGATGACGGGGCTGCGGTGCGCCCCGAAGCTGTTCAGCTCGCCACCCGACCATCCCGCCGGGCGTTCGACGAGCAGCGGCAGCCGCCACAGGGCCGCGGCTCGCATGGCCTGCTCCGGCTGGGGCCCTCCGGTGTGCACGAGCAGGTCGACCGCCGGGCGTCGGGCGCCGCAGCCTTGACGGCCGCGTTCGCCGGCTTCGGGTACGGGACTCAACTCGGTGCAGGAGATGCCCTGTTCGGCCAGGCGTGTGCGCAGCAGCCGGGCCCGCTCCCGGTCGCCGCGCTGCCAGCCGCGTACGACGGCCAACGTGGGGCGCGCGGTCGGGAGGGTGCCGGCGAGGCGTACGGCGGCGGCCAGGAGGCGCTCGACGTCCGGCGCGTCCCGGGCGGATCCGGCGTCGGGGGAGGAGGTCGAGGACAGCATGCGGGCTCCTTGCACGCTCGGACGGACCGGTCGGGCGGCGTCGGCGCCGGGAATGCGACCCGCAGCCGCGCCGGGGGTATACGGGCCCGCGAGACTTGCATGTCAGGACAGAAGGTGGCCTCGCGGGCTGCGGCCGACAGCCGCCTCGGAACAACGGCCCCGCGGCCCCGCCTCTGTGGCCCGAGGCGGGACGAACGACGGCGCTCCGACCGTTCATCTCTAACCTAACGCGAGAGTCTTGGCGATGTGAAGCAGGCACCAGGCAGGATGAACAGCATCTGTCTTTTACGTAGAAGTAGAGTTGACCCACCCCGGGTGACTGTCGCCGTACGTGGCATGGCTCAGCGCAGCCCGGCGGCCGGGTCGGAGGCGAGCCAGCCGCGGGCGCCCCAGAAGTCGACAGCTCGGCAGATCGTGCTCAGGCACCGCTGGGCGCGGTCGCCGCCGTCACCCCAGTGCCCGAGGCACCACTCGGCGAGCCGGTCGGCGGCGCCGGCCTCCTCCAGCACGGTCAGCCGGTTGTGCGAGCCGAGATGGGTGCCGAGCAGCAGCATCGCGGTGGCGTCGGCCTGACCGGAGGACTCGCCCATGAACGCGGCGATGGCCTGCCGGACGGTGGGCACCATGGACGGCGACGGGGTGACTTTCGGCCGGGCCTGCCGCGGACGCGCCGGGGTGCGCGGCGCGGGCGAACTCTTCGCGGCGGTGGCCGGTTTGGCCGTGGCGGCGGGGGCGGGCTTCGGGGCAGGAGCGGGATCCGGCGGGGTGGGAGCCGGCGGGCCCGCCTGCGGTGTGGCAGTCGCCGCTTGGCGCTCGGCGGCGCCGAGGCAAGCGGCGACGTAGTCGCTGGGCACGGGGATGTTCTGGGAGATGGAGGTCTCCAGCACCTCGGCGTCGCAGCTGCGGCACAGCGGCAGTTCGCGCCACCCGATGATGGACAGCTGGGTGCCGCGCGAGTGCCGGGTCATGGCCTGCGGGCGATGGACGATGTCCTGGCCACCGCAGCCGGCGCAGCGCACGCCGCCGCGCATCCATTGCGCGCCGCAGCTCAGACAGGTGATCCGGATATCGTCGTCCAGGGGTTCGCCGCGCAGGTCCTCGGCCTCTCCGCACGACGGACACGCTGTCACACCCGCCATGACCGTCTGCCCTCCTCGCCTCAGGGTCCTCGCCCCCCCCGAAGCCTACCGTCACGTGAGAGTAGACTTGCAGGTCACGATCTCTTCGCCGTGACCAGTCGGCGAAGTGGCCGCCGTGGTCTGGCGTGCGCGGGCAGGCAGGCGCCCCGCATGGTCACGGAGGGCCGCCATTCGCCCCAGTGCACTCGCCGTCGGCCGCCCCATCGCCTATGCGTGTGCGGCAATGAGGTGATCCAGCCGCGCCTCAGGGAACTCCCGCTCGAAGGAACCCGCCTGCCAGCGGTCGGGGAAGACGGCGAGCTGGGCCTTGTCCCGGATGCGGGTGAGGGCCTCGCCCTGGACGATCCGGGAGCGGTTGAGTGCTTCCGCGCCAGCCGTGTCGGTGGCGCGGGCCAGGTGGTAGGGCAGCATCTCCAGCTTCACCGGGGAGGAGAACTCGCCCGCCATGCGGGCGCTGACCACGTCGAACTGCATCGGCCCCACGGCCGCCAGCACCGGCGCCTGGTCCCCGCGCAGGTCGGAGACCAGGACCTGGACCACGCCCTCCTCGTCCAACTGCGCGATGCCCCGCCGGAACTGCTTGGACCGGGAGAGGTCGGCCGGGCGGGCCACGGCGAAGTGCTCGGGCGCGAAGGTCGGCATCGGCGGGAAGACCGCGGCCTGTTCGGCGTAGAGGGTGTCGCCGACGCGCAATGCGGTGGCGTTGACCAGGCCGACGACATCGCCGGGGTAGGCGATGTCGACCATGGAGCGGTCCTGGCCGAAGACGCTGTGTGCGTACTTGGTGGCGAAGGGTTTGCCGGAGGCGGCGCGGGTGACGGTCATGCCGCGCTCGAAGATGCCCGAGCAGACCCGCATGAAGGCGATCCGGTCGCGGTGGGCGGGATCCATGTTGGCCTGCACCTTGAACACCAGCCCCGAGAACGGCGCGTCCACCGGTCGGGCTCCGCCGCTCTCCAGCTCGCGCGGCCCGGGAGGCGGGGCGAGGTCGACGATCGCGTCCAGCAGCAGCCGTACGCCGATGTTGGAGATCGCGGCGCCGAAGAACACCGGCGTGGTCCGGCCCGTCAGGAACGCCTCCTGGTCGTGCACGGCGCCGTCGACCTGCAGCAGGTCCAGTTCCTCAACGGCCTTGCTCCAGTCAGCTTCGTCCTCCAGCGCGGCCCGCTGCCCGGGCACCGGCGCCTCGACCGCCTTGTGGGCGCCGCCGGGGGTGCGGGTGTAGCGCAGCATCCGCCCCGGCTGCCGTACGTCGATCAGCCCGCGCAGGTACCCGGCGTCACCGACGGGCCAGGTCACTGGGGTGGGCTTGAGCCGGAACTCGCGCTCGATCTCGTCCATCAGCTCCAGGGCCTCACGGCCGGGCCGGTCCCACTTGTTGACGAACGTGATCACCGGGATGCCGCGGTGCCGGCAGACGTCGAAGAGCTTGCGGGTCTGCTCCTCCAGGCCCTTGGCCGCGTCGATGAGCATCACCGCGCAGTCCACCGCCGCCAGAACCCTGTAGGTGTCCTCGGAGAAGTCCGCGTGACCGGGGGTGTCGAGCAGGTTGAGCACACAGCCGCGGTGGGCGAACTGCAGCACCGCGGAGGTGACGGAGATGCCGCGGGCCTTTTCCATCTCCATCCAGTCGGAGGCCACCCCGCGCCGCCCGGCCTTGCCGTGCACCGCCCCCGCCTCGGTGATGGCCTGCGCGTGCAGGGCGAGGGCCTCGGTCAGGGTGGACTTGCCCGCGTCCGGGTGGCTGATCACGGCGAACGTCCGCCGACGGGCCGCCTCCGAGGCCGACCGGTCAGCGCTCGAACTCATCGAACCGCCCCCGCCTCCGCGTCGGTCGCCGTGGCAGCGTCCACGAGCCGGGCCAGGTGGCCGTGCAGGGAGCGGGCGAAGTCCTCCGCGTGCCCCAGCTGCCGGCGTAGGTCCTCGCATCGCGCATCGGCCTTCACCCAGTACGTACGCAACCGTTCCACCAGTTCCTCGTGCGTTTCCTCGGCGCTCTCCGGCAACGGCCTGCCGTCGTCGGGGAGTTGTTCCAGTACGTCGAGCAGGGCGCTGATGTCGTCGAGGCAGAAGCCCAGCGGCCGCATCCGCCGCACCAGCGCCAGGCGGCGCACCTCGGCCTCGGTGTAGAGGCGGAAGCCGCCCATGCTGCGCTCACTGGGCGCGACGATGCCGACATCCTCGTAGTGGCGGATCGTCCGCAGTGACAGACCCGTGCGCTCGGACACCTCGCCGATCTGCATCAGCTTCTCGCCCACGGCCCACCGCCTCGCCTCACATGCCGGCACCGTTGCCGGACTACAAACCTACCCTCTCGTTAGGGTAGGTTTGCAAGTGAGTGGAACCGAGGGCCGCCGCGGTAAGGCTGCTGCCGTCGTCGTCTCGGCAGCGTCGCCTCACTCCCCCTCGGGGTGGCGCTGCCGTCCCACTCGCACCTGGTCGCGGGCAACCGGCGCGAGACGCACAGGCCCGTACCCCTCCTGGGGTCAGCACCGTCATGCGTGCCTGCCCTGGGGCTCGGTAAAAGCAGTTGCCCTCCCCTACTGCCGCCCCGGCATCATCGTCGCGGCCCGACCGCCCAAGACCTCCGAGGGAGACCGCGTTGACCACCGCCCCTTTCCCGGAGATCGCCCGGACCGGCACGGCCGTCATCGGCACGCGCCACACCGGCGGCTCCGACCGGCAGCAGCTCGTCGTCGAGGCAGAAGCACAGGCGCTGGAGCAGACTCCCCCGCCCCGCGGCCTGTCAGCCGTGAGCTGGTTCGCGAGCACGGACGGCGAGACCGTGCTGTCCCTCGCGCAGTGGGAGAGTGCCGTGGTGTACGACGCGTATCTACGCGGTGGCGGCTTCGCTGCCCCGTTGGCCGGCCCGCCCCGCTACCGCCTGTACCGCAGCCTGACCGAGCAGCACGAGACGCGCGTCCCCGGCTGCCTGATCACCGCCGCCTTCGATGTCGACGGACCCGAACGGCAGCGCTTCTTCACCGACGCGGTGATCGCGGCCCAGCCGAAGGAGGGCGGGCACCCCGGCGCCATCTCGGCTCACTTCCTGCACAGCGCCGACGGCAGCCGCGTGCTGCTGTACACGGAGTGGACGAGCGTCCAGGCTCATCAGGAGGCCGCCGAGGCCGGCGACCATGACAAGGGGCACGAGATCTTCTCCCAGACGCCCGGGGTGCGCCTCACCCACGGCGGGCGCTGGCACCTCAGCCACGCACTGCGACTCAGCGAGAACTGAGAGGCTTGAGGGGACTGAACAGCCGGTCCAGGTGGTAGCCCAGCACCTCCATGGCGGCATCCGGGGTGCGTCGGCCGACCAGGACGCTCGTGCCGAGGCCGTGGCTCAGGGCGAGCAGGCGCGTGGCCTCGACGTCCGGGTCCGCTGCCTCGTCGAGCCCGCCCTCGGCCTGCGCCTGTCGCAGCAGATCGGCGAGCTGGGCCTCCAGGCGGTCGGGCCCTTCGGCGAAGGGCTGGGCGGCGAGGTCGGGGTCCGTCATCGCGAGCATCGCGCACGAGGTCCACAGGATGTGGAAGGTCCGGCTCGCCTCGTCGGTGGGCAGGGCTTCGGCCAGCAGGGCCTCGACTCGGGCGCGCGGCGAAGGCGGGTCCGCGAGAGCGGCAAGACGGGCCGCCCAGCGCTCGTGGCTCTGCTGCTCCAGGTGCCGGAGCGCGGCGAACATCAGTCGGCCCTTGGTCTCGAAGTAGTACTGCACGAGCCGCAGCGACACCCCGGCCTCCGCCGCGACCGCGCGCATCGTCACGGCGTGCACGCCGTCGCGGGCGGCCACGCGGACCAGCCCCTCGGTGATCTGACTCCTGCGTCGGGCATGGTCGGCGGTTCTCGGCATGGTCGCCCTCACGTGTCTTGAGGCCCTGAAGCCCTTGCGACCCCTTCTTGAGGCCCTTTTTGATACGTCGTACCATAACGAGGTGGGATACGGAACAGCACTGAAGGGCGGCTCTGCGGCCGGGGCGGGCGGGTTACCCGGCACACGGTGGGTGCTCGGTCTGGCCTGTGCCGCGCAGTTCATGGTGGTGCTGGACGTCTCGGTGGTGAACGTCGCCCTGCCGTCGATCGGGTCCGCCCTCGGCTTCGCACCGACGGAGCTGCCGTGGGTGGTCAACGCGTACGGGCTGGCATTCGCGGGGCTGTTGCTGCTGGGCGGTCGCCTCGCCGATGTGCTGGGGCACCGGCGGGCCTTCCTGCTCGGGCTCGCCCTTTTCTCGGCGGCGAGCCTGGCGGGCGGGCTCGCCGGGGCACCGGGCGCACTGATCGCGGCGCGTGCCGTGCAGGGGGCCGGGGCGGCGCTGCTCGCGCCCGCCACACTGACCGTGCTGACCGGGACGTTCCCCGAAGGGCCGGCCCGTACGCGGGCGTTGGCAGTCTGGACGGCGGTCGGGGTCGCGGGCGGTGCGGCGGGCAATCTCATCGGCGGGGCGCTGACCGAGTACCTGTCGTGGCGGTGGATTCTGCTGGTCAATGTGCCCATCGGGGTGGGAGGTGTACTGCTGGGCACGCGCCTTCTGCCGGCCGGGCGGGGCGAGGCACGCAAGCCGCGCCTCGACATCCCAGGTGCGGTGCTCGCAACCGCCGGCATCGCCGTCCTCACCTACGGTCTGGCACAGGCGGAGTCACGCGGCTGGGGCGACGCGGTGACCGTGGGCGCGGCAGTGGCCGGGTTGCTGCTGCTGATGGGGTTCGTCGGGGTGGAGGCGCGGGTGGCGCGAGCGCCCTTGGTGCCCTTGGGACTCCTCCGGGCCAGGTCCGTGGGTGTGGGCAATCTGATCCTGCTGCTGACCGGGGCCTGCCTCATCCCCATGTGGTACTTCCTGTCCCTGTACATGCAACAGGTGCTGCACTACAGCCCGTTGCGCACCGCCGTCGGCTTCCTCCCGCACACCCTCGTGACCATGGCGGTCGGGGCCCGCCTCGCGCCGCAACTGATGCGGTACGCCGGCCCGCGCACCCTCATCGTCACCAGCGCCGTCGTCTCCGCTGCCGGGTTCTGGTGGCAGAGCCGCATCACCCCCGACAGCGCATACGTCGACGGGATCCTCGGCCCCGCGATCGTGATCTCCGTCGGCAGCGGGCTCCTGCTCACCCCGGTCACCACCGCGGTCACCAGCGGCGTCGACCCGGCACACGCGGGAGCCGCCTCCGGGCTGATGAACACCACCAAGCAGGTCGGCGGCGCGCTCGGGCTCGCCGCCCTTTCCACCGTCGCCGCGTCCCACGCTCCCGGCATCCAAGCACTCACGGCCGCATACGCACGCGCCTTCCAGACCATCGCGGTCGTTCTGGCTGCCGTGGCCGTCGTGGCGCTCGCCCTGCCACGGCGCGGAGATGCGACGTCTTGACGCCGGTCAGACGGGTTGCGTCACCTCATGCGCGAACTGGGCTTCATACAGCCGCGCGTACGCGCCACCGGCCGCCAACAGCTCCTCGTGCGTGCCCTGTTCGACGATGCGACCCTGCTCCATGACGAGGATGGTGTCGGCGTCGCGGATGGTGGAGAGCCGGTGGGCGATGACGAAGCTGGTGCGGCCGGTGCGCAGGTCGGACATGGCGTGCTGGACCAGGGCTTCGGTGCGGGTGTCGACGGAGGACGTGGCCTCGTCGAGGACCAGGATCGACGGCTTGGTGAGGAAGGCACGGGCGATGGTGAGCAGTTGGCGTTCGCCCGCGCTGAGGTTGGTGCCGTTCTCGTCGAGGAGGGTGTCGTAGCCGTCGGGCAGGGTGCGGATGAAGTGGTCGGCGCGGGCCGCCTTCGCCGCCGTCACAATCTCCTCGCGCGTGGCGTCGTCCTTGCCGTAGGCGATGTTGGCGGCGATGGTGCCCTCGAAGAGCCAGGTGTCCTGGAGCACCATGCCGATGTGGGCGCGCAGTTCCGCGCGGGGCAGGGTGGTGATGTCGGTGCCGTCGAGGGTGATGCGGCCGGCAGTGGGGTCGTAGAAGCGCATCAGCAGGTTGACCAGGGTGGTCTTGCCGGCGCCGGTGGGGCCGACGATGGCGACGGTCTGGTGCGGGGCGACGGTGAGGGTGAGGTCCTCGATCAGCGGCTCGGCCGGTTCGTAGCGGAAGGACACCTGCTCGAACTCCACCTTGCCGCTGACCTGTTGGAGGGGCCGCAGCACTGCGGGATCAGGGGTCTGTTCCTCGGCGTCGACGAGCTCGAAGAGGCGTTCCGCCGACGCGATGCCGGACTGGACGATGTTGACCAGGGCGGCGGCCTGGGTGATGGGGTTGTTGAACTGCAGGGTGTAGGTGATGAACGCCTGGATCTCGCCGACCGTCATCGCGCCGGAGGCCACCCGCAGCCCGCCGAGCACGGCGACGGTCACGAAGGTGAGGTGCCCGAGGAAGGCCATGGCGGGCTCGATGACCCCGGAGAAGAACTGGGCGCGGCGGCCGGCGTCGTAGGCGACGCGGTTGCGCCGGTCGAATTCGCGCTGGGCGTCCTCGCCGCGGCCGAAGAGCAGCACCTGGTCGTGCCCGGTGAACATCTCCTCGACATGCGCGCCGAGTTCACCGGTGGCCCGCCACTGCCTCGTGAACTCAGGCTGCGAGCGGCGACCCAGCAGCCGGGTGACGACCGCGGCCACCGGCAGAGACGCCACCGCGACCAGAGTGAGCACAGGCGACAGCCACAGCATCATCCCGAGTACGCCCACGACGCTGAGCAGCGACACCGCGATCTTGGTGAGGAGCTGCTGGAGGGTCAGGGCGATGTTGTCGGCGTCGTTGGTGAGCCGGGAGATGAGGTCGCCGCGCGGGCGGCGGTCGAGGTAGTTCAGGGGCAGGGTGGCGAGCTTGGCGGACGCCTGCTCGCGCAGGCGGTAGGCGGTGCGCTGGCCGATGTCCTGGGCCAACCGCCCACGTGCGAAGGCGCAGGACGCCGATACGACGACGAGCACGGCCGCCAGCGCCAACACCTGCCCGACCCGTCCGAAGTCCACTCCGCCGTCGGCCGCTCCGCGCACGATCAGGTCCGTGGCGTGCCCCAGGACCATCGGCACCGACACGGTCAGCGCCACGCTCACCACGCTCAACACCAGGCACAGGATCAGCAGGTGCCGGTCGGGGCCCAGGGCGCGCAGCAGCCGTGCGGCAGACCGGCGGAAGTCCTGGGGCTTGGCGGCGCCCGCGGCGTCTTCGGTGTTTTCGGTGGCTTTGGTGTCTTCCGTGTCTGCGGTCTCGGCCGTCATACGGCCGCCTCCTCAGCGGTCATCTGGGAGAGGACGATCTCCCGGTACGTCGGGCTGGTGTCCATCAGTTCGCCGTGCGTACCGCTCGCCTCCACGCGACCCTCGTCCAGGACCACGATGCGATCGGCATGGCGGACGGTGGACACGCGCTGGGCGACGATGACGACCGTCGCACCCGTGGTCCACTCGGCAAGCGCGGCGCGCAGGCGGGCGTCGGTGGCGGCGTCCAGCGCGGAGAAGGAGTCGTCGAAGAGGTACACGTCGGGTCGGGCCAGTAGTACCCGCGCGATCGCCAGGCGCTGGCGCTGCCCGCCCGACAGGTTGCTGCCGCCCTGTGCGACGGGTGCGTCGAGTCCCTCGGGCAGGGCTTGGACGAAGTCGCGTGCCTGCGCGGCCTGAAGCGCCTGCCAGAGCTCTTCGTCGGTCGCCTGCGGGCGGCCGTAGCGCAGGGTGGAGGCGAGGGTGCCGGAGAAGAGATACGGCTTCTGCGACACCAGTCCGACCGTCGATGCGAGGGTGGCCCGGTCCAGCTCGCGTACGTCGGCACCGCCGACGAGGACCTGTCCCTCGGTCGCGTCGAACAACCGGGGTAGCAGGTGCAGCAGCGTCGTCTTGCCGCTGCCGGTCGAGCCGACGACAGCGACGGTCTCGCCGGGCCGGGCGGTGAGCGACACCCCGCGCAGGACGGGCTCCTCTGCGCCGGGGTAGCGGAAGCCGACGTCGCACAGCTCCATACGGCCGGGCGCGGGCGGCTCTGTGACCGGTGAGGCGGGCAGGGTCAGGCTGCTGCCGGTGTCGAGGACGTCGCGGATGCGCGTCGCGCACACGCTCGCCCGGGGCGACAGCAGGAAGGCCATCATCGCCATCATCACGGCCTGCAGGATCTGCGTGAGGTACTGCAGGAACGCGATCAGCGTCCCGGCCTGCATCCCGCCCCCGGCGACCCGGTGCCCGCCGAACCACAGCACCGCGATCCCCGAGAACTCCATGATCAGCATGGCGGTGGGCATCCCTAACGCCTGCAACCGCCCCAGCCGCAGGCCCACGTCCAGCAGGTCCCGGTTGACCTCGGCGAACCGCTCCTGCTCGTGCCGGTCGCGCACGAAGGCCCGTACGACCCGGATTCCTGTGATCTGCTCGCGGACCACCTTGGTGACCCGGTCCACCCGCTGCTGCAACGAGGCCGACAGCGGCATCTGGCGTCCGAAGATCACGCCCATGGCGCAGGTCAGCACGGGCAGCACCACGACCAGCAGCAAGGACAGCGGCGCGTCCAGACCCACCGCCATCACCAACGCGCCCACGCCCATCACCGGGGCGGCGATGACCAGCGTGAACACCAGCACCACCAGGGTCTGGATCTGCTGCACGTCGTTGGTGGTCCGGGTGATCAGCGAGGCGGCACCGAAGCGCCCGACCTCCCGCACCGAGAAGGTCCGTACGCGTGCGAAGACCTGCGCCCGCAGATCCCGCCCCAGCGCCGTCGCCGTACGTGCGCTCAGGTACACGGCCACGGCAGCGCACGTCATCTGCAGCAGCGTCACACCGAGCATCACGCCGCCGACCCGCAGCACGTGCCCCGTATCGCCGGCCAGCACTCCGTGGTTGATGGCGTCGGCGTTCAGCGTCGGCAGGTACAACGTCGCGGTGATCTGGACCAGTTGCAGGACGGCGATCGCGGCGACGGCACGGGCGTAGGGGCGAAGACCGGCAGCCAGTATTCGTAACAGCACGCTCACTCGGGGCTGTCCTCCTCGGACCGGGCATCGGCAGGACACTCGAAGAAAATGGCACCGAGTGGCAGTATGCCATGAGGGGCGGTAACGCATCAGGGGCTTTTTCTCGCCGGAGCCTTAAGGTGACGTGCATGGCGACCCCGACCCCCGACCGCGCCCTCCCCCTGCGCGAGCGCAAGAAGCAGCGCACCTTCCGCGCCCTGGCCGACGTGGCCCTGGCCCGCTTCACGGAGCGGGGGTTCGACGAGGTGACCCTCGAGGAGATCGTCGACGAGGTGGAGATCTCCAAGCGGACCTTCTTCCGCTACTACTCCTCCAAGGAGTCGGTCGCTCTTGCCGCCGAGGCCGAACTGTGGCTCGCTTACGTAGCGGAGTTCACGGCGACCGACCTGCACGGCGACGTCCTCACTGCCCTGCGCACCGCCCTGACCACCGCCATCACCGGCATGGACGAGGACTGGCCCCGCCGCTTCCTGGCCACCCGTCGCCTGGTCGCCGGCCACAACGGCCTGCGCAAACACAGCCTCGTCATGGCCGCCCACCACCAGGAGCAGATCGTCGAGCAACTCGAGGCCAAGCTCGGCCGGGACGGCCGCGAGGACGTGCGCCTCCGCCTCCTCGGCGAGATCGTCTTCGGCGCCTACCGAGTCGGCGCCAAGAACTGGACCGCCGGCCGCGGCAAGGGAGCCGGCAGTCGCGGCAAGGGCGGACGCGCGACACTCTCCGCCCGCGTGGGCGAGGCGTTCGACGCCGTTTCCGACGCGGTCGCACTGGCCGCCGACTGACGCTGCCTGCCCTCATGCGGGCACCAGGAATCAGCGGACGGCGGACAGCCACGGCCGGCTGTCCGCGGCTGTCCGATGCGTGGCAGGTCAGGGAGACCCGAGGATCCAGCCGAGTCCGAGCCCGGCCAAGCTGTCTGAACGCCGCACGCGAATACGGTGGTCTACGCCTCGCGGACACTGTGCCGGTCGCCAGCTGCCTCGTGGAGCTGTGCGCGTACCTCGGCGTCGATCCCCTGCGCCAGCCTCCGCTGATGCTTCACCGTCGAGTGCTGGTAGATCAGCTGGGCCCGCTCCGAGGACTGGCCGGCGCGGACCATGAGGTCCTTCAGCTTGGCGCCGGTGTCGGCGGCGAGGGTGTTGCCGGTGTGCCGGAGGTCGTAGAAGCGGAAGTTGTCCGGCATGCCGACCTTGGTGCGGGCCTTGCGCCACTTCCGGCCGAAGGTCGACCGGCGGAACGGGGCGCCCTTCTCACCCACGAACAAAAGGCCGTCGCGCTCCTTCTCGGCGAACCACTGAAGGTGTCGCCGCAGCTCCGGGGCCATGAAGTCGGGCAGGTACACGGTGCGCTTGCCCGCGCGGGTCTTGGGGTCGCCGGTGACCCGCCTGCCGTTCGTCAGCTCGGGGGACGCGTGCGTGACGCGTAGCGAGCATTCGTCGAGATCGACACTGTGACGGCGCAGTTCGGCCAGTTCCTCCGGGCGAAGGGAGGCGAAGGCGCCGAGCAGGACCATCAGACGCCAGCGCGGGCCCATGGCATCGGCAAGGTAAGACCTGCTCGATGGTAGCGGTGGGGCGCTCGTCGGCCTCCTCCTTGCCTGCGCCCTTGATGCGGCACGGTTGTTGGTCAGCAGGTCGTCGTCGACCGCTGTCTGCAGGATGGCCTTCAGCAGCCGGTACGACTTGGCGACCGTGGTGGCACCGGTCGCCTTCAAACGCTCGGCCCTCCATGTGCGGACGGAGGGCGGGGTGACCTCGTCCAGGTTCTTGCCGCCGAAGGTGGGCAGGATGTGCAGGCGCAGCAGGCCGTCGTAGCGGTCGACCGTGGTCGGGGCCAGGCCGCGCTCCTCCGTCCAACGGAGTGCGTACTTCTCGAAGTTGACCGCTCCGGCATCCGGGTCACGCCAGACGTTGCGCTCGATGTCAGCGCGGACGAGGTTAAGCCAGTCCTGGGCGTCGGACTTTGTCTCGAAGGTCTCCGGGGCGGTGTACCGCTCGCCGTCGGGTCCGATGTAGCGGGCCTGCCACCGGCACGAGGCCAACTTTCGCACCGTGCCGAACTCGCGCCGCCGCTGCGGCTTGCGTCCCGCCATCAGGCCGCCTTCCCGTAGCGGGCACGGATGCGGCGGACCGGCTCGACGGTGCGCGCCTCGACGTACTCGGCGACCGCGCTCTCGGGGATGCGGACGGGGCGTCCGAGCTTGACGTAGCGGATGCGGCGCTCGGCGATGAGGCGCCGGACGAAGCGCTCGCCTGTGCCGAGAATCTCGCCAGCCTCGGCCACTGTGAGGAGGCGGTCAGCCATTCACGATCACCTCCTTCGGGGTGAGGCGCTGGGTACGGGGAAGAGCGTGGGCTATCGCGGGGTAGGGCAAGTGCGATGAATCCTTACGTCGGTGGAGGGTGCTCGGGGAGCGGCGCCGGCGGCTCGTCTCAGGTGGCGCTTGGTCCTCGCAGCAACACGAGGGGCGAGACGGCAAGGGCTTCGGCGATGGCGGCGAGGTCGTCGACGTCGCAGCGCCGCTGGGCACGTTCGATTCGGGACAGCATCGTGTTGGACATCGGACGGCCGAGGGCCGTGACGCGGTCTGCCAACTGACGCTGAGCAAGACCGCGTTGGGTGCGGATGATTTCGATGGTGCGGGCCGCCCGTATACCTGCCGGGCCGATTTCCAATGAGCGTGCTGCCATGGCTCCATTTGTAGCGTCCATTCACCGGTTTGGTTAACCGGCGATCGTCGTCTATGTTGCGCTCCGCAGCTCGACGCGAAGCGGTTTACCGGGGATCGGGAAGTACCGAAAACCGGCACATCAATCGACACTCCAAGGATGCTCTGACGTGGGGTGTTGTGTTGTAGCTTCCCCCTCGGCGGTACGTCAACGGCTTCCCGATGTAATGCTTCCGGCTTCATCTGACGGAGCATTATTTCGGCGACCGGCGATCGTGCCCTACAGTTTTGGGACCGCCCTCCACCGCCTTCTTTTTCGGGAGCCTTTCTGCCGTGAGAGATTGCGCGGGATTGGGCTGGACTTGCGCGACCCAGGTGTGGCTATGTTGACGACACCCCCGGAAAGCGCGAGCGGACATCAGTGCGCCCCGCGCCGATGGCCGGCCAACTCCCCCTCCCCTGACGCCCGTACCGCCCTTCGACGGTGAGCCGTGGGCTCCTGCCCGCCTGCACCGAGTGAGGAATCGCCCCTCTTGGCCCGAATCCGCACCATCAAGCCCGAAGCCTTCGTCTCCGAGTCCCTGGCCGCCGTCTCACTGACCGCCGAGCGCACCTTCCTCGGCCTGCTCACCCAGGCCGACGACCAGGGCCGCCACCGCGACCACGCCGCGATCATCGCCGGGCAGCTGTGGGTCCTACGCCCCGAACACGGGCCCTCGGACGTCGAGAAAGACCTCGCTCAGCTCGCCGACGCCGGACTGATCTGCCGCTACGCAGGGCCGGACGACAAGCGGCACCTGCACATCGTCACCTGGCACCAGCACCAGAAGATCAACCGGCCCAGCAAGAGCCGCCTACCGGCCTGCCCACGCCACGACGCCACCGCCGGCACTGCGCCGGGTGTCGCCGCGCTGGCTGCGAGGGCTGGCATCACGGAGCCGTCACCGCAGCCGCACGGAACTCTCCGTGAAGGCTCCGGAGAAGTACGCCAGCCCGCGCTGAATCCCCGCACAGATGACGAAGTTGCAGGTCAGAGCGATTTCACGGAGCCCTCCGTGAGGGAGCGCGGAGCACTCCGTGAGGCGGCAGTGACAACTCACGGTACGGATCTAGGACCTAGGATCATGGATCTAGGAGATACCCCTTCGGGGGGCGCGAGCGCCCCCGCGCCCGACACCGTCTCGGCTCAGCAACTCATTCGCGAATACGTCGCCGGGTGCAACCACCGCCCGCCGAGCGACTTCCTGGGCCACCTCAGCCGGGTGGTGAAGAAGCTGCTCGACGAGGGCATCGCCCCCGCCCACATCAGGGCCGGACTTGAACGCCACCGCGCCAAGGGCCTGCACCCCAGCACCCTGCCGAGCCTCGTCCACGAGGCCATGAACGCGACTCCCGCCACACCGACCGCGCCGGTTGTCCACAGGGCGTGGACGAACCCGACCGATGTCGAAGCCGCCTTCGGAGGTGACCTCTGACCGCCGCCCTCACCCGAGAACCCCGCCGGGTCGGCGCGATCGCCGACCGGCTCGACGGCATCCTGGCCGGTCGCGGCATCGACCCCTCCACCGTCGCCGCCGAGGAGCCGCAGGCCGAGCCCGTCACCGCGCTGGAGCTCGCCGACGCCCGGATTCCTGCCCGCTACCGGCGTGCCTTGGCCGACTACCCGCAGGTCATCGCCTGGGCCGACGAGATCGCCCGCGCCGGACGTCCCGGCCCCGGTGGACCCGGCATCGCCGAAGGCCCGTCGCTGCTGATCGCCGGCCCCACCGGCACCGGCAAGACCTACCAGGCGTACGGCGCCGTCCGAACCCTCCTCGGCCGTGGCGTCCGCCTGCGCTGGGAAGCGACCACCAGCGCCGATCTGCACGCGCGCCTGCGTCCCCGTGCCGGGCACGACGCCGAACGGGACCTGCAGACGCTCGTCCGCTGCCCGCTGCTGCTCCTGGACGACCTCGGCGCGGCCAAGACCAGCGAATGGACCGAGGAGCTCACCTACCGGCTGATCAACCACCGGTACGAGCACACGCTCCCCACCCTCATCACCACCAACCTCCCCACCGCCGAGCTACGCACCGCGCTCGGCGACCGCGTCGCCTCCCGCCTCGCCGAGATGACCGAACGCGTCATCCTCACCGGCCCCGACCGACGCCGCACCGCACCCGCCGCCTGACGGCAGCCCGCGTCTCCCCCTCCCTTCCCCTCACCCCGCCCGCGCGCAGGCATGCCCTCGCACGCGCGAGCCCTAGGAGAGCCCCTGCATGACACCTGGCAACACCGTGCCCGCAAGCGCCGAAGAGACTCCGGCAGCATCCCTGGCGCACTGGATCACCTCGCCCACCGCCGCCGTACTGCTGCTCGTCGCCCTCGCCCTGACCGCTGGATGGCGGTGGCAGCGCGCCCGCAAGCCCGGCACCGGACAGCGACGTGACACCGCCGCGATCCCGGTTGCCGCTGTCGCCGCGATCGGCTGCACCGCCTACAGCGCGGACACCAGCTGGCGATTCGCCGCCGACTACCTCGACATGAGTGGCACCATCGAGCGCGCCGCGATGTTCGCCGTCGCCGAGCTCGCCTTGTTCTCCACCGCGCTGATGGCCCGGGCCAACCTCAACGGCCCGAAGCAGGCGCCCGGCCTGCCCGGCACCCTCACCTGGGTGATCACCGGCGTGCAGATCGTGCCCGCCTACGCCGAGTCCGGGCTGGTCGGCGGAACCGTACGGGCCTTCGTCGGCCCGGTCCTGGCGGCGATGCTGTGGCACCTGGCCATGGGCATCGAACTGCGCAACCGCAGCCCGCACTCCGGCTCCCGCAGCCTGACCGCCGTCCTCGCCCGACAGGCACGCGAGCGACTACTGGCCCGCCTTGGGATCGCCGACCGGGACGCGGACGCCGCCCGGATCATCCGCGAGCGCGCCCTCGACCGGGCCGTCACCCTGATCCTGCGGGCAGAGGCCATGAAGCCAGAGAAGCGCACCAAGCGGCGAGGTCAGCGCCTCATCCGCCACCTGCACCAGGCGCTGGAGCAGGCCGACGTCGACCGCGACGCGCAGCAGGACGAGCTGCTGCTGCGCAAGCTCGCCACCCGCCAACAGGCCCTCGCCCTGGCCACCGTCCCGCTGCCCGCCCGCTGGCCCCACCCCGCCCCGGGGTCTGCAGACGGATCCACGATCGCCAGCTTGCGGGCCAACACGGCAAATCGGGCAGAAATCCCGGGCAGCCCGCCTTCAAAGGTCGCGGGCGATAACGCCGCCCACCGGGCAGCCCGCCCTCAGCCCGAAAACCGCCCGCACCAGCCCGCCCGCAGCGCCACTAGCCCGGAACCGAAACCGGGCGAGGAACCGCCGGACGTTGATCCGGGCAAGGCAGCGCGGGCGGAGTCGAATCGCTCGGGCCACAAGCCGCGGGCGACACGGGACCTCCTCACCGAGTACGCCCATCGCCTCCACCGCGACACCGGACGTCTCTCCCGTGACCTGCTGGAAAGCGCCGTGCGCAGGGACGGCTACAGCGTCGCCAGCGACACCGCCGGAGAAGTCGTCCGCAGCGTCAAGGCCGACCTACGGACCGGGCCCTCCGGCCACCCGCAATGAGACCGCCCCTACACCCAAGCCCCAAGGAAGGCCGCTCGATGCACGACTCACACCACGAACTCCACGACGCCCAGAAGGAGATCAACACCCCCGCCTCAGCGCCAGCAAGTTGTACCGGGAGCAATGCTCCCGGTCTTCCCGCCCCGGGGGTGGCGGGATCGGTCCGGCGCCAGGGGGCACCGGACCGTCAGGCTGCGACCGAGGGCGGACCGCAGCCGGGAGGGGATCGGCAGGCCGAGTCACTGTCGAAGAGACGTCAGCGCGCCCGTCAGCCGAAGAAGCGCAAGCGCCTGAAGCAGCCCAGCTGCCGTATGAACGAAGCCGAGTTCAAGCGTTTCACCGACGCCGCTGCCCAGTGCAAGTTGTCCAACGCCGCCTTCCTCGCCTACGCCGTCGACAAGGCCGCCCGCGACCTGACCCGCACCGCTGCCGAGATCGCCACCGAACGCGAGGCCATCGAGGAGCTGTTCGCCGCCCGTCGGCACCTGGGCCGCATCCACGGCCTGTTCAACCAGGTGGCCAAGGCCCTGAACTCCGGCGCCGATGCACCCCACCTGGATGCCGCAGCCGAGGCCGTACGGAGCGCTGCCCGCCGGATGGAGGACGCCGCCGATGCCCTGCTCGCCCGCTATGACGGCGGTGCCGCTGAGCGATCCCCAGCATCCACGAGCGCGGCAGCGAGACGATCGGGCTGATCCGCTACCTGTACGGCCCCGGCACCGAAGAGGAGCACATCGACCCACACCTGGTTGCCGCCTTCGACCCGCTCACTCCTGACCCCGGCCGCGCCCCGAAGGCAACCTACGAGCAGCTGCAGCGGCTGCTCGACCAACCCATCAATGCCCTGCCCACCAGCAAGCGCCCCAAGAAGCACGTATGGCACCTGTCGGTACGGGCTGCCCCGGAGGACCCGGTCCTGTCCGACGACGACTGGGCGGCCATCGCCCGCCGCATGGTCAACGCCACCGGCATCGCCCCCGACGGCGACGAAGCCGCCTGCCGCTGGGCGGCCGTCCGGCACGCCGACGACCACATCCACATCATCGCCACCCTGGTCCGCGACGACGGCCGCCGGCCGCGCCTGCACAACGAGGCCCGCCGGGCCCAGACTGAATGCCGCCGCATCGAAGCCGACTACCACCTGCGCCGTGTCCCGACGGGGGACGGCACCGCCGCCAAGCGCCCCACCAGCGCCGAACGCCACAAGGCCAAACGCCAGGGCAAGGACCACACCTCCCGCGAGGAACTGCGGGAGACCGTACGCCGCGCGGTCGCCGGCGCCACCAGCGAGGAGGAGTTCTTCGACCGGCTGGCCGCCGCCGGCGTACTGATCCGCAAACGCGTCGCGCCCTCCGGTGACCTGCTCGGCTACAAGGTCGCCTCTCCCGACGACCGCAACAGGGAGAAGGAACCGGTCTTCTACGCGGGCTCCACGCTGGCACCCGACCTGTCCCTGCCCCGGATCCGGCAACGCTGGGCTGGCGGTGACTCCTCCCAGAGCACCGAGACGGCCCCGGACCAGAAGGGCCAAGCCCCGGCATCGAGCGGCACGGCGATGGCTCGACGGCGTGCTGCCTCCGCCGTGTGGCAGGCGGTGCTGGTTGTCGATGATGGCGAGGACGCCCAGGTGGCCGCGCAGATCGCCGCCGCCGGCGAGGTCCTCGACGCGCTCGCCAAGACCTCCGCAGCCCACACCCGGGCCGAACTGCGCGAAGCGGCCTTCGCCTACGAGCGGGCCACCCGCTCCCATATCCAGGCCGAACGTGGGCACGATCGCGCCCTGCGCCAGGCCGCCCGCGACCTTGTCCACAGCGGGCCCGCTCTCGGCCGCGGGGAGGACAGCGCCACCACAGCCATGGCCATCGACATGCTGTTCTTCCTCGTCACCGCCGCTGCCCACTGGCACGCCAAGAAGAACCACGCCCAGCAGGCCGCTGCCGCCCGCCAGGCTGCCGAGCACCTGCGCACCGCCTACCGGGCTGCCGCCGACATCCCGTTGGGCGCGCTGTACCTGCGAGGCCGGCATCTGCCCCAGCCGCTGCGCCAGAGACAGGCTGTCTACCTCCGCCAGGCAGTGCCGGAGCTGGCGGAACAGGCTCTGGCCGAGCCGGGCTGGTTTGCGCTGGCCGCCACGCTCGCCGACGCCGAGGCCGCCGGACACGACCCGGCGGGGCTCCTGTCCGAAGCGGCTGGACGGCGGGAGCTTGCGACCGCGGACTCGGTCTCCGAGGTGCTGATGTGGCGGCTGCGCCGGATGACAGAGCTGCCCGCCGACGCCACCGCGATGCCTCAACGCGCCACCACCGCGGCCCCGGGCAACGATTCCACCGCCCGGCCTGCGGCGAGTCGAAGCGATCAACCCGGCAGGGCACGATGATTCAGCACATACACCGAGCCCCTCTGCCAAAGCAAAGGCAGAGGGGACAGGACCTGGGGCGTGACCCGGGCCTCGGCGAACGCCTTCTCCAGGACGGCGTCCACGAGCCCAGGGGAGCCGGAGACGGTCAACGGAACCGCCGCGGTGACAGCACACAGCCCCGTTCCGCCTCGGAACACCAAACCCGTTCCGCCTCGGAACACCACGGCCGTTCCGCCTCGGAACACCACGGCCGTTCCGTCTCGGGACACCACGGCCGTTCCGAATCGGGACAGGAGCTCCGGGCGTTTCCTGAGTGAACAGATCGAGCGTCCACCGAGTGAACGCTCCTCTCGTTTCCTGAATGAACAGGTGTGCCCGGCCAACACGGCGCTGCAGCCGTCGCGCTGTGGCCTCGGTAGGGCACACCTGCCTCAGAGGCAGGTCGAAGCAGACGGGCTCACCGAGCCAGCCCTCCAGGCACCGGCATCGCGAAGAGGTGAAGAGGTTTCCGGGATTCAGTGGCCGAGGTGACGCAGACCCTCTTCGAGAGTGGGGTGGAACCGCTCGACCGGACCGGAGTTGCGGTTGTACCAAGCCGCATCCAGACCGGGCTCCTTCGTCTCGTGACCGGCCCGGCAGCGCAGCCACACCGAGTCATCGCGCATGCAGAAGACAATCCAGTCCCGGTATGCGCCGCAGCCTGGGCACGTACGGACCTCGTCCTCAATGATGAGCGGCTGCAGCCAGCGCATCATCAACCCGGCCACCTCCTGCCGCGACGGCACCCGCAACTCCGGCGGCAGGAAATCTGCTGCCACTGCTTCCTCCGCAGCCGGAGCCGGTGCGGTCTGCTCGGGGAAGTCGGGCCACGGCTGCGCTGCCTGTAGCTGCAGGAACAACTCGTAGCCCGCGCGCTGGGCTTCACGGAAGGCACGGTCCTCGCGAGCACGTCGAAAGAACAAGATCTCTTCTTCTCTGCCTTCTGGCGGGCACGAAAATGGTGCCTCTGCTCAGAGAGATGGCCACGAGCCGCCCGCCAGCGGATCCTCCGGAGGCAGGGGTCGTCAGCTGCGGCGGACGACGGTGAGCCGGCCCTCAGCGTTCTTGGGCACAGTGCGGCGGGGCACCGGGACCGGTGAGGCGAGGGACGAGGCGAACGCCGCGACCAGGCCGTGGGGGACGCTGGAGCTGAAGCTCGCGCACCACAGATACGGGCTCCCGAGAGCCGGTTCCGCCCACGCCTGCCAGCCCACCAAGTCAGGACGCGGGTCGGCGTCCTCGATGAGCGGCGGCAGCATCTCCAGGGAGACGCAGGAGGAGAACCCGGGGTCCATGGCGGTGGTGCGGGGGCGGTCCACGTCGCGGATCCAGCCCCGGGAGCTGAGTGCGTTGAGGACCGTCTCGGGCCCTTCGAAGTCGGCATCGGGTGCCTCACGGGCATCGATCGCCACCAAGAGGTCGGCTGGCGCCTCGTACGGGGCGCCGGTAGTGAAGTACGCGCTCCACTCCGTCATCACGGACGTGGCACGGGAGCGGGCACTCAACTGCCAAGCCACCGGCAGCCCGCCCAGCTCGAACGGGTAGGCCGCAAGGACCCATTCGGCGCCGCACAGCCCGTCCGGGCTGACGTACAGCAGGGTGTGGCGGGCGGTGGGCCACATGCGCCAGCCGAGGCCGGCCAGGGTGTCGCCGATCCGCTCGGCAAGCGCATCGTCATCTCCGGCCAAGTGGCGCGGGGTGACCCAGTACACCGGGTCCGGCAGTTCGGGTCGGAAGGGCTCGCTGGAGTGGTGCGGGTGCAGAGGCGCCTCCGTAGACTCGGGCACAGGTCACTGACGGTCGTTGACCTGGGGGTTCGGAAGGTCGTCCACGTTGACATGCTTGTTCGCAGCGCGCCAGTAGTTGTGGGATCTTCCCTGTCTGCCTCCGGCGAACTGGTGGTCCGCTTGGGATGCGGTGGACGCATGCCGAGCCCTCGATCACCTCATCGGGCTCGGCATCGGCTGCTGTCGGCTGCCTGGGCCGCGCTGCCTACTCCTGATGACCCAGCCGCACGATCATGTTCGGGTGACGCTCGCTGAGCGCCTTCAGGGCGAGCAGGCTCTTGATGCTGGCTTCGCGCTCCTGCATGTAGGTTCCGGGCTCGACGCCGTTGTCCCAACCCCAGCGCGTGTGGCTGACGTCACCGGTCATGAGCACCGGACCCGCCGCGGTGCGGGCGAGGTAGGCGACGTGTCCGGTGGTGTGCCCCGGAGTGAGGATCGCGAAGAACGAGCCGTCGCCGAACACGTCGTTGACGCCTTCGAGCCTTCCGCCCGGGTCCTTGGTGAACTGGAGTTCCTCTAGCGGCGGCCGTCCGGCCAGGAGGTGGTTGTTCGTGCCCTGGGCGAACAGGTTCAAGAAGAGCGACGCCTCAGCCTCATCGGCGCCGGTGTAGATGGGGACGTCCTTGGGAACGTCCGGGAGTCCGGAGACGTGATCGAGGTGGAGATGGGTCATGAAGACCCCGTTCAGGGGGACTCCCTCCGCTTCGATGATCTCCGCGGTGCTCTGCTGGGGGTGCATCTTCTCGATGCCCCCGTATTTCCTCAGCATCATGCCGACCCCCACGCCTACGGGGTCCTCCACCAGCCGCCGTGAAACGCCCGTGTCCACCAGGAAGAAGCCGCGCGTGGGGTGCCGCACGACGTGGGCGTAGATCTTGATGGGCTCCTTGTGGTCGGTGATCCCCGCCGCAACGGCCTTCGGGTGCTTGATGTTGAGCAGCCCTGTGATAGGGGCCTCCCAGTCCGCGCCGATCGTCTTGACCTCGACCGGACCCGGCTCGTCGATCACGGCCTCCATGGCCGCCGCGGTGATCGGCGTGCCGATACGGGCAGGCTGTGCCTTGTGGGTCGTGGTCTTGAAGGTGAGCAGCTTCATGGTTGAACTCCTATTCCTTGCTAACTGAAAACTGGTGCAGACCGTCCCGCAAGCCGTGAGACCGCGGGCCCCGTTCCGGCCGAGGTGCCGCTGCTAACCAACGTGCTGCTCGCGGGCGTGCGCGTCGAGGCGGGCGAGTTCCTTGGCGTAGACGCGGTGCAACCTGCGCGGCGCGATGATCCGCTCGACGAAGCCGGCGACGCCGGTCTCGCCATCGAAACTGGAGGTGATGTTCACCAGCGTCTGCCCGCCTTGCGGGGTCACGGTGAACGTCGTCACGAGCCCGGAGCCGTTGGTGTCGGTCTGGACGAGGGTTTTGCCCGGCTCCGGCTCGGTGACCTGCATCCGGAGCTCCCGGACGCCCCCAGCAAAGTCGATCTTGAACCGGACGAGGCTGCCCGTGCCCACGCCGCCCTCCTCGACGTGGAAGTCGTAGAAGGGGGGCGGCAGGAACCGGGAGTGAAGTTGCATGTCTGCCAGGTACCGGTAGACCTCGTCCGCAGGAGCGTCAACAGTGCGCTCGGCGGACGCGACGACGACATGAGCCATCGGTCTGACCTCCGTGTTTGTGGGTTGAAGTGCTGGATGCTGCGCGCCCCTGCGGCGGGCTTGACAGCTGTTTCAGACCGTCTTGATGGTGCCGCCGTCGATGACGTAGTCGGCGCCGGTGATGTTGCCGGCCACGTCGGACAGCAGGAATGCGACCAGGGCCGCGACCTCCTCGGCTTCGCTCATGCGGCCGGTCGTGATGTTCTGGGACTTCGCGATCTGCTGGACGAAGTCGGCGAGGCTGACACCTGCTGCCGCGGCCATCTGGGCGACCGGACCATTGGGGTCCTCATAGACGGTGGTGCGAACCAGGCCGGGGGAGACGGTGTTCACACGCACGCCCTGGGGGCCGAACTCCTCGGCCAGGGACTTGCCGAGCGCGGTGACCGCCGCCTTGACGGCGCTGTAGCTGGCCGGGATGCCGACAGGCAGGCGGGCGGTGACGGACGAGATGTTGACGACCGCCCCGCGACGCTCGATCAGGCTGGGCAGGGCCGCGCGGGTGGCGCGGACGGTGGCGAGCACGTTGACGTCGAACATGCGGGTCCACTGGGTGTCGCCGGCGTCGAGGAAGCCCATGACGGCCTCGTCCCCGCCACCCACGTTGTTCACCAGCAAGTCGATGCCGCCCAGCTCGGCCAGCGCGCCGTCGATGAGGGTTGCCACGCCTTCCGCGGTGCTCAGGTCCGCCGACACGGCGCAGGCGCCGGTCTCCTTCAGCTCGGGCGTGATGGTGCGGGCGGCGCCCACGACGCGGACGCCTTCGTCGATCAGGGTCCGAACGGTGGCCAGTCCGATGCCCCGGCTGGCGCCGGTGACGACGGCGGTCTTGCCCGTGAGGTTGAGGTTCATGAGGCTCCTCCAATGCATATGACTTGAATGCTTAAAGCTATACCTATCATGGCTTGAAGCAGTTTGCTAGTCTGGGGCCATGGCGATGACACAGGAGCAGGCGGAAGCACAGTGGGAGCTGGGCAAGCTCGTGCACGACCTGGACATGCAGAGCAATGCGCGCATGCGTGAATGGGTGGCCGGGCTCGGTCTGACCGTCGCGCAGGCATCGGCCCTGCGCGAGATGACCGGTCCGATGACCATGCGCGAGCTGGCCGGGCGGATGAGCTGCGAACCGTCCAATGCCACCGTCGTGATCGACAAGCTGGAGACCCTGCGGCTGATAGAGCGCCGCCCCCACCCCACCGACCGCCGGGCCAAGCAGCTTGTACTGACCCCGGAGGGCACCGAGCTGCGGGAACGGCTGCTGAAGGTCCTGACCGAGGAACCCCTGTTCGCCGGCCTGACCCAGGACGAGCAGGACGCGCTGGAGGGTCTGCTCAAGCGGGCCCTCTCCCGCGCTGAAACCCTCCAGATCTGACGCGTCAGACAGCGGAGTGCACACACGGGTGTGCGGTGCGAGGGGCTTGCTCGGATACCCGTGAGCGCGGGAGGGCGCCAGATGGCCCGGGCCTGGGTGGATCAGCCCCGCCGCCGAGCGCCGCTGGCAGGGCGTGACCGCGTGCGGCGGGCGGGCGCTACGCCTCGCCGTCTCGGGGGCCCTTCTCCTCCCTGAAGCCTCTGGCTTGGAAGATCTTTGCCCGACCAGTGGCAACGCCTAGTGACGCCGCGGGCCGCCCGTACGAACGCGAGCGCTACAGGACGTACGGCGCGGGGGAAATGCCAGATCCCTGAGAAACCGCGGCTGCTCGAAACGCTCCCCGGGGTGAGACACCACAGGTCAGATCACTGCTCCATGTAATGCGCCGCGAGACCCTACAGGCGGGGACCACATCCGTGTACGCGCCCTGCGCCGTCGACCAGGTTTCCCCGCTCGGGTTGCCACCCGGAGTCCCGGCAATTCCGGGCAGGTTCACGCGACACCTCAGTCGCGGACAGCTCTGGCACAGAGATCGTCACTGGCATCCGAGGAGGACGTCATGGCTCTGCGCGAGCTCGGCAAGGACCCGGGAGAGTCCAAAATGGCGGCTCCCCCTACAGGGGACGGTGGAGGACGCAGCACCTCGGCCAGATACATATCCCCGGCCGCGAATCAGTGGTGGAGATACCCGGGCGCATGGTGCAGTTCTTCCTGGAGGTGAAGAGGGATGACGAGGCCCCCGACGTTTGAGGAGCTGTTCCGCGACTGCCAGAGGACAGCTGTCCATCTGGAGATGCGCGACGCCTACATGAAGTCGGACCCTGCCTTCATCGACTGGAAGGCAGGTGTCGCCCTCGATCCAGCCAAGCGTTGGGCCGACTGGCACGCCATCGTCACGGAAGCGACCTCACGAGGCGTCGAGGTTCGACGTGCCCGCGTCGTTTCGACACCGGTCAGCGAGTACATCCGCTTCGAGTACGACGTTACGCATTTACTCAACATCGCCGCCGGCGAAAGCGTGCGGTGGCTCTCACGGCGCAACGCAACCGATATCGCGCTGCCGGGCAACGACTTCTGGCTGTTCGACTCCAGCCTCGTCCTCGTCAACCACTTCGACGGCGAGGGCGAGAACATGGAGGTCGAACTGACGGAAGACCCGGGGGCGACAAAGCTCTGCAAGTCGGCCTTCGAGGCCGTGTGGAAGCGAGCGACTCCGCACGCACAGTTCAAGCTGTCCTGACAGTTCGAGCAGCATCCTCGCTTGACCGTATGGAGGGCCATGCGTCCACCGCCCGGTGGGCCTGCTCCACCTCTCAAGTCAGGTCACAAAGGAGGAACCGGCACTCGGCCAGGCCGACGTGGTCGAAGGCGGAGGGCACGTCATTTCTCGTCATCCCGCGCTCACCTGGCGCGGTAGCGTCCTTCGTGAGGCCAACGGAGAGGAAGCACGCAGCATGCCGCAGCCCACCGACAGCACCAGCCCTCAGGCCCTGCGCGGGCTCATCCTGGACTTTGCCGGGGTACTGACCGCTGACCCCCGCTCCGTGCACCGCGCGTGGTGCGAGTCGGAAGGGCTCCAGCCCGAGGCATGGCGGGCCACGCTCAACGACAACCCCGAGGGACGACAGCTGTACGCGGCCCTGGAGGTGGGGCAGATCAGCCAAGCAGAGTGGAACGAGGGCACCGCTGCCCTGCTCGGCGCGCACGTCGACCCAGAGAACTTGATGGGGCGTGCCTGGTCCGGTGTGCCCACGGCGCAGCGCATGGCCGCGCTCGCGCGGGCGGCCAGGGACGCGGGATAGTGGTTGGCGCTCCTGTCGAACAGCTTTGGCCTGGACCCGTTCAATCCGTACGAGCACGCAGGCATCTGGGACTTGTTCGACGTGCACGTGGTTTCCGAGGTGGTCGGCGTAGCGAAGCCGGACCCGGCGATCTACCAGCTGGTGCTTGATCGCCTCGATCTTCGGGGGCGGGAGTGTGTGTTCGTCGACGACCATCCGGTAAACCTCCCGCCTGCCGAGGCCCTGGGCATTTCCACCGTCCTCGCGACTCATGAGGCCGACGCAGTGGCCGAGTTGGAGCGTCATCTCGGGGTGAGCGCGGCCCTGGCCGCGTAAGGGCTGGTTTCAGCCATTCGGACAACTCCGCGCGTGTCGCGGAGTGTTGACGGCCGTTGTCCGATGGGTACCGTCCGGGTCTGGCCGGTCAGGTTAGGGAGGGGCTGTCATGCAATGGTCGGAGTACACCACAGCGGAGCGCCTCAAGATTCTCCGTAGCGGCATGACCCAGGAGCAGTTGGCAGAAGCCGCCGATGTCTCTGTCGGCGTTGTCCGGAAGCTGGAACGCGGCGGCACCGCCTCCCTTCCTTCCCTGCTGTCCATCGCCTCCGCCCTCGGAACCGACATCGCCGTACTCCTCGGCCAGCAGGCACCCCGCCGCTCCATGGATCGCGACGAACGGGCCGCCCTGCGTACGCTGTCCGCCGCCACCCACGATGCCGCCATCGGTATCCCGACCGACACCGAACCCGGCACCGTCGAAGAGCTCCGCGTCGTCGTCCGCCGCGCCGACACCGCCTACTGGGAAGGCCGGTACACCGAGCTCGGCGCGCTTCTCGGGGCCCTGCTGCCCGAGGCACGCGCACGTCACGACGCTGCTGGCATACACGAGAAGGAAGTCACCGCCGGCGTTCTGGCCGATGTCTTCCAGACCGCAGGAATGGCCGCGAACGTCTGGGGCTCACGCGACCTCGCCTACGCCGCGCTCACCTACGGCCGGCAGATCGCCGTTCAGGCCGGGGACGATCTGCGTGATGCCCACCTCGCTGCCACCACGGCATGGGTCAACCTCCGTGACGGGCGGACCTCGCAGGGCTTCGCACTCGCCGCCGCCCAGGCCGACCGGATCGAGCCGAAGATGTCGGAGCACGATCCTGACCGGCTTTCGGTGTTCGGACAGTTGGTCACCAACGCCGCCGTGGCCGCCTCGCGGGGCGGCGCCCGCGAGTACCTCTCCCAGGCCCATGCGGTCGGCGCCCGCCTCGGTACCGAATACGCCCGCGGCCGACATGCCCAGCCCTACGGGCCCCTCTACGCAGCGACGCAGGCCATGAGCATCGCCGTCGCCCTCGGCGACACCGCGGGAGCACTGCGGTCCTGCACGGCGCTCATGGTGCCCACCCGGGGGCGCCCGGAGGGCTGAGGCTCGCCCGCTGTCGTCCTGGGGGGGCTTGCCCCCAGGCACCAGCCACAACCGAACTGGCATGCTCAGGGGTTGTGTTAAGACGACTACGGAGAACGGGAGCGCCCCGGTGGCGGCGTGAGGCCGACTGGCGGTCGCAGGAAGAAGCCGACCGGCAACGCATGGCACTTCGGCAGCTCGAGGTCAATCGGTCCGTGCCACCCCCAGTACGCCGGGCGCTACAGGCATGGCACGAGGCGGACGCCAAACCCCAGTTCATGCTCACCCGGTTTCTGCCCACGATCATCGCCGTGACGTGGTCGGGCCCGGCGGCCGTCATGATCCGGGGGTTACCGTTCCGCGTCGCGGAGGCGGCCAAGGGTCTGCACGCGAGCGCGGTGAAGGAATTCGACGGCACATCAGTGTGGGCGTGGGGCTTCAATTTCTTCGCCGTCTTCATGTTCGCGCTCATGTTGTTCTTCATGGGCGCACTGACCGCCGCAATCGCGTTGGGGCCGATCGCATGGGCCTACTTGACGCTGAGAGACGTGGTCCCGGCCGACCTGGCCGAGCGTCGCCGCTACCACCTGGTTCAGATGCTGTCGGGCGTTATCCGCGTCTGTGCCGAGAGCCGGGAGGCGCAGGGGGAAGCCCGGACCGCCTTACTGGAGCAGAAGCTGTTCGGCCAGCTTGCCAACGTCGAGCCGTACATCTTGCGCGCGCACCTCACTCGCAGGCCCTACAGCGTGATACCGACGCACCGCCGCCATGCCCTGAAGAAGCACGGGCGCTTGGTGGTGGCCCGGCTCAGGAAGGCCCTGGACAGCATCGACCACGACCCGGATGGGGCCCTGAAGGAATTGGCCGGGCTGCTGTTGACCGTCCAAGCACGGTATGGCGAAGGCAGAACTGGAGCACTGCTCGACCGAGAAGACACCAGGGATATCGCGGATGAGCTCAAGGAATTCGAGCCTGCCCAGAGCCGGGAGGTGCTGCGCCTGGTCGTGGCGAGCGTGCTCACGGTCGGGGGCGTGGTCGGTATCGCGCAGTTGGATCTGCCGGACATGGCCGAAGGTCCTGCTGTGCTGTTGGTCGCGATAGTCGCCTCCGCTCTGGTCTATCGGGTGCCTTGGAGGGTTGAGGAGCGCGCAGCGTTCATCGCCGGAGCTTGACCATGGCTCAGGTCGGTGTCTGTGCTGGGGCTACAGGATTGCTCAGCCTTGGGGTGCACGGCCCCATCCCCGTAAGTACACTATGCCGACTCGTGCACGGAGGGCGCGTGCGAGAACGTGCAAGACGGCGTGCAAGATCGTGCGAAAACCCCAGGTCAACCGGGGTCACCCGAGGACAGCCGGAGTGAGCGCGAATCCGCAGGCCAGCGACACGAAAACCTCTGTGACCTGCGGCGATGGATTCGGGGCGGGTGGGCTTCCCAAGCTGAGAGCGCGGGTTCGATTCTCGTCACCCGCTCCAGCACGAACCCCCAGGTCAGGGACCCGGAGGTTCTTTGTTGCCAGATCTTTTCCCGCCCTCACACCCTCCGTATGCCAGCTCCCTGCCAGACCTTGTGCCCGGTCAGGCCGAATCAGGGCGGGCGGTGGTCGCCCCGCCTCAGGCCCCGTTCGGCTTTCTCGAGTTGGCCCAGGGCCGCGTGCAGGCCTTCGGCGTTGCCTATTTCACGGCAGAAGTCGACGGCTCGCTGATTTGTGGTGACGGCCTCCGGGTAGTGACGTGCGGCCACCAGGGTGCCACCCAGCAGGACGAGGAACCAGCTCTCCGCAAGCCGGTCTCCGATTTCTCCGTACACCCCATGAAGCCTCCGGAACAAGGGGAGGGATTCTTCGGGCCGCCCCGCCTCCGCGATACCGCGGCCGACTTCGAACAGTGCCCGCATCTCGAGCTCGTGCCTCCGCATCCTGCGGTACAGGGAGGCGGTCCGCAGAGCGACGGTCGCGGCCTGCTCGTACTGGCCCGCCTTCACCAGCGCCTTGCCGAGATGGAACAGTGCCGTGCCCTGAGCGCTCTGGGCGCCGGTCTCGCCGTATGTCGTGGCGGACCGCGCGTAGGCCGTGACGGCTTCCTGGGTTCGGCCGGCTTTCAGGAGTGCGTCGCCGAGACGGAAGTTGGCCTTGCCTTCACCGTCGCGGTCGCCGACTTCGCCGTAGATCGTGGCGGCCCGGGTGAGGGCGGCGATGGCTTCCTTGAGCCGGTCCAGCGCCAGGTGAGCGCGGGAGAGGAGGAGGATCGCGAAAGCTTCCTGGGAGGGGAAGCCCAACTGCCGCAGGATGTCGGCGGCTCGCTGGTAGGCGGTCACGGCCTCGTCGTAGCGCGCCTCGTTCAGAAGGACATCGCCGAGGCCGATCCGGCCTATCGCTTCGTCGCGCTCTTCACCCGTCTCCTGGCAGCGGGTCACGGACCTCTGCCAGGTGGCGATGGACTCGTCGATCCGCCCCACCGACTGCAGGGCGTCGGCCAGGTGGCGCAGGGCGTAGGCCTCGACCTGGTGGTCGCCGGTCTCTTGGGAGATCGCCGCGGCCCGCGCACACCAGGTGATCGCCTCCTCGTACTGTCCCGCGCTCTCCAGGCCGAGGCCCACGTTGCACACGGCCCGGCCCTCGTTGGCGCGGTCACCGAGTCGCTGGTGGAGCTCGGCTTCTCGCATATGGACGGTGACGGACTCCGCGTACCGGCCCACCCCGCTCAGGTCGGAGCCGAGAAAGCCCGATGTCCTGGCCTCGCCGCTGAGATTGCCCGCGTCGCGGTACGCCGCGACGGCCTGCCTGCGGGCGGCGATGGCCTCGTCGACACGTTCCAGATCCTCCAACGCGGCTCCGAGGCCTCCCCACGCCGATCCCTCACCGTCGCGGTCACCGGTCTCGCGGTGGACTCCGACGGCCCGTTCCCAGACGGGCACGGACTGCTCGAACCGCTTCAGGTACGAGAGGACGAGGCCGACGCCGAGGAGCGCCGTGCCCTCGGCCGGGCGATCACCGGTCTCCCGGCGGATCGTGCTCTCCCGTACGTACGCGGTGAGGGCCTCCTCGTAACGACGCACCGAGAAGAGGCTGACGCCGAGTCTGTGCAGCATGACGGCCTCGCGCGGGCGGTTGCCGACCGCGCGGTAGAGGGCGGCGGCCTGCTCACAGACGGGTACGGCCTCCTCGTGCCGTTCCGCATTCATCAGAGCCTCGCTCCGGTTGCACAGCGCATCGGCTTCGTGGCCGCGGTCGCCCGCCTCGCGGAAGAGGACGGCGGCCTTCCCGCACGCGGCGGCGGCCTCCGCGAACCGGCCCGTGTTCGCGCAGGCACCGCCCAGATTGACCAGTGCCCCGGCCTCGTTGTCGCGGTCATCGGTCTGCCGCAGGAGGACGACGGCCTGCTGGCAGACGGTGATGGATTCCTCGAATCGCCCCGCGCGTGCCAGGACGCCGCCGAGCCTGCCGAGCACCTGGCCCTCCTGCTTGCGGTTGCCTGTCTCGCGCAGGAGAGCGGCTGCTCGCTCGTAGGCGGTGACCGACTCCTCGAAGCGGTTCAAGCTGTACAAGGCGTAGCCCAGTCTGCTCAGGGAGTCGGCCTCACCACCGCGGTTGCCCCTCTGCCCGTAGACGGCGGCGGCATGCCGGAGGGGTGCGAGGGCCTCCTCGAACCGTCCGAGTTTCACGAGGGCGTTGCCGAGATTGTGCAGCGGCGGGCCCTTCGAGGCGTTCCGAGTGGCGCTGTTCTCCTCGAAGACGGCGAGGGCTCGCCGGCTGACGGTGACGGCTTCCTCGTACCGCTCCGCCGCCGTCAGCGCGTCGCTTTGGTTGGTCAGCGCGCCAGCTTCGAGGTGCTGCTCACCTGTTTCCCGGTAGACGGCCGCGGCCCGCCCGGCGGCGTCGGCGGCCTCCTCGGCCCTCCCCAGCCGGGAGAGGAGCCCGCTGAGATTGACCAGCGCCATGGCTTCCATGCCGCGTTTGCCGATCTCCCGGAAGAGGGCGGCGGCCCGCTCGCACGTCGTGGCCGCCTCCGCGAGCCGTCCCATCGTTCTCAGGGCGATGGCGAAGTCATTGAGCAGGTTCGCCGCGCCGTCCCGGTCCCCGGTCTCGAGACGGACGGTCGTGGCCCGTTCGAAGGCGGTGACGGCTTCCTCGAACTTCTCCAGCTCGACAAGGGTCTTGGCGACGTCGGCCAGTAACGTGGCGAGGCCAGAGAAGTCGGAGCCGGGGCCGGCCTCGGCCAGCCGGCGGTACAGGTCGGCGGCCTCCTGCCTCGCCACCAGGACTTGCTCGTTGGGTACCTGCGGGGCGAAGGACACCCGGGTCAGGTCTTCCGCGCTCTCGCTGAGGCCGATGGCAGGGTGGGCCGCGATCAGCTTCCGGTACAGATCGGCGGCTTCCTGGTAGACGGGCCGGGCCTGCTCCCGGCGATCCATGTCCAGCAGCCGGTTGCCGAGGCTCTCCAACGACCGGGCGAGACCCAGGTGATGGGCGGCGAAGTTGGTCCCGGCCAACTGTCGCTGGATGGCCACGGCCTCCTCGGCCGATGCCGTTGCCTGATCCTTGCGGCCCACTCGCGAGAGGCACGAGCCGAGGTTGAGCAGCGCCGTCGCCAGGTCGGGATGGTGGGCGGCGGGGTTCGCGGCGGCCAGTTCGCGGTAGAGGCCGACGGCCTCCTGGGCCACGGCCAGTCCCTCCTCGGCGCGGCCCACGCCGAACAACGCGCCCCCGAGGTTGATCAGAGCCGTGGCGAGGTGAGGGCTCTGGGCCGCCGGGTTGTCCACTGCCAGTTCGCGGTAGAGGTCGGCGACCTCCTGAGTGGGGGCGAGGGCCTCCTCGGTACGGCCCATGTCGAGCAGCATCGCACTGAGATTGCCCAGCCCGTTCGCAAGGTCGCTCCGCCGGCCGGCGGGGTGGTCGGCGGCCAGCTTCCGGTACAGGTCGGTGGCCTCCTGGGTGGCGGCCAGGGCTTCTTCACCGCGGCCATGCTCGGAGAGTCGGATACTGAGCCTGGTCAGCGACTCCAGCAAGGCGGGCCGGAAGGCGGCCGGGTCGGTCTCGGCCAGCTGGCGGCAGATCGCGACGGACTCCTCGGAGAGGAAGAGTGCCTCCTCCCAGCGGCCCACGGCGGACAGCCACTCGGCGAGGTTGCCCAGCGAATTCTCCAAGCGGCTGACGTGGCCAAGGCGATCGGGATCGTCGGGGTGGTCGGGGGCGGCCTTGACGAGCTGGCGGTGCAGGTCGACGGCCTCCTCTGCCGGGGCGATCGCCTCCTCCCTGCGGCCAGCGTTGGCGCGGCGCCACGCCAGGGTCCCGTACAGCCAAGCCCGCTCGCCGGGGTCCGTCGTAGTGGACAAACGGTGGGCGACCAGGACCTCCATGACCGCGAGGATGCCGATGTCCAGGTTGACGTCGCGGCCCTCGGGCAGCCGGGACTCGATTGCTTCCAGTACGGCCAGCAGGGCGGGGTCGATGGCGCCGTCCGGACCGGTCGTGTCGCCGAGGGCGGCGATCGCGGTCAGGGCGGGGCTGCCGGCGGCGACCGCGAGACCGGGATCGCGGCGCAGCAGGGGGTACAGGACGTCCTTGCCGATATGCGCCCAGCGATCGGCGGCCGACGCCAGGAAGGTCACCGCGCGCGGGGAGATGGCCGCCCGGAGATCGTCCTTCTCAGGCTCCTCGGCGGACTCGGCCGTCAGAGTCTCGGGGGCATCGCCCGCCCAGGGATCGGGTTCGTAGGAGCTGATGTCGTGCCCAGGGGTGAGCAGGCCGAGGAAGTCCTCCGCGAGCCGGTCGGGATAGAGGGGCTCCAGGACCGTTCTGCGGTCGGCGGGCGGATAACAGAACCTGTGATCGTCCAAGAGGTGGTCGTGCGGCTGGGGCAGGTCCAGCTTCCGCAGGGCTCGTTTCGCGGTTCTCTGGCCGACCGGTCCGGTCAGTACGGCGGTGAACACGGTCTTGGCCATGATGGACGGTCCGGTCCGGTAGTCCTGCCGATGTCCTCCGGCCTCGAAGAGCTTCTGCCACGCCAGGCGTTCGCGGTCGAGGAGATAGGCCGACAGCTGGTGCGGTTCGGACGGAGCCGGCTGTGCGCCCCGTTTGCGGGCGTCGACCGCGACCAGGGCGGCCATCTGCAGGTTCAGCGGCAGTCCGAAGTCAGGGTGGTCGAGGGAGCCGGGCGGCTGGATGCTCGCCGCGTCCGAAAGGCTGTACAGGTCCGCTTCGGCGTAGCGGTCGCGGGCGGCGGTGAACATCCGCTGCCGGTCCTCGGCCAGCGGGGGAAGCAGCAGGTCGTCCGCGGCGGCGCGGCGGTCGGCCAATTCGGCCCGCAGGGCCGCGAACCAGCGGACGGTCCGGCCGATGAGCAGAACACGGGTGGGCCGCCGCTCGTGGAGAACGGTGTAGGACAGCAGGCGTTCCAGCTCGCTGTGCGCCCATCGGTCCGCGTAGTCGACCACGAGGAGCACGCGGGCCGCGTCACCGGGCGGGGCAATGCCGTGGCGCGGGACGGCGGGGCCGGGGAGGGCGCCCTGGAGTCCCGCCTGCAGGACGTGCCATCGCTCCTCTCCCCGCAGGCTCCGGGTCTGTTCGGCGAACTCCGTGGCGAGCCGGGTCTTGCCCTGACCGCCGGGAGCGTGCAGCAGCAGGACCGACAAGCGGGCGTCCCGGGCGTCCCGCCATTGCTTCAGGCACTCCAGCTCGGCTTCCCGGCCGACGAAGGGCACGACCTGGCTGTGTGCGTCCAGCAGACGGCTGGGCTGCGCCATCAGCCAGGTGACGTCGGCGGCGGCAGGAGAGGGGAACTCCTCGATCGTGGGGAGGCGCGAGCCGTAGATGTTGTTGACCGTGGCCGTCGCGCCCGGGCCCTGGGCGAGCGCACCGCCGTCGGACGCGTGCCCCTCGTAGTAGTACTGGGGGGCCTCGGAGTCCTCGGGGATCCCGGGGTTCTCAGGGTTCTCAGGGTTCTCTGTCACTGTCGGCCGCCGTTGTAGTTGTTGACGACAGCGCTGGCGCCCGGACCCTGGGCGGCCGCGCCGCCGGACGCCACATGCAGGGTGTAGACGTCCCCTCGCGCCGCCTCCCCACCGGCGCGGCCGTTGTCGCCGCCCCCAGGGCGACCGGCCACCGGCGTATCGCCCGGCGCCGTCCTGTCCAGATCCGTTTCTGCATCCGACTCCGACCCCAGGTCAAGTTGCCGTACATCGGTACCCGGCACCCAGATCCAAGCCTCCCCCCGGTACTCCTTCTCCTCGACCCGCACATGCCGGAACTCCTCCGCCCGGAGGCTGGTGTACGCCGCCGCTTTCACGACGTCGTGGAAGACACTCTCGGACAGACCGACGGCCAGGCAGGCATCCGACGCCTTCACCAGGGCGGCACGCAGGGCCGCGCAGTCGCGGATGCGGCCGAGTTCGACCGGTGCCGGACCGACGAAACCATTGGCGCCCAGCGAGGCTGGGCCGAAGTGGACGGCCGCCCTGAGCCGCAGCCATGTCTCCCGCTTCCGGTTGTGGTTGAAGGTCCTCAGACCGGCGTCCAGGCCACGCATGAACGTGTCGACCAGGACAGGCTCGGAGGCGTCCTCGGGCAGAACCACGAACAGCGAGTCCCCGCCCTCCTGCGTCACCCATCGCCTGCGGTCCAGCCGGGCAGCGCCGGCCGCTTCACCCAGCAGCCGCTTGATCGCCTCTTGGAACTCGCGTTGCGTCACCTCGTCTGCGCGGCCGTACCCCTCCGCATCGACCGACAGCAGCAGTCTGCGCTCGAACTCTTCCATGCCGCCCCGTTCATCCAGACCGTCCTCGACATGACACCTCTCGGCCTACACGTGCCGCGCGGGCGAAGATGCCGTTTCACTCAGTTCCCCCGAAAATCAACGGAGTCACCACACGCCGACACCGACGCCCAGTGCCGTCGCGAGGTCCCCGGGAAGAACACCGGCGCCCGCTCCCCCTCATACGGGCGCCGGTACTCAAGTCATACAACTGTCCGCCGCCGTGAACCCCGTGGAAGTACGGAATGCCGAGATCCGGGAGTTGCTCATGAGGTCGCGAGAACCCACAGAAGTGACTGGTTCGGTCCGGCGACCGCCCGCCTACTGGACGGAGCACACCCGTGTCGACCGGAGGAGACGTAAATGACACCGACCGACCATGCAGCCGGCCACCGCCCCGCGCAGTACATGTTCACCGCCCTGCACACGACCCACCAGCACGCGGACGCGAAAGCCGGCATCCTGGCGGCGGTGCAGGCGGCGCTGGCCGGCACCGCGGGGACGTGGAGTGGCCGGGCCGTGCTCGCCTGCGAACAGGGGGGCGTGCCCGGATGGTTTGCCGGGACACTGCTGGTCGTGTTCGTCTGCGGCCTGGTCGGTGGCGCGGTGAGCCTGGCAGCGACGTTGATCCCGCGGATACTCAAGGACCCGGCCGTCAACCGGTACAGCTTCGTCCAGCTCGCGTCGGGCGCCGACATCCTGCCCTCCGACGGCGTGTCCGCGGACGAGGCCGCGGATCGCAGGGAGTTGTCGCGGGCCGTACGGTTCCTCGCTCGCGTCGCCGTACGCAAGTATCGGTGGCTGGCGGGGGCGGTGGTGTGCACGGCGGTCATGGGCGTGAGCGCCGGGCTGAGCGTGACCTTGCAGCATGTGCTGGTCTGAACCCGGTAGGAACCCGTCCTGCGCCTGCGGGCTACGGTCCTTCGTCCGGCAGGTCCGCGAGCCGCCTGAGCCTGGGCAGGTCCCGGATGACGGTGGAACGGTAGCCGGTCTCCAGCAGGCCCTCGGCGCGCAGTTCACGCAGGACCTTCTGGATCGTCGTCACGGCGGCGCCGATCAGCGTGGCCAGTTCTGGCTGCGTCAGTCGGCAGCCGATCACCACTCCACCGGCCCGGGACGATCCGTAGACCGCGGCGAGTTCCACCAGCAGCCGGGCCAACCGCACCTTCGCCGGATACCCGCGGAAGTCCAGCCGCCGCCGGTTCGCCCAGCGCAGGCGGTTGGCGACAATGCCGGTCAGGGCCATGGAGACCTCCGGCCGTCGCAGTAGCAACTCCCGCAGCACACCGGCCTGCACCACCCGGGCGGTCACCGGGCCACAAGCGGTGACCGTCGCCGAGCGCGGAGCCCCGTCCATGGCCGCCATCTCGCCCACCGTGTCTCCGGCGGCCCTGACCGCGAGGAGTGAGGCCTCACCGTTCTCCACGGTCGCGGTGACCTTGGCGAAACCGGACAACAACAGGAATACGTGCCGGTCGTTCATCCCTTCTCTCAGCAGCACGGCACCCACGTCGAACCGGACCTCGGTTCCCAGGCCGAGCAGGTCCCACCGCGCCGGGGGTGACAGCACCCCCAGCAGACTGCGCGCGGGCCACTCGTCGAGCCCGATGGGCACAACCACGTGTATCCCCCTGTCTCCGTCTGCGGTCGGGCGTGGTTACCCGAACATCATCGTGCCGGTTGGAGCAGCCCGGTGGAACAGGACTGCGGTGAACGGCCTACGCGATGACGGGGAGAGCGCGAGCGGGTTCCGTGCTGACGCGGCAGCAGCGGAGCTGGGCGGCGATCACCGCGGGCCCTGGACTGCACACGTTGCCCAGGAGTGTGCTTCTGCAGGCCGACGGATCGGCGGCACCTCACACCCGGAGATCCAGTACCGCAACGGACCAGGCTCGTCTCCTCACTGCGCCCCCGTGCAGGGTCGTGCCCATAGCATGCCCATAAGACCGGACAACCACGGTCAACAGCGGAGCGATCCCGTGCCCTCGCACGTTACGCCAGAGCACATACGACCAGGTCAGAAGCCATTCGGCTCCGCAAGCGCCGTCGCTTCCCAAGCTGAGAGCGCGAGTTCGATTCTCGTCACCCGCTCCAACACAAACCCCCAGGTCAGAGACCCGGGGGTTGTTTGTTGTCTAGACCGGTAGGCGGCTCGCGCACCACAACCGCACCATGGGCACTCGGCTAGCTTCCTGTGGCCTTCTCCTTGTGGTGCGCGGGGTTGTCGCTTTGCTGCTTGTGGTGCTTCGCACGCTCGGCGCGGACCATGTCGTCGAGGCCGGCCGCTACATCGCGCTGCCGCTCCTGGTCGGAGTGCTGATAGATCAGCGCGGCCTTCTCGGAGGACTGCCCGGCACGGACCATCGTGTCCTTGAGGGTCGCGCCCGAACAGGTCGAGAGCGTGTGCCCGGTGTGACGAAGGTCGTAGAAGCGGAAGCCGTCCGGGAGGCCGGCGACAGCGCGTGCACGTCTCCACTTCCGGCCGAAGGGGGTGCGCCGGAAGGGAGCTCCCTTCTCGCCGACGAAGACCAGGCCGTCGGGCGCCTTCTCGGCGAACCAGGCGAGGTGCTGTTTCACCTCCTTGTGAAGGAAGGCGGGGAGGACGATGGCACGGACGCCCGCGTCCGACTTGGTCTCGCCGGGAGCGCGCTTGCCGTTGGTCCGCTCGGGCTCAGCAACGCGGACACGGATCACCAGGTTGTCGAGGTCGACGTCCCGGCGGCGGATGCCGGCCAGTTCCTCGGGGCGCATCGGGCCGTATGCACCGAGGTAGACCATGAAGCGCCACCGGATGCCGATCGCGTCCGCGAGGGCGTCGACTTGGGCGACGGTGGCGATACGGCGTTCGGCGGCTGACTCCTTGCCCGCGCCCTTGATTCGGCACGGGTTGCGGGTGATCAGGTCGTCGTCGACCGCGGTCTCAAGGATGCCTTTGAGGAGGCGGTACGCCTTGGCGACGGCCGTCTTGGCTTTGGTGGTGCGGAGACGCTCGGCACGCCATTCACGCACTCGCGGAGCAGTGATCTCGTCGAGGTCGAGTTCGCCGAACGTCGGGAGGATGTAGAGCCGAAGAAGGTGCTTGTACAGGTCGTCGGTGCGAACAGCCAGCTCCCGTTCCTCGACCCATTTCTCTGCGTAGATACGGAAGTTGACCGCCCCGGCGTCGGGAGCGCGCCAATCCCCTCGGGTGAGATCTGCCTCGACCTGGGACAGCCAGACTTCCGCGTCCTTCTTGGTCTCGAAGGTCCAGCGGCCGGACCTGTACTGCCTCACTGCACCGAAGCGGCGGCGCCTGCCCTTCTTGTTGGCCCTCCCAGGAGAAGGTTCGTCAAGCACTCCTCGCCTGGGTGGCCCACAAGCCGGACTGGCGCGACGGCTTCATGTGGAACAACATCGGCGCCCTGTTCGGCGCGCCGACCATCGAAGCCACGGACTAGCCCATCCCCTGGCGTCGCACTGCTGCCGATCATGCGATCAGGTCGCCGGGAGCTGGTACGACAGCACGTACGCGTCAGCCGCCATCACGGTGTCGCAGACCTCGACGGCCCGCCCCTCGCTGTCGAACGCGGTCCGGATCAGGTGAATGACCGGCACACCGGAGGCCAGCCGCAGTGTCTTCACCTCGGCGGGCGAGGGCATCCGGGCGCGGATCTCCTCTTCGAAGTGGTCGAGGCGGTGGCCGAGTTCTTCGAGACGGGCATAGATGCCACCGGGCCCGGGGTTGGGTTCGGCGATCTGCGTACCGCGGGCGATGTCGAACGGCAGGAGGGACGTCGCGAACTCGACCGGCCGCCCGTCCAGCAGATACCGCCGCCGACGAGCCAGCACCCGCCGCACGGAACCGAGCCGCGCGGAGACGTCCGGACTGGCCTTCTCCTCCTTGACCTCCAAGCTGTCGACCTGCGGGTGACTGCCGGCGGCGTCGGCCTCGACACGCTGAGGGCGCCGAACTGATCGTGAGCGAGCTGAGCGCGAACGCCATCCTTCACACGGCCAGCGGGCACGAGCGCGGCAGCTTCCACCTGGCCCTGGCGGTCTCCGCGCAGGCGGTTGCCCTCTCGGTGACAGACGAGGGAGGCACTGCCGGCGCTCCGAAGGTGGAGGACCAGGACCAGGAGGCCGAGCACGGCAGAGGCTTGGGCATGGTCAGCGCGATCGCCCACCGGGTGGCGGTCTACGACAGCGACAACGGCCACACCGTCACGACGGAGGTCTACCGGGACGATCACCCCGAAGGCCACCCATGCTGAGGACGACGGCCGCCGAAGACTTACCCGCAGTGCGATCGACCGGCGAATACCTCTGTCGGGCAGCCGCCTACCCCCTGCACGAGGCGAGTTCCATCCCCCTGGGATCACACGACGCGGCAAGCCCCCGCCTGGCACTGCGTTGGCTCCGCGAGCGCACGAGCAACATCACCGACCAACTCGACGCCGCATACGCCCAGCCCGGCCACTACTGGCTCACAGACGAGGCCGAGCACGAACAAGCCCTCGCCTACCTGACGACGGGCACGGCCTACCGACTCACGCTGTACGACGAGACCACGTGCTACGTCCTCGTGGCGTACCCGCCAGGAGACACCCCGTGAACCAACTCTCCCGCGGCTACTGGTGCGAGTGCTGGACCCACGACCTCACCGCGCGACGACGACCGGCACTCCTGGCATCCATCGACGCCTACACCGCACCCCAGGCCAACAGATGGGTCGCAGCCACAATCCACACCATCGCACCGTCACTGGACCCCGAAGCCTCCGACGAGGCATGGACCTGGCTGTACGAGGGCCGCATCGAAACCCGCCGAGCCCTCCTACGCTCGGAGCCCTGTACGGTGTCCGTCACCCAGGACACCACCCGCATCACCTGGACTATCCGACCCGTACTCTTCCTGCCGCTCGCCAACCGCCAAGGCGCCGAACTCCCAGCCTGCGCATACGACTTCAAGCGCCACGCGTCCGTGTCGAGTCTCAGTTGATGGTTGACGCCTTGAACAAGAGGGGCGCCCGCGGCTGCACGCTCCGTACTGCAATGCCGGCTCAAGCTGCGATGTCGGCTTCGGGTTGGAGTGCAGGGCCGAGCAGCAGCCCCCCGTCCAGGACGAATTCCGAGCCCGTAGCGAAAGATGCGTCCTGGGAGGTGATGAAGAGCAACAGGCGGGTGATCTCGCAGGGTTCGGCGAGGCGGGGGATGGCGAAGGGATCGGGCGAGTAGAAGTCGGCGATGGCCGGCTGGCCTGCGACGGTGGGTTCGTTGATCAGCGGTGTGGAGACGACGCCGGGGTGGATGGAGTTGACCCGGATGTTGTCGCGCCCCAGCTCCAGCGCGGCCGTCTTGGTCAGCCCGCGCACGGCCCACTTGCTGGCGGTGTAGGGGGCGTAGAAGGCCGTGCCGCCGTGGGCCATGGTCGAGGCGATGTTGACGATGGTTCCGCCACCGCCCCTGCGCATCGACGGAGCCACGGCCCTGATGCCGAGGAACTGGCCGGTGACGTTGACGCTGAAGGTGTGCTCCCAGGTGCGGAGTTCGGTGTGCTCGATAGGGGCCGCCGGGTTCTGGACGCCCGCGTTGTTCACCAGGATGGTGACCGGCCCGAAGTGGCCTTCGACTTCTCGCACCGCCGCCGCCCAGTCGTCCTCGCTGGCGACATCCAGGTGAACAGACAGAGCCCGATGACCGAGCTGAGCAGCGAGATCGCCGCCGGCGTCGTCGTCGCGGCCGGCAATGACGACGTTCGCCCCCTCGTCGTGGTAGCCCTGCACATGACTGCTGCCCATGCCCCCGCTGCCGCCTGTGACGATGACGGTCTGGCCCTCAAAGCGTCCCATGATGCATCCTTCCAGGCTTACATTAATGGCGATCCGAGTGACTCACCTCTTCTCTCAAGGTAAGAGCAGGGCTAGAGGTGAGTCAAGTGACTCACCTCGCCGTGAGAGGCATACTGGAGGACATGACGGCACAGCCATCGGAATACCACCGGCGGGTGGCAGCGCAGAAGCGGACGTCCATCATCGAGGCAGCGACGAAGCTATTCCTCGACTCCGGCTACGACGGCACCTCGCTGGCCCGCATCGCCGAGGCGGCCGGAGTGTCGAGGGCGACTCTGTTCAAGCAGTTCACCACCAAGGCGGCCCTGTTCGAGGCGATCGTCACCGAACACTGGAAGGTCGACGACGAGGAGGCGCCCCTCCCCGAGCCAGGGAACCTCCGCGCAGGGCTTGAGACCATCGGACGCCGATACGTGGCGCTTCTCACCCAGCCCGGCATGGCCGCCCTCTTCCGCATCGTCATCGCCGAGGTGCCGCGCTTCCCGGAGCTCGGCGAGACCCAGTTCAAGCTCGGCAAGATGCCCTACTTCGAATCGGTCCGCCGCTACCTGGCAGCCGAAAACGCCGCTGGTGCGGCACGACTTGACGATGCGGAGATGGCGGCGACCCAATTCCTCGGAATGATCTCCAACCATGTGTTCTGGCCGCGGATGCTGCTCGCACGCTGGGAGCCCGACGACTCCGCCATCACCAACGCGGTCGACCAAGCGGTGCTGACCATGCTCGCCCGATACGGCGCGCCGGGGACCCCCGGTGCCTGAGGCACCAGGCGCCCCACCGCTCTGCGTAACCACCCGATATCTCCCGCACAGGCAGGCCCTCGACCCCGTCGGATACACAGTCGCCCACACAGTGCCGGAGCTCCTTGGAACTGCCGCCTTCGAGATGAGGCGCGCCCGTTAGCCCGCGGCACTGCGGTCGATCGAAGTCAAAGGCCGATTGCGGGACATCCCTTAGGGCTTGCAGATCATTAACACGTCGTCTTGATCATGCTGTTGAGGTTGTTGGTCTGAGCTCGAACCCGAGCCTGGAGGGCTGTGAGGGCGGCGGGCGG